>JAHECS010000015.1 GCA_024641635.1 Actinomycetes bacterium | reverse complement strand
CTGGGCGTGGTCGTCGCCGCCGTGTTCCTCTACGGGTTCTCGAAGACGGCGATGCCGGTCGCGGGAGTGCTGGCCGGCCCGGTGCTCGCCGCCGCCCTCGGGGCCACGACGGCCTCCGGCTTCATCATGCCGCTGCTCATCCTGGGTGACTTCTTCGCGCTGGCCCGCTACCGGCAGCACGCCAACTGGCCGCTGATCTTCCGGCTGATCCCCGGAGTCCTGCTCGGGATCGTGCTGACCGCGCTGCTCTTCCGGTTCGTCGACACGCACACCCTCGGGCGCGTCATCGGCGTGCTCATTCTCGCCTCGGTGCTGCTGGAGGTGTGGCGCCGCCGGTTCCCCCGCCAGGACGGGGACGGGGCGCCGAACCGCCTCGCCGTCGGGTTCTTCGGGACCCTCGCCGGGATGACGACGATGGCGGCGAACGCCGGTGGCACTGCCATGACCCTGTACCTCATCAACATGCGCGCCACGATGCTGGCGTTCATGGGCACGTTCGCCTGGTTCTTCTTCGTGCTGAACGCCATCAAGGTCCCCATCCTGGTCGGGTTGGGGTTCCTGAACGCGGAGACCCTGCGCGCGGACCTGTGGTTCGTGCCGGTGGTCGTGCTCGGGGCGCTCGTGGGGTACGCGGTCTTCTCTCGGATGAACGAGCGGGTGTTCACGACGATCGCCCTCAGCCTCAGCGCGGTGGCGTCGATCTGGCTCATCATCCACGGCTGATCGTGCGTGGCGGTCCCCGCCAACACGCGCCGCTGCTGGGATTCTGGATCGGTGACCGCTCCCACGATGCCGCCGCGCAGCGGCGACGCGCCACCGCGCGACGACGGAGCCGGTCCGCGTCGTCCTCGCCTCGCGAGCATCCGCGCCGGTGCCCGCGCCCGCACCAAGGGGCTGCGCGGCGGTGTGCGGCGCGCTGACGTGGGCCGCCAGCCCTGGCTTCTCGGCATCATCGGCGCACTGTGGGCGGTCGTCATCGGCCTGGCGGTGGCGGCGCTGCCCCTTCTCGTCACCTGGATGGCGTCACCGGACTCCGGGCTGACGTGGATCGAGTCGCTGCGCATCGCCGGCCTCATCTGGGTGCTTGCCAACGGCGCGCCGATCGCCCTGCAGGCAGTCAGCTACTCCCTCGTCCCGCTGGGGCTCACCCTCGTGCCGCTGCTCCTGCTCGGCTATGCCGGCGGGTGGGCCGCACGCAGGTCGCGGGCGGCATCTGTCCGCCAGGTGTCCTTGGTCGTGCTGCCTGCGGCTCTGGCCTACGCCGCAGCCGTAGGGGTCGTGGCGGCCACGACCGCTGAGCCGGCCTCCCGGATCTCGGTGCTGCCCGCGGTGGTCGCGGCCCTGCTGCTCTCGCTCGTGGCGCTGGGCTGGGGTGCGGTTCGCTCGTCCGGGCTCCTTCCCACCCTCGGGCTCCCTCGCTGGCTGACAACAAGCGTGCGAGCGGGCCTCGTCGCAGCCTCCATGGTGATCGGGCTGGGTGCCGTTGCGGCCACGACCTCGCTCATCCTGCACATCGACGATGCGATCACGATGGCCCAGTCACTGGGTGCTGGCATCGGCGGTGGGCTCGCCCTGCTCGTGCTGGGTGCCGCGTACGTCCCGGTGATGGCCGTGTGGGGGAGTGCCTATGTCATGGGCGCCGGGGTGGTCATCGGACCGGCGGTCACGGTGTCCCCGTTCCTCGCCGTCACGGCGCCCACCGACCTGCCTCCGTTCCCGCTGCTCGCCGCGCTGCCCCAGGAGACCACTCCCCTGGCCTGGCTGCTGCCGCTCACCGGCATCGTGGCCGGTGTCGTCGCCGGCCTCCTGATCGCCCGCCGGGCACGCGACGAGGCGCGCCTCGTCCGGCTGGCCATGGCCGGGGGCGCAGCCGTGGCGGCCGGCGCTGTGCTCGCTCTGGGCGCGTTCCTCGCGTCCGGGTCCCTGGGCGACGGCCGCCTCGCTCAGGTCGGGCCGGTGCCGCTGACCGTGGGCATCCTCGGCGCGGTGCTCGTGGTGCTCGGGGCGGCCCCGAGCGCCGTGGTGCCCCGGCCCCCCATGCGCCCGCCGCTTGCCGTGGCGAACCCCCACGACGAGATGCTGCCGACCGATACCGTTCCCGAGGACGCCGAAGAGAGGACCATCGATGGCTGACCAGACGCCCCCCGGCAACCTGCCCGTTCCGCCCCCCGAGGGCGGTGCCCCCCGGATCGACATCGGTGCCGCCATCTCATGGGCCTTCGATCGCTTCAAGTCCAACGCCGCCGCATTCGTCGGCCTCGCCGCCGTCGTCACCGTCATCTACGTGCTTCAGAACGTGGGCACCAGGTCCCTGCAGAACATCGTCGTCGACTGCAGCAACCCCGACAGCCCCGGCCAGGTGAATGCCTGCACGGCCGCGCTCGGACTGTCAGCCATCGCGGCCATCGTCATCTCCCTCGCGTTCGCCCTGCTGGCGTTCATCGCCCAGATCGGTGTCCAGCGGGCCGCGATCCGGAGCACCCAGGGGGTCCCGCCGACCTTCTCGGAGATGTTCACGACCCAGTACCTGGGCCGGTACATCCTCTACATGATCGTGTTCGCCATCCTCGGGACCGTCGGGCTCATCCTGTGCATCCTGCCCGGCCTCATCGTGTTCTTCCTCCTGCAGCTCGGCCCGTACTACATCCTCGACAAGGGCCTCAGCGTCGGCGAGGCGATCAAGGCCAGCTACACGGCGGTGAGCAAGAACGTCGGCCCGGCGCTGATGATGACGATCCTCAACGTCCTGGTGCAGCTCCTCGGAGGGCTCTTCTTCGGGCTGCTGACACTCGTGACGCTGCCGTTCGCGGCCCTGTTCACCGCCCACATGTACCGCCAGTTCAACCGCGAGCCCGTCGTCTGACCCCGGACGGTGCGCGCTTCGTGCCCGGATAGGGTTCGAGCGTGCCCGCACGTATCGTCGTCCTCGCGTCGGGGTCGGGCACCCTCCTGCAGAGCCTGATCGACGCGACTGCCTCCCGCGCCCTCGACGCGGAGATCGTGGGAGTCGGCAGCGACGTCGCCGGGGTGGCTGCACTCGATCGCGCCGCCCGTGCGGGCATCCCGACCTTCGTAGAGGAGCTGTCGGCGTACTCCGACCGGGCGGCGTGGAACGAGGCCCTCACGGCTCGGGTGGTCGCCCTCGGCCCGGACTGGGTCGTGAGTGCCGGCTTCATGCGGATCCTCGGGCCGGGTTTCGTCGACGCATTCCCCGGCCGGATCGTCAACACTCATCCCGCCCTGCTGCCCTCGTTCCCCGGCGCTCATGCCGTCCGGGACGCCCTGGCGCACGGGGTCAAGGTCACCGGGTGCACGGTCCACCTCGTCGACCACGGCGTCGACTCCGGGCCGATTCTCGCCCAGCGGGCCGTCGACGTCCTTCCCGGCGAGGACGAGGCCGCACTGCATGAGCGCATCAAGGAAGTCGAGCGACCCCTGCTGGTGGAGACGCTGGCGACGATGATCGGAGGATCCCGTGGATGAGTCCCGCCGCCCAGTCCGGCGAGCCTTGGTGTCGGTCTATGACAAGGCCGGTCTCGAGGAGCTCGCGAGGGGGCTGTCGCTGGCCGGCGTCGAGATCGTGTCGACCGGGTCCACGGCGGCCACGATCGCGGCAACGGGCGTCCCCGTCACCGCGGTGGGCGACGTGACCGGATTCCCCGAGACCCTCGACGGCCGCGTCAAGACGCTGCACCCGCACATCCACGGCGGGCTGCTTGCCGACCTACGGAAGGACTCGCACCGCGAGCAGCTCGAGGACCTCGGCATCCTGGCCTTCGAGCTCGTCATCGTGAACCTCTACCCGTTCGAGCGGACGGTGGCCTCCGGCGCCGGCATCGACGACTGCGTGGAGCAGATCGACATCGGAGGTCCCGCCATGGTCCGGGCCTCTGCCAAGAACTACGCCAATGTGGCGATCGTGACGTCGCCGGACCGCTACGGGGAGGTGCTCGAGGCGGTGGGAGCGGGCGGCTTCACCCTGGAGCAGCGGGCCGCGCTGGCCGTCGAGGCCTTCTCGCACACGGCCACCTACGACATCGCCGTGGCCTCCTGGCTGGGCAGCGTCGTCGCTCCCGACCCGGACGGCGACGGCTTCCCCGCCTGGATCGGCGCCGCCTACCGCCGGGGCGACGTACTGCGCTACGGGGAGAACCCGCACCAGCGCGCGGCGGTGTACCTGTCGGCGCATCACGAGCCCGCACTCGCGGGGGCGGCCCAGCTGCAGGGCAAGCAGATGTCCTACAACAACTACGTCGACGCCGATGCCGCCCGGCGCGCCGCCTACGACCATCTCGAGCCGGCCGTGGCCATCATCAAGCACGCGAACCCCTGTGGCGTCGCGGTGGGCATCGACATCGTCGAGGCGTATCGGAAGGCCTTCGCCACGGACCCGGTGTCGGCGTTCGGCGGTGTGGTCGCCGCCAACCGCGAGGTCACCCGGGAGATGGCCGAGGCCATGGCGGACGTGTTCACCGAGGTCGTCGTCGCTCCCTCCTACGAGGCGGAGGCGTTGGAGGTCCTCGGGGGAAAGAAGAACCTGCGCGTCCTGCAGGTCGGCGGACCGCACATGGGGCAGCACATCGAGTCCCGGTCCATCTCCGGGGGGATGCTCGTGCAGGCCGCGGACGCCGTGGATGCCGAGGGCGACGATCCGTCGACCTGGCGGCTGGTCAGCGGGGATGCCGCAGATGGCGCGACCCTGCGCGACCTCGAGTTCGCCTGGCGGGCCTGCCGTTCCGTGAAGTCGAACGCGATCCTGCTGGCGCACAACGGCGCGGCGGTCGGAGTGGGAATGGGCCAGGTCAACCGCGTGGACTCGGCCCGCCTGTCGGTGGAGCGTGCCGGCGACCGGGCCGCCGGCTCGGTGGCGGCCTCGGACGCGTTCTTCCCGTTCCCCGACGGCCTCGAGGTGCTCCTCCAGGCGGGGGTGCGCGCGGTTGTCCAGCCCGGCGGCTCCGTGCGTGACGAGGAGGTGTTCGCCGCAGCACGGGCGGCCGGCGTGACGATGTACGTCACCGGGACGCGGCACTTCTTCCACTGATGCCTGGCCGCCCGCTCGGGCTGGCGTCGTTCGTCGTCATCTTCGTCCTGAGCGGGTTCATGAACGCGCTGCAGGCCCGCGCGAACGGCGAACTCACCGTCCACCTCGGCAACGGGGTGCAGGCCGCCCTGTTCTCCTTCGGCTCGGGCCTTGTCGTCCTGAGCATCGTCGTGCTCGCCAGCCCGAGGCTGCGGGTGGGACTGCGGCGCATCCCAGCGGCGGTGCGTGAGGGCTCCCTGCCGTGGTGGGCGGTGCCGACCGGCGTCCTCGGCGGCATCTTCATCGGCTGCCAGAGCTACTCCACCGCGCTCGTGGGGGTCGCGCTGTTCTCCGTCGGCATGGTGGCGGGGCAGACGGCCAACTCCATCATCGTGGATCGCGTCGGCCTCAGCCCGATCGGTCCGACCGCCGTCACGGCCCGCCGGCTCGTCGCCGCGGCGCTGGCGACCGTCGCCGTCCTCGTGGCGGCATCGGGACGCATCGCCGGGGCCGAGCTGGTCTGGCCCGCCCTGGCGGCCGCCTTCGCGGGTGGCTGCCTCGTGGCGGTCCAGCAGGCGCTGAACGGGCGCGTCAACGTGGCCTCGCGCGAGCCCTTCGCGACGACGTGGCTGAACTTCGTGTTCGGCACGGCGGCGCTCGCGGTCGGGGTGGCGATCGGCCTCGCGCTCCTCGGAGCCGAGGTCCGCGCTCCGGAAACCGGCCCCCCGTGGATGTACCTCGGCGGCATCTTCGGGCTCACCTTCATCGTCACTGCGTCGTGGGCGGTTCCGAGATACGGCGTCCTCGTCTTCGCGCTCGTGACCATCGCGGGCCAGCTGTCCGCCTCGGTCATCCTCGATGCCGTGGCCCCTGTCGGGAGCAGCACGGTGCAGTGGACCGTCCTCGCGGGGGTCGCGCTGACCTTCCTCGCTGTGCTCGTAGGCGCCAGGAGGCCCCGATGACGAGCACTCGGATGGCTGGGCGCCTCGTACCCGTGGTCGTGACGGTCCTCCTCGGCACGCTGATCGCGGTGCAGTCGCGAGTCAACGGCGAGCTGGCGGTGCATGCGACGACCGGACTCTTCCCGGCCTGGTGGACCATGACCACCGGCCTCCTTGTGCTCCTCGCCATCGTGCTCCTGCACCCGCCCACGCGGACCGGCTTCGCCGACGTCCGGACGGCGGTCCGTGAGCGGTCGCTGCCGCTGGCCACCCTCACCGGCGGGATCTTCGGAGGGCTCTTCCTCATCATCCAGTCCATCACGGTCCCCCTCGTGGGCGTCGCGGTCTTCTCCGTCGGCGTTGTGGCTGGCCAGACATCCGGATCGCTGCTCGTCGACCGGCTCGGGATCAGCGCGTCGGGGGTGCGGCTCGTCACCTGGAACCGGGTGGTCGCGTCGATCATGGCCGTCGTCGCGGTGGTGATCGCCATCTCCGATCGGCTCCAGACGTCATCCGGGGCCGTCGGATTCGCCGTCCTCGCCTTCCTCGCGGGGTTCGTCATCGCGCCGCAGCAGGCGGCGAACGGTCGCGTCGCAGTACGGGCTCGCAGTCCGTTCGCCGCCGCGTTCGTCAACTTCCTCGGCGGAGTGGTGATGCTGACGGTGTTCCTGTCAGCGGCGCTCCTGCTCCTCGGCACGCGGATCCCCGACCCGTGGGGAGCGCCGTGGTGGGCCTACCTCGGCGGACTGCTGGGCCTCTCGGTGATCGCGGGCGCGGCCTGGGCGGTGCCCATGCTGGGAGTGCTGGTCTTCTCGTTGGTCTCGGTGCTCGGGCAGCTGGTGGGGGCGTTCGTGCTCGACCTTCTCGTGCCGACGGAGGGCACGTCCGTGGGCTGGCACCTGCTGGCCGGGGTCGCGATGACGTTCCTCGCCGTCGTCGTCGCGGGCGTCCGCGGGCGCCGCTAGCCGTCGAGCGCCTTCATCATCGCCTCGGGGTAGCGGCCACCGACGGCAGCACCGATCGGGGCCACGGTGTCGAGCCGCTGCAGCTGCTCGCCGCTCAGACGAACGTCCAGAGAGCCGGCGTTGTCCTCGAGGTGCCGGATGTGGCGTGACCCGGGGATGGGAACGACGTCATCGCCTCTGGCCAGCAGCCAGGCGAGGGCGACCTGCGCGGGTGTCGCCCCGACGTCACGGGCCACCGCGGTGACGCCCTCGACGATGCTGCGGTTGGCGTCGAGGGCCTCGTCCTGGAATCGAGGCCAGTTTCGGCGTCCGTCGTCCTCGGGGAGGTCGTCGTTGGCGGCGATCGCCCCGGTGAGGAACCCGCGTCCGAGCGGGGAGTAGGCGACGAAGCCGATCCCCAGCTCGCGGACGGTGTCGAGGACGCCGTTCGCCTCGACGTCCCGCGTCCAGAGCGACCACTCGGTCTGCAGCGCGGTCACCGGATGCGTTGCGTGCGCGCGTCGGATCGTGGCGGGCGACGCCTCGCTCAGGCCCAGGTGCCGGACCTTCCCCGCCTCGACCAGCTCGGACAGTGCACCCCAGGTCTCCTCGATCGGCACGGTCCTGTCGATGCGGTGCTGGTAGTAGAGGTCGATGGTGTCGACGCCGAGCCGCTGCAGGCTGGCGTCGCAGGCCGCCTTCACGTAGCCGGGCGTCCCGTCCACCGTCCGGGAGCCATCGGGGAGCCAGCGCTGGCCGAACTTCGTGGCCAGCACGATCTCCGGGCGCCGGTCCACGAGCACTCGTGACAGGAGCTCCTCGTTGGCGTAGGGACCGTAGGAGTCGGACGTGTCGAGGAAGGTGATGCCGAGGTCGAGGGCGCGGTGGATGGTCGCCAGGGAGGTGTCGTCGTCGGCGTGCCCGTACGCGAAGCTCATCCCCATGCAGCCGAGGCCCAGCGAGCTCACCTCGAGTGCCGCGGCGCCGTGCCCGAGGATGCGTGTCGTCGTCATCGGTCCACCTTCCGTGATCTCGTCGTTCGGTCGGCTCCTAGCGTGCGCGCAGCGGGGCCGTCGAGCCGCGGATGACCAGTTCCGGGGTGAGCCGCACCTGCTTCACCGGCGTCACCACGTCCTCGACAAGCTGGCTGAGGATCAGTCGTGCGGCCTCCGAGCCGATCTCGTTCTGCGGGACTCGGACGGTCGTGAGCGGCGGATCGACGATGTCCATGAACGGCATGTCGTTGTAGCCCACGATGCTGATGTCACGGGGGCACCGGCGTTTGAGGGCCCGGGCCGCTGCGATGGTTCCGAGGGCGAGCTGATCGTTGGCTCCGACGACCGCGGTGATGGACGGATCGGAGCTGAGCAGGCGCAGGGCCACATCCCGCGCGCTGTCGATGCTCCACCCGTCCACTGCCGCGACGTGCTTGGCGGTCGACAGGCCGTGGTCGCGCATCGTGCGGGCGAAGGCCTGCGCCCGCTCGTGGCCCGTGGACGACCACGGCGGCCCGGCGACATGGGCGATCGTGCGGTGGCCAAGGCCGTAGAGGTGCTCGACGGCCAGGCGGATGCCGTGCTGCTCGTCGGCGGCCACGGAGGGCAGCTGGACGCTGTCGGACACGCGGTTGATGAGGACGATCGGGTACCTCTCGCTCAGGTCTGCGAGCAGGGGGTGGTCACGGCGGGCCGTCGCCAGGATGAAGCCGTCGACGCGCCGCGCGCTCAGTGAGGCGACCACATGCGCCTCCTCGTCCGGGTCGTTGTCGGTGTTCACCAGCAGCGGGGTGTAGCCCGCTCGGGACAGCGTGTCCTGGATGCCGCGCACCATTCCCGGGAACAGCGGGTTCGTGAGGTCGGGTATGACCACGCCGATCGTGTGCGACCGGGAGGTGCGAAGGCCTGACGCCATCGGGTTGGGCACATAGTCCATCGCCGCCGCTGCCTTGCGGACCTTCGTGACCGTCGCAGCGTTGACGAGGTGGGAGGTGCGGGGGTTCAGCGCCCGTGACACCGTGGCCGGATGGATGCCCAGCTTCTTGGCGATGTCCTTCAGCGTCGCTGACACGCGCTCACCCTAGGCGATTCTCGTAGCGGCGTGACGCCAGGACGGCGACGACTGTGAGGGTGGCCGTCGTGCACGTCACGACCGTGAACAGCTCGACGGAGCCGCGGAAGTCCAGCAGCGCGCCTGCCACGAAGGCGCCGAAGCCGTTGCCGAGGAACATGAAGCCCGCGAAGAGCGACACGGCGGTGGCGCGCGCGAGAGTGGTGAGCGTCGTCGCCCAGGTCTGCAGGGTCGTGTGCATGGTCACCCAGGCGACTCCCTGCAGGGCGCAGCTGACGAGCACTGTCGTCGGGGTGACCGACCAGATCAGGAGAGCAAAGCCGAGCGTCGCCGAGATGCCGCCGACGAGAAGGAAGGCGGGCGGGTTGACCGAATGCGTGACGCGCCTGACGACGAGGGAGGTCACGAGCACTGACGCGCCGTACGTGCCCGTGGCCAGGCCGGCGACCGCGGGCGAGCGTCCGGTCTGCTCGAGGGCGGCCGGGACGAGGTTGAACCCGCCCAGCAGTGCCGCGGCCTCCACGAACACGAGCACGTAGAGCACCCACGACCACGGGTTCCGCGCGACGGTGGAGAACGAGGCTGCGGCGGACAGCCGCGCGTCGCCCGGTCGCGGGTTGAGTGCGTTCCTCAGGAGCCACGCCATGCCGAAGCAGATGAGGGCCGTGGTGACGAAGAACGCCTGCCAGCCGACGAGCACCACCCCGATCCCGCCGAGGATCGTGCCGAGGGAGAGCCCCAACGCGACACCCGTCTGCAGGCTGGCGATGGCCGACTGCCGTTGGCGCGGATTCTCGATGGTGTCGCCGAGGAAGATGACGGCCGTGGGGAAGACGCCGGCCATCGTGGCTCCCGCCAACGCGCGCACGGCGATGAACGGCCCGATGTCCATCGGGATGACGCTCACGAGGTCCATGGTGCCGGCGAGGAGGAGGGCGAGACGCAGCGTGGCGATCCGGCCCAGCCGGTCGGAGATCAGCCCCCACACCGGCTGAGCAAGCCCGTATGCCAGCAGGTAGGCGCTGACGGAGATGGTGATCGTGGACAGGTCCACGTCGAAGTCCTGCCCCATCGTCAGGAGCATGGGTGACACGACTGCCCTGTCGAACGTCGCGACGAGGACGGCGAACGGCAGGAATCGAGCCGTCGCCTCGATGGACCAGGTGGTCACCTGCGCACCAGCGCGGGCAGGGCCTCGGGGTCGGGAGAGTAGGCGCCGCACTCGCGTCGGATGTCGGTGAGCACCCGCAGGTCTGCGACGGTGACCGCGGGGTCGGCGAGGAGTCCGTGTGCCGGATCGCGGATGAGCCGTGCGTACTCGACGCTTCCGAGCACCGGCCCCGCTGAGCCCAGGCACTCGACGACGTCGGCCTCGGGCGCCTCGAGGAGCCATGACGTCGCCTCGGTCCACATCGCGACCAGGTCGTCGGCGACGGCCTGGTCGAAGCCCCGCGGAACGGCGAGGACGGTGCCCAGGTACCTGGGGGAGACGTCGACGGCGGTGGACCACGGATGCTGGCCCTCAGCCAGGGCGCGGATGCGGGACTCCGCGTTCAGGATGGTGCCGTCGATCCCACCGGACAGCAGGCTCTCGAGGCGCTTGGGCGTCGAGCCGTGCTCGGGGAACTCGACGGTGGCCCGGTCGACGCCGAGGAGGTCCAGCATCCGGAACAGGAGGAGTGCGAACCCGGAGCGGATCACGTCGACGCCGATGCGGGCGCCCTGGAACCCCTCCACGGAGTCGATCCGGGGGCTCGTGACGAGGGTCAGTCCCAGGCCTCGGTCGATGGCCCGGATCATCCTCACGTCCAGCATCTCGCCAAGCGGGTTGCGATCGGTGGTGGCGTACAGGAGCACGTTGTCCGGGCTCGTCACGGCGACATCGATCTCGCCGTCACGGAGGGATGCGAACTGACCCGGTGACGAGGGGACCCGGGTGCCCACGAGCTCGAGGCCGTGCCTGGCATCGATCCCGAGGGTGTGAGCGGCGCTCATGACGGGGGAGGCGCTGAACTGCCCCACGGTCAGGCGGCGAGCGGCGGTCATGGCACCGACCTTTCTGCATTCGTGAGCATGGCCCCACTGCAATCGTGAGCATGGCCACGCGGTGACGGTACGGGGGCGAGGCGCAGGGGGCAAGCATCCCGCACCCCTCTCAGGTGTCAAATATGCAACAAATCTGCGGAAGTTGTTGACAACGACCGGGGGAGCGTCCAAGGTCCGGTTATTGCAATCGATTGCGCTAACTGGAGGTTACGCATGAATCAAGCCTTGGGTCGGCCCAGCCGACGAATTCGAGCCGGTGCACTCGTCTCCTCGCTCGCCGTCGCTGGCCTCGTGCTCAGCGCGTGCGGGGGATCGAGCGACAGCAGCGAGGCGACGTCGGAGGCCGCGGCTCCCGCGTCGTCTGCGGCAGCGTCCGGTGACGCTGGCGGCGGCGACTGTGCAGCGCCGCTGCGGATCGGCATCTCTCTGCCGCTCACCGGTGACTTCTCGCAGCCGGGTGGCGAGGCCAAGAAGGGCTACGACGCCTGGGCCGAGAACATCAATGCGGCCGGCGGACTCATCGGCCGGCAGGTCGAGCTCGTCATCCTCGATGATGCGAGCAGCCAGGAGCAGGTCGTCACGGACTACAACAACCTGATCAGCAACGAGAAGGTCGACCTCCTGCTCGGCACGTTCTCGTCCCTGCTGAACTTCCCGGCCTCCACCGTGGCCGAGAACAACCAGATGGTGCTGGTGGCCCCGGCCGGCGGCTCGCCGAAGATCTTCGAGGCCAACCCGACGTACTACTTCTTCGCCCAGCAGGCGACGGCGCCGAACCAGGCGAACCCCTTCGTCGAGATGATCGCCGGACTTCCGGACGACCAGAAGCCGAAGACGGCCGCCTTCGTCACCCAGGACGACCCGTTCGCGGCCCCCGTCATCGAGTCGATGCAGTCGCAGCTCGAGGCCATGGGTGTCGAGACCGTGTACTCCGAGGTCTACCCGCCGGAGACGACGAACCTGCAGCCGTTCGCCAGCAAGATCGCTGATGCCAAGCCGGACCTGATCGCCCAGGGCGCGGTGTTCGAGGACGGCGTCAGCCTGGTGAAGAGCCTGGTGCAGGTGGGCTACAGCCCGAACATCATGTTCCAGACCTCTGCTCCCAGCAACGGCGCCCAGTTCACCGACGGCATCGGAACCGGGAACGAGGAGGGCATCTTCTACGCCGTCTCGTGGAGCGAGAAGGCGCCCACCCCGGGCAACGCGGAGTTCCTGGCCACGTACAACGCCCAGAACGGTGAGGGCGTCCCGGCCGAGGACGCGGCGGATGCCTACGCAGCAGCCGAGGTCCTCGCCGCGGCCGTCGAGGGCACGAGCGAGCAGTGCGGAACCGTCGACAACGTCGCGATGAAGGACTGGCTGCACGCCAATCCCGTGACGACGATCCTCGGCGATCTGTCCTGGGATGCCAACGGTCGTCCGCAGGGCGACTTCCTGCTCGGCCAGTGGCAGAGCGGCGAGACCCAGATCGTGGCTCCCGCTGCGGCGGCCACGACCGACGCCCTCGTCATGCCGAAGCCGGCCTGGCAGTAGGACGCGCGACTGGTCCGTGCGGGGGCTTCGTCCCCCGCACGGACCAGTCGGCATGGTGGGGCCCCCTTCCCCGCCCTTCGTCACCTTGCTCATTCGTGATCACAGCCGCGTGAGAGGTCTCCTTCAGTGCAAATCGTGCAAGTGCTGGCCTACGGCATCCTGCTCGGTGGGGTGTACGCACTCCTGGCTTCGGGCGTCACGCTGATCTTCGGCGTTCTGGACGTCGTCAATGTCGCCCAGGGTGCCTTCCTCGTCTTCAGCGCCCTGTTCACCTGGCAGATCTGGGATCTGTTCGGCGTCGAGCCCCTGCTGCTCATCCCGGTGATGGCCCTCCTGATGTTCGGCCTGGGGTGGCTCATCTACCGAGGGATGGTCAGGAGGGTCGCGCCACAGGGGCCGGGCATGACGGTGCTTCTCATGTTCGGCGTCGCGCTGACGATGGAGGGCATCCTCAATCTCGTCTTCGGCAACAAGTTCAAGTCCGTGACTCCTCCCTACTTCACCTCGTCCTTCACGATCGGTGACCTCGTTCTCCCGATGCCCCAGCTCATCTCGGGCGTCATCGGGATGTCGGTCCTCGGCCTCATGTACGCCTACCTTCGGCTGTCTTGGGCCGGGCGCGCACTGCGTGCCTCAGCGCAGAACCCGGACGGCGCGGCCCTCGTGGGCATCTCGCACGTGAAGACCTCCGCGTTCGCCTTCGGCATCGGGGCGGCCACCGCCGGCGTGGGTGGCGTCCTGCTGGCGATCATGTACCCGATCTACCCGGCCACCCAGTACGACTGGATCGCGCGACTCCTCGGCGTCGTCGTCCTCGGCGGGTTCGGGAGCATCCCCGGCGCGGTCATCGGCAGCATGATCCTCGGCATCAGCGAGGCCTTCGCGAACACGTACCTGCCGCAGTGGTCGTCGCTGTTCTTCTACGGGACGATCCTGCTCATCCTGCTGTTCCGCCCCCAGGGAATCATGGGCACCCGCACGCGGGAGGACGTCGCATGACGTCGATGATCCGCAGACCCCAGCTGTTCGTCCCGGTCATCCTGCTGGTGATCCTGCTCGTCTACCCGCTGGCGGCCTCTGACACCAAGTACCAGCAGTCGGTGCTCATCCTGTGCTTCCTGTTCGCGATCATGGCGTCGGGCTGGAACCTGATCAGCGGACTCGCGGGCTACGTCTCACTCGGGCACAGCGTCTACCTCGGCATCGGCATGTACACCGGCGCGATCCTCGGCAAGGCCTGGGGCGTCGACCCGATGTACCTCGCTCCGCTGGGAGCCGCGATGGCGGCCATCGTCGCGATCGGGATCGGCGCCATCGTCCTTCGCACGCGCAGCCACGCATTCGTCATCATCACCATCGCAGTGCTGCTCTCCTTCCAGCTGCTCGCCGCGAACCTCAAGCAGCTGACCGGTGGCTCCGAGGGGATCATCGTCCAGGCGCCCTCGTGGGCCGCGGAGTTCGGCAACCTGCCGTACTACTACATCTTCCTGGCGATCCTCGTGCTGACCGTCACGCTCAGCGCCTTCGTCATGAGCTCCCGCCTCGGCGCCGGCCTCGTGGCGATCCGCAACGACGAGGGCAAGGCCGGCTCCATCGGCATCAACACCACGGTCTACAAGGTCACGGCCTACGCCCTCAGCGCCATCCCCTTCGGTGCTGCCGGCGCGG
The DNA here is from genome assembly GCA_024641635.1 of Actinomycetes bacterium. Lineage (GTDB taxonomy): Bacteria > Actinomycetota > Actinomycetes > S36-B12 > S36-B12 > UBA10649. The sequence continues at coordinate 60,810 of JAHECS010000015.1, read as the reverse complement.
TGTACGGGCAGTACCTGTCGTTCGTGAACCCGCTCGGCGCCTTCGCCATCCTGACCAGCGTCTACCTCGTGCTGGCGGCCCTCATCGGTGGGCGGGGCACGCTGTGGGGGCCGGTCATCGGCGGCTTCGTCGTGGCGATCGCCAACGAGATGGCGACCAACGCGTCCGGAGGGATCAGCGCCCGCGTCCTCATCATGGGCATCGTCCTGATCCTCACCGTCATGTTCCTGCCCGCCGGGCTCCTCCCCACGCTCAGTGCGGTCGCGGCCCGTCGGCGGTCGCGCGGGGCCGCGGTCAAGTTCATCGACCAGACCGCCATCGCGGACTCGTCCAGCGAGGTTGACACGTCGGTCATCGCCGCCCGGTCCCAGCACCGGTCCGGGTCGGGCGATGCGATCCTCGAGGTGCGCGACCTGGTGAAGACCTTCGGCGGGGTGAACGCCGTCGACGGCGTCAGCCTCACCGTCCAGAGAGGAAGCATCACCGGTCTCATCGGGCCGAACGGGTCCGGCAAGACCACCCTCTTCAACTGCATGACGGGAACGTTCAGCCCGACCTCCGGCCGAGTGCTGCTGGACGGCCGGGACATCACCGGGGAGAAGGTCTGGACGCGGGCGCACGACGGTCTGGGCAGGACCTTCCAGATCACCCGCCTGTTCAAGTCGATGACCGTGCTGGACAACCTCGTCGCGCCCCTGGACCGCACGAGCGCGGGGCAGATGGTCGCGGGCCGGTACAGCGGCGAGGAGGTGGAACGCGCCCGCGAGGTGCTCACCTTCATGGGGCTGCAGGAGTTCGAGAAGCAGAACACGGCGGCGCTCAGCTTCGGACAGCAGAAGCTCGTCGAACTCGCGCAGGTGCTCATGCTCCGGCCGAGCATCATCCTGCTCGACGAACCGGCCAGCGGGATCAACCCGACTCTCATCGACAAGCTCGCCGCCGTGATCCGCAAGCTCAACGAGGCGGGCACCACCGTCCTCATCGTGGAGCACAACATCCCGCTGGTGCTGGGGCTGTGCGACACGGTCAACGTGCTCGCGGGCGGCCAGATCCTCGTCTCGGGCACGCCGCAGGAGATCCGCAACGATCCGCGCGTGATCGAGGCCTACCTCGGTCCGGACCACATGCTGGAGGTGCCCAATGCCTGACGTGGTCATGAACCTCACGGACGTGCAGGCCGGGTACGGCGGCGGTCTCGTGCTGCAGGGACTGTCGCTGGAGCTCGAGGCGGGAACCATCACCTGCATCGTCGGGCCGAACGGCGCGGGCAAGAGCACCGTGCTGCGCGTGATCAGCGGCCTGCTGAAGCCGGCCAGCGGCTCGGTGCTCCTCAACGGCACCGAGCTGAGCGGTCGGTCGCCCGCGGAGATCCTCGGCCTGGGGATCGCGCAGGTCCCGCAGAGCCGGGCACTCTTCCCCGAGATGACCGTGCACGAGAACATCCTCATGGGCGGCTATGTCATCAGGCGGAATCGTGCGCTCCTGCACGAGCGCCTCGAGATGGTCCAGGAGCTCGTGCCGATCGTGAAGGAGCGGGCGGGCGACCATGCCGGCAACCTCTCCGGCGGTCAGCGCCGGATGGTGGAGATCGGTCGGGCGCTCATGCTGGACCCGAGCATCGTGCTCATGGACGAGCCGTCGCTGGGCCTGGACCCGAAGTCGGTGGCCAAGGTCGCCGAGGTGATCCGTGGGATGGCGGCCGAAGGGCGGACGGTGCTCCTCGTCGAGCAGAACGTCCGGCTCGGCATGAACCTCGCCACGCACGGCGTCGTGATGGAAGGCGGCCAGGTTCGGCTCACGGGCGATGCGAAGGGGATCGCGGACAACCCGGAGGTCGCGTCCATGTACCTGGGCAAGGTCGCTGGTAGCTGACATGCCCGACCGCATCCTGGCCTTCGAGTTCTCCGTGCTGGAGTTCGCACGTCGCCGTGCCGCCACGCTCGCCCTTGCGGACGCCCATGGTGCGCAGTCCGTCGTCGCCTTCGGCGAGAACCGCAGCGGCGTCGGCGTCACGTACCTCACCGGCTGGCCCGTGACGCGGATGGCGTACTACCGGCTGAGCCCGTCCGACAGCACGCTGTGGGTTCAGTTCCACAATCACGTGCCAAGCGCCCGCCGGACGGCGATCGAGGCCGACGTGCGCGACGTCGACGCCGGAACTCCCGGGGCGCTGCTCGCCGGTGACACGAGGATCGCGACCCTGGGCAACGTCCCCCCTGGTGTCAGGGCGAGGGCCGCGTCCTCGGGGGTCGAGCTGGTGGCCATCGACGCGGACCATGCACGTCTGCGCCTGGTGAAGTCGGCCGAGGAGCAGGAGGCGCTTCGGCTCGGGGCGCGTGCGAGCGACGCTGGGGGCACCGCCCTGATCGATGCCTGCGAGCCCGGAGCGAGCGACTGGGACCTGCTCGCCGCCGCTCGAGGCGCCTACACGAGGCTCGGAGCCCGCGACCACATCTGCTACATCTGCGTGACCGACATGTCGCGCCCCGACCGCGACGTGCCGAGCCAGGTGCCCGAGGGTCGGACGCTGAGGACCGGCTCGGTCGTCACCTTCGAGCTGAGCGCGGCCGTCGTCGCGGAGTATCCCGGGCAGGTGCTGCGCACGGTGACGCTCGGCGAGCCCTCCGACGAGTACCGCCGGATGCACGACGTCGCGATGAGGACCCGGGCGGCCGTGCGCGCCGCGATCCGAGCCGGCGTCCCGTCGCGCACGCTCGTGGACGCATCGAGCGGCGTCGAGGACGCGGGGTACACGTCGACCGATGACCTCTTCCACGGCCTGGGGATGGGCTACCTGCCGCCGATCGGCACGACGAGGTCGCGCGTGCCTGCCCACGATCCCGATCTCGACCTCGAATCCGGCATGGCCATCGTCGTGCAGCCGAACGTCACGAGCCTGGACCACTCAGCCGGGGTCCAGACCGGGGAGATGGTGCTGGTGACGACCGACGGGTTCGAGGACATCCACCATCTGTCGGAGGGGCTGGTGACGGTATGAGCGCGGACGGGGCTGCGGAGCAGGACGTCCTTGTCCGCGAGGCGATCGCGCACTGGGCGCCGCGCTTCACGACCAACGGGGTCGCCGTGTCGGACTTCATGTCCGTCACGGCCTCGGTTCGGGAGTGGTCCACCTGGGCCGACGCGTGGATCGAGGCCGGCAGCGTGCACGAGGCTCTCGGCCGTGAGGCACTCGTCGAGGAGCGACTCCGGTCGGCAGGGAACCACCTGTCCACCGCGGCGGTCTACTACCACTTCGCAAAGTTCGTGTTCGTCGACCATCCGGACACCATGCGCAGGGCGCACGAGATGGCGGTCGCCTGCCTGACCGATGCGCTGCCCTACCTCGATCCGCCCGGTGAGCGGATCACCGTTGACTTCCGCGGCGTCTCGATGCCGGCGATCCTGCGCAAGCCCCGCGGCGTGGAGCGCCCCCCCGTCGTCATCATGCTGAGCGGGCTGGACTCGACCAAGGAGGAGCTGCGCAGCACCGAGCAGCTGTTCCTCGACCGGGGCATGGCGACCCTGGCCCTCGATGGACCCGGACAGGGCGAGTCGGAGTACGACCTCCCGATCATCGGAGACTGGGAGGAGGTCGGGCACGTCGTCATCGACTGGATCGAGACCCGGCCCGACCTCGATGCCGACCGGATCGGCGTGTGGGGCGTCTCGCTCGGTGGCTACTACGCCCCCCGGATGGCCTCAGGTGAGCCTCGGATCAAGGCCTGCGCCGCGCTGGCCGGCCCCTACGACTGGGCCAGCGTGTGGGACGGGCTCCCGGAGCTGACCCGACGAACCTTCACGTTCCGGGCGCATCAGCCCTCGCAGGAGGCGGCCCGCGAGTACGGCCGTGCCCTGTCCCTGGAGGGTCGCACCGCCGGGATCCGCTGCCCGCTGATGATCGTCTTCGGTGCGCGCGACCGCCTCATCCCGCCGGGCGGCGCGCAGCGCCTCGCCGACGAGACCGGGGGCTACCTGCTCATGCTTCCTGACGGGAACCACGGCTGCATGAACGTCGCGGCGAAGCATCGCAACAAGACGGCTGACTGGCTGGCGCACCACCTGTCCTGACCTGGCACGAGGAACAACGGAGGAAGACGATGAGTGACACGAGCACGATCGGCTGGATCGGCCTGGGCAACATGGGTGCACCCCTGGCGACGCGACTGGTGAAGTCGGGCTACGACGTCACCGTGTGGAACCGCACGGCGTCCAAGGCGCAGCCGGTTGCCGACGCCGGGGCCTCCGTGGGTGGCACGATCAGGGAACTCGCCTCCCGCGACGTCGTGTTCAGCATGGTGAGCACGTCGGGCGACCTCGAGCAGGTCATGCTCGACCCGGACACCGGCCTCCTGACGGGGGAGCAGGTCCCGGGCGTCGTCGTCGACTGCTCGACGGTGAGCGTGGAGACGAGCCAGAAGGTCCGCGAGGCGGCGGAGGCTCGGGGCACGCGGTTCTTCGCGGCACCCGTCAGCGGCAACGGCAAGGTCGTCGCCGCGGGGAAGCTGAGCGTCGTGTGCAGCGGCGACCAGGACACGTTCACCCTGGTCGAGCCGATGATCAAGTCCCTCGGCCGATCGGTGACGTACGTGGGCGAGGGGGAGTCAGCCCGCCTCGTGAAGATCTACCACAACCTCCTCCTGGGCATCTACACGCAGGCACTGGCCGAGATCCTCGTGCTCGGCGAGAAGAGCGGGGTCAGTCGCGAGGCGACCATGGACTTCATCAACAACAGCGTCATGGGGTCGCTCTTCAGCAACTACAAGACTCCGGCGCTGGTGAACCTCGACTTCCACCCGACCTTCACTCCCGTGCTGCTGCGCAAGGACTTCGATCTCGGGCTCACGGAGGCACGCAAGCGGGAGGTGCCGATGCCGATCACCAACCTGACCCGCGACATCATCGAGTCGACCATCGGGCACGGCTACGCGAAGGACGACTTCGCGACCATGCTGCTCATCGCCGCCGCCAACGCGGGGGTCGAGCTCGCCAGCGAGAACGCGGACGTCTCGGACGGGCTGGACCCGGAGTGACAGCTGCAGCCGTGACCGAGCCAACCGGCGAGTTCATCCGACGCCGTCTGGTCTCCGCATCGACGACGGGCGCCACCATGCGGACCGTCATGGACTATGCCGAGGCGGGCGTGCAGGTGACCGACGAACCGGTGGCGGCGGGGGGCGGGGGCTCGGGCCCGACGCCGCTGCAGTCGGTGCTCGGAGCCCTGTGCGGGTGCGAGTCCGTGACGTTCCGACGGACGGCGTCGGAGTTCGAGTTCGACTACGAGCGCATCGACTTCGAGGCTGCCTGCACGATCGACATCCGCGGACGCAGTGGCGATCGCTCCGTGCGACCGCACTTCCAGACCGTGCGACTCAGCGCCACCGTGGTGACGCACGAGTCGCAGGAGTCGCTGGACCGCCTCGTGGAGGAGGTCGAGGCCCGCTGCCCGGTCATGAACCTCATGAAGGACGCCGGCGTTCGGCTCGACGTCCGGTGGGCGGTCGCGCCCCCCTCCTGATCGTGGTCAGCCCGGGAAGTCGAGCCCGAGGTCGCGCATCATGACCATGGCTGCGTTGCGTCCCGGGGATCCGGTGATCGATCCACCGGGATGCGTGGTCCCGCCGGTCTGGTAGAGGCCGGGGATCGGCATGGCGTGGCTGGCCCATCCCGGCACCGGGCGCAGCGGGCCGCTGAACGGCACTCCCTTGTCGCCGCCGTGGGCGCAGCCGTTGATCATGTGCGGGTTCCCGCGCTCGATATCGAGCGGGCTCTTGACGATGCGGGCCTCGACCGTCGAGTCGTCGATGTTCGGGATGGCCGTGCGGACGTAGTCGACGATGGCGTCGGCATGCTGCTCCTTCGCGTCGTCCCAGCTCGCAGCGCCGTAGGGCGGGACATGCGAGCACGGCACGAGGATCTTCACGGTGTGCTTGCCCTCGGGGGCGCGTGAGGGGTCGACGAGGCTCGGCGTCGCGACGAGGGTCCAGGCGGACCCGGTCACTGGCTTCCGGTCGCGGATGGCCCTGACCTGCTCGATGGCGTCCTGCGGCCACAGTGCGAGGCCGCTGCTCACCGCGGTGTCCTCCGGTCGCAGTCCGCGGAAGGTGGGCACCTCGTTCATGACGAGGAAGGCGGCGAAGAGGGGGATGCCGATGTCGTAGGTCTCGACGCCGTAGGTGAAGTCCTCGCCCCACGCCTCGGCGGGTGCCATGTCGACGAGGTGCTTGACGTGGATGGTGGACAGGACCGCCTCGGTGCCGACGAACTGGCGACCATCCGTCGACTCCACGCCGACGCAGCGCCCACCGTCGAGCAGCAGCTGCGACACCTTGGTGCCGCACACGATGCGTCCGCCGTGGCCCTCGATCACGGACACGAGCGCGTCGGTCAGCCGACCTGAGCCGCCCAGGGGGATGGTCCAGCTGCGCTTCTGGCGTCCGCCCATGATCGAGTAGGGCATCACGCCGGATCCGGGCAGGTCGACGGAGCCGAAGGTCTGGCAGGCCTCCCAGAACAGGAACGCCTGGACGTGCTCCTCGGTGAACTCGTGTCGGATGACGTCCCATGCGCTCAGTGCCCGCCGCCTGCGCCAGGTGCCGCCGTTGGGCAGCTCGTCCAGGAGCTGGTCGAGGGACGGGCCCCAGCCGATGGGCGTGTTGTTGGCCCTGCCGAACGCGACCTTCGCCCGTTCCCAGTCGGCCAGGAACTCCACGTAGCGGTCGGCATCCCTCGAGCTGAATCGTGCGAACTCGTCATACGTGGCCTGCGGGTCGAGGTGCATGCCGATCTGCTCGCCGTCGGGGAACGCGACGCGGGCGACCGGGTCCGGGTCCACGTAGGCGAGCCCATGGTCCTTGACCAGGCCGAGGCTGTCGTCCTTGATGACCGGATTGGCCTGGATGATCGTGTGGCCGGTGGAGCAGCTGTCCATGAAGAAGCCGGGCAGGTACTCCTCGGTGGCGACGCCGCCGCCGGGGATGGGCCGCGCGTCGACGACGAGGACGCTCTTGCCCGCACGCGCGAGGTAGGCGGCGGCGATCAGGGCATTGTGTCCGGCGCCGGCCACGACGACGTCGGCAGTCTCAACGGTCATGCAATCGATTGTAGGGACGACGGCCCTGCAGGCAGCCGGTTTCGTGCGACTGGGTCAGGCCTGCAACTCCATCGCGGCGATGATGCTCTCGGGTGTCAGCGGGAGGGCCCGCACGCGGATGCCGGTCGCGTCCATGAGGGCATTCCCAAGGGCGGCCGCGGTGGGCCCCATGGAGGCCTCCCCGGCGCCCAGCCAGGGCTGGTCCGGACGGTCGAGCAGGCTCACCTCGATGGGCGGCACGTCGTTGAAGGTGAGGATCGGGTACTCCTCCCAGGTGTCGCTGACGACGCGCCCGTCCGCGAACCGCACCTGCTCGAGAAGCGTCCAGCTCGCCGACTGGATCGCGCCACCCTCGATCTGGTTGACCACGCCGTCCGGATTCACCACCCGGCCGACGTCGACCGCGATCCACATCCGTTGCATGCGGATCCGTTCCTCCGCCTCGACGTCGACGACCACCGCGCACCAGGCACCGGTGCCCTTGTAGCGGGCGAATCCCAGGCCGCGGCCGGCGGCGTCGCCGGTCGGCCGGGTCGGCCAGTCGCACATCTCGGCCACCCGCTCCAGGACCGCCCGGCCGCGCGGGTCGACGAGGTGGCGGAGTCGGTACTCGAGGGGGTCAGCGCCTGCGTGCTGAGCCAGGTCGTCCATGTGCTGCTCGATCGCGAACACGTTCAGGTGGGCGCCGAGCGAGCGCAGCGCCGAAGCGCGGATCGGCATCTCGGTGAGCCGGTGTGCCACGGCGGTGACGGCACCGACCTCGTAGCCGGGGATGGCGTTGCGGCCGGTCCCCTGACCAGCCGTCATCGGGGGGTCATTCGAGGGCGGGATGGCGTGGCCGGCCGACTGGCTGGCGAATGCGAGCAGGGAGGGTGTCCGCAGCGTGCTCGGCCGTGACGAGTGGCCGTTGCCGAACCCGTTCCAGGTCCACGAGGTGATGGTCCCGTCGCCGTCGCACGTTGATTCGATGTCGACCACCATCGCCGGCCCGAAGGGCGCCCAGCCGAGCTCGTCCTCACGCGACCAGGTGACGTGCACGGGTCGACCGGGGACGGCGAAGGCCAGCAGGGCCGCGTCGTAGGCGACATCGTCAGCCCCGTTGTGCCCGTAGCAGCCGGCTCCCTCGACGTGCTCCACGCTGACGGCGTCCACCGGTACGTCGAGTGCGCGGGCGATGTCCTTGCGCAGGGGATAGACCCCCTGGGTGTGGGTCCACACCCGCAGGCCCGCATCGTCGTGGAGCGCCGCTGCCACCGACGGACCGATCGACCCGTGCGCCAGGAACGGGCGGGAGTAGCGCGCGCTCAGCCTGGCCTGACCGACCGTGTCCGCGAGCGACGCGTCCTCGTCGCGCGTGGCGAGCGGGGTGGACTCGGCAGCCGCCTCGGTGAGGAACGTGCGGACGTCGGCGGTCGTCACTCCGGGCGCCGCACCGGTCCAGGTGGCGTTGACCCGCGCCGCCTCGAGGGCCTCGCGTGCGTGGATCTCGGTATCGGCGACCACGCCGACGAAACTGCCGTCCACGACCACTGCCTCGACCCCCGGCAGGGCCGCGACGGCCCCCGGCTCGAGCGACCCGAGCTGGGCGCCGCGGTACGGAGGGCGAAGGACGCGTCCGAAGAGCATCCCCGGCAGTCGGAGGTCGTGCAGGAAACGTGGAGCGCCGAGCACCTTGTCCACCAGGTCGCGCCGAGGCAGGCTCGTGCCGATGGCCCGAGAGCCGACGTTCCCACCGGCCCCGGCGTCGAATGCGACGTCGAGGCCGACGCTGGAGGCGAGCTCCCAGTAGGAGGTGCGTCGTTCTCCCGCGATGAACCATCCGTCGTCGAGACGCACCTCGTCGACACCCATGGCCCGGCATGCCTCGACCTCGAACAGGTTCCTGGCTGCGCGGCCGGCCGCGTCGAGTGCGGAGCCCGAGTGCTGGACGCTCAGGCTCCCCGCGGTGAAGCCCTCGTCTGGCCCGCTCCCGGTGCCCGGGGCCTGCATCTGCACGCGGGACACGTCGACCCCCAGGGCATCCGCCACGATCTGCGCGAGCGCCGTCGCGATGCCCTGCCCGAGCTCCGACTTGCCCGTGCGGGCGCGGACGACTCCGGTCGCGGAGATGTCGATCCACTGCGAGATGAGCGGATTCGCCTCGATGGAGGGCGTCGCCATCAGGCCTGCCCTGCGCTCGCGTCGATGACGGCCGCGACGATGCGGTTGTGGGCGCCGCAGCGGCACAGGTGCCCGTCGAGCGCCTCTCGCACCTCCGCGTCGGTCAGCGTCCTGCCGCTGCTGTGGGCCTCGTCCACCAGTACTGACGCGCGGACGGTGATACCCGACAGGCAGTACCCGCACTGCCCCGCCTGATGCTCGATGAGGGCCCGTTGGACCGGGTGCGGCTCCGGCCTGCCGAGGTGCTCGATCGTGGTCACCGCGTGTCCATCGGCGGACCACATCGGGGTGTCGCAGGAGTGGACCGGTGCCCCGTCGAGGAGCACCGTGCAGGCCCCGCAGCTGCCGGCGCCGCATCCGAACCGCGTTCCGGTCAGCCCCAGGCTGTCGCGCAGGACCCACAGCAGCGGGGTCTGGGGGTCGCAGGTCACGTCGTGCTGGACGCCGTTCACGTCCAGGGTGTGGCTCGTCTCCACCGGACCCCTTGCCTCGTGCCGCAATCGATTGCAGAATGCTAACCCTAGCCGGTTCCGCCCCTTCAGCCGAGGAGATCCCATGCCCCAGCGCATCAGCTACGTGCCCTTCGACGACGTCGACGAGCGCATGCAGGCGGAGCTGGTGCGGTGCGCGGAGCACGGCACGCCGCGTCCCGAGTCGTCGGCCATCAGGGCGCACTCCGAGCGCTCCTTCTGGTTCTTCGCCGACTCCTGGCAGAAGATCTTCCGGGAGGGCGTCATGGACCACAGCCTCAAGGAGCTGTGCCGGGTCTACATCTCCAGGACGGTCACCTGCGAGTTCTGCGGCAACCAGCGGTCCGAGACCGCCACCGCGTCCGGCCTGCAGGAGATGCAGTACGACGACCTGCTGAACTTCGAGGCCTCCGACGTCTACACGGACGAGCAGAAGGCGGCTCTCCGCTACGCGCAGGCCATTGCGTGGGGGCCGGCCAGCGTCGACGAGGACCTCATGTGGGCGAAGCTCCGCGAGCACTTCACCGAGGAGCAGATGGTGGAGCTGGGCTGCTTCATCGGGCTCACCTTCGGCCAGCAGAGCTGGATCCGCCTGCTCGGCATCGAGCATCACCAGTACCTCGCCGGCACGGCGGCGGCGATGGCACCCGGTTTCGAGAGCGAGGACGAGCTCGTGCAGTCGAAGCAGCGCGACGACTACTGGGCCGGTGCCTCGAGCTGACGAGGCACCGGACGGCAGCTCCTAGTACGGGTTGGTGACCACCAGCTCCTCGGCGGGGAACAGCGTGAGCAGCTCGGCTCCGTCGGCGGTGACGACGAGCTCCTCCTCGATGCGGGCGGCCGAGTGGCCGTCGTCCGCCGGCCAGTAGGTCTCGAGGGCGAAGACCATGCCCTCCTGGATCTCGACCGGGTTGTCGAGTGAGTTCAGCCGGCTGATGACCGGACGCTCGTGGAGACCGAGGCCGAGACCGTGGCCGAACTGCAGGCCGAAGGCCTCCATCTCGGAGCTGAAGCCGAAGTCCTCGGCCTTGGGCCAGAGCTTGGCGATGTCGGCAGTGCTCGTGCCCGGCTTGACCAGCGCGATCGCGCTGTCGATGAGCTCGCGGGCCTTCGTGTACGCGTCCCGGTGGGCCTGCGTGGCCCGACCGACGGCGAAGGTCCGGTAGTAGCAGGTCCGATAGCCGTTGAAGGCGTGGATGATGTCGAAGTACGCCTGGTCGCCGGGACGGATGTAGCGGTCGGAGAACACGTGGGGGTGCGGGCTGCAGCGTTCGCCCGCGATCGAGTTGATGGCCTCGACCTGCTCCGACCCCATCTCGATCAGGCGATGGGTGGCCAGGGCCACGACGTCGTTCTCGCGTACGCCGGGCTTGAGGAACTCGAAGATGTCCTGGTACACGCCGTCCACCATCGCGGCGGCCTGGCTCAGCAGCAGGATCTCGTCGCGGTTCTTGATCTGACGGGCGTCGAGCATGACCTGCTGGCCGTCACGCACATCGATGCCGGCGGCCTCGAGCTCGCGCAGCATGGGCATCTCGACGACGTCCACGCCGAGAGGCATGTCGGCGACACCCTCCTCGCGCAGGATCGCGGCGATCTCCTGCGCCGCGCCGCGGGGCAGCCCGGACATGGGCGAGATGGCTCCCTGCAGGCCGGTGTTGCCGCCGTTGGACTGCTCCGGCAGCAGCCAGGGAGAGTACATGCGGTGGTTCTTGGCCGCCGACCCGAAGTCCCACACCCACGGCTCGCCCGTGCGGGTGAGCAGCGCCCAGCGCTCCGTCTTGTTGTAGCCCCAGGTGCCGATGTGCGTCGCGGTCAGGTAACGGATGTTCGAGGACTCGAACACCAGCACCGCACCGAGATCGCTCGCCGCCAGTGCCTGCTTCGCCCGGGAGGTCCGGTAGTCACGGAGCCGGGTGAAGTCGACCCGCTCCTCCCAGTCCACTCCGACGATTCCCGGTGCCGGGATCGACGTCTGGGCGAACTCGGCAGCTGGGCGAACCGACATGGGAACCTCCACGAGGGGCGATGCAATCGATTGTTGTTCCGTGCCCATTTGACCCTCCCCTCGCGGCCCGTGTCAAGACAGGGGGGTGTCTCATGCATCACGTCGGGCCACGTACTCAGGCGTTCGCCGATCCGACGGATGTTCAGCAATCGATTGCAACGGCCACGCCCCGTGTCCTAGCCTGAGCGGACAGACAGGAGGCGATTCCGGATGCCGTTCATCGTGCGCCGTGAGGACCGGGTGCCCGCGCCCGGGATAGACGGAGTCTCGCGGGAGTGGGTCATCTCCCCGGGCCGACTCCCGGACGACCGGCTCTCCCTCGAGCTGGTGCGCCTCGAGCCGGGCGCCGCGATCGCTGTCGCCACCGACGCCGACGAGCTGGCCTGGTACCAGGTGCTGTCCGGCCGCCTGTCCGTCGACGGCGAGCCGACCGACGCCGACTGGGTGGGAATGGTCGCGGGTGGGCGGCGGGCGACGCTGGCGGCCGAGGAGCACGCGCAGGTCGTCGTGGCCCGGGTGCCGCGTGCGGCCGAGTACGACGCTGGGGTACGGGACGGGCTGGCCCGCCGCGTCGACTGGAGCACCGAGCCGGTGCTCGAGTCCGAGCATGACTCTCGTCGGCGCATCTACCTCGCGAGCACGGGGCTCTGGGGAACGGAGGCCGTGAAGGGCGAGATGATCGTCTACCCACCCGGGGCGGCTGGGGCCGCGCACCATCACGAGGGCGCCGAGCACTTCCAGTACGTCCTCGCGGGGGTCGGTGTCGCCGTGCTGGAGGGCGAGGAGGTGGAGCTGCGCGCAGGCGACCTCCTGTACAACCTCGAGAACGAGGTGCACTGGTTCGCCAACCGTTCCGATGAGGACTTCGTGTTCGTCGAGTTCTTCGTTCCCGGCCAGAACCGCACCGTGTGGGTGCCCGGCGCCAACGTGTGCGGGTGGAACCCGACAGCCGTCGACGTCAAGGGGCGCCCGGCCGCCCGCGTCCTGGCGTACCACGTGCACGGGCAGGGCGACGTCTGACACAGGCACCATTCCACGACGGCTCGGGAGGGCTCATGGCACGCATCGGCTTCATCGGTCTCGGCGACATGGGACAGGTGATCGTGCCGCGCCTGCTCGAGGCCGGGCACGAGGTCACCGGCTGGAACCGGACACCGGGCAAGGCCGATGAGCTCGTCGCCCAGGGCATGCACGTCGCGGCCACTCCGGCCGAGGCCAGCTCCGGGGCGGACCTCGTCCTGTCCATCGTCACCGATGCGGCGGCGGTGCGCGCGGTCGCCCTCGGCGAGGACGGCGTGCTGGCCGGCCTCCCCGACAGCGCCGTGTACGCGGACATGAGCACGGTGTCCCCGATCGCCAGTCGCGAGGTCAATGCGGCCTTCGCGGCGGCCGACCGGGTCATGCTCGACGCCCCGCTCTCAGGGAGTCCGGTCACGGTGCGCAACGGACAGGCATCGGTGATGGTCGGGGGTGACCACGGAGCCTACGAACGGATTCGGCCCCTGCTGCTGGACATCGGCCCGAAGGTCTCCTACATCGGCGGTCCGGGCCTGGCAGTGCAGACGAAGCTGTCGATCAACCTGCTGCTCATGGTCGAGGTCATCGCCTTCGGCGAGGCGGTCGCCCTCGCCGAGAAGGGCGGTGTGGAGCGCGAGGCGGTGGTCGAGGCCATCCTCAACAGCGTGGCGGCCTCGCCCGTGCTGGGCTACCGCGGCCCCTTCGTGCTGGAGGGCAACATGCCGGAGAAGCCCCTGGCCGACGTCACCCTGCAGCAGAAGGACATGACGCTGGTGCTGGAGCAGGGTCGACTGCTCGGCATGCCGGTACCGCTGGCGTCGTCTGCCAACGAGCTGATGAACACCTGTCGCGGCATGGGCATCGACAGCAACGACTTCGTGATCGCGCACGAGGCCTACCGCCGCATGGGAGGACTGTCCTGATGAGCCCCGAGGATGCCCCGTTCGTCACCAACCTCGCGGACGTGCCCGTCGTGCAGGGGCTGCGTCGCGACGAGGGATGGGTCGACATGCAGGTCCAGTTCCTCGTCGACAAGGCGACCGCGGGATCGGACGACTTCCTGCTCGGGTGGACGGTGCTGCCGCCAGGCGCCATGCACGACCGGCACCGGCACTTCCACTGCGAGGAGTTCTGGATCGTGCTCGCGGGCCAGGGTGTCATGTACACCGACGACGACGGCGAGAAGCCGGCGGGCAAGGGCGACGTCGTCTTCACTCCGCGCGGCCACTGGCACGGCTTCCGGAACACCGGCGAGGAGGACGTGGTCCTCGTCTGGGGATGGAGCGGCGCGGGGTCGCTCGAGGACGCCGGCTACGAGGTTGCGCACCGACATGACTGATGCCCTCGAGCCCGAGGTCGTCCGGGGGCTCGCCCAACAGCGGCACCTGCTGGACGCCGCCACCCGGGCAGGAGCCGCTCACGTCGGCTGGAAGGTGGGCTTCGGGTCGGTATCCGGACTCCAGCTCCTCGGCCTCTCGGGGCCGATCATCGGGCACCTGCTGGATTCGGGGGAGCTGGCCGACGGCTCGGAGGTCCCGATCGCCGGGTGGACAGGCGCCGTCATCGAGGCGGAGATCGCCTGCTGGATCGCGAGGGAGATTCCGGCCGACGTGGTCGACGCCGACATCCCCGGCTACGTCGCGGCCGTCGGGCCCGCGCTCGAGGTCGCCGACGTCGACCACCGGCCCGAGGACAGCGAGCGGATCCTCGCGGGCAACATCTTCCATCGGGGCTACGTGCTGGGCCGTGCGGACCCGAGCCTCACCCTCGAGCGCGCCGGTGCCCTCGCGGCGCAGTTCCGTCACGGTGACGAGCTCATCGAGGTGACCGACTCCGTGCCGCTGACCGGCCGTCTGCCGGCGGTGCTCGCCCGGGCTGCCCGGCAGGCACCCCTCCTCGGTCGGCCCATGCGGGCCGGCGACGTCGTGCTGCTCGGGTCGATCATCGCGCCCCGCCCGGTCGTGCCCGGTGACGGTTGCGCCTACCGCCTCGACGGCCTTCCCGAGCTCACCATCTCCTTCGCCTGACGGCCGGCACCGAACTTCCGCGTCGGGTGACGCCCACGTGGGTGACTCTGCGATCGATGCTGCGAGAATCCGGCGCATGACAGCGGTGACCCTGGACGGCAAGGCGACGGCGGCGAGCATCAAGGCCGAGCTGCGCGAGCGGGTGACCGCGCTGCGCGAACGCGGGATCACCCCCGGACTCGGGACCGTCCTCGTGGGGGACGACCCGGGCAGCCAGGCATACGTGGGCGGGAAGCACAAGGACTGCGCAGAGGTCGGCATCGCCTCCATCCGGGTGGACCTGCCCGCAGAGACGACCCAGGCCGAGCTCGAGGAGGAGATCCACCGGCTGAACGCCGATCCTGCCGTCACCGGCTACATCGTCCAGCTGCCCCTGCCCAAGCACCTCGACGCGAACCGCGTCCTCGGGCTCATGGACCCGGCGAAGGATGCCGACGGCCTGCACCCCACCAACCTCGGCCGGCTGGTCCTCGGCGAGCCGGCCCCGCTGCCCTGCACCCCGCGCGGCATCGTCGAGCTCCTGCGTCGCTACGGGGTGGAGATCAACGGCGCAGAGGTGGTCGTCGTGGGCCGCGGCGTGACCGTGGGGCGGCCGCTCGGCCTGCTCCTCACCCGCAAGTCGGAGAACGCGACAGTGACGCTGTGCCATACCGGCACGAAGGACCTCGCCGCCCATCTGCGCGCGGCGGACATCATCGTCGCGGCGGCTGGTGTGCCGCATCTGGTCACGGCAGACCTCGTGCGGCCGGGAGTGGCCGTGCTCGACGTCGGCATCACCCGCACGGAGGCCGGGCTCGTCGGGGACGTGGCACCGGACGTGCGCGAGGTGGCCGGGTTCGTGGCGCCGATGCCGGGGGGAGTCGGGCCGATGACCCGGGCCATGCTCATCACGAACGTGGTCGAGGCGGCGGAGAGGTCCTGACCCGTTTCGTGGCCAGCGTTAAGTCAGGCATGACACGCTGTCCGCATGCCTGACCGCATCGACGCTGAGCCAGCGGCGCCTGGCGAGCCCGAGCTGCCCCTGCTGGCCACCTGCTGGGCGACCGCGGGGGATGCGGTCCCCCTGCCCGGACGGCATCGCAGTCCGGTGCCGATGCGCACGCGCATCGAGGCGGCCGCGCGTGCGGGGTTCGTCGGCTTCGGGATCCTCGATCACGATCTCCACCCGTTCCTCCTGGACCACTCGCTCGCCGATCTGCGGAGCATGCTCGACGATCACGGGCTGGCCTACGTCGAACTGGAGTTCCTGACCAGGTGGTGGACGTCGGGGCCGGAACGGGCCGAGTCGGACCGGGCCAGGGCCTTCCTGCTGACGGCGGCCGAGGTGCTCGGCGCGCACCACATCAAGGTGGCCCCCGACCTTGACGACACGTCGCCTCCGGATATCGGCATGTGGGCAGAGCAGTTCCACGCGCTGAGCGTCGACGCGGCGCGCCACGGAACGGCCGTGGCACTGGAGTTCATGCCCTTCGCCAACGTCGCCACCCTCGACCTCGCCCTCGAGATCGCCGAGGCGGCCGACCACGAGGCAGGGGGCCTCGTGATCGATGAATGGCACATCGAGCGGTCGGGGCTCGACCCGGTCAGTCTCGAGACCGTGCCGATCGAGCGGGTCCTGGCCGTCGAGATCGACGACGGCCGGCAGGAGGCGGTCGGCGATCCCTACGACGACACGGTCCTGCGGCGGCTCATCCCGGGCCAGGGCGAGTTCCGGACAGTGGACTTCGCGGCCGCGCTCATGCGTGCGGGATGGCGGCAGCCGTGGGGGACGGAGATCCTCAGCGAGGAGTACCGGCGACGGCCTGTGGACGAGGCACTCGAGGAGCTCGTGAAGGGCACGAGAGAGCAGCTGCACCTCGCGTGGCGGGATTCCAATGGAGCGCCAATCGTGAAGTAATGCTTTACATGCTGCTCAGTGGCCCTTAGCATCCGTCCAGCACCAGCAAACGGAACAGGAGCCCACGCATGTCATCGGAGTCTCGCGAGCGGCACGCGCTCGTCGTCGGATCCACCGGAATCGCCGGCCAGGCGCTGTGCGAGGAGCTGGTCGGCCAGGGGTGGTCGGTCACCGGCGTCTCCCGCCGATCTCCGGCCCCGACCCCGGGAGTCGAGTCCCTCATGGTGGACCTGACCGACCAGGAGGCCGTCCGGTCCGCCCTCGGGGGGCTCACGCCGACGCACGTGTTCTTCACCGTGTGGATGCGCATGCCCACCGAGGCGGAGAACATCGCGGTGAACAGCGGCATGGTCCGCGACGTCCTCGCCCAGGTCGCGCCCACCGGCAACCTGCGCCACGTGGCGCTCATGACCGGGCTCAAGCACTACCTGGGGCCGTTCGAGGCGTACGCCCAGGGCGCGACCCGGGACACCCCGTTCCACGAGGAGGAGCCGCGGCTGGACCTTCCCAACTTCTACTACGCCCAAGAGGACGAGATGTGGGCGTCGGCGGAGCAGCACGGCTTCAGCTGGAGCGTGCATCGCTCGCACACGGTCATCGGCTACGCGGTCGGCAACGCGATGAACATGGGGATGACGCTCGCCGCCCAGTCGGCCCTGTGCAAGGACCTCGGGATGCCGTTCATCTTCCCGGGCAGCGAGGCACAGTGGAACGGCGTCACCGACATGACCGATGCGGACCTGCTGGCGCGCCAGATGGTCTGGGCCTCCGACACCGAGGGGCTGCCCAGCCAGGCGTACAACACGGCCAACGGGGACGTCTTCCGGTGGCGGTGGATGTGGCCGCGCATCGCCGAGCTGCTCGGGGTCGAACCCGAGGGCTACGACACCGCCCCGCGCCCGCTCGAGCAGCAGATGGCGGGCATGGAGGACGCGTGGGCCGATCTCGCCGCGCGCGAGGGCCTCGCCGAGGCCGATCTCAGCCGCGTCGCCTCCTGGTGGCACTCGGACGCCGATCTCAACCGCCCGATGGAGTGCTTCACCGACATGGCGCGCAGCCGCAAGCACGGCTTCATGGAGGCCAGCGTGACGCTGGACTCGTTCGCTGCCCTCTTCGACCGCCTGCGCCGCGAGCGCATCATCCCCTGACCGACCGCGGCACCCACCGCCCATCCCGGAAGGCACAGACCATGGTCACGATCCTCGACACGAACATCGAGCCCATCTCCGAGCACCACGGCACGGTGACCAGCTGGTTCATGTACGCGAAGGAGTCGCTGCGCGAGGAGACCGAGGGCTCGTACCTGGAGTTCGTCAACGAGTTCCAGCTCGAGCCCGGGGTGTCCATCGAGCCGCATCGCCACAACTCGCACGAGTTCTACTACGTGCTCACGGGTGGCGGGACCATGCGGGTCGGTGACGGCACCCACGAGATGGTGCCCGGCGAGATGGTGCACATCCGGCCGGACGAGGTGCACTCGCTGCGGGCCGGAGCCGAGGGCGTCCGCTGCTTCGCCTTCGCGGTCAGCTTCATGAAGCCGGGGGAGTCGTACAGCGTGGCCGAGCTCGACGACTGGTCGTAGGACGCCGTCACCGACGGCTGGATCGAGCGAGGGAGGCAAGGTGGATCTCGGGCTGGCGGGCAAGAACGCCTATGTGACCGGGGCCGCGACCGGCATCGGTCGCGACATCGTCCGACGCCTGGCGGCCGAGGGGTGTCGGGTATTCGCGGTCGACCATGACATCGAGGCCCTCGACGCCTACGTCGCGGACGAGTCCCTCACGACCGTGGCGACGCACCGGGCCGACCTGTCGACGCTTGACGGGTGCCAGTCGGCTGCGAACGCCGGAGTCGCGCGCCTCGGCGGAGCACCCGACATCCTGATCAACAACGTGGGGTCGGGTCGGCTTCTCGGCTTCGAGGAGATCGACGACGAGCAGTGGCACCGCACCCTCGAGCTCAACTTCTTCGCCATGGTCCGCACGACGCGGGTGCTCCTGCCGCTCATGGCGGCCGGCGAGGGCGGGGCCGTCGTCAACGTCGCCTCCGACCTTGCCCGGCAGCCCGAGCCCGTCATCGTCGACTACGCCGCCAGCAAGGCGGCCATGCTCAGCGTCTCCAAGTCGCTCGCCCTCGCGTACGGCCCGGGGATCCGGGTCAACGCGGTGTGCCCTGGCCCCATCTGGACGCCCTTCTGGTGGAAGCCCGGCGGCTTCCTGGAGACGATCGAGGAGGCCTACGACAAGAAGGGGGAGGAGGCGGTGGCCGCCCTCGTCGAGGACCGCGGCATCCCGCTCGGACGGTTCGGGCTCCCCGACGAGGTCGCACAGGCCGTGGTGTTCCTGGCGTCGCCAGCCGCGTCCTTCATCACCGGCGTGGCACTCGGCGTGGACGGCGGGACGGTCCGCGCCCTGACCTAGGCACGGACGGCAGGCAACCAGGGCAGACGAGAGGAGTTGGGCATGGCGGGCAGGGTGGACGGCAAGGCCATCATCATCACCGGGTCCGGCAGCGGCATGGGCCGTGCGTTCGCCGTCGGCCTGGCCCGCGAGGGCGCCACGATCGGGGTCCTCGACCTGGATCTCTCCGCCGCGGAGGCAGTGGTCGGCGAGATCACGCAGGAGGGGTATCGCGCCGTCGCCCTGACTGCGGACGTCAGCAAGCGCGACCAGATCGTCGACGCCTTCGACGCCTTCGTCTCCGAGGTGGGCCGACTCGACGTGCTGTTCAACAACGCCGGCATGAACGTACCGATGCACCTGCTCGACATCACCGACGAGAACTGGCACCGCGTCATGGACGTCAATGCCTTCGGTGTGCTCGTCGGCATCCAGGAGGGCGCCCGCCGGATGATCCCCACTGGCGGGGGGAAGATCGTGAACACGTCGTCGATCGCGGGACGGCAGGGGTACCCCAGTTTCGCGCCCTACTCGGCCAGCAAGTTCGCGGTCAACGGGCTCACCCAGGCGGCCGCGCGCGCCCTGGCCGAGCACAACATCACCTGCAACGCGTTCGCTCCGGGCGTGGTGGCCACCCCCCTGTGGGACAGGCTGGACGAGGACCTCATGGGCATCGGCGACACGGCTGCGCCAGGACAGGCGATGGCGGACTTCTCGGCGGGCATCCTGCGTGGCCACGCGGCGCAGCCGGAGGAGCTGGTGGGCACGGCCCTCTACCTCGCCTCCTCGGACTCCGACTACCTCACGGGTCAGGTGATCATGATCGATGGTGGGATGGTGCTGATCTAGCGGTGCCCGCGGCCGCGCGCCGCTGGCAGGAGTAGGACGTCCGAACACTACGCTTCGTCGAACAGAGGGGAGACCGGTCGATGACCGACGTTGTCGCGGCACGCAGCACCGACGGACCGTCAGCAGCGGCCGTGGGCAACCTCGGTGCCCGGTTGAAGGACGTTCGCATGGGTTCGGGGATGTCGCTGCGCGAGGTGGCCCGCCAGCTCGGCGTCTCGCCCTCCTTCGTCTCCCAGATGGAGAACGGCAAGTCGCAGCCCTCCGTCGCGACGCTGTACTCGATGGCGCAGCTCCTCGGGGTTTCCATCGACGAGCTGTTCGCCCAGGAGGCGGCACCGGTGACACCACCACCGCCGGTCGCCCGGGCGGCGTCCGACTCCGCACCAGGGCCTGTCCAGGGGGCGATCAACAGGTCGGACTTCAGCTCCCCCGCTGAAGCGTGGCCGTCGGCGGCGACTGCCACGAGGATCTCGGTCGTCCGGACGGACGACCGTCCTCGGCTGGTGATGGACTCCGGAGTCATCTGGGAGCAGCTGGCGTCCAACAGCGACCGGAACCTCGACTTCATGGAGATCATCTACCCGCCCGGGGCCAGCTCCACGAACGACGGGCGGATGCTGCGCCACGAGGGCCGCGAGTACGGCTACCTGCTGAGCGGGACGCTGGAGATCACCTTCGGCTTCGACACCTACACGCTCAACCCCGGGGAGTCGATGTCCCTCGACCCCGCCGTGCCGCACCTGCTGACCAACCCGGGCACGGTCCCGGCCCGGGGGATCTGGGTGGTTCATCACTACGCGCGCCCCATCGAGCAGGCGGACTGACACCGCCCCCAATTGTTCAGTAGCAGTGGACAGTCGGTACGTGTCTACCTAGAGTACGACAAGCATCGCTGAACACCTGTCGCTCAGAGGGGACGTCCATGAAGGCCCTGCAGTTCACCGCTCCCGGCGAATACGCCGTCAACGACCTCGCCGTTCCGGGGATCGCGGATGACGAGGTCCTCCTCGCCAGCCGTGCCGTCGGGATCTGCCATTCGGACATCGAGCTGCTCGAGGGCCGGTACATCATCCCCTTCGGCTACCCGATCATCCCCGGCCATGAGTGGTCGGCGGAGGTCATGGAGGTCGGCTCGAAGGTGACGACGCTCAAGCCCGGCGACCGGGTGGTCGGCGAGTGCGTCATCGGCGTCGAGCACTTCGGCTTCAGCATCAGCGGAGCGGGAGCGGAGTTCTTCGTCGCCAAGGCCGACTGGCTGCACAAGATCCCGGACAACGTGAGCTGGACCCAGGGGGCGCTCGTCGAGCCGTTCAGCTGCGGCTACTACGCGACCGTGCGAGCGGACAACCTCGATGGCAGCGACACGGCCGTCGTCCTCGGTGCCGGCCCCATCGGCCTGGGCGTCGTCGCGGCGGCGGCCGCGAAGGGCACGCGCGTCATCGTTGCCGAGCCGTCGGCGGATCGGGTCGCCATCGCCCAGCGACTCGGAGCGGATGTCGCCGTCGACCCCACGTCCGACACCTTCCTCGACGAGGTCCAGGAGCTGACCGGCGGCAAGGGCGCCAGCGTGGTGTTCGAGGCGAGCGGCAAGCCGACTGCCATGGCGTCCGCCCTCGAGGTGGCCGGCTTCCGGGCCCGGATCGTCTACATCGGCATCGACGTGGGCGGGAGTGCTCCGGCGAAGCTGGGACTGTTCCAGTCCAAGGAGCTTCAGGCGCGCGGCATCATCGGCTCCCCGGGAGTGTGGCCGCAGACCATCGCCTTCCTCGCCAGGACCGGCATCGACCTGTCCCCTCTCGTCACGAGGACCTTCCCGCTCGCCGACGCCGACCAGGCCATCCAGACCGTGCTCGAGGACAAGAGCCAGGTCAAGGTGCACTACACCTCGGACGCGGCCTGACATGAAGGCCGGAGTCCTCTACGCACCGCACGACCTTCGGGTCGAGGATCGCCCGGACCCCGAGTTCGGCGCGGACGACGTCGTCGTCAAGGTCATCTACAACGGACTGTGCGGAACCGACGCCACGGAGTACTCCAAGGGACCGATGATGGTGCCCCTGGAGAAGCCCCATCCGAACAGCGGTCATGTCGGGCCCACGATCCTGGGGCACGAGTTCATCGGAACGGTCGTCGACGCGGGAGCGAACGTGCGGCACAGGATCGGCGAGCGCGTCGCATGCGGCGCGGGCGTGTCCTGCGGCGACTGCGCCTGGTGCCGGGCCGGCCGGACCAACCTGTGCGCTCACTACTACACGCTGGGACTGAGCACCCACGGCGGGCTCGCGGAGTTCGCGGCGGCCCCGTCGTCGATCTGCCTCAGCGTCCCCGACTCGTGTGCCGACCTCGATGCCGGCCTCGCACAGCCGCTTGCGGTAGGCATCCACAGCGTTCGTCGAGCGGACCTGGCTCCCGGAGACACGGTGGTGCTGCTGGGCGTGGGCGCGATCGGGTCGTTCATCTGCTCGGCCCTGCAGTCGCACGACGGCCCGGTCATCGCCGTCGACATCGATGCCGGGCGCCTTGAGGTCGCCCGGATGCTGGGTGCTACGGACACTCGTCTCATCCCGGCCGACATCACGGTCGACCAGCTCAAGGACGTCTTCCCCGGTGGGGTCGATGTCGTCTTCGAGACCTCCGGGGTGCTCGGCGGTGCCGAGCGGGCCTTCGGCATCGTCAAGATGGGCGGCAACGTCGTCCTGGTCGGCCTGAACAAGACGCCGCAGCCGCTGAACCTGGCCGACATCGTGCTGCGGGAGATCAATGTGCAGACGACCGTCGCCCATGTCTGCGGCACCGACATCCCCGAGGCCCTCGCGCTGCTCGATCGGGTGCACCTCTCCGAGATCCTCCCGGCGCACGCCATCACGCTCGCCGAGGTCGTCGAGAAGGGCTTCGAGCCTCTTGTCGGGGGCTCTGCGCACGGCAAGATCCTGGTGGACCCACGTCGCTTGTGACCGCAGGGTGCACCTCCGCATCGAGTTGAGGGAGTGACGGCCGTGGAGCGACGTGACGTCGAGTTCGTCAGCGAGGGCACCACGATCCGTGGCTGGCTCTACTCGCCGGAGGGAGACGGGCCACATCCGGCGGTCGTCCTGGCCGGCGGATGGTGCTACGTGCGCGAGCTGGTGATGCCCTACTACGCCGAGGCCTTCGCCGAGCGCGGGATCGCAGCGCTCGTGTTCGACTACCGAAACCTGGGCGTATCGGAGGGGGAGCCGCGCCAGCACCTGGATCCGTGGATGCAGATCCGCGACTACCAGAACGCGGTCAGCTTCCTCACCACCGTGGACGACGTGGACGCCGATCGCATCGGCGCGTGGGGCATCTCGTACTCCGGGGGCCACGTCATCGTGCTGGCGGCGATCGACCCGCGCATCAAGGTCATCGTCAGCCAGATCCCGGTCGTCGACGGCTACGAGAACATGCGTCGGGTGCACGGGACCATGGGATACCGGCGCCTCTGGGCGACCATTCTCGAGGACCGCGAGCGCCGGTTCACCGACGCGAACGCCCGCCTTCACATTCCGCACGCCACGGCCGAGCCGGAGAAGGATCTGTCGACGTGGCCGTTCCCGGAGACGTTCCACACCTTCAAGGCCCTCAAGGAGTCCGAGGCGCCGCTGTACGAGAACAGCAGCACGGTCGAGAGCGTCGACCTCCTGCTCAACTACGACATCATCCCGTTCGCCCGGCGCGTCTACGACACCCCGACGCTGATGATCGTTGCCGAGGGCGATGACCTCACGTTGTGGGACCTCGAGATCGCGGCATTCAACACCCTGCCGACCACGAAGAAGAGCCTCCACGTCCTCCCGCACACCACGCACATGACGTTGTACAGCGACCAGACCAAGCTCCAGGTGGCCGCACGCGCGGCCACTGCCTGGTTCGCCGACCACCTGCTCGCGTAGCGCCGTGACCGCTGAGGGGGTCGTGCTCTCACCGCTCGGGTTCCTCCGTCGGGCGGCGGCGACCCGGGCCGACGTGATCGGCGTCTGGGACGACGCATACGGCCAGGTGACCTACGCCGAGCTCGGGCGCCGCTCGGATCGGCTGGCGGACGCTCTGCGCGCAGAGGGCATCGGCCCCGGGGACAGGGTCGCCGTCCTTGCCCCGAACGGACTGCCGATGCTCGAGGCGCACTTCGGCGTGCCGGGGAGCGGCGCCGCCCTCGTGGCACTCAACACCCGACTGGGACCGGACGAGTACGCCTACATCCTCGACCATTCGCGGGCGCGCATGCTGATCGTCGATCCGGGGCTCATGGACGTCGTGGCGGGGGTCATCGCGGACCGCCCTCAGCTCGAGCGCGTCGTCGTCATCGGGGACGAGTACGAGGGCTGGCTCGCATCGGCGCCCCCGAGCGGAGGAATGCGCGACCCGAGCAGCGAGCACGATGTCGTCGCGATCAACTACACGAGCGGCACGACCGGACGGCCGAAGGGTGTCGTCTACACGCACCGGGGTGCCTTCCTCAATGCGTTGGGCTCGACGGCGAGCTTCGACATCCAGGCAGGCTCGGTCCATCTCTGGACGCTGCCGATGTTCCACTGCAACGGCTGGTGCCTCGTGTGGGGGGTCACGGCTCGGGGCGCCCGGCATGTCTGCCTGCCCCGCCCCGAGCCCACGCTCGCTCTTCAGCTGATCGCGGACCACGCGGTCACCCACCTGTGCGGTGCTCCCGTCGTCCTGAACGCACTGATCACCCAGGCGGACGAGTCCGCGATCCGGCTCGACCCGCCCGTTCGGGTCGCGGTCGGCGGCGCCCCCCCATCTCCCACCATCATCACGCGGGCGGAGCGGGTCGGCATGTCCGTCGTCCACCTCTACGGGATGACAGAGACCTACGGCCCGTCCCTCGTGTGCGTCCCCCTGCCCGAATGGGAGCGACTGCCGTTCGAGGAGCGCGCTCGGCTGATGTCCCGGCAGGGGGTGCCGACACCAGTCGTCGAGAGCGTCCGGGTGCTGGACCCGCGAGGAGTCGATGTCCCCGCCGACGGGGTGTCGATGGGAGAGCTGGTCGTGCGGTCGGCGACCGTCATGGCCGGGTACCTCGACGACGAGGCCGGGACGAAGGAGGTACTGCGCCCGGAGGGCCTGCATACGGGCGACCTGGCGGTCATGCACCCGGACGGCTACGTCGAGATCCGGGACCGGGCCAAGGACATCATCATCAGCGGGGGCGAGAACATCTCGTCGGTCGAGGTCGAGCACGCCCTCGCGTCGCACCCCGGGGTGGTCGAGGCCGCCGTGGTCGCCCGGCCCGATGATCGCTGGGGCGAGGTGCCCGTCGCCTTCGTGACCCTGGCCCCCGGGGCGACCGTCTCGGAGGTCGACCTCATCGAGCACGTGCGGGGCAGGCTGGCGCACTTCAAGGCCCCCCGGGCCGTGATCGTCACCGAGCTGCCGAAGTCCGCGACGGGCAAGGTCCAGAAGTCGGAGCTGCGACGTCGGGTGGCCATCGGTCACGACGAGGCTCCGGCGGGCCCGTCCGACCCGGTTGTCTAGCGGGGGCGCACACGGCTTTCTTTATCAACCCGTTATGTGAATCAATTGTGAACAGCGAGCGGGGTATGTAAAGTCCCGCTAAACGATCTGCGCGGGGCGAAGTTCAGCAGCAGCGGACAGGTGCGGGAGGCGAGATGGCGGAGGCGACGACGTCGAAGGTCGCAGAGCGGGCCTCGTTCTGGGACCGCGTGCCGCGCGGCATGATCACCGTCACGGTGGCCGTCGTCGGCCTGTTCGCCCTCAGCGCCATCCTCGCCCCGTCCAGCGTGACCAAGGGACCCCTGCTCGGCATGCTTCCGTTCGCCTCGGTCCTGGCGATCGCGGCGCTCGGGCAGACCCTCGTGGTGCAGCAGGGCGGCATCGACCTCTCGGTGCCCGGCGCCATCTCGCTCACCGTGGTGGTCGCCACCCATGAGGCGGCCGGTGACGACAGCCGCCTGCTGTACGCCGGCCTCGTGGCCCTCGTCGCCGTGCTCATCGCGGGGTCGATCAACGGATTCGTCATCGGCCGGCTCGGCCTGAACCCGATCATCGCCACCCTCGGCATGAACGCCCTGCTCTACGGGGTCGTCCTGTGGCTCTCGGGTGGCATTCCCCGGCAGACCACGGACCTGCTGGCGAAGATCACCGCCGGCCTCACCTTCGGCATCCCCAACGCGGTCTTCTTCGCGGTCGCGGCGACCGCCATCGTCGCCGTCGCGGTCAAGCGCACGGTCTCGGGCCGTCGGTTCGAGGCGGTGGGCGCCAACCCGGTGGCCGCGTGGGCTGCCGGCCTCCGCGTGCGCCGACACCGCACGGGCGCCTACGTCTGGGCGATGGTCCTGTACTGGCTCGCGGGAATGCTCCTGGCCGGCATCCTCAACAAGCCGACCGCCTACCAGGGCGACTCCTACCTGCTGCCCTCGGTCGCGGCGGTCGTGCTGGGCGGGACCTCGCTGCTCGGCGGTCGCGGCTTCCCCGTGGCCACCGCGCTCGCTGCGCTCTTCCTGTCACAGCTGGACTCCTTCGTGCTGGCGCTGGGCGTGTCGTTCGCCGCCCGCACGTTGGTCGAGGCCTTCGCCCTTGCGATCGGCGTCGCGCTCTACACCGTCGACTGGAAGGCGATCCGGGAGCGGCTGTTCGGCGCTCGCCGAGCCGTCCCAGCCGGTTCCAGTCCCTAGTCACCCAACGTCGACCGCACCCGCGGCCGGCAGACAACACCATGAGTTTCCGGTGATCTCATCGGGAAGTCCGCGGCGCAAGTGCCGCCCCAACAAGAAGGGAAGAACGGATGACACGCTCGCGTAATCGCGTCATCTTGGTTGCAACTGTTGGAGTTGCTGCTCTTGCACTCACCGCCTGCGGCGGTTCGTCGTCGAGCAGCGAGTCCACGTCGGAGGCGGCGGCCGAGTCCGCGGCACCCGAAGAGTCGGCCATGCCGGCAGAGTCCGAGGGGACCACGGAGGCCGCTGGCGACGTGCCGTCATGGTGCGGACCCAACGAGATCACCCTGGGCTTCGCCGACGGCTTCGGCGGCAACAGCTGGCGTCTGGTCACCACCGAGTCCGGCCGCCAGGAGGCCGCTCTGTGCCCCAGCGTCAAGGAGCTCATCTACACGGACGGCCAGGGCGACCTGCAGAAGTCCATCTCTGACATCCAGGGCATGGTGGCCAAGGGCGTCAACGCCCTCGTCGTCTTCCCCGATGCCAGCGAGGCGATCCTGCCCACGCTGAAGGAGGCCTTCGACGCCGGTGTCGTGACCGTGCCCTACCGCGTGTTCCCGGGCGGTGCGGACGGCGTCGACTACACGAAGTACGTCGCACTCGATGCCAAGAACGACGGGCACAACTACGCCGAGTGGCTCAAGAAGGCCCTTCCCGAGGGCGGCAACATCCTCGTGCTGAGCGGCCCGAAGGGCAACAGCCAGGGCACCGACATGGCCACGCAGCTGCGTGAGGAGCTCGGCGCCGACGGCAAGTTCACCTTCATCGGCGAGGAGCCCTTCGAGGTCACCAACTGGGATCCGGCGCTCAGCCAGCAGGTGCTGACGGCGGCCATCGCCAAGTACCCGCAGATCGACGGCATCGCGTCCGACTTCGGCCCGTCCCTCGTGGGTGCACTGCCGGAGTTCACCAAGGCCGGCAAGCCGATCCCGGCGCTGGCGACCTCGGACGGCAACGTCCTCGGTTGCTTCTGGCAGGAGCAGGAGGCGGCTGGCAACGGCTTCCCGATGATGACCGTCCAGACCGGCAACGACCACGCTCGCACCGCGATGGACTACGCCATCGCCGTTGCCACGGGTGGCGAGGTGCCGGCGGTTGCGGCCCACCAGCACCAGCTGTTCGAGGACAGCCTGGATCCGGCCATGCCGGTCCAGTGCCGCGACGACCTGCCCGGAGACGTGTACCTCTCCGCGCAGCTGTCCGGTGATGATCAGGCTGCATTGATGAAGTAGCCATCGGACCGGTGGGTGGTCGTGGACTCGATCCGCGGCCACCCACCGCCCGGTGTGAATGACCTCCCTCGCCGAGAAGCGCCAAGGAACGGGTGAACTGGTGACCGAGAACACCGCCACGATGGTGGAGACCGAAGCGACGATGGTCCTGTCGGGCATCTCGAAGTACTACTCCGGCGTTGCCGCCCTTCAGGACGTGTCGTTCGACGTGCGGCCCGGCGAGGTCCACGCGCTCCTCGGCGAGAACGGCGCGGGCAAGTCCACCCTCATGAACGTCGCCTCCGGCACGACCCGTCCGGACACCGGCAGCATCACCGTCGCCGGCGAGGTGCTGGAGACCCTGACGCCGTCCCTGGCGACCACCCTCGGCATCGCGATCGTCCACCAGCATCCGGCCGTGCTCGAGGACCTCACGGTCGCCGAGAACATCAGGCTGGCCGTCCCCGCTGAGTTCCTCGCGGGCCAGGGGTCCCGTCGCGAGGCCATGCAGGCCATGCTCGACGACGTCGGATCGACGGCGCACCTCGAGGATCGCGTGGGTGGCCTGAGCGTTGCGCAGAAGCACCTGCTCGAACTGGCCAAGGCGCTGGTGATGAAGCCGAAGGTGCTCATCCTGGACGAGCCCACCGCCCCCCTCGGCCAGGCGTCGGTGGACCTGCTCTTCGAGCGCGTGCGAGCGGCAGCCGCGGCTGGCACGGCGATCGTGTACATCACCCATCGGCTCGCCGAGATCCGTGTCATCGCGCAGCGGGTGACCGTGCTCCGCGACGGGAAGTACCGCGGCACGTCCGACGTGCAGGACGTGACCGACGACGAGCTGCTCTCCTGGATCGTCGGCCGGCAGCTCGAGTCGACGTTCCCGCCCAAGCATGTGTCTGTCGAGACGACCGGAACGTACCTGTCGGTCTCCGGGCTCAGCGGCAAGGGCTTCTCCGACATCTCGGTCAGCGCCCAGACGGGCGAGATCGTCGGCGTGGCCGGTGTCGTGGGCAACGGCCAGAGCGACCTCATGGGGGCACTCGCCGGGCTGTCCCGCTTCGACGGGTCCATCGAGATCCACGGCGAGGAGCACACGGGGCGCGACCTCCGCGCCCGTGCCGCCTACATGCCGGCGGACCGTCACCGCGAGGGACTCATGATGACCCTGTCGGTGCGCGAGAACGCGGCCGTGGGGTCCCTCAAGAGGTTCACCAGGGGGCTGTTCGTCAGCACGCGCGAGGAGGTGGGGTCCATCGGCCACGAGCTCACCGAGCTCGACGTGAAGGCGCCCAACATGGACGCCAACGTCGCCTCGCTCTCCGGCGGCAACCAGCAGAAGGTGGTCATGGCCCGGGCGCTGCTCTCCGAGCCGACGATCGTGGTCGCGGACGAGCCGACCCAGGGCGTGGACGTCGGCGCGCGCGCGGAGATCTACCGGATCCTCCGCGAGATCGCCGAGGCCGGTACCCCGGTCGTCGTCAACTCGTCGGACGCCAAGGAGCTCGAGGGGCTGTGCGACCGCGTGATCGTCATGTCCCGGGGCCGGGTCGTGCAGGAGCTCGCCGGAGACGAGGTCACGGAGCAGCGGATCGTCTCGGCGGCAGTCAGTGCCACGGCCCACACCGAGCAGCGCACGGCCCAGCGTCAGGCGCGGTCGAGCCGGGTCCGCCGGTTCCTCCAGGGCGACTACTCCCCGGTCCTCATCCTGGCCATCGTCATGGTCGCGCTGGGGGCGTATGTCTTCAGCCAGAACGACCGCTACTTCACCGCTTTCAACATCACGTCCATCCAGGGGCTGGTCGCGGCCCTGGGGTTCATCGCCCTGGGTCAGACCATCGCGCTCATGACGGGCGGGATCGACCTGTCTGTCGGCCCGCTGGCCGGGTTCCTCGTCGTCGTCGCCTCGTTCTTCATCGGCAACGAGAGCCCTATGGGGCAGATCCTGTTCGGGTTCATCCTCATGCTGATCGCCGCGGTCATCACCGGAGCGATCAACGGCTTCCTCATCAGGTTCGGGAAGTTCACCCCTGTCGCTGCGACACTCGCCGTCTACATCGCACTCCAGGGCCTGAGCTTCGTGCTGCGTGACGGTCCCGAGGGGATCATCAACTCCTCGGTCACGGGCATCATCAAGGCGAAGGTGGGGCCGTTCCCGGTGGTCTTCATCATCCTCGTCGCCTTCACCTTCGCGCTCGAGTTCGCGCTGCGGTACACCCGCTGGGGCATCACCCTCCGTGCGGTGGGCTCCAACGAGGAGGCGGCGCGCCGGGTCGGCGTGCGCGTCAACCGCACCGTCATGCTCGCCTACATCTCCGTGTCGCTGTGCGTCTTCATCGGAGGCATCCTGCTCATGGGCCAGATCGGGATCGGCGACCCGTCGCAGGGGGCGAACTTCACCCTGACGTCGATCACGGCCGTCGTGCTCGGCGGGACCAGCCTCCTCGGCGGCCGGGGCACGTTCATCGGAACCCTGCTCGGCGCCGGACTGATCATCCAGGTCCTCAACGCGACGACCTTCCTCGGCCTCGAGCAGGCGTGGGTCTACTTCTTCCAGGGGGCCCTGATCGTCGTGGCCGCCCTCGTCTACAGCCAGGTGCGCCGTCAGCGCGCCACCGTCTAGCGGAACTACGAGAGGAACGCTCATGCTGGCCGCCCGCTTCTACGCAGCGAAGGACATCCGGATCGAGGATGTGCCGGTCCCGGAGGTCAAGGCTCCCGATGATGTGCTCGTCGAGGTGCACTACTGCGGCATCTGTGGGACGGACCTGCACGAGTACCTGGTCGGTCCGATCGTCACGCCCAGCTCGCCCCATCCGCTCACCGGAGTGACGCTGCCGCAGACGCTCGGCCACGAGTTCTCGGCGACCGTGACCGAGATCGGCTCCGACGTCCGCGACGTCAAGGTGGGGGATCGTGTCTCCATCTGCCCGCTCATCACCTGTGGGCGCTGCTACCACTGCCGTCGCGGCAACGGGCACCTGTGCCTGACAATGGCCTGCACCGGACTGAGCGCTGAGACGGGTGCGCTGGCGAACTACGCGGTCGTCAAGGAGTCGCAGTGCGCCGTGCTTCCGGACAGCGTGTCGGACCTCGAGGGGGCCCTCATCGAGCCGGCGACCGTGGCTGCCTACGGCGTCGACTGGGCGGGTGTGACCGGTGGTGACATCGTCCTGGTGACCGGTGCCGGGCCGATCGGCGTGCTCTCGGCCATGTACGCCAACGCCATCGGCGCGGCAACCGTCGTCATCGCCGAGCCGAACCCCAATCGGGCCGAGCTGGCCAGGGCGATGGACATCGGCCCGGTGGTCGACCCGACGCAGGACGGCTTCTCCGACCTGATCGCCGACCTGACCGGCGGTATCGGAGTGGACCTGGCCGTCGAGTGCTCGGGAACGACGCCGGGCCTGACGACGGCCATCTCCAGCACGCGTGGTCGGGGGAAGGTCGTGCAGACCGGGCTGCACACCAAGCCCGCGACCGTGGACATGATGGAGGTCGCGAACCGGGAGATCGCGATCTATGGGAGCTGGTGCTACAACCTCACCGACTGGCCCCGGGTCATCCGGCTCGTCGCGGCGGGGAAGTACCCGGTGGCCAAGGCCGTCACCTCCCAGATCCCGCTGGCCGATGTCGTGGCCAAGGGCTTCGACGTCCTGGTCGATCCACGGGGGGACCAGCTGAAGATCCTGGTCAGCTCGAAGTAGCCGATCGCCGCACAAGGGAGACTCTGATGGACAACGACCTCAAGCAGATCCACCACGCCGGCCTCATCGTCAGCGACCTGGACCGTTCGATCTACTTCTACCACGACATCCTGGGACTGCCGTTCGCGAACGAGCCCACCCCGTGGTTCGAGGGACCGGCCCTGGAGAAGGGCGTGGGCGTGCCGAACGCGCGCCTTCGCCAGGTCTGCTTCTGGGTGGGCGAGAAGTCCCAGATGGAACTGATCGAGTACGACGTCCAGCCGACCCACGACGGCGGACCGGTGCCGAACAACCACCGCGGCGCTGCCCATGTGTGCTTCCGGGTCGAGGACGTGGTCGCCAAGAAGGCCGAGCTCGAGGCCAAGGGCGTCCAGTTCTACTCGGACATCAACGTGGTGGACGAGGGTCCGCTCTCGGGCTGGCGCTGGTGCTATTTCAGCGACCCGGACGGCCTGGCGCTCGAGCTCGTCGAGATCGCCTACTACAACAAGGAGGACCGAGACGCGGCGACGGCCGAGTACATGGCGTCCCGTCCCTCCATCGATGACATCAGGGCCAAGGCGGACTTCCCCTTCACCGTCGCCTGACGAACCACCAGCACGCAACCACAACTGACCAGCCACACGGAACAGACGAGGCGTCTGTCGTCCTCAGGAGGAACTCATGGTGTCGCCCACGTACGGAAGCATGAATGTCGACTGGGAGAACCGGCTCGACATGGTCCGGCTTCGGGAGCAGCGACTGGCGCGGCTCAACGACGCGTTGGCGATGTCGGAGCTGGGGTCGGTGCTCACCTTCGACTTCAACAACATCCGGTACATGACGGGGACGCACATCGGCACGTGGGCGATGGACAAGATGATCCGGTTCGCGGTGCTGCCGCGGGGCGGGGCGCCGGTGCTGTGGGACTTCGGCTCGGCGGCGAGGCACCATCAGCTCCAGACGACGTGGCTCGACGCGGACTACGCGGCCTCGCACACGGATGCCGGCCTGAACGGCCATGAGCGGCATCACGGTGCGGTCGCCCCGGAGCACGTGGGTGGCGGCGCCAGGGCGGGGATCTCGACGCTGCGAGGCACGATCGGGGCGGGGGCCAAGCGGGCGGAGGATGTCGCCAAGAAGGTGTACGAGGTCCTCGCCGAGCGAGGTCTCACGAACGAGCCGATCGGCGTGGACATCGTCGAGATGCCGGTGCTGTTCGCGATGCAGCAGCTCGGCCTGAAGGTGGTCGACGGCCAGCAGGTCTTCCTGGAGGCGCGCCGGATCAAGACGCCGGACGAGATCGGCCTGCTCACGCACAGTGCGTCTATGGTCGATGCGGCGTACGAGAACCTGTACGAGTTCCTGCGGCCGGGTGTTCGCGAGAACGAGGCCGTCGGCCTGGTCGCCAAGACCCTCTACGACCTCGGCAGCGAGCATGTGGAGGGCGTCAACGCGATCTCGGGCGAGCGCTGCAGCCCGCACCCGCACGTGTTCTCCGATCGCATCGTGCGACCCGGTGACCCGGCGTTCTTCGACATCCTGCACTCCTACAACGGATACCGGACCTGCTACTACCGCACGTTCGCGGTCGGCTCGGCCTCCCCGGCGCAGGTGGACGCGTACAAGATCTGCCGCGAGTACATGGATGTGGCGATCGAGGCCGTCAAGCCGGGCGTGTCCACGGCGGACATCGTGCAGCTGTGGCCCAAGGCGGAGGAGTTCGGCTTCGCCAACGAGGAAGCGGCGTTCGCCCTGCAGTACGGGCACGGGGTCGGGTTGAGCATCTGGGAGCGGCCTATCTTCAGCCGGCTGACCTCGTTCGACGCCCCCGAGATCCTGGAGGAGGGCATGGTGTTCGCCCTCGAGACGTACTGGCCGGCGAAGGACGGCTGGGGCGCTGCCCGGATCGAGGAGGAGGTCGTCGTCCGCAAGGACGGCGCCGAGGTCATCACGAAGTTCCCCGCAGAGGAGCTCCTCGTGGCCGGCAAGCGCTACTACGCAGCCGGCAGCCCGCTCAACACGATTCGCGACAGCCAGTCCCACCGCAACACGGCGACCCACGTCGAAGCCGAATCCGCGCGCACGGGTTCCTGACATGGCCGGGTCGGCCGTCGCCTCGCCGGAGTCCCTGAGTGGGTGGTACGAGCAGATGCTCGTCATCCGGGGTACCGAGAAGGCGGCGTTCGACCTGTTCATGAGCGGTCTGGTCAAGGGCACCACCCATCTGGCCGCGGGACACGAGGCGGTGGCCGTCGGTGCCAGCGCGGCGCTGGAGCCCGACGACTACGTGTGGGCGACGTACCGCGGTCACCACCACGCGATGGCCCGTGGCCTCTCGGCCGAGGCGTGCCTCGGCGAGCTGATGAGCAAGCAGACCGGCTCGTCGCAGGGCAAGGGCGGCTCGATGCACATGACGTATGCGCCCGGCAACATGATGGGCTCCTACGCGATCATCGGCTCGCACCTGCCGATGGCCGTCGGATCCGCGTGGTCGTCGGTCCTGCGGCAGTCCGGCCAGGTGTCCGTGGCGTTCTTCGGCGACGGTGCGACGAACATCGGGGCGTTCCACGAGGCCATCAATCTGGCTGCCGTCTGGAGGCTGCCCGTCATCTTCGTGTGCGAGAACAACCTCTACATGGAGTACACGCCGATCAGCTCCGTGACGGCCGTCGAGCATCCGGCAGCCGATCGCGCGGGTGCCTATTCGCTGCCCCGGATCGTCATCGACGGCAACGACGTCGTCGTCGTCCGCGACGAGGTTGCGAAGGCCGCCGCGAAGGCGAGAGCCGGCGAGGGGCCGAGCATCATCGAGTGCCTGACCTACCGGCACTACGGGCACTCGCGCACGGACCCGGCGAAGTACCGACCCGAGGGCGAGCTCGAGCAGTGGCTCATGCGTGATCCGGTGAAGGTGCTGAGGGAGCACCTGGCGGCTGCAGGGGTGGGCGAGGACGAGATCGGCGAGATCGAGCAGCGGGCGCAGCATGCGGTGCTGGCCGCGATCGAGGCGGCCAAGGCCGCACCCCTGAGCGACCCGGCCGAGGCCTTCACGGACGTGTGGGCGGATGGGGGCTCGCAATGGCGGACCTGATCACCTATCGCGAGGCGATCGCCGACGGGATCGCGCGCGAGATGCGCCTGGACCCGTCGGTGGTGTGCCTCGGCGAGGACATCGGGGCCGCGGGGGGCGTGTTCAAGTCGACGCAGGGCCTCTTCGAGGAGTTCGGCCCGACGCGCATCTGGGACACGCCCATCAGCGAGCAGGCGATCGTCGGCGCGGCGATGGGTGCGGCGATGACCGGCATGAGGCCGGTGGCGGAGATCATGTTCTCCGACTTCCTCGCCTGCTGCTGGGACTTCATCGCCAACGAGATGCCCAAGGTCCGGTATATGACCGGCGGGCAGGTGAAGGTGCCGATGGTCGTGCGCACGGCGAACGGCGGCGGTCTGGGGTTCGGCGCCCAGCACTCGCAGGCGGTCGAGAACTGGGCGCTGTCCGTGCCCGGCCTGGTGATCGCGGCACCCTCGACGCCGTCCGACGTGGTGGGGCTGATGGCGAGCGCCATCCGCAGCGACGACCCGGTCCTGTTCTTCGAGCACAAGGCGCTGTTCGCCACGAAGGGGGAGCCCGCGCCCGCGGGCCACGTGATCCCGCTCGGCCAGGCCAACGTCGTCCGCACGGGCAGCGAGATCACGCTCGTGGGGCTGGCCTGGTCCATGCCCATCGTGCTCGAGGCGGCCGAGCTCCTCGCCCAGCAGGGGATCTCCGCCGAGGTCATCGACCTGCGCACGCTCGTGCCCCTCGACGCGGCAACGGTCCTGTCGAGCGTCTCGAAGACCAGCCGAATCCTCATCGTGGAGGAGAACCCCTTCCAGGGCGGCTGGGGCGGCACCCTGGCCTCGATCGTGGCCGACGAGGGCTTCTACGACCTCGATGCGCCGGTCAAGCGGATCGCCGCGGCGTCCGTTCCGCTCGCGTTCGCCACCCACCTGGAGAACGAACTGCTCCCCTCAGTCGCGTTGACGGTCGAGACGGCCGTCCGCATGGCTACCAGCTGACCCCTGCGCACCTCCGACGAGAAGGGCACGACCGATGGACCTCGGCAACGGCTACGGACACCTCACGTACTCGACCCTCGTGCACCCCGGCGACACCTGGGACGAGATGCGGGCCAGCCTCGAGACGTACGTGCCCGAGGTCAAGGCGCGGTTCTGCCCGGATGCCCCCATGGGCGTATCGCTGAGGATCTCCAACGCGTCGGCCGAGCGGCTCATCTCGGATGCCGGGGAGCGGGCCTGGGTCAAGGAGTTCCTCGACTCGAACGACCTGTACGTCTACACGGTCAACGCCTTCCCCTTCGGCCCGTTCAAGGGCGAGAGGGTGAAGGAGCAGGTGTATGAGCCGGACTGGTCGACGGATGCCCGGACGCAGTACACGATGAACGTGGCGCGCATCCTCACCGAGATCACGGGTCCGGAGATCGAGCCGACGATCCAGACCGCGCCACTGGCCTTCCGGCCCAACGTGTCGGACGACGCCTACGTCGAGAGCTTCACCGACAACCTGCTACGCGTCGTCGCCTTCCTGCTCAACCTCGAGCAGGAGACCGGTCGCCGCGTGAAGCTCGCCCTCGAGCCCGAGCCCTACTGCTACCTCGAGACGATCGCCGAGACGGTCGAGTACTTCAACGATCACGTCTACACCACCAAGGCGGCGCTGCGGGTCGCTGAGCTCAGCGGGCAGCCGCTGGCAGAGGTCTTCCAGGCGATGCGCCGCTACCTCGGCGTCGTCTTCGACATCTGCCACCAGTCCGTGGCGTTCGAGAACATCACCGAGGACCTGCAGCTTCTCGTCGACGCAGCCATCCCGATCTACAAGCTGCAGGAGGCGGCCGCCCTCAACGTCCCCGAGGTCAGCGACGAGATCGTCGCCGAGCTGAAGCGCTACACCGGGACGATCTACCTGAGCCAGACCACGGAGCTGCGTGACGGCACCATCACCCGGTACCTGAATCTCGAGGACGCGATCGCCGCCTACGAGGCGGACCCGGGTCCGCGCTCCTGGCGCACGCACTTCCATGTGCCGGTCTTCCTCGATGAGCTCGGCCCGTTCACCACCACGCGCGGAGGCATCGACGACGCGCTGGCGTTCCACGCCCGCACGCCGCTGTCGACCCATCTCGAGATCGAGACCTACACCTGGGATGTGCTGCCCGAGCACCTCAAGACGGGTGACATCACCGAGTACGTGGTGCGTGAGCTCGAGTACGTGCGCGACGAGCTGTTCCGCCAGGTCTCCGCGACGGAGTCCTAGCCGATGTCCGACCGTCGCGTCGCAGTTCTCGGTGCCGGCGCCAACGGAGCGTCGATCGGCGCGGACCTCACGCGCGCCGGGGTCGACGTCACGCTGATCGAGCAGTGGCCCGAGCATGTCGAGGTCATGCGTCGCGAGGGCGTGCGCGTGGAGATGCCGCACGAGACCCAGGTGACTCCGGTCCGCGTTCTCAACCTGTGCGAGGTGGCCACTCTGCGTGAGCGGTTCGACGTCGTCCTCATGCTGATGAAGGCGTACGACACCCGCTGGGCGTGCCAGCTCATCGAGCCATACGTCACGGACGACGGCGTCGTGGCCGCCGTCCAGAACGGCATGACCACGGAGGCCGTCATCGACGTGATGGGACTGCGCCGCTCGATGGGCGCCGTCATCGAGATCTCGTCGACGATGTACCAGCCCGGCGTCGTCGAGCGGCACTCGCCGCCGGACAGGTCCTGGTTCGCCGTGGGAGCCCCGAACGCGGCGGCGCGCGACCGCGAGGCGGAGATCGCCGAGCTGCTGACCCACTCGGGTGCCTGCCAGATCGTGACGGACATCCGGGCGGCGAAGTGGATGAAGCTGGTCAGCAACTGCACGACGCTCGTCACGACCGCGATCGTCGGCCGTGCGATGGTCGAGGCGGCCGCCGATCCCGTGATGCGGGACCTGATGATCCGGTCCGGGCAGGAGGCGCTCGATGCCGGTCGGGAGCAGGGCCTGCCCGTGCTCCCGATCTTCGGGCTGCGCGCGGCAGATCTGGACCGGGAGGACCGGCTGGTGGAGCAGCTGCTCGACACGCTGCTGGCCGGCTTCGTCCTCCCGCACACGACGACGACGATCCTGCAGGACTGGAACAAGGGTCGGCACAGCGAGGTCGACGACATCAACGGCCTGGTGGTCAGCACCCTTGGCGCCCTGGGGCGCCCGGCTCCGGTGAACTCCGCCGTGGTCGGCCTCGCGCACCGGATCGAGCGGGGTGATCTCGAGCCGGGACCGGCCAACCTCGACCTCCTGCTCGAGGCGGCAGAGCGTGTCGCCGAGCCCGAACCGAGGTTCGCCGGCCAGCCGGCGACAGTCGCAGGGAGCGGAAGATGACGGAAGGGCCGTTCTTCGTGGCGATCTCCGAGTACCTCGTCTCGGCTGAGGACGTCCTCGACAACCTCGTCGAGCATCGTGCGTGGACCAAGAAGGCGTATGACGACGGGGTCATGCTGTTCACCGGTCGGCAGGACCCGCCCGTCGGCGGTGTGCTCGGTTTCCGCGCTCCCAGCCGTGCCGCCGCGGAGGAGTTCGTCTCCGGCGACCCGTTCGCGGTCGGAGGAGTGGCGAGCTACTCCATCATCGAGGTGACACCCACCCACTCGCCGTGGAGCAGCGCCCTGTTCGACGCGTTCATGTCGCCTCCGTGACGTGACACACACTCACCGGTTCCGGTGAGCGGAACGGGCAGGGGTGAGAGGCGTCGAACGTCGAATACGGTCAACCGTGGCCATCGTCGGGCGCACGCCCATCGGGCCGCGCATCGTCCCCCTGGCAGCCCTCTTCGTCGCCCTCGGGCCACTGTCGACGGACGTCTACCTGCCGCTGCTGCCCCAGGTGGCCACGACCTTCTCGACGTCGAACGCGGCCGCTGCTGCGACGGTGACCGCCGTCCTCGTCGGACTCGCCGTGGGTCAGATCTTCGGTGGCCCGGTCAGCGACCAGCGCGGTCGGCGTCCGGTCCTGCTGCTCGGGCTTGCCTCGTTCATCGTCATGACGGCACTGAGCGCTGTCGCGCCGTCGATCGGCGCCCTCATCGTCATCCGGTTCGCCGCGGGCGTGGCTGCGGCTCTCGCGTTCGTCGTCGCGCGGGCGATGGTCGCGGATGCCCTGCATGCCCTGGAGCTCGCCCGCGGCTATGCCCTGCTGGGGGCGATCACCGGTGTGGCTCCCGTGGTCTCGCCCATCATCGGCGGCGTCCTCGCGCTGTTCCTCGACTGGCGGGGGGTGTTCCTCGTCCTCGCCGGCCTGGGCGTCGGCATTCTGGCGATCGCGTACGTCAAGGTTCCGGAGACCCTGCCGGTCGAGCACCGGGGTGAGAAGGGCCTGCGCAGCGCGTTGGGGGATCTGGGCATCCTGGTGAGGCATCGTCCGTTCATGGCCTATGTCGTCATCCTCGCGTGCACAGGGGGCATGCTCTTCGCCTACATCGGCTCGTCCTCCTTCGTCCTCGAGGATGGCTACGGCCTCTCGCCCACGGCGTACGGCGGAGTCTTCGCCCTCAACTCCCTGGGCATCTTCACGATGGCCCTCATCGGTCGAAGGCTCGTCCGGCGCTTCGGCCCGGTGCGTCTTCTGTGGACCGGGCAGGTGCTCACCTTCATCGGCTCGGTCATCACCCTGACGGCGCTCCTGGCGCACTCCCTGCCGATGATCCTCGTCGGCCTCTTCCTGTCGATTGGCCCGATCACTCTCGCCTTCGCCAACGGGACCGCACTCGGCTTCGAGGCGGCCCCGGCGCGAGCGGGATCGGCGTCCGCACTGCTCGGCATCTCGGGCTTCCTCGTGGGTGGCCTCCTCGCCCCCCTCGGCAGTGTCGGTGGGGCGGCGATGGGCGTTCTCATGGTGGCCTTCACGGCCGCCGGCCTGCTCGCGCACCGATTCATGGCACCGGCGCGCCCTACGGCCTGAGCGTCTCCACGAGCCAGTCGATCGTGCCCGCGAGGGCGCGCTGCATCACGTCGACGTCACCAAGCCAGCCGTGCTCGGCTCCGTCGAACCACTGGGCCGTCACCGGCGTGCCGGTCCGCTCGAGAGCCGCTGCCATCCGGCGCGAGCCGTCGCACGGCACGAGCGAGTCCGCGGTGCCGTGCATGATCAGCGCCGCCGGCAGGCGGCCGACGTGCGCGATGGGAGACGCGTCCCGCCCCAGGGGGTGGGTGGCGGGATCCTCGCCGCCGATCAGGAGGGACTCGGGGGAGGGGCCTTCGAGCGGGAACCCCGGCATGGGCACGCGGATGTCCGCGACCCCGTACCAGTCGACGAGGGCGGCGATCGGGGGGAGGTCCACCGGCGGCCCGTCCGACCCGATGGCCTCCCGATCGCCCTGACGGAAGGCCAGCATCATGGCGAGATGGCCGCCGGCGGACTCCCCCCAGGCGGCAGTCCTCGTGACGTCGACGCCCAGCTCGTCGGAACGGGCCACCACGTAGCGGAAGGCGGCGGCGACGTCGTGCAGGGGCGCCGGCCACGTGGCCTCTGCCGAGAGCCGGTAGTCGACTGAGACGACAGCGAAACCGGCGGCGACCATCTCGGCGAACGGCTCGGCCACGCCCAGGTAGACCGGGCTGAACACCGTCCTCGTGCCGAAGAGCCACGCGCCTCCATGGATGAACAGGATGAGGGGCCGTGGCCCCGCGACGTCGACGGGCAGGTGGATGTCAAGGGAGAGCGGACGGAATCCCGGCTCGTGCCAGTACTCGACGTCCCGATACGACCGCATGCCGTCGGCGATGGCCGCGGGCGGCAGCGGGCGCACCCACTGCGGTGGCGGGATCGGGATCTCCAGGGCCATCTCAGCCTCGTCTCACGTCGTCCAGCAGGGAGCGCGCGGCACGGGTCGTGCTCGCCCGCCAGTCGGGGGAGTCGGCCTCGATGAGCTCGAGACGGCGAGCCACGCCGGGGGCCGGGGTCCAGCAGTAGTCGGTCCCGTAGAGCACGTGCCCGCGGTCGGTGAGGGTGAGGAGTGCGGGCACCAACCGCGGGAAGGGGTCGCCCGCGAGGTCGTAGTACATCCGCGCGAGGTCCCCGTGGACGTCGGGCCGCGGAGCCTCGGGGTCGCCGAAGATGGACATGAAGCCCTGGATCCGGTCGGCGACCATCGGCAGCACGCCACCCGCATGGGGAACGATGATCGGCATCCTGGGGAAGCGGCGAGGAACCCCCGCGAGCACGAGATCGGTGACGGCGCGAGCGGTGTCGAAGAGGAACTCGATCATGGGTCTCGGACGCCCCAGCGACGTCGCCTCGTGGCAGGCAGGGGAGGTCGGATGGATGAACAGGATGCCCTGCCGCTCGTCGAGCGCGGCGTAGACGGGGTCCATCCGGCCGTCGCCGAGGTACAGGCCGTGCGCGTTGGTCTCGACGACCGCGCCCGAGGCGCCGAGCTCGTCCATGGCGAAGATCAGCTCTGCCACGGACGACTCCACGTCCGGAAGGGGCAACGCGGCGAAGAACGCGAAGCGGTCCGGGTGGTCGGTCATCGCCGCCGCCGCGACGTGGTTCACCTCGCGGGCCAGCACCCGTGCGGCCGTGTCGTCGCCGAAGTGCACCCCAGGCGACGACATCGACAGGACCGCCGTGTCGATGCCGTTGTCATCGAGGAGTCGAAGGTGCTCGGCGGCCGACCAGGCCGGATAGCCCCGCATCCCGTCCGGGCTTCCGTAGCCGGCCGCGTCGGCGGCCGCCACGTACTCCGGAGTGGTGAAGTGCGCGTGGACGTCGACCCAGCCGTCCCCGGCCGGGCGTCCGGCTACTCCTGCCACTGCTGGTCGAGCTTGGGGATGTTGCTGTACCG
Source organism: Actinomycetes bacterium (assembly GCA_024641635.1). Lineage (GTDB taxonomy): Bacteria > Actinomycetota > Actinomycetes > S36-B12 > S36-B12 > UBA10649. The sequence goes on along the minus strand of JAHECS010000015.1, from coordinate 19,417 downwards.
GCCGAACGCCTCGCCCATCTGCTCCCGCGACGGGATGAACGGCTCCGCTGGGGCTCCTCTGTCGTCCGTCATCGTGCCCAGCGCGTGGAAGAACCGCTCGAACCCGCCAGTCGAGACACCGAAGACCTTGTTGTAGTCGCCCTCGGCGCGGAACGCGTGCAGGTACGTCGCGGGCACGTAGCCGAAGTCACCGGGGTTGAGGATGCGGGAGAGCTGGTTCCCCTCGTGGTCCTCGAGGAAGAGCTTGACCGTCCCCTCGATGACGTAGAACGTCTCATGCACGTCGGCATGGGTGTGGGCGACGATCGTCTGGCCCTTGTGCGCCTCCATCGTGAAGCAGCCGAACTGCCCCTGCGTCTCGTCCGCCGAGAGCAGCACCGTGAAGAGCTGATCGAAGACCACCGAGCGCTCACCGTCCCCGGCGTCGAGGAAGAACGGCTCGGGCTTGCCGGGCAGGACTCCCTGCCACGTTGCCTCGCTGAATGTCATGCCAACCTCCGTGATCTCGTGGTCATCTCTACGATCCTGCTATGCCGTCGGTCCCCGCGCGTCCGCTTCACCACATCGGCTACTGGGTCGACGACCTGGAGGAAGCCGCGTGGCGCGCCCACCGTGACCTCGGGGTGGGCCCGTTCGCGCACGCACCGCACATCTCGTTCCGGACGTTCGTGATGGCGGGGCGCGATCCGGGAGAGGCCGTCGTGTTCGACCACTCGGCCGCCTTCGCGGCCTGGGGGCCGATCGTGGTCGAGCTGGGCCAGGTGCACGAGATCGACGACGCGCTGGCCGCGGCGTACGGCATTCGCCCCGGTGCAGTCAGCCACGTGTCGTGGCTCGCACCCGACCTGGGCGCCGAGCGGGAGCGCCTCGCCGAGGCCGGTTGCACGTTCATCAACAGCGCGGAGACCGGACCCGTGTCCGTCGAATGGCTGACCGGCGGCCGGCTGTTCGACCATCCCATCGAGGTGCACCGCGACTCCGACTTCATGCGCGGCATGCACGATCGCCTGGCGGCCCATGCTCGGGCGTGGGACGGCGACGGCATCTTCGTGCCCATGGCGTGAGTTCACGTCACGCTCCGGACAGGGCATCGAGGACGGGCTGGAAGTCCGACATCGACTCCGCGGGGATGATGTAGTAGCTCACGCCCCAGACCTCGCGCCGTCGGCGCAGCTCGGCCTCGATCAGCCCGGTGCTGCCCGCGAGGACGTGCGGGGCCTTGCTGATGGCCTCGACCGACTGCGATGCGGCGACGTGCCTGGCGAACGGACTCCGCGGAAGTGCCTCTCGCACGGCATCGGCGGGATCGTCGGCGTCGGCGGCGACGAGCACGACCGACATGCCGACCTCCGGGTCGCGTCCCGCGACGTTGGCGGCGTCACGGATCCAGCGAATCCTCGGGGCGAGCACGTCGTCGGTGCTGCCCGTCTCCCGAAGGGTGAGGATGTTGACGATGTCGGCCCGGCTCGCGGCCAGGGCCAGCATCGTGGGCTGGCTCCCGCCGAGCATGATCGGCAGGGGGCGCTGGGGTGAAGCGGGAACGCGCGGCATTGCGGAGATGACGAAGTGCTCCCCGGCGAAGTCGAATGCGTCCTCGCGGTCCGGCTCGACAAGGCCCCGGACGACCGAGACGTACTCGGCGAGCCTCGCGATCCGCTGCTTCGGTGGATCCAGTGACAGTCCTGCCCATCGGTACTCCACGGGATTCCACCCGGCACCGAGGCCGAGCTCGACCCTGCCGCCGGCGAGGATGTCCAGCGAGACGACCTCACGGGCCAGGACGGCCGGGTGCCGCAGATCCTGGTTCGCCACCATCGTGGTCAGCCGCAGGGTGGACGTGCACGCCGCCGCGTACGCGAGTGCGGGCAGCCACGACAGGCGCGCGACATGCGCTCCGGAGAGGTCCAGGTGGTCCGAGAGAGCCAGTGTGGAGTAGCCCCGCGCCTCCGCCTCGGTCGCGATCGAGCGCAGGTCGTCTGGAGAGCCGGCGCCCGTCAGGACCCCGAAGCGGAAGGGCCTCACCCGCTGAAGCCGGTGTAGTTCTCCGCCAGGGTCGTGCTGGCGGCGCGGGAGGAGGTGACGTAGCGGAGCTGCGAGAGCTGCATCTGCCGGAGGAAGGCGGCGTTGGCGTCGGCCGGATCGTCCGCATGAAGCATGCTGGTCATCCACCACGAGAAGTGCGTCGAGCGCCACACCCGCTGCAGGGCGGCGTCGGAGTACGCGTCGACCAGGTCCTCCCTGCCCTCGGTGAAGCGGCGCACGAGGGCGTCGCTCAGCCGGGTGACGTCGGCGATGGCCAGGTTCAGGCCCTTCGCCCCGGTGGGGGGGACGATATGCGCGGCGTCGCCGGCGAGGAAGAGGTTCCCGTAGCGCATCGGGGCGCTGACGAAGCTCCGCATCGGCGTGATGCCCTTCTCCAGGGTTGGCCCGGAGTCGAGCGTCCAGCCGTCGAGAGCCATCCGGGTCGCGAGCGCCTCCCAGATCCGGTCGTCTGGCCAGTTCTCGATCACGTCGTCCGGAGCGACCTGCACGTAGAGCCGGCTGATGCTGTGCGATCGCATGCTGTGGAGGGCGAAGCCCTCCGGATGCCACGCGTAGATCAGCTCGTCAGTGGACGGCGCGACCTCCGCGAGGATGCCGAGCCACGAATACGGGTAGATGCGCTGCCACACGGTGCGGACGGACTCGGGGATGGTGTCGCGGCTGACCCCGTGGAACCCGTCGCAGCCGGCTACCGCGTCGCACTCGAGGAGCTGGGGCGTCCCGTCGGCATCCGTGAACGCGATGCCTGGTCGTTCGGCCAGCGGATCGATGATCGAGACATCCGACACCTCGAAGTGGATGGGCTGTCCTGCCTCGAGCCGGATCCGGAACAGGTCCTTGGTGAGCTCGGTCTGCCCGTACACCCACACGGACTGGCCGCAGAGGTCGGGGAAGTCGAGGTGGTGCCGCTCGCCGGGCCACTGGAGGTAGATGCCGTCGTGCCGCATGCCCTCCCGGTGCAGCCGGTCGGCGACCCCGGCCTCCGTGAGGGTCTGCACCGCCCCGTGCTCGATCACTCCGGCGCGGATCCGTGCCTCGACGTACTCCTGCGACCGGGTCTCGATGATGACGGAGTCGATGCCGTGGTGGGAGAGCAGCTGCGACAGCAGCAGGCCCGCCGGCCCTGCTCCGATGATGCCTACCCGGGTGCGCATGCGCCGATCGTGGTGGGCGACCGGTGCCGCGACCAGCGGGCTATTCCGTTGACCGGAAGGCGTCGGCAGCCGCCTCCTCCCGAAGGCCACGGGTGATCGCCGCGGCGGCCACGTTCAGGGCCGGCACGAACTTGGCCAGGTCGCGCCTCACCGTGCGAGTGACGAGGCCGAGCGAGGCGACCACCTCGCCTGCGTCGTCCCGGATCGGGACGGCGACGGAGCACGTGCCGAGCGTCATCTCCTCGGACGTCCCCGCGTAGCCGAGGCGGCGGATGGCGGCCAGCTCGCGTGCCATCCGCCCGGACTCGGTGATCGTGTACCGGGTCACGGAGGTGAGGTTCGACAAGACCCGGTCGATGACGTCCGTCGGTGCGTGCGCAAGGAGGACCTTGCCGACGCCGGTGGCGTGCAGCGGCAGCTTGGCCCCCGGCCTGCTGACCAGTGCGACGGAGGAGGCGCCGTAGATCCGCTCCACGTACAGGGCGGCGACGTCAGAGCGGACGGCGAGGTGGACGTTCTCATGCGTGACGGCGTAGAGATCCTGCATCGGCGCCACGGCGATCTCGCGGAGGCCGCGATGGACGGGGGCCAGGGTGCCGAGCTGCCAGAGCCGGCGCCCGACGACATAGCGCCCGTCGGCGTCGCGCTCGAGAGCTCCCCACGCGACGAGTTCGGCCACGAGGCGGTGCGTGGTCGACAGGGGCAGGCCGGCCCTCTCGGACAGCTCGCTGAGCGTCTGTCGAGGATGGCGCTCGTCGATGGCGCCGAGGATCGCGAGCGCCCGCGACGTGACGCTCGGACCAGGGCGTGCAGTACCCATGCGACTCCTTCCACTGGGTAGAAGTGTGCCCTGCTCACCGGCCCGCGCGCTGCCTAGACTCCGGAAGCTATGGCCGTCATCGACATCCACGCCCACGCGATGCCGATGCCCCTGCTTCGCTGGCTCGAGCAGCAGGGTCTCGCGGACCTGTCCGGTGTGGACCCCAGCGCCGCGAGCGGCATCGTCCGGCTCGACTCGCAGGTGAGCGGAGTGGCTCCCGGCGCACCCCTGCCCCTCGCGCGATCGCAGTGGGACGTCGACGTGCGTCTGACGGAGATGGACGGGGCCGGCGTCACGCATCACGCCGTGTCGCTGCCGCCGTTCCTGCTGTGCTCCACCTCCGCCGACGCCGATCTCGCGGAGCAGGTCGTACGCCGCGGCAACGAGGAGCTCGCCGCCTACGTCGCCGGTGCCCCTGAGCGGCTGGTCGCCCTGGCGTCCGTTCCGGTGGGCACGCCGGGGGCCGCGGACGAGGCGGCACGGTGCCTCGACGAGGGCATGAGAGGGGTCGCGATCGGTACCCGTGGTGCCGGCCGGGAGCTGGACGACGTGGTGAACGAACCGCTGTGGTCCCTCCTCCACGAGCGTCGCGCGTTCACCTTCCTGCACCCGAGCGGGGTCCCGGACCTGTCGCGCATGTCCGACTACTACCTCCCGCAGCTGCTGGGCTACCCGATGGAGACGGCCATCGCGGTCACCCGGCTGGTCTTCGCTGGCGTGCGTGAGCGTCATCCGTTCCCGCTGTGCCTGGCGCACGGGGGCGGCTGCCTGCCGTGGCTGCGCGGGCGCCTCGACCTCGGGTGGGATCGCAAGGAGGTCGCGCACTCGACGCCTCGGCCGCCGAGCGGGTACGTGGCGGACCTCTACTACGACACCGCGGTGTTCTCCCCGGAGATCCTCCGCCACCTCGCCGAGGATGTCGGCGCCGAGCGACTCGTCGTGGGGACCGACTTCCCCTTCGAGCTCGCCGACCGCGATCCGCTCGGTACCGTTGCCAGCCTCGGCCTCGACGCGGCCGACGCTGCACGGGTTCAGCAGACCACCGCCGCCACGTTGCTCGGGCTGCGACTCGAGGAGGATGGATGACCTGGTACGACATGCACCGGTGTGTCTACGACTTCATCCGGGCCAACGAACGGGGCCGGGTCGACCTCTTCGACGTGTCGACCTATGACCTGACCCCGGCGGAGCGGGCCGCGTTCGACCAGCGCGACGTCGCCGCCTTCTACGAGCTCGGGCTGCACGGCGTGCTCCTCAACCGGTACTGCCGGCAGGTCGGCTACTCGCGTGACGCCTACCGGGAGATCCTGCAGCCCTTCGCGGTTGCCGAGGACAGGAGGGGACGATGGCAGAGCTAGTCCTGGCAGCGTGCTCCTCGCACGCGCCGATGATGGCGTCTGCGCGGGAGTCGGCGCCGGTCGAGCAGCGGGACCGATTCTTCGGCGCCCTCGCCCACCTGCGTGCCGAGCTGGCCGAACGCCGCGTCACGACGACGGTGATCCTCGCGAACGAGCACTTCACGAACTTCTTCCTCGAGTCGTTCCCGCAGGTGTGCATCGGCGTGGGGGAGCGCAACATGGGCCCCGCGGAGCCCTGGCTGGGCATCGAGCAGGGCTGGGTCGAGGGCAATCCCGCCCTCGGCGAGCACCTCACCGCGAGTCTGCTGGGCGAGGGGCTCGACCCGGCCTTCTCGCACCGTCTCGACATGGACCACGGGATCATGACGGTGTACCAGGAGCTCGACCCGCAGCATCGGACCCGGCTCGTTCCCATCGTGCAGAACTGCGCGGTGCCGCCCCTCATGCCGCTCGCCCGGTCATGGGACCTGGGCGTTGCGCTGCGTCACGCCATCGATTCCTTCCCCGGGGACGAGCGCGTCGCGCTGATCGGCGCGGGCGGCCTGTCCCACTGGGTGGGTCATCCGCGCGTGGGCGACATCGACGAGGAGTTCGACAGGTGGTTCCTCGCGCGACTCGCGGCGGGGGAGACGGAGTCGCTGCTCGACATGACCGACGACGAGATCGTCCTGGCCGGCAACGGGGCCCACGAGATCCGCAGCTGGGTGGCCGTCGCCGCGGCGGCGGCTCCGACGCCGGCGACCGTGCTCGCCTACGAGCCGGTGTCCTCGTGGATCACCGGGATGGGCGTGGTGGAGTTCGCGTAGCTCAGCTCGCGGCCGGTGACGCGGCGGGGGAGGGCTCGGCACTGCCGGCCGCAGGGCCGCCCGTGTAGGTGACGCCGTTGTCGGCCAGCGTCTGGATCCACGCCTGCGTGCAGGACTCGGCCTGGGCTCCGGTGAGCTCCTGCTGATCGATCGACTGCTGGATGCCGTCCGTGATGGCGATGTCCGCGTCGTCGCCGAGGAGGGCGATGAAGTCGAGGCTGCCAGCGGCCTCGAGGGCGCAGAAGTCGTAGATCTCCTGATCGATCTCCACCTGCTCGGACGCGTCGGGGGCCGGCTCCTCGGACGCGGCCACGTCCGTTCCGTCGGATGCCATGACCTCGTCCGTCGGCCCTTCGTTCGCCGTGACGCTGATCGAGCAGCCGCTCAGGGCAACGGCCCCGGAGGCCAGGAGCAGGGCGAGAGCGGTTCGTCGCATGAAGGGTCCCTTCGTGGTCGGGCTGGCGCTACGTCGTCAGCGCGGCGCCGGTGGCAACGCGCACGTCGTCAGGGGTGACGTCGGGGGCCGTCTCGACGAGGACGAGGCCCTCGGGGGTGACGTCGATGACGGCGAGGTCGGTGATGATGCGGTGGACGACGTGCCGGCCGGTCAGGGGGAGGGTGCACGTGGGCACGATCTTGTGACTGCCGTCCTTGGCGGTGTGCTCCATCATGACGATGACGCGCTTGGCGCCGTGGACGAGATCCATGGCGCCCCCCATGCCCTTGACCATCTTGCCGGGGATCATCCAGTTGGCGAGGTCGCCGGTCGCGGACACCTGCATGGCCCCGAGGACGGCGACGTCGATGTGGCCGCCACGGATCATGCCGAAGCTCGAGGCGGAGTCGAAGAAGGAGGCGCCGGGAAGGACGGTGACCGTCTCCTTGCCGGCGTTGATGAGGTCCGGATCCACCTCATCCTCGGTGGGGTACGGCCCGGTGCCGAGGATCCCGTTCTCGGACTGCAGCACGACGTGCACGCCCTCGGGCAGGTGGTTGGGGATCAGGGTAGGCAGTCCGATGCCCAGGTTGACGTACTGGCCGTCGGCCAGTTCGCGTCCGACGCGGGCGGCCAGCTGCTCACGCGTCCACGGCATGGTCGCCCTCCCCGGTCGGGTCGACGGTGCTCAGGATCGCGTCGCGATAGTCGTCGGGGCCGAACTCCGGTTCCGTCACGACCTGACCGTCCTTCTCTCGATGCGCTTGGCCGCCACCTGCTCCGGAGTGAGCGTGACCACCCGCTGAACGAAGATGCCGGGGGTGTGCACGTCGCGGGGGTTGATCTCGCCGGGCTCCACCAGGGTCTCGACCTCCGCGATCGTCACCCGGCCCGCCGCGGCGACGAGCGGATTGAAGTTGCGGGTGGCCTGTTCGAACACCAGGTTCCCGTGCCGGTCCCCGACGCTGGCCCGCACGAGTGCGAAGTCGGTGCGGATACCCCGCTCGAGGACGTACTCCTGTCCGTCGAACGCCCGCGTCTCCTTCGGCTCACTGGCCAGGGCCACCGAGCCGTCGGGGGCGTGCCGAAGGGGCATGCCCCCGTCCGCAACGGGGGTGCCGACCCCCGCGGGGGTGTAGAAGGCGGGTATCCCCGCGCCCCCCGCCCGCAGCCGTTCGGCCAACGTGCCCTGCGGGATCAGCTCCACCTCGAGCTCCCCGGTCAGGTACTGCCGCTCGAACTCCTTGTTCTCGCCCACGTAGGAGCCGGTGATCCGGGCGATCCGGTGCTCGCGGAGCAGCAGGCCGAGGCCCCAGTCGTCCACGCCGCAGTTGTTCGACACGACCGCCAGGCCGTCCACGCCCATGTCCACCAGCGCCTCGATCAGCACGCTGGGGATCCCGTTCAGCCCGAAGCCGCCCACCGCCATCGAGGCGCCCGACGGCACGTCGGCCACCGCCTCGGCGGCCGACGCCACGACCTTGTCCATCCCGTCTCCTATTCGCTCCCGCGGATCGTAGTGCCGGAGTGCGGGAAAAGGAAGGCAAATCCCGTTTGACAGGAGTTTTCTCCCGCAATATGGGAGAAACTCTTGACGTGATCGGAATCACGACCTACGGTTCCCGATCATGAGCGTTCCGGATCCGACGTCGAGGTTCAGCCTGGCGGGCAAGTCCATCGTCATCACGGGTGCCTCGGGCGCCATGGGCCGCGAGGCGGCGCTCGGGCTGGGTGCGGCCGGGGCCAGCATCACGCTGGCAGGTGGCAACGTGGCTGCCCTCCAGGACCTGGCCGGCCGCGATGAGCTGGTGGGGCACGTGGCCATCGCACCGCACCGGCCGGACACGCCGGAGGACGCCGCAGCCATCGTCTCCGCCGCGACGGACGCCTTCGGTCGGCTGGACGGGATGCTCGTCGCCTCCGGGATGAACAAGGTTTCGCCGATCGTCGACCAGTCCGTCGAGGACTGGGAGGCCGTCATGGACGCCAACGTGAAGGGCTCCTGGCTCATGGCGCAGGCGGCCGGGCGCGTGCTGCTGGCCCAGGGCGAAGGCGGCTCAGTCGTGCTCGTCTCGTCCACCCGCGGCAAGCTGGGGCACCCCGCCGGCTACTCGGCCTACTGCCCGTCCAAGGCGGCGGTCGACCTCCTCGGCAAGACCCTCGCGACGGAGTGGGGTGGCGCCGGGATCCGGGTCAACGTCATCGCGCCGACGGTCTTCAGGTCGGAGCTCACCGCCTGGATGTACGCGGACGACGACAAGGGTCGCTCGGTCCGCGAGGCCATGTTCGCGCGCATCCCGTTGCGGCGCTTCGCCGAGCCGGAGGACTTCGTCGGAGCGCTCCAGTACCTGCTCAGTGACGCGTCCACGTTCATGACCGGCCAGGTCCTGTACCTCGACGGCGGCTACACCGCGTGCTGAGCCCCGCTCCCCAGGCCATCGAGTCCGTCGCTGTCATCGGCGCCGGCCTCATGGGTCGTCGACTGGCCGGACTCGTCGCCCGATCGGGCGTGGCCGTGACCCTCGTCGAGGTCATCCCGGAGGTCCTCGACAGTGGTCTCGCCGACGCGCGAGCGATGGCCCCGGAGGGGACCATCACGGGGGCCGGCTCGGTGCGCGACGGGGTCGCCGCCGCCGACCTCGTCATCGAGGCGATCGTCGAGGACCTGGCCGTCAAGCAGGAGCTCTTCGCGGCCGTCGCCGAGGCGAATCCACGCGCGATCATCTGCTCGAACTCCTCGGTCCTGCCGATCACCGCCATCGCGGAGCGCGTCGCCGACGGTACGCGTTGCGTCGGCACCCACTTCTGGAACCCGCCGGACCTGATCCCGATCGTGGAGGTGGTGCGGGGCGAGCGGACGTCGGACGAGACGATGGAGCGCACGTACGACTTCATGGCTGCGATCGGCAAGCTTCCGGTACGCGTGGAGAAGGACGTGCCCGGCTTCGTCGGCAACCGGCTCCAGCACGCCCTGTGGCGAGAGGCCATCGACCTGGTGGCCAGCGGCGTATGCGGCCCCGAGACCGTGGACCTCGTCGTCCGCAACACCATCGGGCTGCGCCTGGGTGAGATGGGCCCGATCGAGAACGCCGACTACGTCGGACTCGACCTCACCCTTGCCATCCACGAGGCCGTGCTGCCGAGCATCTGCCGCGAACCGCACGCCAGCCCCTACCTGCGCGAGCTGGTGGCGAACGGCCAGCTCGGGGCCAAGACCGGCGGGGGCTTCCTGGCCTGGCCCGACGGTGCACGCGAGGCCGCGGCCGCGCGACTGTCCGCCCATGTCCAAGAGCAACTCGCTCCCCAGAACTCATGACCCCCACTCCCACCGAAAGGAACGACCGATGACGTACACGTGGCCCCTCGGCGAGGCCGAGTCCCAGTTGGAGTTCGTGGAGCTGTCCCACTCGTGGGGGCTCGGTCAGCCCTGCTGGCCGTACTTCGAGGACGTGAAGATCGAGCGCCTGCACGGCATGGCCAAGAGCCGGGTGCTGACCCAGAAGATCACCACCGTGATGCACTCGGGTACCCACATCGACGCGCCCGGTCACGTCGTGGAGGGCACTCCGCTGCTCGACGAGATCCCGCTGAGCGCCTTCTTCGGAACCGGCGTCGTCCTCGACGTGCCGATGGGCAAGTGGGAGAAGATCATGCCCGAGCACCTCGAGGCGGCCGCCGAGAAGACGCCCGTGCGCCCGGGCGACATCGTCATCGTCAACACCGGATGGCACCACAAGTACGCCGACAGCGCGGAGTACTACGCCTACAGCCCCGGCTTCTACAAGGAGGCCGGCGAGTGGTTCGTGTCCAAGGGCGTCAAGGCGGTCGGCACCGACACCCAGGCCCTGGACCATCCGCTGGCCACGGCCATCGGACCGCACGGGCCGGCCGAGAAGCAGGGCGGCCTGCTGCCGTGGGCCTGCGAGGAGTTCGAAGCGGAGACCGGCAAGAAGGTCGCCGACGAGTTCGCCCTGTGGGAGCCCTGCCACCGCGAGATCCTCACCCACGGCATCTACGGCTTCGAGAACGTGGGCGGCGACGTGGACAAGGTGACCGGCAAGCGCGTGACGTTCGCGGCCTTCCCGTGGCGCTGGCGCGGCGGCGACGGCTGCATCGTCCGCCTGGTGGCGATCACCGACCCCTCCGGCACCTACCGCATCGAGACGGGCACCAACTGACATGCACATCACGAGGCGTCCCGATGCCGTGCCGTACGACGCCCCCTTCCACACGGGCGTCGACACTCGGCGACTGCAGGGGATGGAGGTCGGGGCGACCGAGGGTTTCTGGATGGGGCTCTCGGTCTACCCGCCGGGTTCCACCGCCGGCCCCTCCGACATCGTCGGCGAGTCCATCTACTTCGTGGCGAGCGGCGAGTTCGTGCTGCGCGCCAACGGGCAGACCGAGCACCTGGGCCAGTACGACTCGGTCCACTTCGTGAAGGGCGACCATCGCGAGCTGGTGAACGAGTCCGACTCCGATGCCGTGCTTGTGGTGGCGATCGCGAACCCGAAGGCCGTCTGATGGGAGTCGTGCTGACCGTTGCGACGACGGGTCCCATCGCCACGACGGCCGACAACCCCGACCTGCCGACGTCGCCTGAGGAGATCGCGAACGCCGTCTATGAGGCGTACCTCGAAGGGGCCTCGGTCGCGCACATCCACCTCAGGGACGAGCAGCAGCGGCCGACGGCCGACCTCGGGATCGCCCGCCGCACGATGGACCTGATCCACGAGCGGTGCCCCATCCACATCCAGCTCTCCACGGGCGTGGGCCTGTCGGTGCCCTTCGAGGAGCGGGAGAAGCTCGTCGAGCTGCGTCCTCGGATGGCGACGCTCAACCCGTGCACCATGAGCTTCGGGGCTGGGGAGTTCCGCAATCCACCGGACGGCGTGCGTCGCCTGGCGGCACGCATGCGCGAGCTCGACGTGAAGCCCGAGCTCGAGGTGTACGACACCGGACACCTCGACGCGTGCATCCGCCTCTACGAGGAAGGGCTGCTGGCGACGCCGCTGCAGTTCTCCATCGTGCTCGGCGTCCGGGGTGGCGCCTCAGCCACGCCGGCGAATCTCGTCATGATGGTCGACCGGCTGCCCGACGACTGCGTCTGGCAGATCATCGCCATCGGGCGGTCCAACCTCGAGCTCACGGCCATCGGCCTGGCCCTCGGCGGCAACGCGCGAGCCGGACTGGAGGACACGCTCTACCTCCGCAAGGGGGAGCTGTCCCCGGGAAACACGCCCCTGGTGAAGAGGACGGCAGACCTGGCCCGGGCCATGGACCTGTCCATCGCCTCCGTCGACGAGACCGAGCAGATCCTCAGTCTGCCGGCGCGGTAGGGGCGATCATGGGCGTTCTTGACGGCAAGACGGCACTGATCAGCGGCACCGGCCGCGGGATCGGTCGTGCCGTCGCCCTCGAGTTCGCCCGACAGGGTGCTCGGGTCTTCGGCGCGGACCTTGACATCTCGGAGAATAATGAAACGATTCAACTCGTGCGCGAGGCGGGTGGTGTGATGAGCGGGCTTGCCCCTGTCGACCTGTCCTCCCAGGACGGCGCGGATGCCTGGGTGCAGGCCGCAGTCGACGAGTTCGGCGGCTTCGACATCCTCTACAACAACGCCTCGGCGCTGCGGCACGGCGCGATCGACACCATCCCCCTCGAGGACTGGTACTTCACCATCCAGAACGAGCTGCACCTCGTCTTCCACTGCACGCGGGCCGCCTGGCCGCACCTGGTGGCCCGAGGCGGCGGCTCGATCATCAATGTCGGGTCGATCGCTGCCATCCGCGGCGTGGAGTTCGTCCCGATGGCGCCGCATGGCGCCGCCAAGGGCGGCGTGGTCGCGTTCACGATGCACACCACGGCTGCGGGCGCGGGCGTCGGCATCCGCGCCAACGCCATCTCGCCGGGGATGGTCCGCACCCCCGAGACGGCCCAGTTCACCGACGATCCCGACGGACCGGTACCGGGCCTCATCGCCCGAACCCCGTCCCGTCGGATCGGCCAGCCGGAGGACATCGCCGCACTGGTGACGTTCCTGGCCTCAGACGACTCGTCCTACATCAACGGCGCCAACATCGTCATCGACGGCGGTGTGAGCGCGATGGGGGGATGAGTGAACGACCTCGCCACCGGGTGAGGAATGTCCATAACTGAATAGTCACTTCTGCACCACCCACGACAGGACGTGCTTACGGTTCGCGCACGACGAACCGTTCGACCGACCGACCAGACAAAGGAGCACCTCAGTGAAGTCATTCCTCACCCGCGGCCGCAAGGCCGCCGCAATCGGCGCTGCAGCGGCCGTCGCGACCACGAGCTTCATGGTGGCGGCACCCGCACAGGCGGCCGACAAGGACACGATCGCCTTCTCGCCGCTGGCGCTCGCCATCCCGGCGCTCAAGGGCCTCTCCGAGGGCGTCAAGGCCGTCGGCGCCGCAAAGGGTTACAACACCCTCATCCTCGACCCCAACTTCAATGCGGTGAAGCAGGCCCAGCAGCTCACCGCAGTCATCAACTCCGGCAAGGCCGACGCCGCATGGGTCATCTCGGTGAAGCCCGCCGCCAACGCGAAGGTGGCCCGCCTCGCGCAGAAGAAGCGCGTCCCGCTGGTGCTCAACGGTGTCCCGAAGGACTACGGCTTCAAGGGCCCGCAGCGTGGCCTCAGCTTCGCTCGCATCGACTACAACAAGCTCGGCGCGGCTATGGGCGTCACGGCCGGACAGTGCATCAACCAGAAGCTCGGCGGCAAGGCAGAGGTCATCGTCTTCACGCCTCGCCCCGGCACCGCGGGCAAGGCTGAGCAGGACGCGGCCGTGCTGAAGTGGCTGAAGGCGACGGCACCCAACGCGACGGTCGTCCAGACGATCGAGAACATCGACCGTCCGACAGCGCAGAAGGACATCGCGGCAGCGCTGCAGGCGCACCCGAACGTCAAGGCGGTCACGGGTGGCAATGACGAGGCGGCACTCGGCGCGATCAGCGCCTTCGAGTCGGCAGGCAAGTCCCTTCCGTGCCTCACCGAGAACGGTGGCAACGAGGAGGTCCTCGCGGCCGTCAAGAGCGGTGACATCTACGCCGCGGCGGCACTGCAGTTCGAGGCCGACCTGCTGCAGACCTTCGACGAGCTCGGTCGCCTGCTGAAGGCCCCGCGCAAGTTCGGCAAGCTCATGAGCGTGCCGCTGAAGATCGTCAAGTAGTCCGTCTTCTCAACCCCTTCAGAAGTAGGTCTGATGTCCGACACCGCTGACTCGTCAGCGGCGGACGCTGCCGCCGCTGCGGGCCCCTCGAACGAGGGGCCCGCAGCGGCCAAGGCGCCCGTCCACGAGAAGCTCCCGAAGTCCATCTCGAGCCTGATCTTCATCCGTGACCGGGGCATCATCGTCCTGTGGCTGTTCCTCATCGCGCTCTTCGCGATCTGGGCGCAGCCGTACTTCTTCTCCGTCAGCAATGCAATGCTCATCCTGAGTGCCGGCGCCATCAGCTCCATCTTCGCGGCCGCGATCGCGATGGGCGTCTTCTCCGGCGCTCTTGACCTCTCCGTGCCAGGCGTGGCCGCGTTCGTCGGCATGTGCTCGGCATGGATGATCTCGCATGACATCCCGGTGTGGGTGTCGCTCCTTGCCGGCCTGGCGATCGGGGTGGTCATCGGTGTCATCAACGCCCGCATCACCCTGGTTGGCCTGAATCCGCTGGTCGTCACGATCGGCTCGCTGACGGTTCTCACCGGACTGGCTGCCGTGGTCGGCGGCGGATACACCATCCCCGGACTCGACAAGCTGGCCTTCATCGGCACTGACACCTACTTCGCCATCGATCAGACGTGGACCGTCGACGTGCAGCCGTGGTTCCTCGTGCCCGACTTCTCCTTCCAGCTCGGGGGCTTCGACGGCGTTGCCGGACCGGTCTTCGTCATGGCCGCCGTGTTCATCGTGATGACGGTCTTCTTCACCAAGAGCCGAGGCGGCATCCGCATCATGGCGGTCGGCGGCAACGCCGAGGCCGTCCGCCGGGTCGGTCTCAGCTCGGACTTCTACCGCACGATGGGCTTCGTCCTGTCCTCGCTGCTGGCGGCCCTCGGCGGCATCGTGACGGCGGCATACGTCGGGGAGGCCAACCCAGCCGCGAGCCCCGGCATCATCTTCGAGGGCCTGACGGCGGTCGCCCTGGCGGGCGTCTCGCTGGCCGGCGGTCGGGGCAGCCTCCCGAAGGTGCTCGTCGGCGCTCTCATCCTCGCGACGATCGGCAACGGCCTGACCATCGCCGGTGCCGACCCCTACTGGGCGCTGGTCGCCACGGGCGTCCTGCTGATCGGCGCCCTCCTTGCCGACCTGATGCTCACGAAGGCCGTGTCCCGACGGCTGGTGAGTGTCGGAAACCTGTCCGTCCATGGGAAGGCCTGACATGAGCGAGCGCGCATTCGACCTCACGGGCATCGACCTCCACTACGGGTTCGTGAAGGCGCTCGACGGCGTGGACTTCCACGTCGAGCAGGGCGAGGTCGTCGCCATGCTCGGTGACAACGGGGCCGGCAAGTCCACCCTCATGAAGGTCATGTCCGGAGCCCATCGGCCCACGTCCGGGCACATCGCGGTGCACGGCCGGGAGGTGCACTTCCACTCGCCCCACGACGCGGCGGCCGCCGGTGTCCAGATGGTGTACCAGGATCTGGCCCTCGTCGAGGCGCAGGACATCGCGACGAACCTCAACCTCGGTCGCGAGCCGCTGCGCAAGGGCCCGCTCGGCTGGCTGGGCTTCGTCGACCGCAAGGCCATGCGCGAGGAGTCCGACCGGGAGCTCGACCTCCTGGGAGTCCGCACCGCGCCCATGCACCGGCCGGTCGAGATGCTGTCCGGCGGCCAGCGCCAGGTGATCGCCATCGCCCGCTCCGCCGTGCGGGTGACAGGTGAGAGCAATGGCATCCTGCTGCTCGACGAGCCGACGGCCGCGCTCGGCTACGAGCAGACCAGGCTCGTCGAGGGGCTGATTCGGACGATGGCCGGACGCGGCATCGCCGTCGTCCTGGTCACGCACAACCTGCCGCTGGCCTTCGAGGTGTCGCACCGCATCGTCGTGCTCAACCGCGGCCGCAAGGTCGCGGACATCCCCACGGCCGACACCGAGAACGATCACGTCGTCGGCTGGATCACGGGGTCGCGGCCGTCCATGTTCGCCTCCGCATGACGGCGTGGATCGAGGTCTCTGAAGACGTCACTCCGCCAGCCGGCCAGCGCCCCGCCTACCTGCTGCGGCGTGAGATCTCCCTGCCGTCCGCGCCGCTCCGCGCCACGCTGCGGGCATCGGCGCTGGGCCTGTACTCGGGCTACGTGAACGGCGAGCGGATCACCGAGGACGTCCTCACGCCGGGCTACACGGAGTACCTGCAGCGCGTTCAGGTCCAGGAGTACGACGTCACGTCCCTGCTGCGCGAGGGCGCGAACGCCCTGGCCTTCCTGCTGGCGGACGGCTGGTACCGGGGCAAGGTCGGGATCGGGCAGCTCGTCGACAACTACGGCGACCGGGTCGCCCTCATGGTCGACCTGCGGATCTCGTTGGCGGACGGTTCCGACGTCGGCGTGACCGGGGCTGACGGATGGCGGGTGGGCACCTCTCACATCCTGTCTGCCGATCTGTTCGACGGGCAGGTCGAGGATCGCCGACTGCTCGATCGCGCGGCCTACCGACCCGGGTTCGACGACTCGGCCTGGCCGGTGGCGGTCGCCCGCAACGGAGGCCCCGTCCTGGCGGAGTCCATCGCGCCACCTGTGCGACGGATCCAGGAGATCGAGCCGGCGTCCGTGGTCGAGCTGGCGCCGGGGCATCACGTGGTGGACCTCGGCCAGAACATCAACGGCTGGGTACGGCTCAGCGACCTCGGACCGGAGGGCACCGAACTCACGCTGACCCATGGGGAGTGGCGCGATCCCGGCACGGGTGACCTGACCATGGAGAACTACGTCGTCAACGTGCCCTTCCTCCCCGAGACCCTCGTCCTGCAACGTGACATCGTGACGTCGGCCGGACTCGAGGGCGACGTCTTCGAACCGCGGTTCACCACGCACGGCTTCCAGTACGTGCGCATCGAGGGGCACCCCGGACCGCTCACCGTCGACGATGTGCGCGGAGTCGTGGTGCACACCGACCTGCGCCCGATCGGCGGGTTCGCGTGCTCCGATGACGACCTCAACCGCCTGCACGACGCGGCCGTGTGGAGCTTCCGGGGCAATGCCTGCGACATCCCGACGGACTGCCCGACGCGCGAGCGTTCCGGATGGACGGGGGACTGGCAGCTGTACGCCCCGACGGCGGCCTACCTCTACGACGTCGACGCCTTCAGCCGCAAGTGGCTCGCCGACGTGATCCTCGACCAGAACGCCGATGGCCGGATCGCCAACATCTCGCCGACCGAGCCGCTCGGCGGCTTCGACGGGGGCATCGCCTTCACCAACGGCGGCCCGGGCTGGGGGGACGTCATCGTGTCCGCCCCGCTCGACCTCTACCGGGCCTACGGGACCACCGAGGCCCTCGAGCAGTGCTGGGACGCGGCGGTGAGATGGGTCGCCTTCTGCGCGGACCGGGCGGCCAGCGAGCGGCATCCGTCACGGGTGCAGCGCAACGCTGAGCCGTACGAGCACGAGCGCTATCTCGCGGACACGGGCTTCGCCTTCGGAGAGTGGTTCGAGCCGAACGTCCCCCTCGACTTCATGTCCCTGCGCGAAGGGGACCAGGCCAACCACGGCACGGCCTACCTGTACCGCTCGGCCCGGCAGCTGGCCGAGATCGCCCGGATCCTCAACAAGGACGCCGACGTGGTCGACGAGTACGAGCGGCTCGCGGACCGCGTCCTCGAGGCCTGGCGGGCGGAGTGCGTGAACGACGACGGATCCCTGGTCGTCGACACGCAGGCCAGCTACGTCAGGGCCCTGCACTTCGGCCTGATGCGGGACGAGCTCCGCCCAGCCGCCGTCGCCCGTCTCGTCACCCTGATCCGCGAGGCCGGCACGCACCTGGGCACCGGCTTCCTGTCGACGCCCTACCTGCTGCCCGTGCTGGCGGACAACGGCGAGCTTGACCTGGCCTACGAGCTGCTGCTCCAGGACACCCAGCCGTCGTGGCTGGCCATGATCAGGGCCGGCGCGACAACGATCTGGGAGCTGTGGGAGGGGGTGGACGAGAACGGTCGTCCCCATGACTCCCTGAACCACTACTCCAAGGGCGCGGTCATCTCGTTCATGCACCACCATGTCGCGGGTCTGCGGCCGACGAGTCCCGGCTACCGCACCTTCGTGGTCGAGCCGCGACCGGGCGGGGGGCTGACCAGCGCCGCGACCTGGCACGAATCCCCGTACGGCCGGATCGACGTGTCCTGGCGCATGGAGGGCGGCGAGGTCGTCGTCGACGTCGAGGCACCGGCGGAATGCACCTGGGAGGTCAACGCATGACGGTTCACCCATTTCCCGACGGCTTCCTCTGGGGTGCGGCCACGGCCGGCCACCAGGTGGAGGGCAACAACACGAACAGCGACACCTGGTTCGCCGAGCACGTGGAGCCCACGGTCTTCATGGATGTCTCCGGCGATGCGTGCGACTCGTACAACCGGTGGGAGGAGGACGTCGACCTCGCCGCGTCGCTCGGGCTGAACGCCTATCGCTTCTCGGTCGAGTGGGCCCGGGTGGAGCCCGAGGAGGGGCTGTTCGACGATGACGAGCTCGGCCACTACGAGGGGATCGTCGACCGCTGTCGCGAGCTCGGGTTGTCGCCCATCGTCACCTTCAACCACTTCACGGCTCCGCACTGGTTCGCCATGCGTGGTGGCTGGCTCGACCCGGACGCACCTGCGCTCTTCGCCCGTTACTGCCGGGTCGTTGCCGATCGCTTCGGCGACCGCATCGGCTTCGCCGTGACGCTGAACGAGCCGAACATCACCCGCATGCTGACCTGGATGGACCTCCCGCCGTTCGTGCGCGAGCTGGAGGCCGCGACCCTCGAGGCATGCAACGTGCACGCAGGGGTGCCGAGGTACCGGCTGTCGAACGTCATGCTCCCGGAGGAGATCGAGGAGTTCGCCGAAGGGATGGAGGCCGGCCACCGCGCAGGGAAGGCAGCCATCAAGGAGGTCTGTCCCGACCTGCCCGTCGGCCTGAGCATCGCGGTCATGGACGACCGCGTGGTCGGTGATGACTCGAGCGTGCGTGACCGCAAGCGAGTCGAGTGCTACGGCCGTTGGCTCGGGCTGGCACGCGAGGACGACTTCGTCGGAGTGCAGAACTACGAGGCCATCCCCTATGACGGTGCAGGAGAGGTGAAGCCCGATCCGGGCGTGCCCCTGAACAGCATGGGCTCTGCCATCGACCCGACCTCCCTCGCGGGTGCCGTGCGCTACGTCCACGACGAGGCCGGCGTCCCGATCATGGTCACGGAGCACGGCCTGTGCCACGAGGACGACTCACTGCGGGTCGGCTTCATCCCGCCCGCGATCGCCGGGCTGCGGGAGGTCATGGACGAGGGCGTGCCCGTGATCGGGTACATGCACTGGTCGCTCCTCGACAACTTCGAGTGGATCTTCGGGTACTCGAAGCACTACGGGATCGTCGCCGTCGACCGCTCGACGTTCGAGCGGACTCCCAAGCCGAGCGCCGCCGTCTACTCCGCGATCGTCCGAGCGAACGGCGCTGAAGGCTAGGGCTGCGCGCGGTCAGGAGTCGGACGCGAGGGTGGCGTCCGGGGGCGGCGCGGACGCCATGCCGTCATAGGTGGCGTCGAGGAAGCGCACGGTGCCGCGCTCGGCGTAGCAGCCG
>JAHECS010000014.1:36857-75233 GCA_024641635.1 Actinomycetes bacterium | reverse complement strand
CCTCCCGACACGAAGTGTGCCGACACCCAGTTGACCGGTGGCGAGGTGACTGGCTACGACGCGGAGACGGGCAAGGCCGTGGCCGCCACGTTGGGGGTCGAACCGTGCTTCACTCCCCAGCAGTGGCCGGAGATCATCGCGGGCGGCTGGGGTGATCACTGGGACATCTCCTGGGGGTCCGGTGCGATCACCGAGGATCGGATGAGTCGCCTCTACGTCACGCGACCCAGCTACTCCACTCCGGCAAGCGTCTTCGTGCGGGAGGACTCCCCGTTCCAGCACCTGGACGAGCTGTCCGGCGCCACGCTCGGTGCCTGCACGGGTTGCACCATGGAGCAGTACCTGCGCGGCACGCTCGTGCTGCCGGGCGCGACGACGACACGCGCCTTCGATGAGCCGGCGATCAAGACCTATGAGAACGAGATCCCCGGCCTGCAGGCGGTGGCCGACGGCAAGATCGACGGCTTCCTGTGCTCGGAGCCGGTCGGGGACGGCGAGATTGCCAACGGTCTGCCCCTCCGGGCGCTGCCTGAGCCCGCCTACCAGTCGTACAAGACCGGATATGTGGACCGCTCGTCCGGGCTCTCGTCGGCGGCGTTCGTGGCGGCGGTCGACGCGGCGGTCCAGCAGCTGCACGCCGACGGCACCCTGGCGGCGCTGTCCGAGGAGTTCTTCGGAAAGGACTACGCGGCACCGGCCGCGCAGTTCGACGTGGGCGCGCTCGGGCAGACGGTGGAGTAGCAGGTCGTGCCGGACGAGCAGGCCCCCGATCCGCAACCCGCCGTGAGAGTGCGGCGCGGCCGGAGCCTGATGGCGAAGCTCGTGGCCACCTTTCTCGTGCTGTCCGTGGTGATGGTCGCTGCCGTCGCGGTCCTCGCGACCCAGCGGGCGCGGGACTCGCTGGAGGAGTCCGTATATGGGCGACTCGGTGCCGCCCAGGATCTGACCAGGCAGTCGCTGGTGCGCTGGATCGAGGAGCAGCGCCGCAACCTGACGTTCGCTGCCGGGCTCATGGGCGGGAGCCAGCAGGGTCGGCAGTCGACCGCGGAGACGGATGTCGTGGCCCGCCTCCTCGATCCGGAGTCCAGTGTCCAGACGAGGCTGCAGGCGAAGGAGGAACTGCGGTCCCAGATGCAGTACATCGTCCGCCAGACCGCTGACGCGGCCGAACTCTTCGCATTGGACGAGAACGGGGTCATCGTGGCCTCGACGACGCAGGCGCACGAAGGCATCGACCAGAGCCACGAGGAGTACTTCACCCGTGGCGCCTCCGGTCAGTTCACCCGCCCGGTGGGCGCTTCCGATCTTGCCGATGGTCCGGCGGCCATCGTGTCCACTCCACTCTTCGACGGGGACGGTCTGCTGCGTGGCGTCCTCGCGGCCAACCTCGACCTCGGACGCGTCGACCGGATCGTGCTCCAGCAGAACGGCCTCGGCGACGGCGGACAGACCTACCTGGTCGACGCGGAACGGGAGTTCGTCCACGATCAGCTGGCCGCGACCGTCGACAGCACGATCGATTCACAGGCCATCTCCGATGCATTGGCCGACCAGTCGGGGCGCGGGCAGTACGCCGACTATGCGGGCCGCCCCGTGATCGGCGCGTACACGTGGCTGCCGGAGATCGGCGCCGCCCTGGTATCGGAGATCAACCAGGAGCAGGCCTTCGCGCCGGCCACCGAGCTCGCGACCACGATCGCCGTCATCGGGGTGATCGTCGTGCTTCTGATGGCGATCCTGATCTACGTCGCGTCCAGGAGGATCGCCGCGCCGATCCTGTCCATCACCGAGACGGCTGTCGCGGTGCGAGGGGGCGACCTGAACGTGGAGGCGCCCGTACGCACGCGTGACGAGGTGGGCGTGCTTGCCGAGACCTTCAACGGCATGACGGCACAGCTGCGCGAGAGCGTCGCCACCCTGGAGCGGAGGGTCGACGAGCGCACGGCGGAACTGGCAACGCAGAAGGCGTACTTCGAGGCGCTCGTGGAGATCAGCCCCGCGGCCGTCGTCACCATGGACCTCGACGAGCAGGTGACGGGCTGGAACCCAGCCGCGACGACGCTGTTCGGCTACCAGCCGGAGGAGGCGATCGGCCGGTCCGTCTCGCAGCTGGTCCTCGGTACGGACGAGATGCGGATCGAGGGTGCCTCCTTCGCCCGGGCGTCGTCGGAGAGCGGTCGGCACGATGCCATCACCCGCCGCACCCGCAAGGACGGAACCGTGGTCGACGTCGAGATCATCATGGTGCCGCTCACGGTCGACGGGGAGACGGTCGGGTCATACGTGGTCTACCACGACATCAGTGAGCTGCAGGCTGCTCGCCAGGACGCGGATCGCGCGAACGAGGCGAAGAGTGCGTTCCTCGCCACGATGAGCCACGAGATCCGAACACCGATGAACGCCATCATCGGGATGAGCGGTCTGCTTTCGGACACCGACCTCGACGTCGAGCAGAGGGAGTACGCCGGCATCATCCAGGGCAGCGGCGAGGCGCTGCTCGCCATCATCAACGACATCCTCGACTTCTCGAAGATCGAGGCCGGCCGCATGGATGTCGAGGAGGTCCCCTTCTCCCTGCGGGACTGTGTCGAATCGACGCTGGACCTCGTCAGCCCGCTCGCGTCGCGCAAGGGGTTGGACCTCGGCTACTCGATGTCGCTTGACTCGCCCGTGGTGATCACGGGCGATCCCAACCGGGTCCGTCAGATCCTCGTCAACCTGCTGGGCAACGCGGTGAAGTTCACCGATGGGGGACACATCCGCGTGTCGGCGTCGGTCGATCCCGCGCCGGCGGGTGTGGATCGACCGACCGCGACCATCTCGGTGACGGACACGGGAATCGGCCTGACCGAAGAGCAGGTGGGCCGCCTCTTCCAGTCGTTCAGTCAAGCCGACCTCTCCACAGCACGGAAGTACGGAGGCACCGGCCTCGGCCTGGCGATCAGCAAGCGACTGGCCGAGCTCATGGGCGGAGACCTGCGAGTAGACAGCCCGGGCATGGACGGAGTGGGCAGCACCTTCACGCTGACCCTCCCGGTCACGGTTGTCGAGGCGGCCGAGCCCTCCGCCCGATTCCTCGACGGCCGCCGCGTGCTCGTCGTCGAGCCGAGTCCGGTAAGCCGTCAGCTGTTGGGCGACCTGATGGGTGGCTGGGGCGCCGCGGTCGACGTCGTGGACGATCTGGCGGCGGCGTCCGGGCGACCGGAGGCGGACGTCATCGTGATCGGTTGCAGCGTGGCGGACTCCGAGGACGTGCTGGACTACGTGGTGAGCCTTCGGGCCGCTCAGGGCACCCCTGTCGTGCTGTCGTCTGCTCAGCCGCGTCGCGACGTGATGACCGATCCGCGCTGGCGCGAGATGACGGCGATCGATTGGCTGTCCAAACCCATCAAGCCCGCGGCGGTGGCGGCCGCCCTGGCGCGATGCCTGGGCATGGAGCAGGCGCCCGGATTCGGCGCGAGCACGGGTGAGTCGGAACTCGGGGCGCCGGCCGCGCGGCCGCTGCGGATCCTGCTGGCCGAGGACAACCCGCTGAACCAGAAGCTCGCGGTCACCCTGCTGACGCGGATGGGACATGCGGTCACGGTGGCCGAAAACGGTCGCGTGGCCGTAACCGAGGCAGTGAACCAGTCGTTCGACCTGATCCTCATGGACGTGCAGATGCCTGAGATGGACGGACTGGAGGCGACGCGGCGGATCATCGAAGCGCTTGGTGACGCGCGGCCGCGGATCGTGGCGCTCACCGCCAACGCCATGAGCGAGGACCGTTCGGCCACTGCCGAGGCGGGGATGGACGGCTACCTCGCGAAGCCGTTGCGTCGTGAGGAGCTGGCAGCGGTTCTGGTCGAGACCGCAGATCTGCTGCCGGAGCCCGGCCCGGAGATCGAGCAGGCGGCTGTCGGCGGCGACGTGCGGGACGCTGCTTCCCCGGATCCCGCCAGGCCCGTCGACCCGCAGGCGTTCCGCGAGCGCGTCGCCGCCATGGTGGGCGCCGAGGACCTGGAGTTCGAACGTGAGCTGATCGCCTCGTTCCTCGATGGTCTGCCCGCGCTCGTCGCGGAGATCGAATCGGGCGCGGACGCAACGGATGCCGAGGGGCTGCGTCGCGCAGCGCACACCCTGAAGTCGCATGCGGCGGTGTTCGGTGCCGTCCGGCTCGAGGCGGAGTGCCGCTCGCTCGAAGCGGCTGCAGCGGACGGGTTGCCCGTGCACGACCTCGCCGTCCTCGTGGTGGCGGAGGCCAAGGTGGTCGAAGCGGCCGTCCGCGCCCTCCCCTGACCGCCGAGAGGCACGCTGTGGTCGTGAAACCACCCGGTTTCACGACCACAGCGTGCCTCTCGGCGGGGTGGGGCCGGGCCTCGGCGGGGTGGGGCCAGGCCTCGGCGGGGTGGGGCTAGGCCTCGGTGAAGCCGGGGGCCCAGCGCTCGAGCTCGCCCCGCATGGGCACTGTCGCGTCGAGCTGGCACAGGACGCCGATGCAGCCGAGCCACACTCGATGGATGAGTGCATACGTGGGCGGGAGGTTCAACTTGAACGCGATGTTGAAGTCGGGGTTCTTCACGTCGTTCATCCGCGTGAACTGGCCGCGCATCCAGGCGCGATTGAAGTGGAAGTCCTCGTGCTTGGCCGGCTCGACGAAGGGGTCGAGGTAGTTCAGCACCTGCTCGGCGTCGACCTCGACGTTCGGCCGGATGAAGCCCTCCTCTCGCAGGCCCTCGGCCACGGTGTGGGCGTCGCCCGACATGGCGATGCGCAGCAGTGTTCCCATCGCCGTTGGCAGTCCGCCAGGGAGCTCGGCCACCGCCCCGAAGTCGAGCACGCAGAGCCGGCCGTCCGGCGTGACGCGGAAGTTGCCGGGATGGGGGTCCGAGTGCAGGAGCCCCGCGCGCGCTGGACCAGCGAGCAGGAAGCGCATGTAGAGCAGGCCTGCGGCGTCTCGCTCCTCCGGCGTTCCGTCGGTGATGATCGACGCGAGGGAGCGGCCGTCGACCCACTCGGACACCAGCACGTGCGGCGCGGCTGCCAGGACGTGGGGCACGACGAACTCCTCGTCGCCTTCGAACGCGGCGGCGAAGGCGCGCTGGCTGCGCGACTCGCGCAGGTAGTCGAGCTCCTCGATCGCGCGTGCCTTGAGCTCCTCCAGCAGTGGCTTGATGTCCATGCCGGGGATCCACGAGGCGAAGATCTTGCCCATCCGGGTCATCTGGTTCAGGTCGGAGATGAAGGCCTTGTCCGCGCCCGGGTACTGCACCTTGACGGCGACGACGCGCCCGTCATGCCAGACGGCCTTGTGCACCTGGCCGATCGACGCCGCGGCCGCCGGCGTGTCGTTGAACTCGGCGAATCGCTCTCGCCAGTCGTCACCGAGCTCCTCTCGCAGGATGGCGTGGATCGACTCGGCAGGCAGTGGGGGAGCGGCCTCCTGCAGCTTGGTGAGAGCGGCGCGATAGGGGCCCGCGACGTCCTCGGGCATGGCCGCCTCGAAGATGCTCATGGCCTGGCCCATCTTCATGGCCCCGCCCTTGAGCTCGCCCAGCACCTTGAACATCTGCTCAGCCGTCCGGGCCTGCAGCTCGGCGGTGACGGCCTCGGCCGGCTTCCCGCCGATGCGCTTGCCCAGCCCCCACGCCGTCCTCCCGGCATGCGCTGCCGGCAGCGAGGCGATCTTCACGCTGCGGGTCAGGGCGTTCCTGGGGATCTCCGGCACGTGCCCATTGTCGCCTGCCTACGAGTCGGGCGCACCATCGCGCCAGTCCGCATCCCACCGGCACCCGCAGAGGGGGTGTGCCGGTCGTGCTCGGCGCTGGCTCTCACCGGTGGGAAGCCGGATGTCGAGGGCATGGTCGGCCCAGGCGTCAGGCTCGCCGGGCCGGTCCACCCACGCGCGCAGGAGGACCACGGCCTGGGCTGCCGCGAGGCGCACGAGCAGCGGGTCGACGGGCGGCGTGGCCATGCCCGCAACGGCCTGGGACCACTGGACGGCCAGCAGCGGCCATGCCGCGTCGGCATCGCGGCGGTGCAGGTGGGTGCAGCGCAGGCATCCAGTCTGGCCGGGGACGACGAGGGGTCCGACGGTCGCTCGATCGCCGAGAACCCCGACCTGCAGGTGCGGGATGTCCATGAGCGGGTGGTCGAACCGGGCGGGGACGTCGGGATGCGGCGAGTCGGCGAGGACCGCGCAGGTCGGACGATCGTCGTCGAGCCTGAGCCCGGCGGGTTCGAGGCTGTCACGCACCGCATCCGCCAGGGGGCCGTCGCCGGCGACCGCGACGCGGCACAGGTCGCGCCCGGCGATGGCCGCATACGCCGCATCCAGGTCCCGATAGGTGCGCAGGGCCGCGCCGAAACGTGCGGTAGCGGTGTCCCGTTGCGCGGCCGGGCACCAGCGCAGCGCGTCCGGAATGTCTGCCGCGTCGTCCAGCGCGCCGGCCGCCACGAGCGCGCGCACAAGCCGGCGTGCCTCGTGCTCGGGAATGGTGAGGGACTCGACCACGTCCGCGGGCGACTGCAGCCCGTCCAGTGAGGTCATCCAGGCGACCAACGACCTGTTCACGCGCTCGACAACGACGTCGTCGCCGATCTGGATGCTCGTCTGCGTGCGCCATAGAAGAGGCACGTCATTGCGCAGGCGGGGGCGCGCGAAGCGGCCGAGGTCGGGCAGCACGTTGTCAGGCCCGGCATCGCTCTCCGGCAGTGGCGCTGTCACCCCCGAAGGGTCGGCCAGGTTGCCTGTGGATCATCAGTGGCGGTCCACAGCCGACGTGCGCTAGTTGCCTAGACGAGAAGCGGACCGGACGACGCGTGGTCCGAGGCCAGCGACAGGATGTCGGCGGCGATGTTGTAGACCCCCCATGCCACGGCCAGCGCGTAAACCGTGCGCCCCGTCAGCGTCACGGCGCGGCTGCGCCACAACGTCCCGATTGCGCTGCCGGTCGGCGGTTGGTCCGCT
The DNA here is from genome assembly GCA_024641635.1 of Actinomycetes bacterium. Classification (GTDB taxonomy): domain Bacteria; phylum Actinomycetota; class Actinomycetes; order S36-B12; family S36-B12; genus UBA10649. The sequence continues at coordinate 68,284 of JAHECS010000014.1, read as the reverse complement.
CCCCGCGTCGCCTCTGCGAGGTAGGACAGGAGTGCCCCGTACAGCGCCGGGATGAGGATGAACAGCGTGACGGCCAGCCACGTGGGCTGCAGGATCGAGTAGTCGAACGACGGATGGTCGTGGACGAGCAGCGCGCCGCCCATCGTTCCCGTGAGCAGTGCGTAGCCCCCGGCCCTGCCGCGGCGGGAGGCAGGCAGGATGCGGCGCACCAGCAGGTAGGCCGGGCTGAGCAGGGCTCCGATTATGGCAAGAGCCACGCCGAGGGTGATCGACCCGCCAAGGGTGAATTCGCCGACCCTGGCCGCATCGTCGGTGAGGCGGCCCTGGGCGATCTCGGGCGACGTGAGAGCCAGCACGCGCATGGCCACGCGACCGCCGATGCCTCCGACGACGAGCCCGCTGATGGCGCCTGCGCCGACGGTCGAGGCGAGGATGCGAGCGACCCGTTGCAGGGTCGGAGCGACGCGAACCGAGGCGATGGGGGTGACGGATGGCATAGCGGCCTCCCTGCTGCCCCAGCCCTGCCATCGTGGACGTGGGCGGCGCCGACGTCAACGGTTGCGGTGGTCGGACATGGTCGCGTCCTTCGGACGGCGCCGGGGCTACGCGAGTCGAGCCCAGACCTCCCACGTCCGCGGCGCACGGATCCACGGGTGGCCGCCAGCGATCGCGATGTCCTCCTCGAAGGGCTCGGCGATCACGTCGCAGCGTTCGCCCAGGGCCTCGCGCACGACGTCGACCTCGTCCGCGGAGTCGACGAGACCCAGGCAGACCCACTGGCTCCGGTCGTCGCTGAGCCCTGCGATGACTGCAGGGATGCTGGAAATGACGTCTCGCAGCATGTCTGTCGTCCTCCCCCCGATCCGCCGCCAGCCAAGCACATCGCGGTCGTCGACGCCAGGCAGTCCCGGACCACTGTGGGCGACGCGATGGCATGCACGGCGGGTTCAGATCACGCGTGGACTACACAACTGTCATTCACGAGGTGATCAGGCAGAACGGATGGCCGGCCGGGTCGAGGAACACGCGCCACGACTCGGGCTTGGGCTGGACGTCGTGCTTGCGTGCTCCGGCGGCGAGGACGGCTTCTTCCCCTGCGTCGAGGTCGGCGACGGCGAAGTCGCAGTGGGCCTGCTGGGGGTGCTGCTGGCCCGGCCAGGTCGGCGGCGAGTAGTCCGCGACCGCCTGGAAGCACAGGGTGGCGCCGCCGTCGGCGCGCAGTTGGACCCAGGTGTCGTCGGACGCGTCCTCGTCGATCGGCCAGCCGGTCAGTGCCGCGTAGAAGCCCGCGAGGGCGCGCGCGTCGGGGCAGTCGAGAGCAGTCCAGGACAGGCGGGCGATGGCAGTCATGCAGGCAGCGTGGCACAACGGAGGCGGCCGCGGGAGGGGACGAGGGCCGCTGGCGGTCGGCGGCGGGTACCGTGCCCGCCATGAGTCCCGCCGTGCCGGTCCGCGCAGAAGGCCCGCCGGGGTCGGCAGCCGTGGCCGGCGGTTCGGCGGAGGCGGTGTCGGCCGCCACGTCGATCCTCGCGAGGGGAGGCTCGGCAGTCGACGCCGTCCTCGCCGCCGCCTTCGCGGCCGTGGTGTCGGAGCCTGTGCTTGCGAGCCTCGGCGGCGGCGGCTTCCTCCTCTCCGCCCCCGCGGGCGCCGAGCCCACCGTGCTCGACTTCTTCGTCGACGTTCCCGGGCAGGGAGCCCCATCCCTGGTCCCGCACGTCGAGACCGTGGTCGTCGACTTCGCCCGCACCGGGTCCGCTGCGACGAGCAGCGAACAGGTCTTCCACGGCGGTTGGGGGACGGTGGGCGTACCGGGATGCCTCGCCGGCTACCTGGCGGCGCATGCCCAGTCGGGACACCTGCCGCTGTCCGACGTCGTCGCCCCGGCCATCGTCCTCGCCCGCCGTGGCGTGCAGCTGTCCTCGGGTCAGCGCACCTTCCTGCTCCTGGTGAGCGACCTGCTCAACATCACCGACGACAGCCGGCGGCTCTTCGCCGAGGCAGAGGCCAGCGGGCGGTACGCGAACGACGAGTACGCGCTCCTCCTGGAGGAGATGGCGGCCGGCCGGGTCGGCGCCATGAGCGACCATGCGTTCGGCGACGCGCTGCTCGCGGCCGCGTCGTCGGGCGGTGGGCTGCTGACGCGCCAGGACCTCGCCGGCTACCACCCGCAGACGCGCAATCCGCTGTCGCTGCAGCGTGCGGGTGCCCGAGTGTGGTCCAACCCTCCGCCTTCGGTGGGCGGGTCCATCGTGATCGGCGCGTTGGCCAGGTTGGCCGAGAGTCATCGGCGACCGGGCGGAGGCGCCGACTGGGCAGAGGTCGTGGCCGCGTTGGCCGACGCGACTGCGCACCATCGAGGGCCGGGCCAGGTGCCGACGGGCACGACGCATGTGTCGGTCGTCGACTCCGCCGGCACCTTCGCCGCGATCACGACGTCCAACGGGTCGGGGTCGGGCACGGTCGTCCCCGGCTGGGGCGTGACGCTGAACAACATGCTGGGCGAGGAGGACCTTCGTCCGGCCGACGGCTCGGCGCTGCCGCCGGGTGCGCGGATGGGGTCGATGATGGCGCCCACCCTCGTCGAGCTCGCGGACGGGTCGCGGGTCGCGCTCGGCACCGGTGGCAGCGAACGGATCCGGTCGGCACTGCTCGGGGTCCTGATCCGGCTCATCGACGAGGGCATCTCCCTGGCTGACGCGGTCGCGGCCCCCCGGGCGCACACGACCGGAAGCGGCCCCATTCACGTCGAGCCTGGGTTTCCCGACGCGGACCTCGTCGACCTCGCAGCGCTCGCCCGTCGCCGCGACTGGCCCGGGCTCGAGCCATGGCCCGACCCGAGCCTGTTCTTCGGCGGGGTCCACGCCGTCCGCCGATCGAGTGACGGTTCGGTGGAGGCGGTCGGTGACGTCCGCCGCACGGGTGCCGTGGGAGTCGTCCTGCCGGACGGCGACGTCCGCCACGCCTAGGACGCACGTCGCACGCGTGCCGCCGCCCCGCGCCGAGGGTGCGCAGCGCGTCAGGCGCAGATGCGGACGATCATCCGCGCCAGCGAGTGGGCGGCGTCGATCACCTGCTGGACGGGCACGTACTCGTCCGGTGCGTGGGCGGCGGGCGGTACGCCCGGTCCGTAGTGCACGGTGGGGATCCCGCCGATCCCGGTGAGCAGCCGCAGGTCCGAGCCGTAGGGACCGCCGTACACGTCGGGCTCCGCCCCGAACAGGGCCACGTGCTCGTCGCGCACGATTCCCGTGATGGGGTGCGCGGGATCCGTGCGGCCCGACGCGAACTGCCCTCCCCACCACGTCACGTCGACGGGGTGCTCGGCCAGCCAGGGATCGGCAGCGCAGGCTGCGGCGACCGCCTGTTCCAGCTCGGCTCGCGCCTGCTCGACGCTCTCCCCGATGGCGACGCCCAGCCGGCCGTTCGCGACCAGCAGGTCGGGAACCGTGGATGCCCAGTCGCCGGCCTGGACCGTGCCGATCGACAGCGGGTAGGCGATCGGCCAGCGGTCCATGATCGGGTCGACGTCGACGTTGCGCGCTGCCTCGAGGTCCTGCAGGGCCGTGAAGACGGGGATGAGCTTCTCGATCGTGCTGACGCCGGAGGTCCGCATGGACGCGTGCGCGGCACGTCCGCGAATGGTCAGCCGGAAGGTGAGCGCGCCGCCGTTGCCGGGCACGATGTGCAGTTCCGTCGGCTCCGGCACGATGCACATGTCCGCCTTCACGCCATGCCGAAGGAGGGCGAACGTGCCCAGGCCGCCGTCCTCCTCGCCGGAGACTGGCGCGAGGATCACGTCGCCGCGCAGCGGAACCCCGGCCCGCGCGACAGCTCGCACCGCTGCCCACATCGAGGCCACCCCTGCCTTCATATCGGTGGCGCCTCGCGCCACGAGGCAGTCCTGGCCGTCGACGTCCATCCGCCGGACGACGAACGGGTCGCCGCTCCAGGCGTCCAGGTCGCCCGGGGGAACGACGTCGGTGTGTCCGTCGAGCAGGAGCGTCGTCCCACCGCCCGATCCGTGCAGCGTCGCTGTCACGCCGATCGCGTGCGCGCGATCGACCTCCATGCCGGGAAACTGCGGGTCGGCGGTTATCGAGGGCAGGTCGATGTCCCACTGGTCCACATCGAGGCCTTCGCGGCGCCAGCGATCGGCGAGCCATGCCTGGACCTCGGGCTCGGCGGGCGAGCCGCTCACCGAGGGGATCGTGAGCATCTCGGTCAGGTCGGCGAGCAGTTCGTGCTCGTCGATGGGGAGCTCGGGCGGGGTCGGCGTCACGGCCGAATCATGCCGGTTTGCGCCCTTGTGCGGAGGATCGGGGGCAGACATGATCGGGGCACTGTCGGGAGAGGGGTGCGATGCGTGTAGCGCTCGCGGCGCTGACGGCTGCCGCGCTGGCTCTCACGGTGGCCCCTTCCGCGGCTGCCGTGCCGGCGGCCGTCCCGCAGGTGGGGGAGTGCTACGACCTTCAGGACGAGGTGCTCCAGGCCGGCGGCTGGTGGCTGGAGACCGAGCCCGTCGACTGCGCCGAGTCGCACACCTTCGAAGTCACCGAGACCGGTCCGCTGCCTCAGGACGTGAACGCCTTCGACTTCGCCGCTCGGGCCTGCGGCGCCCTCGACCTCTGGGCCGCCCTCGGGATCAACACCCCGACCGCGGGCCTCGTGAAGGACCCGCTCCGCATCGAGCCTCGATCCTTCGGCGTACGCCAGGCTCCGGCCTCGTACCTGTGCGGCGCTGTCGCGGTGTCGCTCAACGGCCGCCGCCCGTCGACCGCCGTCCCCCTGACCTCGTCCATCCGCGAGCTCACCCGCCGACAGCGGCTCGCCCTGCGGTACTGCTCGGAGGCGGACGGTCGGCGCGCCCTCGCTCCGGCGATCACCGTGCCCTGCCGGACGCGCCCCCGATGGCAGGTGCGCACGTGGGTGCTGTGGACCGCGTTCTACGACGACTACCCCGGCCGCATGCAGCTGTTGGCACGCGCGGCCGAGCTGTGCGGCCCTCGGGCGCGGTTCGCCGTGCCGACGGCCACCGAGTGGGCCGAGGGCCTTCCCCTGACCTCGTGCCACCTGAAATACACCTAATGTGAGTAATGTCCGATATTTTCCCCCCGTTCGGTAGGGAAACACGGGTGCGCCGATGGCACGGGTGGCGGGGAACGCCTCGCTGCTGCCCTAGGGTTTTCCCAGCGAGACCCCCAAGGCGGCATCAGCCGCCGACCGCGGCCACGCGGTTCTGACAGACAAACAGGAGGGCCCGATGGCCGAGAGCTACACCGGCGAGGCGTACTGCGTGAAGTGCAAGGAGAAGCGGGAGTTCACCGGACACGTCGAGGAGACGAACGGTCGCCGCTTCGCCAAGGGCATCTGCCCGGTCTGCGGCACCAAGGTGACCCGCATCCTGGGCAAGGCCTGATCCAGCCCGGCCCTCTACGGCGGGCTGACGCAACCTCGCGCTGACAGCGCACGGCGAGGGGGCGACCTGATGGTCGCCCCCTCGCTGCATGTCCGGCCCCGGGCCACGGAGGCGACTTCCCCTCACGGCGAACGCCTCGCACGGTCCGTACGGGGGGCACGGCCCCGGACGCCGTATACCGTTGATGCATGAGCGTTCCCTTCGGCTTCGGCATGGGTGACGACGGCAATGAGTCCGGCGGCACTGGCGACGGCCCCTCAGACCCCATCGGCTTCGGCACGGGTGGCGCTGGCGGCTTCGACATGAACTCACTGGGCGCTGCGCTGCAGCAGCTCGGAGCGATGATCCAGTCCGGCCAGAGCGGCCCCGACGCGGGCGGCCCCGTCAACTGGGGGATGGTCAACGACATCGCACGCAAGACCCTCGTCCAGGCGGGCGATCCGTCCGTGTCCGATGCCGAGCGACGGGCCGTCATCGAGGCGGTGCAGCTCGCCGACGTGTGGCTCGACCCCGCGGTGACCTTCCCTGCGACCACCGGGACCCCGGAGGCGTGGAGTCGGTCGGAGTGGCTCGAGGCGACCACGCCCGTCTGGCGACAGGTCATCCAGCCGATCGCCGAGCACATGCAGCAGGTCGTGGGCCAGATGCAGGGCGGCGGGGAGATGGACGTCGCGACCCTGTCGGAGAACATGCCCGAGCAGTTCCGTGAGATGTTCCCGGGCGGCATCCCGCCGGAGATGGCCCAGATGATGGCGCCGATGCTCGGCATGCTCCGGCAGCTGGGTGCCGCGGCGTTCAGCATGCAGCTCGGGCAGGCGCTTGCCACGCTGGCCGCCGACGTCGTCAGCTCATCGGACATCGGCATTCCGCTGACCACCAGCGCGCGACCGGCACTCCTGCCGCGCAACGTCGCCGCATTCGGCGAGGGCCTTGGCCTGTCGGTCGAGGATGTGCGCCTCTACCTCGCCCTGCGGGAGTCCGCGCACCAGCGGTTGTTCGCCCACGTGTCATGGCTGCGACCCCGTGTCATCGGCGCGGTCGAGGAGTACGCCCGAGGCGTCCGGGTGGACCAGTCGCGCCTGCAGGAGGCCATGGGCGACATCGACATGTCGAACCCCGAGGCACTGCAGGAGCTCATGGGCAGCGGCCTCCTTCAGCCGGAGGACACCGAGGAGCAGCGGGCGGCCATCGCGCGGCTCGAGACGCTGCTCGCGCTCGTCGAGGGCTGGGTGGACGACGTCGTCGACACCGCGATCGCGGATCGGCTGCCGTCCGCCGTACAGCTGAGGGAGGCGATCCGGCGCCGTCGCGCAGCGGGCGGACCTGCCGAGAAGACATTCGCCACCCTGGTCGGCATGGAGCTGCGTCCGCGGTTGGCGCGTGAGGCGGCGACGCTGTTCGCGGTGGTGCGTGCCGGCCGCGGAGCAGACGCCCGCGATGCGCTCTGGGCGCATCCGGACCTGCTGCCCGGCCCCGATGACCTCGGTGACCCACTGGGCTTCATCGAGGCCAGCGCGACCGAGCTCGAGTTCGACGTGCCCGACTCACCCGGCGACCTGCCGGGGGACCCTGAGTCCCCGACCGGCGACGAGTGATCGACCCCGCCTTCGCGCGCCTGCACGCCGACGCCTTCGACGTGCTCTCGCGCTGGACCCATCCTGAACCGGAGCAGCGGGTGCTCCGCGACGCCTACCTCGTCTTCCTGCGCGAGCACCTCGACGCCATGTCGCGAGAGTGCGTCGTGGGACACCTCACCTCCAGCGCCCTCGTCATGGATCCCGATCGCACCCGCGTGCTCCTGACGCTCCACCCCAAGGTGGGCCGCTGGCTGCAGCTCGGCGGGCACAACGAGGTCGGCGATGCGTCGATCCGTGCCGCGGCGGTCCGCGAGACGCAGGAGGAGAGCGGCATCGAGGATGTCACGATGTCGGACCAGCCCATCCGACTCGATCGTCATCCGGTGCCATGCGGCGGCCGGATGAGCGAGCACCTCGACGTGCAGTTCCTCGCGACGGTGCCCGCGGATGCACGTGCGGTCATGAGCCACGAGTCGGACGACCTGCGCTGGTTCCCGGTGGGCGCCCTGCCGGAGCCGCTCGACCCCTCGGTGCGCGCGATGATTGCCACCGCGACGTCGGCGTAGCACGCCCCGACCAGGCGGTCGCGCGATCGAACGCGATCTCCCCGCCACGACGGCGGTGGACGTGAAGGTAGGTGAGCGGCGCTGATGGTCGTCGAGATCGCAATCGGCTTCGTGGTTGCGATCGCCACGATCTGGGTGGCGTCGTTGGTCGCGCTCCTGGTGGCACGCCCGAAAGGTGAGCTGGTTCGGGAAGCGGTCAGATTGCTCCCTGACCTCGTGCGACTGCTGCGGCGCCTGGCCGCCGACGCCACTCTGCCTCGCGGAGTGCGGTGGCGACTCGCTGCCCTGCTGGCCTATCTGGCCTTTCCCCTGGATCTGGTCCCCGACTTCATTCCCGTGCTGGGCTATGCCGATGACGCCATCGTGACGGCACTCGTGCTGCGGTCGGTGGCTCGGCGCGCTGGTCTTCCTGCCCTTCGCCAGCACTGGCCGGGGACCGAAGCCGGGTTCGCCGTGCTGGTCCGTCTGACGGGCCTGCCGAACGACAACCCCAAGCAGCCGCAGCCTGAGTCGCCATAGCCCAGCACGTGTCGTCAGAGGTACCCGAAGCAGCGGGCCATGCCTTCACGGCGACGGCCAGGATCACGTCACGTCGAAGATGGCGTTCCATGCGGCCATGTCTTCGGGATAGATCCACCTCTCGACCTGACGCCCCTCGCGGAAATGGAAGACGCTGACGACGCGAGTGCTGACATCCGTGCCTGGGCGTGTGGCACCCATCTCGCTGAGGGCGCACACGTGAGCATCGCTTCCGAAGACGTCGTGCTCGTGCAGGGAGAAGCCGATCTCGCCCAGACGGGTCAGAAACGCCATCAGCGCCTCGACCCCGGTCACATCACCCGCCATCGGATGGTCTCCCGGAATGTGCCAGACCACCTCATCGTCGATCAGCGCCCGGATCCTCGAGATGTCCCCGGATCGGAACGCCGCGGCGGCGTTCCGGTAGGCGGTCGCGTTCGCGTGCTCGGGCCAAGGCTCGGTCATGCCGGTCATTCTCGCCCGCCGCCCCTCCAACGGCCCGCGAACCGCAGAGCTGGCAAGGTCACCGACCCGCACCAGACTGCGACCAGGTCGCCCGGCTTCATCTTCGTGACGGTGCTGGCGCCAGCGTCCCCGCGGGACCGTGCGACTCCGGCCACGTCACAGGCGGGTGAACGGGAGGCAAAGCCGGGCAACTTTCTTTCATCCACAGGCTGCGGACAGAGTTCTGGCTGGTCACAGCCGTGAAAGGTGAGCCATCCCCAGCACTGTCCCCAGCGTCATGCACGTGCCGTCCACAGCGACACGCGGGTGCGTCAACAGCCCGTACACAGGGTGTCCACAGGTCAGGTGAACGAATTCCCCCGCTCCCGTTGACTCCCCGGTCGCCGAGTCCCTAGGTTCGTCCGCGTTGGACCCCCGGGATAACACGCCCGTTCGCAAGGGGAAGGCGAACGAGGCGGAGAGCCCCGGGGGTCCGTCGTATTTCGCCCGGCCGCGTACTCTTGGGGGAACCGCCGTGGGGGCCGACTCGTCAGACCCTCGCAGCACGTCAAACAAGGAGACCCGGTGTCAGCGCTGGCATGGTGGCTCATTCCCATCGGCGCCACTGTCCTGGCCGTCCTGTTCGTCATGCTGCGCAGCCGACCCGCCAAGCCCACGACCGCGGAGGACTCCATGGAGCGACTGCGTCGCATGCAGCAGGCCATGGAACGCCCGCTGCCCACCGGCGGCAACGCCCGGGTCGTCGAGCCCGTGCAACCCGACGAGCCGGTCGAGCCGGACACCCGAGCGTGAGCGACCCCGACGTCGCCGCCGAGCCCCCGGGCTGGTGGTCCGCACTCCTGCACCCGTCGCGGCGCGGCTGGATGCTCATCATCAGCGCCGTCACGACCGCGGCGCTCCTCCTCGTCGCCTTCCTCCTGCCCGTGCCCTTCGTGAAGCTCGCACCGGGCCCGACCTTCAACGTCATCGGCCAGGACGACGGGCGTGACGTCATCTCGATCACCGGCACGGAGACGTACCCGGTGAGCGGGAACCTGGACATGACCACGGTCTACGAGTCGGGCGGCCCTCGCGGAGGGCTGACCTTCGTGGACGCCATCGCCTCGTGGCTCGATTCGTCGGACGCCGTCGTCCCTCGCGAGCTGCTGTTCCCCGACGAGGTCTCCGGCGAGGATGTGCGGACCCGGCAGGCGATGCTGTTCAGCACGTCGGAGTCGAACGCGGTGGCAGCGGCGATGAGCTACCTCGACCGTCCCGTGATCACCGACACCGTTGTCACGGCCGTCTACGCCGGGACCCCCGCGGACGGGAAGCTCGCGCCACGCGACGTCATCGTCAGCATCAACGGTGAGCCGCTCACCGGGCCTGAGCAGGTCGTCTCGGCGGTGCGTTCGCAGCCCATCGGGTCCGACATCACCTTCGTCGTCCGGCGCGATGGAGTCGAGGTTGACGGGGTCATGAAGGACGACGTGGAGCAGACGCAGGTCGTGACGTCTGCCGACAACCCGGACAGCCCGGGAACGCCCTACATCGGCATCGGCGTCGGCGAGCTCTACTCGGCCGAGTTCCCCATCGACTTCACTCTCGAAGACGTGGGCGGCCCGAGTGCCGGGCTCATGTTCGCGACGGGCATCGTCGACAAGCTCACGCCCGGTGATCTCACTGGCGGCAACCACGTCGCGGGAACCGGGACGATCGAACCGGACGGGACCGTGGGACCGATCGGCGGAATCCGGCAGAAGCTCGCTGGCGCGCGCCAGGCCGGTGCGACGCTGTTCCTCATGCCCGCCCAGCACTGCGCCGAGATCGCGGGTCACATTCCCGACGGGCTGACCGTCACGCCGGTCACAAGCCTCGAGGAGGCCGTCGGTGCCGTGCAGACGTACGTCGCCGGCTCCCCGGTCCTCAGCTGTCCGGCGGACGCTGCGTGACGCTCGGGCCGTGCTGTGGGACGTCCCCCGACGCGCGTGAGACGGCACTGACGTAGGTTGGTGTGATGAGCTTCGACATGCCCGGCATGGGCGGCCCGGGTCGCCCCGACGGTTCCGTCATGGAGGACGCGCCGCGCCGGCGAGGCGTCCTCATCCCGACGATCATCATCCTGGCCCTGCTCGTGGGCGGGTTCGTGATCTTCGCGGGGTACTACACGGACTGGCTGTGGTTCGACTCCGTCGGCAAGACCACCGTGTTCACGACGTCGATCATCACCCGCGCCGTCATGTTCGTCGCCTTCGGCGCGGTCATGGCCATCGCGGTCGGCCTGTCGATGTGGATCGCCTGGCGGACTCGCCCGACGTTCCGGGGCATGACCCCCGAGCAGGCCAGCCTCGAGCGATACCGCGTGGCCATCGAGCCCTACCGCCGTCGATTCACCATCCTCATCGCCGTCGGCCTGGGCTTCGTCACGGGCCTGACCGCCGCGGGGGAGTGGGGCACCTACCTGCTGTGGCGGAACGCGACCGCGTTCGGCATCGAGGACCCGCAGTTCGGCATGGACCTGTCGTTCTACACGTTCACCCTTCCGTTCGTCCGCTTCCTGATCGGGTTCGGGTTCGCGGTGCTGTTCCTGTGCATCCTCGCCGTCATCGCCGTGCAGTACCTCTATGGCGGCCTGCGCCTGCAGCCGAAGGGCGATCGGGCCTCCGGAGCGGCGCAGTCGCAGCTCAGCCTGCTCATCGGGCTCTTCGTCCTGCTGAAGGCGGTGTCGTACTGGTTCGACCGCTTCTCGCTGGCGACTCAGAGCCAGCAGCTCGTCGCGGGCTTCACCGGCCTGAAGTACACCGACGTGTACGCGGTCCTGCCTGCGCTCAACATCCTCGCCGCCGTCTCCCTGCTGGTCGCGGCGCTGTTCTTCATCAACGTGTTCCGGCGGCACTGGGTGATTCCGGTGATCGGCGCCGGCCTGCTCGTCGTCACCAGCCTCGTCGTCGGAACGGTGTACCCGCTGATCGTGCAGCAGTTCCAGGTCCGTCCGAGCGAGCTGGTCCGCGAGGAGCCGTTCCTCGAGCGCAACATCAACGCCACCCGTTCGGCGTACGACATCGCCGACTCGGAGGTCACCGACTACCCCGGAACCGTGAGCCCCCCGACGACCGAGGTGCTCAACGCCAGCGCAGGGACGCTCAATGCGATCCGCCTGCTCGACCCGGCTGTCGTGTCGCCGACCTTCAACCAGCTGCAGCAGATCCGCGGCTACTACTCGTTCAACACGAAGCTCGACGTCGACCGCTACGACCTCGACTCGTCGACGCGAGGTTCCATCGTGGCCGTGCGTGAGATCAATCTCGCCGGCATTCCCGACGGGCAGCGCAACTGGACGAACGACCGCGCGGTCTACACCCACGGCTACGGCGTCGTGGCCGCGTACGACAACACTGCGCTCAGCAACGGTCAGCCGGACTTCTTCGAGAGCGACATCCCGTCCACCGGCGACCTCGACATCCAGCAGCCGCGCGTGTACTTCGGGGAGCTCTCCCCGGCCTACAGCATCGTCGGCGCCCCCGAGGGCTCGCCGCCGGTCGAGCTCGACTACCCCGACGATGCCAGCCCGACGGGACAGACGACCAACACGTACACGGGCAAGGGCGGCACGGCCATGGGCAGCCTGTTCGGCCGCCTGCTGTTCGCCACGAAGTTCCAGGACGCGAACATCCTGCTCTCGGACCTGGTGAACGCGGATTCACGGATCCTGTGGGACCGCGATCCGCTCACTCGCGTCGAGAAGGTCGCACCGTGGCTCACCCTCGACCAGGATCCATATCCGGTCGTCGCGGACGGGCGCATCAAGTGGGTGGTCGACGGATACACGCTCTCGAACGAGTATCCGTACTCGAGCCGGGTCAGCCTCAGCGAGGCGACGAGCGACTCGGTGAGCTCGCGCACGCTGCCGAGCTCGCTGCTGCCGCGGGACCAGGCGAACTACGTCCGCAACTCGGTGAAGGCCGTCGTGGACGCCTATGACGGCACCGTGACGCTCTACGCATGGGATCCCGCCGACCCCGTGCTGCAGACGTGGATGAAGGCCTTCCCGGGGATCGTCGAGCCGGTCTCCGACATGTCGCCCGAGGTCATGCAGCACGTCCGCTACCCGCAGGACCTGTTCAAGATCCAGCGCGCGATCCTCAGCCGCTACCACGTCACGGATGCGACGACGTTCTACAACGCGTCCGACGTCTGGATCGTCCCCAACGATCCCACCGTGAGCCCGGCTCAGGTCTTCCAGCCGCCCTACTACCTCACGCTGCAGATGCCTGGCACGGACTCGTCGGCGTTCTCGCTGACGACGACATTCGCCCCCCAGCGGCGGCAGACGCTGGCTGCCTTCATGGCCGTGGACTCCGATCCCGGGGAGAACTACGGCAAGATGCGGGTGCTCCAGCTGCCCAGCAACACGACCATCCCGGGTCCGCAGCAGGTGCAGAACAACTTCGAGTCCGACCCCACGGTGTCAAGCCAGCTGTCCCTGCTCCGGCGCGGCGGCTCGGAGGTGGAGCTGGGCAACCTGCTGAGCCTGCCGTTCAACGGCGGCCTGCTCTACATCGAGCCGGTCTACATCCGTGCGACCACTGACGGCTATCCGCTGCTGCGCAAGGTCCTCGTCGGCTATGGCGCCAACGTGGCGCTGGAGAACACCCTGGATGTCGCCCTGGCCCAGGTCTTCGGCACCAGCCCGGACTCGACGGTGCAGCCGACGCCTGATGACGGGACGGGCGACGGCACCGAGCCGACGCCGACCCCGACGCCGCAGGCACCTGAGTCGACGGGCGACCCGGCGACGGATCTCGCCATCGCGATCGCGGCGGCGCAGAGCGCCTACAACGACGGCGAGATCGCCCTGGCGCGCGGGGACTTCGCCGCCTACGGCGAGGCCCAGGACCGGCTGAAGACGGCCCTCGACGCCATCGCGGCGGCCGAGGCCCAGCTCAGTGGTGGCCAACTGCTCCCGGAGGACCAGGCGGCGACCGACGAGACCCAGTCGGAGGGCACGGCGGCATGACAGCCGAGTACTGGGACGGGCGGTACGCCGACGCCGGCGATACGCGCGTGTCCTGGTTCCAGGACGTCCCCGAGAACAGCCTCATGCTGATCGGCCGAGTGGCCGAGGCGCACGACTCGGTCGTGGACGTCGGGGGAGGCGCGAGCCGGCTGGTCGATCACCTGCTGCAGCGTGGCTACCACGACGTGACCGTCGTGGATCTGAGCCAGCAGGCGCTCATGGCCGCGCGCGGACGGGTCGGCGACGCACCCGTGCACTGGGTGGTCAGCGACGTCCGCGACTGGCAGCCGGACCGCACCTTCCATGTCTGGCATGACCGCGCGACCTTCCACTTCCTCACCGACCCGCAGGACCAGGCGGACTACTGGCACCTCGTCCGCGAGAGCGTGCCGCACGGGGGTCACGTGGTGATCTCGACGTTCGCGGAGGATGGGCCGGAGACCTGCTCCGGGCTGCCCGTGCACCGGTACAGCGCGGACGGGCTGATCGCCGCGATGGGGGAGGGCTTCGCTCCCCTGGAGACGCTGCGCGAGGAGCACGTCACGCCGTCCGGCGGCACGCAGAGCTTCGTCTGGGTGCTGGCCCAGCGCATCTAGGCCCGCCCCCCGACTGGCCCCCCTCCGCCGAGAGGCAAGCCGTGGTCGTGAAACGGGGTGGTTTCACGACCACGGCTTGCCTCTCGGCGGGGATGGGACGGATTCGGGCCGCCTGCGTGAGGGACAATCGGAAGGTGAACGGCAGCGGGCACGAGCACTCGGACGACGACGAGGCTCCCCGACGGGGCATCTTCATCGGGCTGTCTGCCGGGACGTCCGGGAGCGCCGGCAGCGCCCTCGGTGGTGGCTTCAGCGCCCTGGATGCGGTGTTCAACCCTGGTGCCGCGCGTGCTCGGGAGGAGCTCGACCGTCAGAACGAGGCGGTGTTGCCCACGCCAAGCCCCGGTGACCGGATGCTCGACGAGAATCGCATCGTCATCTCGCTACCCGCGCCGGAAGACGATGCCGAGCCCGACTGACCCCCGGTCCCGCGAGAGGCACGCTGTGGTCGTGAAACCACCTGGTTTCACGACCACAGCGTGCCTCTCGGCGGGAGGGCGGTCGGCGGGAGGGCGGTCGGTCGGCGGGAGGTCAGCCGGCCGCGTAGGTCTCCGCGCTCTCGAACTCGTAGCCGACGAACGTCTCGTCGCCGACGACCCACGCGTCGTGGCCGGGTGCGATGACGTACGCATCGCCGGGACCGACGTCGATGGTGCTTCCGTCCTCGTGGACGACGTGCAGGCGTCCCGACACCACGGCGCCGATGTGGTTGGCCTGGCAGGAGTCCGTGCCGGCCTTGGGGGCCACGCACTCCGACCATTTCCAACCCGGCTGGAACGTGAACCGGCCCACGGTCGCCCCGGGGAGGCGGACGATCTCAACGGTCGTCTTGTCGGGCGTTCGCACCTCGTCGGCGGCGTCGAACGACTTCGCGGCGGTTGCTCCCATGGGCGTCTCCTTCGAGAGAGTGTGATCCACGTCACGCTACTCACGCGCGTCCGCCCTGCATAGAGGTCCGACCGCTATCCGGGGTCCGCCATGCTGAGGTCATGGACGACGGCGTGGAGCTCCGCAGCGGGCTCGTCATCCCGTCGCACGAGCTGACCTGGCGCTTCTCGCGGGCATCCGGTCCCGGCGGCCAGAGTGTCAACACGGCCGACTCCCGCGTCCAGCTGGTCTTCGACCTCGCCGGGTCGCCCAGCATCCCGGAGCACCTCAAGCAGCGCGCGTTGGCTCGGCTGTCGAGCAGGCTCGTCGAGGGGAGCTTGACGGTCACCGCTTCCGAGCACCGCTCGCAGCTGCAGAACCGGCGGGCCGCCGAGCGGCGCCTGGCGGATGCCCTGCGCGAGGCGATGGCGCCGCCTCCCCGCACGCGACGACCGACCAAGCCGAGTCGGGCGGCGAACGATAGGCGGATCAAGGCGAAGAAGAGCCGCGGCATGACCAAGAGGCTGCGCAGTTCGCGCGACACTGACTGATCGCCGGGGCCGCCGTGACGCGTCAACCGGGAACGGCATACTTCGGCCCGACCCATCCCGCTGCAGAGGGAACCCCATGGAATCCATCAACGCCGCCGACACCGCCTGGGTGATGGTGTCGGCCGCCCTGGTCCTGCTCATGACGCCGGGACTGGCCCTGTTCTACGGCGGCATGGTCCGCGCCAAGAGCGCCCTCAACATGATCATGATGAGCTTCACCGCACTGGGCGTCGTGACCATCACATGGATCACCCTCGGGTACTCGCTGGCATTCGGCGCCAGCACGTGGGGGCTGGTCGGCGACCTCCGCAACATCGGGCTGGTCGACGCGATCGATCAGACGGTCGGTGCAGAGGGGCACAAGATCCCGATGCTGGCGTTCGTCATGTTCCAGTTGACCTTCGCCGTCGTGACGACGGCGCTCCTCTCGGGCGCCATCGCCGACCGCACGAAGTTCGGCGCCTGGATCCTGTTCGCCGTCGTCTGGAGCCTCGTCGTCTACGCCCCGATCGCGCACTGGGCGTTCTCGTTCCAGGACGGCAGCGGCGGCTGGATCGGCGATCGGCTCGGTGCGCTCGACTTCGCCGGGGGAACGGCCGTGGAGATCAACTCCGGCGCCTCAGCCCTCGCGCTCGCGCTGGTGGTGGGGAAGCGCATGGGCTTCCGACGCGACCCCATGCGCCCGCACAGCCTGCCACTCGTCCTGCTCGGGGCCGGCCTGCTGTGGTTCGGCTGGCTCGGCTTCAACGCGGGTTCCGCGCTCGCCGCCACGGGCACCGCCGCCGTGGCGCTCATCAACACCCAGGTCGCCGCCGCTGGGGCAGCGCTGTCGTGGATCGCGTACGAGAAGGTGAGGGACGGCAAGGCCACGACGCTCGGCGTCGCGTCCGGTGCCGTATCGGGCCTCGTCGCGATCACGCCCGCGTGCGGCTTCGTCACCCCCCTCGGCGCGCTGGCGATCGGCCTCGCCGCGGGTGTCGTGTGCGCCTGGGCTGTGGGGCAGAAGTACCGGCTCGGCTTCGACGACTCGCTCGACGTGGTGGGCGTCCATGGCATCGGCGGCCTGGTCGGCATGGTGGGCATCGGCCTGCTGGCCGCGACGGTTGCCAACAGCGCCGGCGCCGACGGACTGCTCTACGGCGGTGGCTTCGCCCTGCTCGGCAAGCAGCTGATCGCATCAGCAGCCACCGCTGCCTACGCCTTCGTGGCCACGTGGATCATCGCGTTGGTCATCCTGCGCACCGTTGGCTTCCGCGTCGCGCCCGAGGACGAGATCGCCGGCCTTGACACCACCCAGCACGCCGAGAGCGCCTATGACCTCGCCGGCGTCGCCGGCGGAGGCGTGCTCGGTGGCGCTCACCCATTCGGCAACCAGAGAACACCCCGCGAGGAGGACTACCGATGAAGCTCATCACCGCAGTGGTGAAGCCCTTCCAGCTCGAGCGCGTCAAGGTCGGACTGCAGGCCGTCGGCGTCGACGGGATGACAGTCTCCGAGGCGAACGGGTACGGGCGCCAGCGCGGCCATGTCGAGGTCTACCGCGGCGCGGAGTACACCGTCGACCTCGTGCCCAAGGTCCGCATCGAGGTGGTCTGCGACGACGAGGACGTCGACCGCGTCGTCGACGCCATCGTCGAGGGCGCTCACACCGGCAGGATCGGTGACGGCAAGGTGTGGGTCATGCCGGTCGAGTCGGTGATCCGGGTACGGACGGGCGAGCGGGGGAGCGAGGCCATCTAGGCATCCGCCGGACTGTCGGGCCGCCAGCGACGACAATCCCCCCATGGCCGGCTTGAGCAGGAGGGCGTTCCTGGCCACAGTGGCCAGCCTCAGTGCGGCCTGGGGCCTGCCTCGGGAGGCACTCGGAAGCGTCCTGGCGGCCCCGGCGGCCCAGTCGGACGTGCCGAGCACGATCGACCAGACCATCGCCATCGGTCCGGTGAGCAGTCGCAACTACCGCACGCTCATCCCGGGCAGGGGCGAGCTGCACTACCCGCGCCTTGACCTCCTGCGTCAGATCCCCGACCCGCAGCGGACGGAGCGCCGGCGATCGCTCCTGTACGTCGGGCACCTGTCCGACATGCACATCATCGATGCGCAGAGCCCGGCGCGGCTCGAGCCGCTGATCGCCCAGGACCACAGCCTGTGGGCCGGCGCCTTCCGCCCCCAGGACACCCTCACGACTTTCGTCGCCGCGTCGACCGTGCGTGCGATCGCGGACCTGCGTACGTCCCCCATCACGGGCGCCCCGATGTCTGCGGCGTTCGTCACGGGCGACAGCACCGACATGCTGAGCAGGCTCGAGCTGCGCTGGTACATCGACGCCCTCGACGGGACACCGCTGGTCCCGAACTCGGGGCGCGACGGTGTCTACGACGGTGTCCAGGCCTGGCAGGAGGCGTGGTACGCCTACCACCCCGAGGACCCGGAATCCGATCCCTTCGGGGCCTACGGGTTCCCCCGGGTCCCCGGCCTGCTAGCCGCGGCTGTCACGCAGGAGGTGGAGAGTCCTGGCCTGCCCGTGCCCTGGTACACCGTGTACGGCAACCACGACACCACCTACCTCGGCACCCTTGGAGTGCCCGAGACGCTGCGGGCTCTCGCCGTCGGCGATCGCAAGTACTGGGACTGGATGGCGCTGGGCCTCGACTACGTGGGTGGCTGGGCGGCGGAGACCTCGGCTGCCGGCCGGCTGGTGCAGGCCCTGACGACCAATGTCGGCATCCACCTCGGCGCCCGGGCGGTCACGGCGGACGGCAGGCGCGCCCTGTTCGAGCCGCAGGACTTCATGCGCGAGCACTTCACCACCCCGGCGAACCCTGGCCCCGTGGGCCACGGCTTCACCCAGGCGAACCTCGACAGCGGACGCACGTACTGGTCCGCCGACATCGGGCCCTTCGCGCGCGCGTTCGGGCTCGACACGTGCAACCAGGTGGCGGGTCCCGACGGCGCCCTCCCGGAGGAGCAGTTCGCGTGGCTCGAGGACGGGGTCGCGCAGGCCGAGTCCGACGGCCGTCTCGCTCTCGTATTCAGCCACCACAACTCCTTCACCCTCGAGAATCCGGCAGAGCTGGCGACGGATCCGCAGCGCCTCGTCCACGGCGAGGAGTTCATCGCGATGCTCCTGCGCCACCCCAACGTCGTCGCGTGGGTGAACGGGCACACCCACATCAACACGGTGACGCCGCACGCGAGGGACGACGGCACGGGCGGCTTCTGGGAGCTCACCACTGCCTCGTGCATCGACTACCCGCAGCAGCAGCAGGTCGTGGAGGTCGTCGACAACCGTGACGGCACGCTGAGCATCTTCACGACGGCGGTGGACCACGCCGCACCGGCGCAGTGGAACGGCGAGCTGACGCCGATCGGGCTGGCGAGCCTGAGTCGCGAGCTCAGCGCCAACGACTGGGTGGAGAACCCCGCGATGCGGGTGGGCTCCGAGCTCGATCGCAACACGGAACTGTTGCTGCCGGCGCCGTTCGACCTCGGTCGGTTCACCGACCAGCAGATCGAGGCCGCGCAGGCGGAGGCGCGGGCGCGGATCGTGTCCTACGAGGGTGGGTGGACAGCGTGACTCGCCGTGCGATCGCGCTCGCCGTGCTGCTCGCCGTCGCTGCTGCGGCGACGGGTGGGTGCTCGTCGCAGATCGCGGGCCTCGCACCGGTCGGCGGGGACGACCTCGCCACCGCGCGCATCGCCACCATCGATGCGGTCCTGGCGCAGAAGCTGACGATCCGCGATGCACCCGTGTGCACGGACGCGGGCGACTTCATCTCGTGCGTGGGCACGCTCACGGACGGCGCGGTGATCCAGGCGACGACCCAGGGTCCTGATGGGAGCGATCTGTCGGTGGTCGTGAACGGAACCGTGATCTACGACGGGCCGATCCAGCGGATCATCGACGAGGCCGCGCAGGACACGCGATGACCACCTACCGTCGATCGGCTCTCGCCGCCGCTGCTCTGCGGATGTGGCGTGGCTGGTCGGTGATCATCCCGGTGGTGATCGCCAACGCCGGCCTGCAGGCGATCCTCGCCTGGCCGGGGATCCGTACCGACGACGACGCGATCCTCATCCTCCTGGCACTGGTGAGTGCCGCGGGCTTCATCGTCTCGCTCGGGTTCGTGACGGCCAGTGCACTGCTCGTCTCTGACGGTCGGGTCGGCTGGTCGCGCGCCCTCGGCGTGATGCGCCCGCAGGGACTCCTCTACTCCGTCTGGGCGATCGCGCTCGGCGCCGCGGTCATCGTCGGCCTGGCGTTCTACACCGTCCCGGCGCTGCTGGTCGTCGCCCTCACCCCCTTCCTCCTGCTGGCGGCGCTCGACGGCCGTCGCAACGCGCTCGGCGCGAACTTCAGGACCATCGGGCGGCGCTTCTGGCGCTGGCTCGTGACGGTGGTCGTGGTGGCCGTAGGGGTGCTCCTCGGCTGGGTGCTGGCCGGGCTGACCGGCTTCTTCCTTCGCGGGGCGCTGGCCAGCCTCGTGGTGTGGCTGGTGGCGGGATTCGCCATCGCGTGGATCACGACCGCCTGGGCGGTGATCTACCGCAGTGCGTGGGCGGACCGGGAGGCGGCGATGGAGGAGGAACCGGACCCTCCCGAGATGACCCCCGATTTGGAGTCCGCCGAGTAGGCACGTATCCTGACGTAGCAATCGACGCGGGGTGGAGCAGCTCGGTAGCTCGCTGGGCTCATAACCCAGAGGTCACAGGTTCAAATCCTGTCCCCGCTACTTAGACCCGGTTGAACGCTGGGTTGAAACCCCCCTCCACGAGGGGGGTTTCGTCATTCCCGGGTCGGGCGACCCCTATTTCTCGCCCATTTCTCCCCATTGCGCACCTCCGGCACAGCCCCAGGGGAGGTCCTGCGGCGGGCCGATCTCCCTCACGGGAACGGTCCTGACCTGCCTGCTGACCGACGCTGACACCGCGTGCCCCTCGGCCGTGACACTGCTGGCGGGCCGGCTCCGGCCCCGGCGGGGAGGTCGGTGGGTTACCGGTCGCCGGCGGTGGTCCCACCGCAGGGCTGGATGGGACTGCGGGGGAGCCGGCCCTGCCGGACCGGTGGCGTCAAGGGCGCCGAGGGCCCGGATCGGTGCTGTAAACGAAAGTAAGAGGGCGCCGATGAACACCAGGACAGCAATAACTCCTCCTGGAAAGAAGCACCCGCTATGAGCACCCCACCGCCGCCCCCCCGCCCGCTGGTCACCGCAACCGGCCTGTATGACCCGCGCGCGGAGGTCACGCTCACCGAGGCCGCCGAGTTGTTCGAGGTGTCCTACGACACCGTCAAGATGCGGCTGCGGCACGGCAAGTTCTCGCGCGCGGTCAAGAAGCGCATCATCGGCGACGAAATCGAGCGGTGGTACGTGCCCATCGCCGACCTGGTCGACGCGGGTATCGCGCCGGCGGCCCGTGTTCAGCCCGCATCCACGTTCACCACGGCCGACGCCGACGCCGGTGACGCGGCCCTGCTGGTTGAGATTGCGGTCCTGCGTACCAAGGTCGAGATGCTCGAGCAGGAAGTCGCGTTCTGGCGCAGCCAGCGCCCCGGCAGCCCGGGCGTCGGCGCGATGGCGGTGGCCTCGTGAGCGCCGGTCGGCGCGTCAGCGCCACGCCCACCCGCACCCCGTCCGGTTCGTGGCAGTTCAGCGTGCCGGCGGTGCACGGCTCGACCCGGCGACGCAAGTACACCCTGGCGACCCGCGCCCACGCGCTGCGGTGGCGCACCATCGTGCTGGAGACTCTCGCCGCGGGCGACCCGGCGCCCGACTTCGACCCGGCCCGTCTCGTCGATGTCGCCGCTCGCGGAAGCGACGACTTCGCCACGGTGGCCGCCCATTACCTGCACGAGATGTACGTGCTGCTCAAGCGGGCCGAGCCCGCCCGGCACCAGCGACAGGAGGGAATGCTGGCCAACCACGTGCTGCCGGCCTGAGTCCGAGCGTGCCTGGAAGTAGTCTCGCCCAATGACCAGCGTTCCTGTCGACATCGCTTCCTCGGAGTTCCTCGACACACCTGTGCAGTGCCTCGCGGCCCTCCGTGGGCAAGGGCGCACGGCAATCACGACCGATGGCTGGGTCATCGTCACGGACTTCGACCTCGCCCGACAGGTCCTCACCGACCCGAAGACGTACTCGTCCCACATCCACAAGCACGTCTCAGTCCCAGGCGACATTGCGGATGAGGTCGCAGCCATCCGAGCCCAGGGCTGGCCGTACACGAATGCACTGGGCACCAGCGATGCGCCCCTGCACACCCGCAATCGCCAGATGGTTAACAAGGCCTTCACCCCACGTGCACTCACCACGCTCGAACCTCTTGTCCGTCACGCCGCTGCGGACTTGGCCGCTGCCTTGCCGGATGGTGAGTCCATCGACTTCCTGACTGCCTTCGGAGAGCCCCTGCCCGTCTGGGCGATCTCCAAGGTCCTCGGCCTCCCCCCGGAGCGCAGCACGGACATCCGCCGTTGGAGCACAGCGGCCGTGGCGAGCATCGGCGCCACCCCGTCATCGGAGGACTGGCTGCGCTACGAAGCCGACCTCCTCGACTTTCAGCAGACGATGGTCACGGTCATGCGCGAGAACCGCGAGAACGGAACACCGGGCGTGATCGCCGAGCTCGCCCAGGCCATCGATGAGGAGGATCCGGACTCTGGCGAGGGCGTCCAGGTGTCCCTGCTCCTCACGCTGCTGCGGGAGCTCGTGGTCGCCGGCAATGAGACGACCGGGAAGTTCATCGCCGAGGCCGTGCGCCTCGTCGGATCGGATCGCGCCCTCTGGCAGCGCCTTCGCGACGATCCCAGCCACGCCGAGTTCGTCGTTGAGGAGTGCCTGCGCCTCGCCTCCCCGACGCAGAGCGCACGCCGTGTCGTCGCCGTCGCTACGGAGCTGGATGGGCGCCAACTGGCGCCCGGGACGATCGTGATGGTGTCGCTGGCAGGCGCTAACCGCGATGAGCATCAGTTCGCCCACGCCGACGTGTGCGACCCGGACCGCGAGGGCGTGCGCTCCCAGATCGCCTTCGGACAGGGCCCGCACATGTGCATCGGTGCCGGCCTGGCGCGGCTGGAGAGCAAGATCGCTCTCCAGGTCCTCGCCCAGTACGTCGACGCGATCGATGCCGCCGGCTCTGAAGCCGTCTATACGCGGAGCTACATCATCCGCGGCCCCATCACCATGCCAGCCGTCGTGCACCGCCGCGCCTGACTCGAGCTCGGGGGGTGCGCAGGACCCCCCGCGACCTGCACGGCGTACTCGCGTCCGCGTCACGCGCCAAAGCATCGGTGGTGCGTAGGTCTAAAGGAGTGATCGGGGCAGCGGGGCCGATGCCTAGCCCCAATGTTAGCCCCAACTCCAGTCATCTGGGTGGGTCTCCAGGGGCCCGGAGGAGGCAAGACCGGTTGGTATCAGTGAGTTTCCCTCATGGCCGCGAGGGTGGGAAGTTGTCTCGTAATGCGTAGGTCTCCACCCAAGGTGTGACCAACCCCGAGACTCGTGGCTTTCAGCGGTGTTGATGCGGTGAGCCGCTCAACGCGTTGGGGATTCCAACCCATTCGTTTGTCATCGTCCCGAACAAACGGACCGTATTGACTGGTCCCCCACGACCCCATTGCCGATGTATGCCCCACCACAGCAGGACGGCTCCCTAGATCCACACTGCGATGTCGTCGACCGTTGCCCAGTTGCTGCGAACCTGTTCAGTCGTGATGGCACGCCACACGCAACTGAACTGGCCGGGGTGGTTGATGTCGCAGTTGGAAGGGAGCTCCATCCAGTGGTGGTCGGCAAGGTCGGGAGGAAGTCGGGGCTCTGCGGTGCGACCTGCGCGCACGTACGACGGCGTTGCAGGCTGCGAGCTGGTGCCAGGCAGAATTGTCGTGATGAGGTGTCTCATGATCGCGGTGTCGGTCATCACAGCCAGCGCACCAATCGGCTGGGGGACGACACCGAAGCGCATGGTCGAATGGAGGCCGCCGCTCAGGGCCCGCAGCGCCGCGGCGCCAGCGCCCGAAAGAAGCTGAACGCGCAGCCCTACTCGTTCCAGACATGCGGCGGTCACTGGAGTCGACGAGGTGCCTGCCGGGGTGGCCCGTCGTCTACCTTCGGCTCACTGCCTACTCAGCCGGGTGAGCGACAGGACGTTCATGTCTGGATCGTGAAACCACGCGACGAGGTCGCCACTCGGCGTGCGCCACACGCCGTTGTCGTCCTGATCCATTCCCTCGTAACGAAGGAAGGCCGTTCCGCGGCTACGAAGTTCTTGAACCGTGGCGCGAAGGTCCGTTACAAGCCAGCCAAACACGGTGAAGGGCTGCGCCCGTAGTTCGTCCACCTTGGTCACGCGCAGAGTGCCTCCTCCGATCGCGAACACTGATGCGAATGTCGAACGCTGCAGCAGCGGAAGCTTCAGTACTCCTTGGAAGAAGCGTTCAGACCGTTCCAAGTCCACCGAGGGCAGAAATGCGACAGGGTGTGACGTTTCAAGCACGTGACCTCCAGTTGTCTCGGCATCCATGCGACGTTAGCAAGGCGTGAGCTATACGTCGGGCGCATAGGCGCGAGAAGATGCGTCTGCATCTGCGGCGTGCTCGCCGATGAGCTCGCGTGTGGCCGACTCCGGGCAGTCACCACATTTCAGACATGCGAAGCAGGTCGTTGACCGTGAGACCGGACTCACCGCGTCTCACCCGCGACCGGCTCGGCTCCCACGAGGGCGTTCTCCGGCGGAAACGTCACGGTTGCTGAGTTGAGGAATCGGGCTGCCGGGTCAGAACATGCCGTTGTCGTTCATGGACGATTCCGGCAGAGGCTGCAGCACATCCCAATGCTCGACGATCTTTCCGTTCTGGTCGAACCTGAAGATGTCGATCCCTGCGTACTCCATGTCGCCGGGCCACACCTGGTGACAATGCAGCACAACGAAGTCGCCGTCGGCCAGAACTCGCTTGAACTCGACGCTCTTTCCGGGGTACTCCGCAGCCATTCGGACGAAGTACTCGACGAAGCCGTCCTTACCGTCTCCGACGTGCGGGTTGTGCTGCGTGTAGGTCTTACCCGCGTACCGCTCCATCGCTTCCGCCGGTCGGCACTGGTTGAACATTAGGTCGTAGAACTCCTGGGCCGCCTGCTTGTTCGCGTGCGCCATGACGTCTCCTTCGCGATCGAAGGCAAGCGTAAAGTCACGGGGAGGCCAGCGTTACCGCTTGTGCACAGACGCGTCAGTCTCGTCACACGTGACTAAGCGATGTTGTCCGGGGTTGCGCCCGCACTCCGTGAAGGCTCGGATTGCCCTGCGGGCAGCGAGGTCCTTGGGCTTTGATGGCAGTACCGACCGATCGAGGGAGAGGCCATGGGCATGCACATCACGGTGGACTTCGACCTGTGCGCAAGCACGGGCAACTGCATGCAGGTCTGTCCGGAGGCGTTCGAGGTCCGCGAGGACGGCTACCTGTACCTACTGCTGGAGGAGCCACCGGAGAGCCTGCGCGAAAAGGTGTACGAGGCCGCGAACATGTGCCCCACCGCAGCGATCACCGTGTCGGAAGCCTGACGGGGGAGTACCAAGGAACTGAGCCCGTGAAACGACGAAAGGGCTGATCCGGGGGTCCCGCCAGGCCGCGGCCGGCGAGGCCTCTCGGAGGGAGGGCACTGGACACATCGCGCGCCCGGAGTTAGCGGTGACTCGCTCACTGGAGCCGGTAAGTGTTGGTACTGAAGAGGTTGTGCTCCCTGCCCCTTCGGCGAAGGGAGGGATACCGCGTGTCAATCTCGTGTCCAGCTCAACGCCATACGGGGTGTCAAGCCACGTCTGCGACCGTCATCTCAGTTCCGTTCCTCTGTGCTCAGCGTCTCCCCGCTACCAATGAAGAAACCCAGGGTTGATCTCCTGCGTTCCTGCATTTGGCACTGAAACGCTAGAGGATTCAGGAGGAGCCTCGCCGGAGGCGAGGTGACGGTTCCTGCCCCGCGGCCAATCGAAGAAGGTCCGGCCCACTGGTGGGTCCTACTTCATCTCACGGCGAGGCGGCAGCACTCGTCGGACCCTGGACGCGCGGGGGACTGCTGACTGATACCTGGCGAAGGCAGTCAGGCCGTCACGGCATTGTCTGTTCGATTGCTGCGAGGTTGAAGGCACCAGCAGCCGTGGCAAAGTCACTTCCTAGGTACTTTGTCGATAGCGCAGCGAGAGATCCGTCGGCGGTGGCGTCGGCCATGATGTGGTTCGCCCGAGCGACTAGCGATCGGACGTCGAGCCCGGAGAAGCGATCGACTGCGCCTCCGATGTATGCAACGTATGGGGCAGGGTCCATAGCGGTCAGCTTGAGCCCCTGTTCGATCGACTGTTCACCGACGATCACCGAGCAGAGGAAGGCATCAAGTTTGCCGGCATCGACGGCCGACAGTCCGTTGCGCTCGACGTCGTAGTGTTCGATCTGCGCGTGGCGGACGGCGAACTCAACCTCCGCCCCGGGGAGGACGAGGGTGCCTTGGAGGTACAGGTCGGCGAAGCAGTTCGTGCAGACGCCGATCTTCTGTCCAGAGAGTTGCTCAACGCGGCTGAAGGCTCCTCCAGAGCGGACAAAGAACTTCTCCGGCATCGCATAGTAGGGCTGTGTGAAATAGAGCTCCTGCATACGCGACGGAGTTATGCCGATCGACGCGAAGGCGATATCCATCCGACCACCCCAGTGACCGCCCAGCATCTCGTTCCACGTCGGGACGACGAAGCAGGGCTCGACACCGAGCTTTTGTGCGAACAGCTTGGAGGCTGCGACGTCGTAGCCATCGACTTCCTCCCCGGTCAACTCGTCCGCAGCACACTTGGTACTTTCGGCCCGGTTGGCGCCCTCGACGGCGAACGACTGAGGTGGGTACTCCGGGTCTGTCGGCAGCAGCACGGTCCCTCGGGCAAGAATCCACGCCAAGGCATCCGACCCCCGCGGACCCGACGAAGGGGAGGACGTCGACGTGCTGCCCGAGGAGGAGCCGCCACATGCCGCGAGCGCTGCAGCGGCAACGACCAGGGCACTCACACGGCCAAACCACCAAGCGCGGGCGGCCCTTCTCCCCGGGGCACTCGGAACGTCCCCGACCTCGCGGCCGGCCCCGACTCCCATGTGAGCAGTGTGCACCTCCGCATAGACAGGAGACACGAAAACGAACCATCGGGATGAATCGGCTCCCATCTATGCCGCAGAGGCACTGTTGCGCAGACAGATCGCCCCCGGACGCTGAGCGTCGGTGATCCGAGGACATGCGTTCATCCAGAATCTGCACCGAAGCCACGACGAATTGGGAGTCGAGTTCGCCCCGGTGGACCGACTCGCGAACCCTTTCGACGAGCTCGAGCTCGCGATCTGAAGGATCCCCGGTACGCCAACGATGTCGCACGCCCTACGTACGCCAAACGCAACACAGCCGCGCGAAGTGGCCTGACGCGCGACTGGGCTGCGACCTGCGCAGATCGACGTCGCCTCCCAGCCGGCCGGTCCGGCGCGGTAGCGTCCTCCATCTGCCTAAGGGGACGTCGTGATCAGTGCTGCAGAACTGGCCGAGCTTCCGCT
Organism: Actinomycetes bacterium; assembly: GCA_024641635.1. Taxonomy (GTDB): domain Bacteria; phylum Actinomycetota; class Actinomycetes; order S36-B12; family S36-B12; genus UBA10649. The sequence continues at coordinate 41,168 of JAHECS010000014.1, read as the reverse complement.
CTTTGCGGGACTCGAGCCCGAGGTCCTGGCCTACCTGTCGAGATCGGTCGAGGACGTGCGGCTCGTCCCGGGCGAGTACGCGGGGCACGAGGGTGAGGAGCGGTCTCTCTTCGTCATCGTCGAGGGCCGGACCGAGCTCACCAAGGTCGTGCACGGAGTCGAAACGGTCATCGCGGTACGGATGCCCGGCGAGCTGGCCGGCGAGGTTCCCATGACCTTCAGCACGCCTCTGCCGGCGAGCATCCGGGCCGTCGAGTCGTCCCGCGTGCTCAAGCTCGACGTCACGGTCTTCTACACCCTTGCGGCCATGGCGCCGCAGGTGTCCGCGACCGTCGCGGCAGCGGCGCTCGAACGAATGGAGATGCTCCGTGAGGCCGCGCTGCGGCCCCTGCAACCGGCGATCCGGATCCTCGGTTCGCCGCAGGATCCCGGCGTCCACGCGATCGAGTCCTTCCTGCACCGCAACCGCATCCTGTTCGAGTCCGTGGCTCCGGCCTTGACGACTGAGGAGAGCGGACTTCCCACGGGCGCGTCCGCCGTCGTCGAGGCTTCGGACGGCACGCGCCTGGTCGCGCCGACCAGCAGGGAGCTTGCCCGGCTGGCGGGGCTCTCCGTGGCTCCGGAGTGGCAGGTGTACGACGTGGTGGTCGTGGGTGGCGGCCCCGCCGGCCTCGCCGCGGCCGTCAATGCAGCCTCCGAGGGGCTCCGGACGGTGATCGTTGAGAGGTTCGCTCCCGGAGGCCAGGCGGCGACCTCGACCCGGATCGAGAACTATCTCGGGTTCCCGGTCGGCGTCTCCGGCGATGACCTGGCGAGCAGCGCACTGAAGCAGGCGAAGCGACTTGGCGCCGAAGTAGTCGTCACTCGCGACGTGGTGCGCGTCGACCCGACCACCCTGAGCGTCGGGCTGGACGGGGGAACGGTCCTGCGGGCGAGGTCGGTGATCGTCGCGACGGGAGTCGAGTGGCGACTTCTGGGCACCAGTTCGGTCGACCGACTCATGGGCTCGGGCGTCTACTACGGCGCAGCCCGCAGCGATGCGGCGTTGACCCAGGGGCAGGACGTGTTCCTGATCGGCGCCGGCAACTCAGCGGGCCAGGCAGCCCTGTTCTTCTCGCGGCATGCGAAATCCGTGACGCTCGTCGTGCGGGCGGAGTCACTCGCGTCGAGCATGTCTCAGTACCTCATCGACCAGATCGCCTCGCGGGGGAACATCCGGGTCGAGACGAGGTCGGAGGTGGTGAGTGCGCATGGGGACGAGCACCTCGAGGCGATCGACATCGTCGACCACCGGACGGGTTCGGCCACCCGGCACGAGACGACGACGCTCTTTGTCCTGATCGGCGCCGACGCCGCGACCGACTGGCTGCCGCGGGAGATCGAGCGGGACGACCACGGGTTCATTCTCACGGGTGCGGAGTTGCAGTCCACGGGACGGTGGAGTGCCGAAAGACCCCCCTTCGCCCTCGAGACGAGCGTCGAGGGAGTCTTCGCTGTGGGTGACGTGAGGGCCGGATCCGTCAAGCGGGTCGCCGCGGCCGTGGGGGAGGGCGGCATGGCGATCGCCTACGTCCACCGGCACCTGGCGGCGTCCACCAGAGAGTGACCCCCGTCCAGAACGGGTCTGCTGGACGGATAGGTGGCGCTTGCGGTCACGCAACCTGACTGGCTGGCGTGGTCATGATTGTGTCGAACTCGATCGGGGCCACGACGGCCCGTCCGGTCGCGTTCGGATTCGACCACGGAGACCTCGGCTCCAGGGCGCCCAGCCGTCCGCCCGCCGATGTGGTGGTTGCGTCGCGGCTCACCGGCCGGGAAAGGGTGCGGCACCTGAGGCGCCGCAGGCTTGGCACCCGTACTACTCAGTGTTACTGTTTACCTGTAGTCAATAACACTGAGTAGCAGGCAAGGGGGCGGACCCGTGGGCAAGCAGGCGACGGAGATTCTGAAGGGGATCCTCGAGGGCATCGTCCTGGCGTTCCTGTCTGGCCGGCCCGCGTACGGCTACGAGATCACGGCCTGGCTGCGGGAGAAGGGTTTCGCCGACATCGCGGAGGGCACCGTCTACGCCTTGCTGATCAGGATCGAGCAGCGCGGCTTCGTCGACGTAGAGCGGGTCCCCTCCGAGAAGGGGCCTCCACGCAAGGTGTACTCCCTCAATGCCGCGGGACGCGACTACCTCGAGGAGTTCTGGAGGACCTGGAGCTTCCTCACAGAGCGACTGGAACAGCTCCGCGAAGGAGGGCAGTGACGATGGCAGCCAAGTGGATCGAGCTGATGACGGGGTCGCTCGAGCAGAAGAAGCAGTACCGACAAGGCAAGTCGCGCATCGAGGCCCTGCCCGCGCCATACGACATGGCCGCCAAGGCGCTGTACCGGTACTTCATGTACAACGGCGGCGCCGTGATGGATGGCGACGTGGCCCTCACGATGATGGGCGACTTCGTGGACCTGTGGGAGCGCGCTGCTGCCGACGGCACGCCGGTTCGTGCCATCGTCGGCGAGGACCCGGTCGAGTTCGCTGACGCCTTCGTGCTGGCCTATGCCGGCAAGCGGTGGATCGACAAGGAACGTGCCCGGCTGACCACGGCGATCGAGGACGCGGAACGAGCGCAGGAGGTCGAATCGTGACGGCCGAAGCGACCGTCGCCCCGGCCCTGCACGTCGAGGCGCTGGAGAAGTCGTTCAAGGAGCTCCGCGTGCTGCGAGGCGTGGACTTCGACGTGGAGAGGGGCACCGTCTTCGCCCTGCTCGGCGCCAACGGAGCGGGCAAGACCACGGTGGTGCGGATTCTGTCGACGCTGGTGAAGGCCGACGCGGGGACGGCCACGGTCGCCGGGTTCGATCTCTCGACGGACCCGGCGCACGTGCGGGAGGCCATCAGCCTGACCGGGCAGTTCGCGGCGGTCGACGAGATCCTCACCGGCCGGGAGAACCTCGTGCTGATGGCCCGCCTTCGCCACCAGAAGGACGCCGACCGGATCGCCGACGGCCTGCTGTCGCGTTTCCAGCTGACCGATGCGGCACGACGACGCGTGTCGACGTACTCCGGCGGCATGCGACGTCGACTCGACATCGCCATGAGCCTCATCGGGAGTCCTCCGGTCATCTTTCTGGACGAACCGACCACCGGACTCGACCCTCAGTCGCGACTCGAGGTGTGGCGGAGCATCACGGAGCTCGCCCACCAGGGCACGACGGTGCTGCTCACTACGCAGTACCTCGACGAGGCCGAGCAGCTCGCCGACCGGATCGCGATCCTCCATGAGGGCCGGATCATCGCGAACGGCACGCTCGCGGAACTGAAGCTGCTCCTCCCACCCGCCACCGTCGAGTATGTCGAGAAGCAGCCGACCCTCGAGGATGTCTTCCTCGCGATCATCGGCACGAACACCGGGGAGCAGCGATGACCCGGCGCTTCCTCGGCGACACCGCCCTCCTGACGGGACGCTCTCTGCGGCACATCTCACGCAGCCCCGACACCATCATCACGACGACGCTCATGCCGGTCGCCTTCCTCCTGCTGTTCGTCTACGTGCTCGGGGGCTCGATCGACACCGGGTCGGACTCCTACGTGACCTACCTGCTGCCCGGCATCCTGGTCATCACCATCGCGTCGAGCATCTCCTACACCGCGTTCCGGCTCTTCATGGACCTGAAGAGCGGGATCTTCGAGCGGTTCCAGTCCATGCCCATAGCCCGCTCGAGCGTGCTGTGGGCGCACGTCCTGACCTCCGTGGTCGCGAGCGCGATCTCGATCACGGTCGTCGTGCTCGTGGCGCTGCTCATGGGCTTCCGCTCGGGGGCAGGGGTCATGGCGTGGCTCGCCGTGGCCGGCATCCTCGTCCTGCTCACCCTGGCGCTGACGTGGCTGGCCGTCATCGCCGGCCTTTCGGCGAAGTCGGTGGACGGCGCGAGCGCCTTCTCGTACCCGCTGATCCTCCTGCCGTTCATCAGTTCGGCCTTCGTCCTCACCGCGACGATGCCCGGCCCCGTGCGCGCCTTCGCGGAGAACCAGCCCGTGACGCCCATCGTCAACGCCCTCCGCGCCCTGCTCACGCAGCAGCCCGTGCACGCGGATATCTGGGTGGCCCTCGCGTGGTGCGTCGGCATCCTCGGCTTCGCCTACGTGCTGGCGATGGCGACCTACCACCGCAAGGTGACGTGAACGAAGACGCGGACTCCCGGATCGGACCAACGAACCTAGGATCCACGGAGGTGCTGCGTTCGCCGGTCGATGGGTGTGCGGGATCCTGACCGGAGGAGCTCCCGGGGTCAGATGGTCACGGCGGGTTCCTCCCACGCGGCCGC
>JAHECS010000014.1:0-36757 GCA_024641635.1 Actinomycetes bacterium | reverse complement strand
ATCAGGCCCGCCGGGACCGTCTCGGGTGTCTGCGCGGTGACACCCTGGGCCTGGGTTCGTCCCAGCCCTTGTCGCGGCGAGATGTTAGCGTTAACATGCTGAGAATCATCGACGTTTCGTGAGCGGGGCCTGATCCCGTCACCGGACTTCCGGAGACACATGGCGGACATCGACGCACTTGCCAATGGCGGGGCAATCCTCGGCATCGAGCTTGGCTCAACGAGGATCAAGGCCTGCCTCATTGGTTCAGATGGGGCAACCGTCGCGTCAGCAAGTCACGAGTGGGAGAACCAGTTCGTCGACCGTGTGTGGACCTACTCGCTCGACGCAGTATGGGAGGGGCTGCGGGACTGCTACGCAACGCTTGTGACGTCGGTCGAGGCCGAGTATGGGATTCGTCCGACGAGCTACCGCGCCATCGGCGTATCGGCGATGATGCACGGCTATCTGGCCTTCGATTCCCAGGACGAGCTACTGGTGCCGTTCCGGACCTGGCGCAATACGTCGACGGGGCAGGCGTCGGAGGAGCTCAGCGCCCTGTTCAGCTTCAACATCCCGCAGCGCTGGTCGATCGCACACCTCTATCAAGCGGTGCTCGATGACGAGCCGCACGTGGAGCGGGTGGACTTCCTGACGACGTTGGCCGGCTATGTGCACTGGCAGCTCACCGGAGCCAAGGTCCTCGGCGTCGGGGATGCGTCCGGAATGTTCCCGATCGATCAGGCGACGCATGGCTACGACGAGCGCATGCTCACCCAGTTCGACGAGCTCGTCGCGGCGAAGCACCCGGGGATGCACGTTGCGGGCCTGCTGCCTGAGATCCGTCTGGCCGGCGAGGAAGGTGGGCGACTGACTGACGAGGGGGCAGCCCTGCTCGACCCGTCTGGCACGTTGCGCGCCGGAATCCCGCTGTGCGCGCCCGAAGGTGATGCCGGCACCGGCATGGTTGCCACTAACTCCGTCGCGCCCCGCACCGCGAACGTCTCGGTAGGGACGAGCATCTTCGCCATGGTGGTGCTGGATCGGAAGCTGGCTCGCATGCACCCCGAACTCGATCTCGTTACGACGCCGGCCGGGGACGAGGTCGCCATGGTGCACTGCAACAACGGAGCCAGTGAACTGGGCGCGTGGAGCGACGTCTTCAGGGAGTTCGCGGTGGCGATCGGATCCAACCCCGATCGCGACGAAGTCTTCGCGGCATTGCTGACCAAGGCCCTGGACGGCGAGGCGGACGCTGGCGGGCTGTTGGCCTACAACTACCTCTCCGGTGAGCCGGTGACCGACACTGCCGAGGGACGACCGCTCATCGTGCGGACGCCAGACTCCCGGCTCACCCTCGCCAACCTGATGCGGGCACAGGTGTACGGCGTCTTCGCCACCCTGAGCCTTGGCATGCAGGTCCTTGAGGGCGAAGGCGTGACCGTCGATGCCCTCTTCGCCCATGGCGGTCTCTTCCGGACCGCGGGGGTTGCACAACGTCTCCTCGCAGCGGCCGTCGATGCACCAGTAGTGGTCGGTGAGACCTCGGGTGAGGGGGGCGCGTGGGGAGTTGCCGTGCTGGCGGCGTACCTCGCCCATGCCGCGGACACCCCGCTTGCCGACTTCCTCGCCCATCACATCTTCGCCGGATTCCAGGCAACGACCCTGGAGCCGGATGCGGTCGATGGCCAAGGGTTCCGCGCGTACCTCGCTCGGTACTCGGCAGGACTGCCGGTCGAGCGAGCAGCCGCCGAGTGCCTCTGACGGCAGGGCCGCACGGCCTGATCCGACGGGAGCCTGCACGCTGAACGAGACCATCTGCCACACCGTCACATCTGGGCCAGCCGCCGCGGTAGCCACGGAACGATCATGTGAGCGGTTCCACGATGCCCTCGTCGTCATCCGTGAGAAGCAGATCCCATGGACCTCAAGCCATTCAGTTCTCCCAAATCGTTACCGACGGGCTTCCGGCAAACAGTTGACACCACAAAATGTGAGCGACAACCATGTGCGATAAGAATGTGAGCGTTCACATTCAGGAGGGCGGGGAGGCATGATGGGCAACTCAGCGGCGAACGACATCGCCCGCCTGCGCGTGGAGGTCTGTGAGCTCAACCGCGCCCTGCCTGGCCTCGGCCTGGTCGTGTGGACCGCAGGCAACGTCTCGGCCCGGGTGCCGGGCGAGGACCTCCTCGTCATCAAGCCGTCGGGACTGGACTTCGAGGATCTGACGCCGGAGTCCATGGTGGTGACGGACTTCGAGGGCACCGTCGTGGAGGGCGACCTCGCCCCCTCGTCGGACACCGGTGCCCACGCTGTCGTCTACCGGCACATGCCCGAGGTCGGCGGAGTCGTCCACACGCACTCCACCTATGCCTGCGCCTGGGCGGCCCGCGGAGAGGCAATCCCTTGCGTTCTCACGATGCAGGCCGACGAGTTCGGGGGCGACATCCCCGTCGGTCCCTTTGCCCTCATCGGTAACGAGGCGATCGGGGAGGGCATCGTTTCGACACTCCGGGGCAGCCGCTCACCGGCCGTGATCATGCAGAACCACGGCCCGTTCACGATCGGCAAGGACGCGCGCTCGGCGGTCAAGGCCTCCGTGATGCTGGAAGAGGTCGCCAAGGCGACGCACCTGGCCCATCAACTCGGAACCCCCATCCCTATCCCGCAGGCGGACATCGATTCGCTGAACGACCGGTACCAGAACGTCTACGGACAGAAGTGAGAGAGCAGAAGAGATGACGACCGACCAGCAGGTCTGGTTCCTGACCGGAAGCCAGCACCTCTACGGACCCGAGGTCCTCGAGCAGGTCGCCGAGCAGTCCGGGGTCATCGTTGCAGCACTCAATGACGCGGACGGGATCCGGTTGCCGATCGTGCCGAAGCCGGTGCTCACCGACGCAGACGCCATCCGCCGCGTGATGATCGACGCGACGTCGGACGACTCCTGCGTCGGCGTCATCGCGTGGATGCACACCTTCAGTCCGGCCAAGATGTGGATCTCGGGGTTCGACGCGCTGCGCAAGCCGTTCCTCCACCTGCACACGCAGGCCAATCGTGACCTGCCGTGGTCGTCCATCGACATGGACTTCATGAACCTGAACCAGGCGGCGCACGGCGACCGCGAGTTCGGCTTCATCCAGGCCCGCATGGGGGTGCCCCGCAAGACTGTCACGGGCCACGTCAGCGACCCGTCCGTCGCCGAGCGCATCGGCACGTGGATCACTGCGGCCCGTGGCGTCACCGCGCTGCGGACGATGAAGCTGGCCCGGTTCGGCGACAACATGCGCAACGTCGCCGTGACGGAAGGCGACAAGGTCGAGGCAGAGATCCGGTTCGGGGTCTCCGTCAACACCTACGGTGTCCAGGACCTGGCCAAGGTCGTCGGCGAGCAGGCGGACGCCGACATTGACTCCCTGTGCGCCACCTACGAGGACGTCTACGACGTCGCCCCCGAACTGCGACGGGGGGCAGAGCGGCACGAGTCACTGCGCTACGGCGCCCGCATCGAGCTGGGACTGCGCGCCTTCCTCACCGAGGGCGGGTTCACCGCGTTCACGACCAACTTCGAGGACCTGGGCGACCTGCGCCAGCTCCCCGGCCTCGCCGTCCAGCGGCTCATGGCCGACGGCTACGGGTTCGGTGGCGAGGGCGACTGGAAGACGTCGGTGATGCTCCGCACGCTGAAGGCAGCCTCCGAGGGCCTGCCCGGCGGCACCTCGTTCATGGAGGACTACACCTACAACCTGACTCCCGGCAACGAGAAGATCCTCGGCGCCCACATGCTCGAGGTCTGCCCGTCCATCACGACGGAGACCCCGCGCCTGGAGATCCACCCTCTGGGTATCGGCAATCGCGAGGATCCGGTTCGGCTGGTGTTCACCGCCGACCCCGGTCCCGCTGTCGTGCTCGGCATCAACGACATGGGCGATCGCTTCCGTCTCGTCGCGAACGAGGTCACGGTCGTGAACCCCGACGAGCCGCTGCCCAGCCTGCCGGTCGCCCGCGCGGTGTGGATCCCCGAGCCCAACCTGCGCACCTCGTCCGAGGCCTGGATCACCGCCGGCGGACCGCACCACACCGTTCTGACCAAGGCCCTGACCACTGAGCACCTGTGGGACATGGCCGAGATGCTCGAGAACGAACTCGTCGTCATCGACGCGAACACCGAGCTGCGGCAGTTCATCCGCGAACTGCGCTGGAACGCCGCCTACTACCGATTGGCTCGCGGGCTGTGAACGTGCCCAGGGCCACGGATTTCGCCCGCCAGACCGGCGGTCGAAGCACCACCCCGCTGCTCCCAGAGGGACTGCGGCTTCAAACAAGCGGGACACAGTCCCGAGACAATGCGACGCGCCAGACCAGGACCAGCCGACCGACGAGGAGCATCCGGACTAGCCCGGGTGGCACGGCGTCCGCTACGGAAGACACGACGATTCCGCGGAGACGTGAGTGACAAGGGTGGGCCAGTCCCGGGTACCGTCCATCGCCGACGTTGCGGCGCTTGCGGCCGTCTCGCATCAGACGGTGTCTCGCGTGGTGAATGGCAACCCGAACGTGCGGGAGCAGACCCGGCTGCGCGTCGACGCCGCTATCGCGGAGTTGGGCTACCGTCCGAATCCGGCTGCGCGCGCGCTGGCGCGGGGCCGGGGAGACCTCATCGGCGTGGTGGCCTCGACGACGACACTGTTCGGGCCCGCCTCCATGCGCTCGGCGGTGGAGTTGTCCGCTCTCCAACATGGCTACGGGGTCACCGTGGCGAGTGTCGACGAGTCCGATCGCGAAGGTCTCACGGGCGCAGTCAACCGACTCCTGGACATGCGCGTGCGGGGCATCGTGGCGATCGCGGCGATGCCCGCGTCCTTGAGAGTCATGGACGCCCTGCCAGCAGGTTTTCCTCTCGTCCTCCTCGATGGCGACCGCTTCCTTGACACCGCGACCGCAGGGGTTGATCAGGTGCGCGGTGCAGAGCTGGCGACTCAGCATCTGCTCGATGCGGGACACGACACGGTGTGGCATGTGGCGGGGCCGCTCGAGTCCTTCGATGCACGAGATCGTGTCACCGGCTGGCAGGACACCCTGATGCGGGCGGGCCGGGAGATCCCTCCGCCACTCAACGGAAACTGGACGGCCCGATCGGGGTACGAGGCAGGTCGCATGCTCTCCCGCATGAAGGACGTCTCGGCAGTATTCGCGGGCAACGACCAGATGGCCCTGGGCCTGATCCGGTCGCTCGCAGAGAGCGGCATCCGCTGTCCGGAGGATGTCAGCATCGTGGGTTTCGACGACATCCCGGAGTGCGCCTACTTCAGCCCGCCCCTCACGACGATCTACCAGGACTTCCAGGAGGTGGCTCGGCGGGCCATGGAATGGTTGATTGCTCATGTCGAGGAGAGACCCGCGCCGGGGCTCGAGCGAGTGGAGCCGCGGCTCGTCGAACGGGCCAGCGTGTCCCATGTCGATTCCTAGGGGCGACGTCGACGCCCCGGAGGTGGAAATCGCCGTCGGGCCGGTTCAGGGCAGAGTGGCGCCGAGGGACGGTGGCCGCCTGACATCCGTCACTGTCGGAGGGGGCGAGATCCTCGCCGGCGTGGGGATCGGCTCGATCGAGTACGGCTGGTTCGTGATGTCGCCGTGGGCAGGACGCATCCGATCGGGAGTGCTGATGTGCCGCGATCAGATGCACCGGCTGCCGGTGCACAGCGTCGCCCGCCATGGGGGCCACGACCTCGTCGTCGACCAACCCTGGCAGTTGGGCCGGAGGGACGACGATCGAGTTCGAATGCCCACGGGACTCGGGGGCGCGTGATGCGACGGACGACGACGCACCTCAGCGACGGGCGCGAACTGCGCTACTTCGACTTCGACGACGATCCTCCCCGGACGGCGTCGGACGAGCGGGGACTGCCCCCGGGCAGCACGTCTCAGGGACGCATGCGCTTCGACCACCTCACGGGCGAGTGGATCGCGATCGCCGGCCACCGGCAGGAGCGGATCTTCCTGCCCAGCCAGTCCGATTGCCCGTTGTGCCCGACAACGTCAGGAAACCTGTCCGAGATCCCGGAGCGTGACTACCGGGTCGTGGTGTTCGAGAACCGGTTCCCGTCGTTCCTCGACGAGAACGTTCCGGGTGACGGTGCCGCCGATGCCATTCCGGCGTTCGGCGCGGACCTGCCGGCCTATGGGCGCTGCGAGGTGGTGGCCTTCTCCCCGGACCATCACGGCTCGATCGGCGCGCTGGATGCTGATCAGATGGGGCTGGTCATGGCCGCGTGGCGGGACCGGACCGAGTCGCTGCTCCAGCAGCCGGGCGTGCGCTTCGTCTTCGTCTTCGAGAACCGCGGGTCGGAGATCGGCGTGACCCTGCACCACCCGCACGGCCAGATCTACGCGTACCCGTACGTACCGCCCTGGGCCCGGAACATGCTCGACGTGGCGGGCCTGCGCAGCGACGGATCCGATCAGTCCCACCTCCGGTCCATCGTGGCCTTCGAGCGGGAGCAGGCCACGCGGATCGTCCATGCGGATGATCACTGGGTGGCGTTCGTCCCCTATGCCTCGCGATGGCCGTTCGAGGTACAGGTCCACCCGATCGCCGACCGACGATCCCTCGCCGAACTGACCACGGAGGAACAGGACTCCTTCTCGGCCTCCTACCCCCGACTGATCCGTGCCCTCGACTCCCTGTTCGATGCCCCGTTGCCCTACATGAGCGGCTGGATCCAGGTTCCGGCTCACCCGACGGCCGACGAACTGCGCGACAGTCGACTCTTCCTGCGCCTTGTCTCGAACCGCCGGGCAGGCGACAAGCTCAAGTTCCTGGCGGGATCGGAGTCGCTCATGGGCGCGTTCATCGGCGACGTGGTGCCGGAGGACGCCGCAGAGCGGATCCGCGCCGCGCTCGCGGTCTCACGGTGACCAGGGCTGCCGGCCGACCCACACGGGTCGTCGCGCGAGCGCCGGGCCGCGTGAACATCATCGGTGAGCACACCGACTACAACGCCGGTCTCGTCCTCCCCATGGCCATCGACCGGGGCGTCACGGCGACCGTAAGTGAGGCTGACGAGACGGCGCTGCTCATCGAGTCGGCGCAGTTCCCGGATGAGATCGCCACGCTCGACTGGGCCGAGCTGGCACCGGGTGCCGTTGCTGGCTGGGCGGCCTACATCGCGGGCGCGGTCTGGGCTGTCAGACGGGCGGTCGACGGTGGCAGCACGGGCCTACGCGTGCAGGTCGACAGCGACGTGCCGCTCGGGGCCGGCCTCTCATCGTCTGCCGCGGTCGAGTGCGCGGTGGGTGCGGCAGTGGCCGAGTGGTGGGGACTGGCCCTGCCTCCTCGGGAGCTGGCCCGCCTCGCGCAACGGGCGGAGAACGAGTTCGTGGGCGTTCCTACCGGCTCGATGGATCAGGTCGCCTCGGCGATGGGGTCGGAGGGCGCAGCACTGCTCTTCGACGTGCAGCGCGACACGGTCGAGCGTGTCCCCGTCGAGGTGGCGGCGGTCGGCCTGACGTTCGTCGTGATCGACACGAGGGCGCACCATGCGCTCGTCGATGGGGGATATGCGAACCGTCGGACCTCGTGCGAGGCGGCCGCCGCGGTGCTCGGCATCCGGTCGCTGCGCGAGGTGCCCGATCTCGACGATGCCCTGAAGCGGCTTGACGACGACATCCAGCGCGCGCGCGTCCGGCATGTGGTGACGGAGAACGCCAGGGTCACGGCTGCCGTCGAGGCCATGCGGGCGGGTGACTTCCGGAGGCTCGGCGCGCTGATGGACGAGTCGCATACGTCGCTGCGCGACGACTTCGCTGTCTCCTGTGCCGAGCTGGACGTCGCGGTCGAGGCGGCGCGTTCGGCCGGCGCGTGGGGGGCACGGATGACGGGCGGCGGATTCGGTGGGTCGGTGATCGCACTGGTCCCGACGGCGAACGTGGATGCTGTTGCCGCGGCGGCGGAGGAGGAGTTTGCGTCATTCGGGTGGCGGTCTCCTCGTACCTGGATCGTCAGCGCGGCCGCGGGCGCGCGTGTGGTCACCGTTGATCACGAACGCGAATGACTGCGGCAGAGGGCGGGTGGAACGATGCAGCCTGTCAACGATGCCGAATCGCATACGGCCGCCAACCGTTCCAACGGCGCCGCGTGGGCTCCCAGTTCACAGTGGCAGCGTCGCAGGTTCTGGATATGCGTGCCGTTGGATAACGACGATCGCCGTCCGGTTCGTCGTCGTCAGCCCGCGCATCGGCGAAGGCGTGCTTTCAGCGGTCGGTGATCGGCCTCGCACCGATTGGACTGGTTCTGCTCAGGGCTATGGCACGCGGCCGGGATCAGATCGTCGATGGCCTGGCTGGACTAGTCCAGGTCCCGGTATGCGCAGCGCAGATACCCAGCGCGCGGCCAGCACAAGGACCTCCGGCGGGAAGCGGAAGCCGGTGCACGCCGAGGGATCCTCAAGGGGAGGCCTCACCCAGCGAACGCGCTTCAGGCCGCCACCTTCACCGACCCTGACGATCCATCACCGGAACAGTGCCATGGGCAGTGGCTACCGGACACAGCACGCGCCTGGAGATTGCGTTGTCTGGCACATTCGGGCCGAAGAGTGTTGGTACTCACGAGGTTGTGCCGTGTGTACCTTCGGCGAAGTGAGGGATGCCGGGTGTCAATCCTGTGTCCGGCTCCACGCCGTCCGAGGTGTCAGGCCACGTCTGCGACCGTCATCTCAGATCCTGTTCCTCGGTCCTCACAGCGTCCCCGCCACCACATTGGGAGGAGCACCCCCCAGACCCCGGGGGGCCTTCTCCTCCTTGACCCTGGTCTTGCATGCATCGGATGGCGACCCCGGCTTCGGGGGCGGCCGCCGCCGTATCGGATTGGTCCGCCGATGGAACAGGACTTACGACGTCGCCCGCGGAGAGATCGTCGCGTTCCGATGCACCCGCGTGAGCGTCTTCACTCGCTTGCTCGTGTCATTCGTCGTGGACAATCAGGCTCTCGTGCCGTTCGCGAGTAGACCTAACGGGCCGCCGCCGAAGAGCTCCCGCCCCACTGGCGTCGCACGTCTAGGTTTTCCCGCGGAGTACGGATTCGGGATCGGGGTGAGTCGGCACGCGGCATTCGCTGCTCAGGGATAGTCCGTGACAATCGCCGCCCGCGCCGGGTAGATGTGATCCAGAAGGAGGGTGATCTGGTCGGCGGGGAGGGCCTCGGAGTAGAGCCATCCCTGGGCGGTTGGGCAGCCCATGTGGAGCAGGTGGGCTGCCTGGTCGGTGTGTTCGACGCCTTCGGCGGTGACGGTGATGCCGAGTGCCGTCGCGAGGGCAACGATCCCGGCGACGAGCCGGTGATCGTGGTCCGGGTCGGTGGTGTCGGTAATGAACGAGCGATCGATCTTGATGACGTCGATGGGGTATCGGTTGAGGTAGGTCAGCGAGCCGTAGCCGGTCCCGAAGTCGTCGATGGCCAGGGAGATGCCGCGCGAGTGGAGACCGGCCAGGTTCTCGCGGGCATTGGCGGTCTCCTGAAGCATCGAGGTCTCGGTGATCTCGATGCACAGCAGTGCTGGGTCCACGCCGCTCGCCGCAAGGGCGTCATCGACGGCGTCGAGCAGTCCGCTCTCGGCCAGCTGCAGCGTGGAGAGGTTGACTCTCACCGTGATCGGCCGTCCCGGGCGGTCCGCGCCCCAGGCCGCTGCCTGCGCGCACGCCTGCCGCAGGACCCAGTCGCCGATATCCAGGATCATCCCGGTGTCCTCCGCGACCTTGATGAACCGATCAGCGCACCACACGGTGCCGTCTGGGCGGATCCAGCGCAGCAGGGCCTCGACCGCGACGACGGAACCCGTCTTGAGGTCGACCTCGGGCTGGTACCAGACCGCGAGCTGGTCTCGGGCCAGGGCGTGCCGCAGATCGGTTTCCACGGCCAAGCGGGTGGCCACCTTCTCGCGCATGTCCTCGTTGAAGATCGACACCCGGTCCCGACCCTGCTCCTTGGCGGCATACATCGCGGTGTCCGCCGCACGCAGGACATCACCGGCGGAATCGTCATCTGTCGCTATCGCCAGCCCGACACTCGCGGTCGCGTACATCTCCGCTCCGCCAGGGTTGAACTGCTCTCGAAAAGCCTGGACGATGCGGGTGGCCGCCCCCACCGCCTCCTCAGGGTCCTGCAGGTCGCGCATGACGATCACGAACTCGTCCCCGCCCAGGCGGGCCACCAAGTCAGACGTGCGCACCACCCTCAGGATGCGGGCCGCCGCGGCGACCAGCACGTCGTCACCGACGGCATGCCCGAGGGCATCATTCAGTCCCTTGAACCGATCGAGGTCAATCATCAGGACGGCCGTCGACCGCCCCGAACGGCGTCCCGCGCTCAGCGAACGGGAGATCTCGTCCATCAACGCCGCCCGGTTGGCCAGCCCTGTCAACGAGTCATGGGTCGCCATCTCCCGAAGCACATCGGTCGAGGCCTTGAGCTCGGTGATGTCCAACGTCATGCCATGGAGCTCGACAACCGACCCCAGGGCATCCCGGCGTGCCTGCCCACGCGCATGGATCCACCCGTGGGTGCCGTCGGTCCGGACTGTCTGGAGCTCCACATCGTAGGGAACCCCGTCTGTCCGGGCCGCGAGCACCGCAGAGCTGAGCGCCAGCCAGCTCTCCGGCGTGAACAACGCCTCCTGCTCCGGGAATCCCGGCACAGCACCAAGCGGGTCCAGGCCGAACGCGTCGAAGAGCTCCTGCGACCACGTGACAGCCCCCGTTGCCAGGTCGAACCGCCAAGCCCCCACATGAGCAATCCGCTGCGCCTCGCTCAGCAGCATCTCGCTGCGCTCAAGTCGTTGACGCGCCTCCACGTGGGCGGTGACGTCCTCCAGCGTGCCTGTCATCCGAAACGGGCGACCGTCATCCGTCCACTGCACGATCCGTCCGCGGTCACGGCACCACACCCAGTGGCCGCTGCGGTGACGCAGCCGAATCTCGACGTCGAAGATGGGGGTACGGCCGGCGGCGTGCTCCTCGCCTGCCTTCCTGTCGCTCTCAATGTCGTCGGGATGCGTCATCTGGAGCCAGGTGTCCTCCGTCACCGGCTCCAATTCGGCCAGGGAGTACCCAACGATGGCGGCCCACCGCTCGTCCACCACGGCCGCACCGGTCTGCATGTTCCAGTCCCACATCCCGAGCCCCGCACTCTCCAGCACGAGACGAAGGCGCTGGCCGTGCTCCTCGGCGTCGATCCGACGTTGGACCGCATCGGCTTCCAAGGAACCGATGTACGTACCGAGTCGTGTGTTGGCCTCCGCCAGATCCTTGGCGACTTCTCGGTTCTCCAGGATTCTGGCGACGACGTGGCCGACATTTCCGACGAAGGGCCGGTAGGGCGCGAAGGACTCCTCGTCCTGGATGTCGACGATCAGCGTGCCGAAGTCCCGTTCGGAGGTCCGGACGGTGAAGGTATTGCTACCGGGCCGCGCGCCGGCTGCTTCGCCTCGTGGGGCAAAGCGCACGACGCCGACCCCAGGAAGGTCGTTCAGGGTCCGGACGAGAAATGCGAAGAGGTCGGCCGCGCCTGGCACGGAGTCCATCACCTGAAGCGCGGCGAGCAGGCGCCCCAGCATCGCTACCGAGGGCTCGGCCGCGCTCATCCGCCCGGGGGCCGTCGATCGCGCAGGGTCAGGAACTCCTCAGGCTCGAGGTAGTACGGGTTGCTCATGACTTGGCCCCGAACGATCACCATCGGGTGCACCGACAGGATGTCGTAGAGGGTAGCCCCGTCGAATGCTCGCGAATCGTATTGGCAGATGGCCGTCGTCGGCACCGTCCGCACCAAGACATTGATCCGAGCCTCGTACTCCACGAGGTCACGGCTCGGGGTGCCCATGCGCCGTGACCAGGTCATCTCTCCCGTTACCCGGAACCCGGCGAAGCCACTCGCGATGCTGTCCCGGTGACCGTCGGCCAGCGTCTGGAGCATCCGCTCGACGTCGAAGGAGCCGTCCGGGCAGTACACATCCGAGGCTGCGCTGACCTGCAGTTGATCGGGGCCCCATTGATCACGATCAGCTGGGTCTGCGCCTCGGACCTGATCGACGAATTCCTCCGGTGTCTCGACATCGACGAAACAGCCGACGCGCTCGTGGTTCGCGAGGCCGCTCGACACGTACTCGGTGATCACCGGCCAGCGCTCACTGTCATCGGCATAGAGCAGGCACATGTGAGTCCCCGCTGGGTGCGGATGGTCGTCGAAGCCGAATGGCATCAGAGGCCGCTCCGCCGCCTCGGCAGTCGTCGTCACCTGATCATGATGGCATTCGGCTGGCGCGGATGCGCGGCATGGCGGGGGCATGACGTCGCCCGGTGTGGGGGAGTGAAGGGGCTCGGAAGTCATGAAGGATCTCGATACAGGCTCGCCCGCCCGACACGTAGGGCAGGCGCGACCGTTGCGACCAGATTGCGAGGGCTCAGGTCGCACTGGCAGCGCTGATCTGACGAGACGCCACCGACTGCGTGACGGGAAGCGCGCCCTAGTGCAGGCAGAACTCAGCCACGGTTGCCGTTGACGAGAGGGCGTCGTGTGCCTCGGCAAGGGGTCAGGACGGCGGAGGCCAGCGGTTGTAGCCGATGTCCGGTTCGTTGGCTCTCAGCCGCTCTATCCACTCGATCATCACCCGCGTTACCTCGTCGTGATCGGCGTCGGGTGATTCCCACAGGATCTCCTTGCGCACCGTGAAGTCGTGTTGCTGTGCGGGCGAGAAGTCTCGGGTGAACGCCTCGTTGGCGACGGATTCGACGACGGTGATCTGATCCAGGAGGTCCTGGTCGATGTAGATCTTCCCGTTTGGGTAGGTCAGCCGGTAGACGTTCGGCACGATCCAAGGATGACAGAGCGCGTGCCGTCGAGGCATCCGCGCTCGGAGGGGCGATCGCCAGATCCACGGCTGGCCACCTCCGGGAAACGGTCCCTGCCTTCGACCGCGGGACTCCGTCGTTGAGCACGTCAGGTCCCACGCTGGATCCAGAACGGGATCCCTGACAACGTTCAATCGAACGGCGTCAGGGCGTTGGTTGCCTCGCACGTCCGAGATCCATGAGGATCAGCTCACGGTGTCGATCGGACCGCAATCCGATTCGGTCGTCTTCGGTCTAGAGTCGTCGCGTTGGGTCACCTCCCCAAACGGTGAACGACAACCACATCTGGAGATGACATGTCCCTCGTCCGCGTGCACAACTTCTCGGTGTCCCTCGACGGCTTCGGCACGGGTGAGGGCCAGCAGCTCGAGACGCCATTCGGACACGCTGGCATGCGCTTGATGGAGTGGGCCTTCGAGACGCGCACCTTCCGCGACATGGGCCTCCATGGGAAGACGGCGGGGTCCCAGGGAGTGGACGACGCCCTCGCGACCCGGTGGGGCCCCGGGATCGGCGCGGAGATCATGGGTCGCAACAAGTTCGGCCCTCAACGCGGGCTCTGGGAGGACGAGGAGTGGAAGGGGTGGTGGGGCGACAACCCCGTCTTCCACACCCCTGTCGTCGTTCTTACCCACCATCCTCGGCCGGTCCTGGAGATGGAGGGTGGAACGACCTTCCACTTCGTCGACGCCGACCCGGTCTCCGCGCTCGAGCAGGCTCGCGCCCTGGCCGGCGACCTCGACGTCCGAATCGGTGGCGGTGTCAGCACGGTTCGGCAGTTCCTCGAGGCCGATCTGATCGACCACATGCACATCGTCGTCGTGCCGATCATCCTGGGCCGGGGTGAACGACTCTGGGACGGGCTCGAGGGACTCGACGAGCGCTTCGACATCGAGGCAACCCCATCTCCGCTCGGCGTCGTCCATCTGATCTTCACTCGTAGGGCTCACTAGACCCACCATCTCTCGCCGTTGCCCAGGCCTGCTCACCGGCGGCGGGCCCACCGACGGACCCGTGTAGCTACTCGCCCTTCTTGGTCAGGGCGCCCAGTCCCCAGAAGAACACGCCTGTCCCGACTCCCGCCAGGAGGAACAGCAGCCCCAGTCCCACGGGGCTGCCCCACATTTGCGGCGACAAGAGATCCTCCATTTCTCATCCTTCCCTTCTTCCTTGATGTGCCCAGCACGTGTGGCCGGGGGTGCTGCTGGAGGGTGTGACGCGTGAGGCGCTTCAGGCGCCGTCGCGCGTCGCACCCGTTCACTCGGCCGGAAGCCGGCGCGTCGTCAACAGCCAGATCCCGAGCCAGCCTTCGCCGACCATGGAGGGCACGGCCACCAGCGCGAGGAACAGGCCCGACACCGCCGAGTAGTCGGGAAGGGCTAGGTGCGCGACCGTGTCGCCGACATAGGCAACGCCGGCGAACGCGAGGATGTAACCCAGCACGCGGGGTGCGAAGTCTGAGCGTGCGACGAGTGCGCCGAGCAGCACCAGATGGACGCCGAACAGGCTCAGGCCCAGCAACCACGTCGTCTGGAAGGCCTCGATGGATTGCATGGTCTGCATTGCCTGGGCGTCCGTGGAGGCTCCCGCGGTCGTGGCGGAGGCCAGCGCCTGCACGAGGAAGACGAGTGCGACGCCGAGGATGACGCTGTAGCCGAGCCGGAACCAGGCCATGACGATGGACCAGTCGCGGCTGACGCTTCGGAACACGACCTGCAGGGCCCACGCCAGAGTGACGTCGAGCAGCACGATGAGAAGGAACGCCAGGATGCCGGTGCGCATGAGGCCGGGGGAGTCGGCGATGTTCGCGGTCGTCGCCAGCGGGTCCCCTTCGACGACGAGTCCCTCGAGAACGAGGAAGTTGGCGACGATCGCCAGGGCGAACATGAGCAGGTAGGACACGCCGGCGATTCGCGCGATGCGTCTGAGCGGGGTGAGTGGTGCCGCGGATGAGAGCGCCGGCTGCCGCGCGTTCCGGGTCTCGGTGGCCTGAGTGGTCATGATTCCTCCTTGAGAACTGAGTGGTCGTGCTTGCGGATGCCTGTGGGTGGGGTGGCTAGGCGCGGTCAGCGTGGACGACGACCACGGCCTTGCCGGTGATGCGCCCACCCTCGAGGTCGGCGAGCGCATCGCGTACGTGCGCCAGGGGATACCGGCCTCCGATGAGGGGGGTCACCGCTCCGGTGGACAGGAGCTCGGCGAGCCGATCGGTCGTCTGGTGGCTCTCCCGGTTGATGAAGGCCGTGAGGCGTTGACGCGAGAATGCCGACAGTGCTGCCGCCCGAAGATTGCGACCGATGCCGCCGGTCCAGTTGCCCCCGCCTTCGCCTCCGACGATCACGAGTGTCCCGGTCGGCGTGAGCGCTCGCTTCAGCCGTCGAACCGGGTTGAGGCCACCGGCGTCGAGGATGAGGTCATAGCGCTTCGTGCCGTCGAGGTAGTCGCCATCGGCGTAGTCGATAACGCTCTCGGCCCCCAGGCTCATCACGGTCGCCGCCTTGGACGCGCTCGACACTCCCGTGACGTGAGCGCCGAGTGCCGTCGCGATCTGAACGGCGTAGCTGCCCACGCCGCCCGAGGCGCCGATCACGAGGACCGACTGGCCGGACTGGACGCGACCGACATCGGTGAGTGCCTGCAGGGCGGTGCCGCCGGAGATGGCGGCCACCGCGGCCGACTCGAAACTGATCGCTGAAGGCTTGCGGCTGAGCTTGCTCTCGGGGGCCACGGCGTACTCCGCGAAGGTGGCGCGCCCGATCCCGAAGACCTCGTCGCCCACGTCGAATCGGTCCACGTCCTTGCCGGCAGCGACGACGACGCCTGCCAGGTCGAGCCCGGGGACCGGCTGCTTCGGCCGGGTCAGGCCGAACCCCAGCAACCGAACGAGGTAGGGCTTGCCGGTCATGAGATGCCACGTGCCGCGGTCGACCCCGGCGGCGTGCACGCGGACGAGGACCTCGTCGTCGGCGACGACCGGCTGGGGGATCAAGGCCTCCTGGACGACCTCGGCGCCGCCGTAGTGAGGGGTGACGACGGCTCGCATGCGCGCGATGTCGGTGACCGGTGCGGCTGTGTTGCCGGTAGGGGTGCTGTGGGTGCTCGTGGACACAGGGGGTTCCCTTCAGACTCGGATTCGTACTTAGTACGACGAATGGCCAAACCATAATCGTACTTAGTACGATGGTCAAGTCGCCGTCGAAGGAGTCCCATGGCCAGGCCTGATCCTCACGTCCCCCTGACGGGGGAGCGCGTCCTCGACGGGGCGCTCGCACTCGCGGACCGGATCGGGATCGAGGCCCTGACGATCCGCCGTCTCGCGGACGAGCTCGGCGTGAAGCCGATGACGATCTACCACTACGTGCCATCGAAGGACGCCATCGTGGACGGCATGGTCGAGCGGGTGTTCGCGGAGATCGACCTGCCGCCGGAAGGGCTGCCGTGGACGAAGGCGATCCGCGTCCGGTGCCAGTCGGCCCGCACCGCCCTCAATCGCCACCCCTGGGCCGCGCCGCTGCTGGAGTCACGATCGTCACCGGGACCCGTCAGCCTGCGCCACCACGAGGCAGTGCTCGCGTGCCTGCGTCGTGGTGGCCT
This sequence comes from Actinomycetes bacterium, assembly GCA_024641635.1. Classification (GTDB taxonomy): domain Bacteria; phylum Actinomycetota; class Actinomycetes; order S36-B12; family S36-B12; genus UBA10649. The sequence goes on along the minus strand of JAHECS010000014.1, from coordinate 20,281 downwards.
GTCCTGGCAGTTGACGGCGCACGCCTACGCGATCCTGGACAGCTTCATCTACGGATTCGCCTTCGAGGAAGCGATACTCCCGTCAACGGACAGCGACGGTTTTGCCGAAGTCGCGCAAGAGATGGCGTCCGCCCTCGATGCTCAGGCGTATCCGAATCTCGCCGCCTTCACGGCCGAGCACATCCTTCAGCCCGGGTACACGTTCGGAGTGTCGTTCGACTTCGGGCTCGACGTGCTTATCGCTGGACTGGACCGGGCAGCGCGAGGGGAGCGGCGCCGGGAGCGGGCGCGGTGACGAGAGCGGTCGCGCGGCACGCGCGTGGCGAACCGGGTGCTTCAGTCAGGCCAGGGCGTCGACGACGGGTGCGAGTCGCTCGATCGTCTCCACGGTGTTCGGGTAGGGAATGAGCTCGACTCGCGTGACGCCAACGTCTGCGAGTCTCCCGACAGTCTCCGTGATCTGGTCGACCGATCCATTGATGGCAACCCCGAAGCCAAGCGCCTCCACCTCCCCACGATTACCGGGCTCGACGAAGACGCCCACCGAGCGACCGATGGACGCCGGATCCCGTCCGATGTCCTCGCAGGCCTGGTCAAGCATCGCCGTCCTGTCCACGAAGGCCTCGGGGAGACTGCCGGTCGCGGTGGGGAATGCGCTCCAGATGTCGGCGTACCTCGCCGCGAGGGAGATCGTGCGCGGCGCATGACCGCCGAGCATGAGTGGGATCTGCCCGGGACGCGGACCGCGGGGTCGCACCTCCGCGCCCGCGGCCCGGTGGAACTCACCGTCGAACGTCACGGTCTGCCCACGCAGCAGCGGCACGACGATCTGCAGCGCCTCGGCATAGCGTGAGACGGTCCGGTCAGAGGGGTAGCCGAACTCCGTCGCAGCACCGCCACCGTGCCCGGCACCGAGGCCGAGGACGAAGCGCCCGCCCGCGATCTCGTCGATGGTCTCGGCCGCGGACGCGACCATGCCCGGGTTGCGATGAAGGGCCGACATCACCCAGGTGCCAACCTGGATTGTCGTGGTCGCCGCTGCCACGGCACCGGTCATCGACAGGCATTCCCACCACCCAAGCGGCGCGGGAAAGTCGGGGTCACGCCACAGGATCTCGTCGGCGGTCCACACCGTGTCGAAACCCAGGGTCTCAGCAAGCTCGACCACCGATTTCAGCTCGATCCACGTCGGCTTGCTGCCGTCCTGAGGCCGCTCGAACATCTGCAGTACCAGGCCCACATCCATCTGGCCATCTAACCCGGGATGCGCTGGATCCGCCGTCACTTACCCATGGCGAAGGCCCAGGGACAGCCCCTGGGCCTTCGTCGTCGTCGGGAGTCTTCCGCGAATCGAGGGGGAGCGGGAAGCGCGGTGGCCGGAGGGCCGGCGTCCGTCAGGGTCGGCCTGCGGGACGAGTTCCTGAGGCGGCGTCGCGCGTGAGGGTCACGTCGTGGCGGGATGGACCAGGTGCCGTTCGCGCATCACTCGTGCGCCGCGCGAGATGACGAGCGCTACCGCCGCACCCACGACGAGGGCGCCAAGCGCGACCAGGACGACCTGCCAGGGCGGGACGCCCGTTGACTCGAGAGTTCGTGCGGCCTCGCCTGTCGGATCCGGTGGCACCAGCGCGAACGCGCTGGGCGCGAGCATGAGTGCAGACAGCGTCGCTGTGATCGACGCGGTGATGGCTGCGAGAACCTTGCTGATCATCGTCATCATCTCCAATGTGGGGAACGTGCCTTCCGTCGCGTATGTCGACCATCCGCACCGGTCTGTCGACGACAACTGTCGAGGTGCCATGACCGCGGCACCATTCGACCTTCCGCGTACGCCGCGGGGATACGCGGATCTACGCATTCCGCGTTGCCGATGTCGCGCGTAGTGTGAAGCGACTGATGCTCACGACCGGAGGTCCCCAGATGAGCGAGATGCTCAGCATCACGGAAGCGGACCTGCGAACGATCCTCGAGGTCGTCGACCGGAATCGTTGCGGCGAGCCGGGCGAGCATGTTCCGGACGCGATGCTGCGAGACCTGGCCAAGCTCATCCCGTACGACGATGCGACCTTCCAGGTCATGGATCCCTATCGCAAGGAGATCTCGATCCAGGCGGCCGGGGAGGCGTCGGAGGGCGACGATCAGGACGTCATGGATCTGTGGTGGGCCGCGTACTGGGAGAGCTGCAGCTACCCGCAGCGGTCAGGCGACTACTCCACCATCCTGCGCGACACCGACGATCTACCGGGAATGGAGCGGGGACCGGCCTGGAACGCCTATGCCGAGGCCGACCCGGAGAGCGCCGTGCACCATGTCATCGTCTCGCTGCCGCCCGCGGGTGCGACGGATCGACGACTCATCCTCTGGAGGGAGGGTGACCCCGGATTCAGTGACCGCGACACGCAGCTGCTGAGCCTGCTGCGGCCACACCTGATCGACGTCTACGAGCAGCATCAGCAGGACCGCCTCGGCGCCCCGGAGCTGACCCTTCGCCAGTGGGAGGTCCTCCGGCTCGTCCGTGATGGACACACGAACGGTCAGATCGCCCGCCGACTCGGCCTGTCCGAGGCGACCGTCCGCAAGCACCTGGAGAACGTGTTCGCCCGCCTGGGCGTGACGAACCGGACGGCTGCCGTCGGGCGTGCCAGCCGGTTCCTTCAAGCCGGCTGATCACCCGTCGGCCCTTGGTCGCGGTCGGCCCACGAGCGGACGATGCCGGTGTACCGTCGCGACGTGACTCTTGAGTGGGAGCAGACCGTCATCGACGCCGCCGATCCGCGGGCGCTTGCGACGTGGTGGGCCGAGGCGTTGGGCTGGGTGATGACCGTCGACGACGAGTCCGAGGTGGAGATCCGGCCCGCCCCCGACGTGACCCCGGGCCTGCTGTTCCTGGCCGTCGCGGACGAGCGAACGGCGAAGAACAGGCTGCACCTCGACTTCCGCCCTGACGATCAGGCCGCGGAGGTCGACCGGCTCCTCCGCCTTGGCGCACGGCGCGTGGACATCGGCCAAGGAGAGGTGCGCTGGGTCGTGCTGGCCGACCCCGAGGGCAACGAGTTCTGCGTGCTGGGCGAGCGCTCGGCCTGAGCAACCCCTCGGCCCCGCATTCCCTCTCGAGCCTGACGACTCCGTACCCTTGACCGGATGCCGGCTGTGACAATCGATGGGTCCATGACCGTCCTCGCCGATGCGGGGGAGGTGGTCGCGGACTTCGCCGCGCCTGTCGTGGCGATACTGGTGGCCCTCGTCGTGGCCCTCGTCGTGGCGGCGGTGCTGCGCAGGGCCATGCGGTTGTCCGGAGCCCGGTGGCCGCTGCTCGCCAGCCTCAGCGCACGCGTCAAGTGGCCGCTGCGGCTCCTCCTGGCCACGATGGGCATCTGGCTGGCTATCTACCTGACCACCGAGCCGTCCTCGTGGCACGACCCTGTCGCGCAGGCGCTGCTCATCGTCGTCATTTCCGCGGCAGGGTGGCTGCTCGTCGAGCTGACGCGAGCGGTCCAGGACGGAATCACGGCACGCTTCCCGATCGACATCGCCGACAACCGGCAGGCGCGCCGGGTCCACACACAGGTGCAGATCCTCGGCCGGCTGGCTATCGCCCTGATCATCGTCGTCGCCGTTGCGGCGATCCTGCTGTCCTTCCCCGGGATGCGCGCCGTCGGGGCGTCGATCATCGCGTCGGCGGGCCTGGCAGCGATCATCGCGGGCATCGCGGCCCAATCCTCGCTGGCCAACTTGTTCGCGGGCGTCCAGGTGGCGTTCTCCGATTCCATCCGAGTAGACGACGTCGTCGTTGTCGAGGGGGAGTACGGCCGGATCGAGGAGATCACTCTCACCTACGTCGTCGTCCGCATCTGGGACGAGAGGCGGATGGTCCTGCCCTCGACGTACTTCACCGCCACGCCCTTCGAGAACTGGACGCGAACGGCGTCAGAACTCGTCGGCACGGTCGAGCTCGACGTCGACTGGTCGGTGCCGGTGGACGGGCTGCGGCGTGAGCTGGACCGGCTGCTGGCCGACACCGACCTGTGGGACGGACGGTCGTCGAGCATTCAGGTCACCGAGGCCACGGGAGGCCTGGTACGGGTTCGTGCCGTGGCGAGCGCGGCCTCCGCTCCGATCCTGTGGGACCTGCGCTGCTACCTGCGAGAGGGTCTCGTGACCTGGATTCAGCAGACGCGATCCGGTCTCCCGCGCACCCGTGTGGAGCGGGTGTCCGACACCGCCCTTCCCCCCGAGCCGCACGATGGTTCGGCCTCTGCGTTGATCTAGGTCGCCGTCGCGGCGGCAGCGCCTTCGGCCCCGTGACGAGTCGCCGCCAGGCGCCGCGCCGCCCGCGTCGTCGGTGCTGAGCCCGTGCGCACTTCCACCCATCTCCCTCTCCGCAGATGGGTATCGACCCCGATGCGGTCGGCCACGGCGGTTCGTACGGTCGGGGTCGTGGACGACATCCACGCTCCGACACGACGAGCTCGCCACGCGGCGCGCGGACAACAGGAGGAAGCGCCATGACCGTTCAACACGTCGACACCCTCATCATCGGCGCCGGACAGGCCGGACTCGCCACGGGGTATGAACTCCGTCGGCGCGGCCGTTCGGTCCTGATCGTGGATGGGCTCACCCGCATCGGTGACAACTGGCGCTGCCACTATGACTCGCTGAGGCTGTACTCGCCGGCGAAGTTCGACGGGTTGCCGGGAATGGACTTCCCGGGCGACCCGTGGCACTTCCCGACCAAGGACGAGGTGGCCGATTTCCTCGAGGCCTACGCCGTCGAGATGGGCCTTCCGGTGCGCCTGCGCACAAGGGTTGATCGGCTGGTGCCTTCTGGCGGCGGTCGCGGCTTCACCGCGCACATCGGCTCCGAGGCCATCACGTGCGACAACGTCGTGATCGCGACGGGATCGTTCAGCAGGACCCCGCGCGTGCCGGAGATGTCCGCAAGGCTGGACCCGAGCATCAAGCAGATGCACTCCACGGCGTACAAGAACCCGAGCCAGCTGCAGCCCGGGCCGACGCTCGTGGTCGGTGCGTCGCATTCCGGCTACGACATCGCCTACGAGGTGGCGGCCACCGGCCCGACGATCCTCGTGGGTCCTGATCGGGGGAACATCCCGCTCGAGTGGGATTCGGCCCGGGTCAAGATCGTCCTGCCGCTCCTTGTCTGGGCGTGGAAGCACGTGCTCACGCGACGCACTCCCATGGGGCGAAGGGAAGTGGAGAACGTCCGTCAGCATGGCGGTCCGACGGCTCGCGTGAAGGCGCACCACCTGGCCGAGCGCGGCGGGCAGAGGATCGAGCAGAAGGTTGTGGATGTCTCAGCCGACGGACGGCCCGTACTCGAAGACGGGCGCGCACTCGACGTGGCCAACGTGGTCTGGGCCACCGGATTCCGGCCCGAGTTCGGGTGGATCGAGGCGCAGATCATCGGCGACGACGGCTGGCCGATCGAGTACCGCGGTGTGGTTGAGACGGTGCCAGGGCTCTACTTCTGCGGGCTGGCCTTCCAGTACGCCTTCAGCTCCATGGTCCTGCCCGGCGTCGGTCGCGACGCCGCGTACGTGGCCGACAGGATCGCCTCTCGGTCGCGAGCCTCGATCCCCGTGACCGCCTGACCTGTCGGACTTTCCGCCCCTGCAGGTTACTGTCGAGCCCGGGAGTGATGGCCGATGGACGTCCTGCGCGATCTCCACCACGCGCGCGAGGCCTACGAGCGCCGCGAGTGGGTCACGGCCTACCAGGCGCTCATGGGTCTGGAGGACACCGGCCTGGCCGCTGACGACTTCGTGGCACTGGCGACGACCGCGTACATGCTCGGTCACCACAACGACATCGTGCAGGCCCTTCAACGCGCCTACCAGGCATACGTCGAGCATGGCGACGTGCCGGCCGCAGCGCGGACCGCGTACTGGCTGAATCTGACGCTGTGGGAGATGGGCGAGGTCGCCATCGGCAGCGGCTGGCTGGCCCGCGGGCAGAGACTGCTGGACGACCTCGACGAGGATGTGGTCGAGCGCGGCTACCTGGCTGAGAGGACGGCCTTCGGCCACGTCCTCAAGGGAGAGTTCGACGAGGCCCTCGCCATCGTGCCGACGATCACCGAGTACGGGCGGCGATTCGCGGACCGGGATCTCGTGGCCTTGGGCCTGCACGCGGAGGGCCGTCTGTCGATCTATGCGGGACGCGTCGCTGCGGGGCTGCACCTCCTGGACGAGGCGATGATCTCGGTCATCACGGGCGAGGTGTCACCGGTCTTCTCCGGGCACATCTACTGCTCCGCGATCGAGTCGTGCCAGGAGATCTCCGACTTCGGCCGGGCGGGGGAGTGGACCCACGCCCTCTCGGCGTGGTGTGACGCCCAGCCGGGCCTCGTCGCCTTCACGGGCCAGTGCGCTGTCCACCGCGGCCAGTTGATGCGTGTGCACGGCGCCTTCGAGGAGGCCCTGACCGAGCTGGAGGACGCGGCCCGTCGCTACGCACAGGCGGGCGGGAGCCCTGCAGTCGGGCAGGCGTTCTACGAGCGTGCGGAAGTGCTGCGCATGCAGGGCGAGTACGAGGCCGCGGCGGCTCAGTACGACGAGGCGGCCCACCATGGGCATTCGGCCCAGCCGGGTCGTGCGCGCCTGTGGTCCGAACGCGATCGAGGCGACGCCGCTGCGGCTGCCGTGCGCCGGCTGCTCGAGGAGTGGCAGGACCCGGTGAGGCGTTCGCAACTGCTCCCGGCGGCCGTAGACGTCCTCGTCGGTGTTGGGGCGATCGAGGAGGCAGCGCCACTGGCGGAGCAGCTGACGTCCATCGGAACGGCCTTCGACTGCACTGCCCTGCGGGCCGCGGGTGGCTACGCGTCGGCGAGGGTCGCGCTCATGGAGGACGATCCCCACCGGGCCCTGCGGCAGGCGCGCCAGAGTGCGGACGACTGGGCGGCGTTGGGGTCGCCCTACGAGGTGGCCCGATGCCGCATGGTGATCGGCGAGGCACTGCGCGCAGCCGGGGACGAGGACTCGGCGTTCGCCGACCTGACATCGGCCTGGCAGATGTTCGCCGACCTTGGCGCCCGTCCCGCAGCGCGCGACGCTGCCGCCCTACTCGGCACGGCACAGGCTCCCGGAGGGCTCAGCCGGCGCGAGGTCGAGGTCCTTCGTCTCGTCGCCGGCGGGAAGAGCAACGCCGAGATCGCTGCCGAACTGGTGCTGTCGGAGAAGACGGTGGCCCGCCATCTCTCCAACATCTTCGTGAAGCTCGACGTGGGCTCCCGGACCGCGGCGGCCGCGTTCGCCTATGAGCACCGTCTCCTCTAGGCGGCCGACGTGAACGAATCCGAGCCACGAGCTCAGGCGAAGTAACCCGGGGGCAACATGGAAGTGCCACGATGACGCGATGGGCCGGATGCACCCCGGAAGTGGACCAGGCGAGCCGCAGGTCGTCCTGCTGTTCGGAGCCACCGGGGACCTCGCCCGCCGAAAACTGCTGCCGGGCCTGTTCCACCTCGCCAGCTCAGGACTGATCCCGGGCATCCGCGTCATCGGGGTGTCCCTGGACCAGATCGGCGTGGAGGAGTTCCGGGAGGCCGCGCACAGAGCCGTGGACGAGTTCTACTCCCGCGGCCTCGACAACGCCGCGTGGGAGACGTTCGCCAGCCAGCTCGACTATGTCTCGACCGAGTCCGGCCCTGCGGCAATGGCCGAGGCCGTGGCCCGCGCAGAGGCCCAGCTCGACGCTCCTGCGCAACGCCTTCACTACCTGTCGGTTCCACCCCGTGCCGCCGTCGCGGCCGTGACGCAGCTCGCCGAGGCCGGGCTCATCGAACGGTCGCGCGTCGTGATGGAGAAGCCGTTCGGTGTCGACCTGGCGAGCTCGGTGGCCCTCAACGGGCGCCTGCACGAGGTCTTCGACGAGGATCAGATCTTCCGCATCGACCACTTCCTCGGCAAGGAGCCTGCGCTCAACATCCTCGCCTTCCGTTTCGCGAACGGCCTGTTCGAGCCGATCTGGAACCGCAACTTCATCGACCACGTCCAGATCGACGTGCCCGAGGACCTCGGTCTGGAGACTCGTGCCGAGTTCTACGAGCAGACGGGCGCCTACCGCGACATGGTCGTGACGCACCTGTTCCAGATCCTCGCCTTCATCGCGATGGAGCCACCGACCGAGCTGGATCCTGCCGCCATCACGATCGAGAAGAACAAGGTCTTCCACAGCATGCTGCCGATCCAGCCAGCGGACGTCGTGCGCGGCCAGTACACGGGCTACCTCGACATCCCGGGGGTCTCCCCGGAGTCGGAGACCGAGACCTTCATCGCCCTGCGCTGCACCATCGACAACTGGCGATGGGCGGGAGTGCCCTTCTACCTCCGCACGGGGAAGCGGCTTGCCGAGGGGCAGCGGATCGTGTCGATCGCGTTCAACGAGCCACCCAAGAGCATGTTCCCCGCGGACTCGGGGGTCAGCGCTCAGGGCCCGGACCATCTGACGTTCGACCTCGCGGACTCGGCGAAGATGTCCCTGTCCTTCTACGGCAAGCGTCCAGGTCCGGGTATGCGGCTGGACAAGCTGAGCCTCCAGTTCGCCATGCACGACACCGGCCTGGAGGGTGACGTCTTCGAAGCCTACGAACGTCTCATCCTGGACGCCATGCGCGGTGACCGAACGCTCTTCACCACGGCTGACGGCATCGAGCGCCTGTGGAAGGTGTCGACTCCGCTCATCGAGGCCCCGCCGCCGGTCCGCACCTACGCGCCGGGTTCGTGGGGCCCGAACGCCATCCACCAGCTCATCGCCCCGCACGCCTGGCGCCTGCCGTTCGAGCGAGTGTGGAGGGCGCCCAACGCGCTGGGCAGCTAGCCGCCGGGTCGTGGGCTCGGGATTCGGGAAGGGGCAGGAGCGATGACTTTCGGGAGATGCACCCTTCAGTGCCCGCGCTGGTCCGACACCTTCATCAGGGGCGACCGTGGCTCACCTCATGGAGCCCGCCTGGTCGTGCTGGGTGACACGCAACCGGTTCCCGGCCGGGGTCGTTCGCTTCCGCCATGGACCGTGCGACGCTTGCGGCTGCAAGCGCAGGAAGGGGAGACGCATCCGTGGCAGCACGCGTGAGGATCAAGGGCTCCGCGCTAGGGCCTGCTGCGAAGTACCGGGTCCTGGCTGCGCTGATGGCCCTCGGGGCCGCGGAGTGCATCGCCCTGTCCCTGTGGCCCTCGGGTGACCAGATCTCCGTCCCCGCCCTCTATGGGGCGGCGGCCCTCCTGGGAATCGGCGCACTCACCGCCCTCATCCTGCTGCCGCGCGTCAGCCCGATCGTGATCGACGGATACGTCGGCGTGATGGCGATCGCCGTAAGCGGAGTTGCCTACGTGTCGGACTCAGCCACCGGACAGTTGGCGTGCGCCTTCGGGCTGTGCCTGCTGGCCGTCTTCTGCGCGCAGTTCCTGCCGTTCGTGCGGATGGTGGTGCAGGTGGTCTGGATGCTGGCGCTGTTCGTGGCCGTGACGGTCCTGTCGCCGCTTCTGCCATCGTTCTTCTACCCGCTCACCGTCGTCGTTGCCGTCGTGGCACTCGTCTGGATGGTCGCGCAGGTGTCCGCCCTCCTGGCCGCTGCGGCCGTGCGCGACCCGCTCACCGGCGCGCTGAACCGGCGGGGACTCAGCGAGAGCGCTGAGCTCATGCGCGCGGTGGTCTTCCGCGCCGAGCGGCCCATCACCGTGGTGGCGATCGACCTCAACGACTTCAAGGGCTACAACGACACGCACGGGCACCTTGCAGGGGACCGACTGCTGATCGATGTGACGGCCAGCTGGAAGGGAATGCTTCGCTCCTCGGACATCCTCGCGCGGATAGGCGGCGACGAGTTCATCCTGCTGCTCGCGAATACGGATGCGGCGACGGCGCACAGCCTGCTCGCGCGCCTGCACGAGTCCAACCACGCACGATGGTCGGCAGGCGTCGTGGCCTGGGAGCGGGACGACGACCTCGAGGAAGCCCTGCGCAAGGCGGACAAGGCCCTCTACCTGGCCAAGTCCCGGCCAAGGCGCTAGGCACCTGCGGAACTGCAGATCCGTCGCGCCGAAAGCAGGGGCGCGGGCTACCCGCCCACTTCGTAGCGGATGATCACGATGCCGTTCCCGCCCCTGTTCGCGGCCGGGCCGCCCCCGCCGACACCGCGCCCGTCAGCGCCTGGCCCGCTCGTCAGCGTGCCGGTGCCGCCGTAGGTGGTCGGACGTCCAGTGATGCTGGACCTGGTCGTCGGTGAGAACTCGGTTGCTGTCGCCGAGCCCGGGGTTCCGGCCGGCGCTGCGCCGACACCGTCCATCGACGACAGTCCTCCCGCCGCCCCGGGAGGTCCACCGGCACCGACGACGACGTTGAGCACGCCGACGGCGAGAGTTGTCCGCCGCGCGTCGATGATGCCGCCGCCGCCGCCGACCGCGAGCCGGCCGTCCGCGAGGAGGCGACTGCCGCCCCCACCACCTACGACGAGGACGCTGAAGGGCTGGGCGCTCGACGTGACGGTGAAGGTCGACGTGCTCGTGATGGTGTGCACCCGATAGGTGCGGCCGGCGCGCGTGTAGGTGGACTCGACGCCCCCGACGGCAGCGTTGAACACGCGAGGAGTCGCCCGGACCGTCCTGGACTCCGGTCCGATGATGTTCTCGTTGGCCGCGGACACCGTGAACGTGTAGCGCTGCCCATTGGTGAGGCCCCTGATGACGCAGGTCAGGCGCTTCGTCGTGCACGTGCCAGCCGGGTCGCCGGTCACCGTGTAGGCCGCGATGGGGGACTTGCGTCCCGCCGGGGACTCCTCCCAGCGCAGCGTCACGGAGCGATCGCCGGCGATGGCGGTGAACCCCTCCGGCGCGGGCGGCGTCTCGTCGGCGATGACCCCGGCCAGCGTGGGCCGGTCCGCGCTGCCTGGGGTGGACGGACCGAACCCTGCCCTGGTCACTGCCACGATGCGGAAGTCGTAGGCCTCTCCACCCTCGAGGTCCTCCACGGTAACCGTCGTCTGGTCACTGGGGACGCGAGGCACGCGCAGCCAGGTGTCGGAGGACGACAGCTTGTACTCGACGCGGTAGCCGCGGATCGGGCGGCCGCCGTCGTTCTCGGGCGGCTTCCAGGTGAGCTCGATGGCGGTGAGTGAGCCGACGGACTCGGGTTCGACCACGGGGCCTGGCGGCCCGACGGGTGTGCCCAGGGCGCGCTTGGACCACGGGCCCTGGCCCATCCGGTTCAGGGCTGCGACACGGAACGCATAGCGGGTGCCGTTCTCCAGGCCGGTGACGTCGCGGTTCACCTCGATGCCGACGGGATGGTTGAAGTTCTGCCAGGCCCCACCAGCGGGACGGAACTGGATCGCATAGTCGGTCACCGGGGACTCTCCGTCGTCGACGGGCGCCGTCCATGAAAGCGCCGCCGACGCATTGCCTTCGACGAGCTCCAGCGTCGGCACGGGACCGGGGATCGTGGCCGGTGTCTGGAAGGCCGGCGACAGGGGCGGCTCCGACGTGCCTACGGCGTTCACCGCGAAGACGCGGAACTCGTACTCGGTTCCGTTCACGAGGCCGGACACTGTCCTGGTCGTCTCGGCGGAGGGCGAATCCACGAGCTCGTTCCACGCATCCTGGCCCGCGGCCCGGTACTCCACCCGGTAGTCGGTGATCGCCGTGTTCCCATCGCGCAAGGGAGGCGTCCAGCTCAGGAGGACGACCCGGTCACCGGGGTCGGCCGCCAGGGCGACGGCTCGTCCCGGAGTGGAGTACACGGCGACCGCGTTCGGGGTCGGCAGGCTCGGTGTCCCGGCACCCGCCTCGTTGAGGGCACGCACGATGAAGGTGTAGCCGGGGGCGGCCGGCAGGTCCGGCACCTCGCAGCGGGTGGAGGTCGACGGTGCCGAGCACGAGCCCGTCGGGTCGCCGGTCACGAGGTACCCCGTCACGGGTCGCCCGCCATCATCGGCCGGTGGGCTCCACGAGACGACCGCGCCGAATCCGCCCGAGGCGTGGACGTTCGTGGGGGGGCCGGGCGCCGTGAACGGTGACGCGCGCGTCATGACCGGGGCGGACTCGCCGACGAGGTTCCGGGCGGTTACCCGGAACAGGTACTCGCGGCCGTTGGCCAGGGGGCGGACGATGTCCCGCGGAACGGACGTCACGCCGTCGTCGTACGGGGCCCACGTTGCCCCGTCGTCACCGGACACGGTGACCGAGTAGTCCTCGACGGGAGTGGGAGGTCGCGTCCACTCCAGGAGCACGGAGGAGTCCAGCGGGCTGGCGGTCAGCGCGGAGACCGCCTGCGGCACCAGAGCGTCACCGCAGCGAAACGACCCCGATGACGCCTTCCCCGGAGCAGTCATGTTGAGGGTCCTGCCCGAGCAGAGGGCTTCCGTGCTCGTCAGGACCGAGAGTGCACCGCCCTCGGTCACCCGGATTCGCGTCACGCCCTGCGGCAGGTCGTCGGCGTACGGCAGGTCGTCGAGGGTGGCCTGGTCCGGGCCCGGAGCCGAAGCGACCGCGTCCACGGGCTGAGGAAGCGAGTCGTCTCGGACGCTGTACGAGGTGATCGCCTCCTCGACTCCTGCAGCCGCGTCCCGGGCCGACGAGCGCCAGGTGTAGTCGGAGTACAGCGACCAGGCGGCGACGCCGGTGACGCCAGCGATGGCGAGGACGATCAGGATCCCGACGGCGAACGCCACGGGGTGACGCGGCGGTCGCGGCGCCCGATCCGCCGGATCGCGCCGGGCCCGGAGACGCCGACGCATGTGCTTGCGCATCCGGCCTCCGATGTCCCTCGTGCGACTCGCACCTCGACGATAAGGCCACCGACCCCGTCAGCCCGGGTAGGCAGCGCCCTCGTGGGTTCGTGCGTCGCGCGGAGCGGTCATTCCTGGGGGAGGATGACGCGGGCTCCGGCCCACGGGCTGTCAGCCATGGCCATGAGCGCCGACGGGGCCTCCGCGAGCGGCATCGTCCCGGTGACGAGCAGGTCGGCGCGGATTTCACCGGACTCGACCTGCGTGAGCAGGCCTGCATAGTCACGGGCGGCCATGCCGTGCGATCCGAGGATCGCCAGCTCCAGCCAGACCACTCGGGACATGGGAACGCGGGGGTTCCCGACGGCTGACGGCAGGAGGCCGACCTGCACGTGGCGACCACGCCACCTGAGGCTTTCGATCGATGCGGCGCAGCTTGCCTCGCTGCCGAACGCGTCGAGCGAGGCGTGCGCGCCGCCGCCCGTCAGGTCCCGCACGGCCGCGCCCACGTCGGTCTCGTCCCGGGCGTCGATCACGGCGTCGGCACCCAGGCTCGTGGCCATCGCCAGCGCGTCGGGGGACACGTCGATCGCGACGACGCGCGCGCCCAGGGTCCGGGCCACCATGACGGCGGAGAGGCCGACCCCGCCGCAGCCGTGCACGGCCACCCAGTCGCCCTCGCGGACCGCGGCGTGGACCCGGACGGCCCGGTACGCCGTCGCCACCCGACAGCCGAGTCCGGCCGCCGCCGTGAAGTCGAGGGCATCGGGCAGCCGGACGAGATTGACGTCGGCGTGGTCGACGGAGACCAGCTCCGCGAACGACCCGTCGTGGGTGAACCCGGGCTGGGTCTGGCGCAGGCAGACCTGTTCCTCGCCCGCGCTGCACGCGGCGCACGTCCCGCACGCGCTGATGAATGGGGCGGTCACCCTGTCGCCGATCCGCCAGTGCCGGACGCCGGTGCCGGCGGCGGCCACGACGCCGGCGAACTCGTGGCCGGGCACATGCGGGAGCCGGATGTCGGGGTCGTGCCCGACCCATCCATGCCAGTCGCTTCGACACAGGCCAGTGGCCTCGACTCGGATGAGGACGCCGTGCGCCGGAAGAGCCGGTTCCGGCCGATCCTCGACCTCGGGTCGTTCCCCGAAGGAGCGGTAGACGACTGCGCGCATGCGGCCATGCTAGGGATGGCCCGGATGCTTCCCTGGGATACGGCTACCGTGGCCGCATGGCGCGGATCGAGGAGCTGGCCTGGGAGGACGGCCCACTGGGCGAGATCACCCTCCGGCGGCGGGAGGATCCGGTCCTCGGTCGGGACGTGTACGAGGTGAAGCTCAACGACGAGTTCCTCATGTCGAGCGCCTTCACCGCTGCCGAGATCGAGCTTGCCCGTCTCGCCCTCGCCGAGCTGCACGGGACCGATCTGCGCGTCGCGGTCGGCGGGCTCGGGCTTGCCTACACCGCCGCGGCCGTCCTCGAGGACGCCAGGGTCGGATCCCTCGTGGTCATCGATGCGATCCAGCCAGTGATCGACTGGCACGTCCAGGGGCTCATCCCGTCGGGCGCGAGTGTCGTCGCGGATCCGAGGTGCCAGCTCGTGGCCGCAGACTTCTTCGCCCTCGTGCGCGAGGGCACACTCGACCCGCAGGGCCTGCCCTTCGACGCGATCGTCGTCGATATCGACCACTCGCCCGTCCATGTGCTGAACCCGGCGAATCGGTGGTTCTACACGATCGAGGGAACAAGGGCCCTGCTGCCTCTGCTGCGCCCCGGAGGCGTGTTCGCGCTCTGGTCCAACGACCCGCCCGAGCCGGCCTACCTCGCCCTGCTGGAATCGGTCTTCGAAGCAGCGCGGGCCGTCGTGGTCAGCTTCCCGAACCCCCTGCAGGATCGGGAGTCCACGAACACGGTCTACCTGGCGAGCGCCGCCTTCACGTCCCTGGCGTAGGCGTCGACGTAGTCCAGGTTGCCAAGGGACACAAGGGCGTCACGCACGATCGTGGTGATCTCGTCGGCCGACATCGTCCGGACGTCGATCGGCAGCGGAGGCGAGAGTCGCACGTCGACCCGGTCCCGGCCTCGGTTCCTGCCACCGTACGTCGTGACGATGGCGTGGACCGGCACGTCCGGGTTGGCCTGAAGGACCGGGATCATGATGCGCTTGTGGAGTCGGTGAAGGGCGCGCTTGTCGGGGGATCGGGTGCCCTCCGGGTAGAGGCCGACCATGTTGCCGTCCCGGAGCGTGGCCGTCGCCATCTCGAGGGCCCAGGCAGAGGAGTCCTCGTCGCCCCGGCGCAGCGGGATCTGGCCCATGAGGCGGAAGAAGACCGCGCCCCGACGTTCGAAGACCTCGACCTTCGTGAATGCGGTCACCCGCCACCAGTGGCTCATCACGGCCACCACCGGGTCCAGCGCAGACACGTGATTCCCGATCAGGATCGCCGGACCCGAACCCACGTTGTCCGAGCCGGACGCCGTGACCGCCCACCTCAATCGCAGCAGGCGCATGGCGGCGATGGTCGGGTAGTACATGCGCGATCGACCTGGCCGGCCGATCCGCACCCCCGGGTACAGCGCTCGCCCACGCCTCAGCAGGGACGTGTACATCGATCCCGCCGGGGTCTCCATGCCACCATCATGTCGGGTGTCGCCCCTGGGGCCGCTAGAGGTACGGGCTCGCGGTCGTGGTGACGCCCGACGCGTCCGTCGAAGCGTCCGCAGTCCGGGCGGCCGGGCCGAGTGGCAGCTCGCCCTGCTCGTAGGCGTCGGTCTTCGACTCCTCGAAGAGAGGGCGACCACCGAACTCCTTGAGAAGGCGGGGAGTGAAGTAGTCCGTAGCGGCGGCCACGTTCTGGCAGGCGAAGAGGAAGTTGGCAGGAGTCACGTCGTCCGCCCACAGCTCGGCCTCGATGAGCACCTGCGTGCCCACGTGGAACACGCGGGCGAAGTGGATGTGGCTGTTGATCTCGTTGAGCCGGACCGCGAGCTCAGGCGTGCTGTCCAGCTCGGCCACTGCCACGCTGAACACCTGGACCCAGGGGTCCGGGGCACTCACGATGCGCACGAAGAACTGGGCGCCGTGGAAGTGGACAGGCAGGTCGCCGTCACCATCGGGGTCAGGGCGCGTGCCGGTGATCCGCTCGACGAGATCGCGAACGTAGGAGAAGGCGACGTCTGGACGCATGATCCTCCCCTCCGCGGTGCCTCGCTCATTCACGAGCGACTGCGACACCAGACTACGGAGAGCAACAGCGTCTCGCTGGACATCCGCACGCTGACGGGGAGCGCTCGCGGCCGTCAGCCCCGTCCGCGCAGTCGCTCGACGCGACGCCGATCACGCTTGGTCGGCCTCCCGGCCCCACGGTCGCGCAGGATGGGAGCCGGTCGCTCCTCGCGAGGAGGCGGTGGCGGGGTCCGGTCCTCGTACTGCTGCACGGCGAGGCTGGCGCCCACGCGCTTCTCGATGAGTCCGGTCGCGACGACGATGCGCTCCCCGCCCCGTGTCACCGCTCGGACAACGTCACCGCCGCGGACCGGATGGGCTGGCTTCGCGGGCCTGTCGTTCACCTTGACGTGCCCGCCGCGGCACGCGTCGGCGGCAGCCGACCTCGTCGGGTACAGGCGCACGGCCCATATCCAGACGTCCACGCGGACGCTGGTGGGCTCGGTTTCCGTCGCCATCGGGCCAGCCTAGGCGGGCGCTCTTCACGGGGGTGCAGGGTCGATACTGGCGGCATGGATACCCCACTCACGCAGCGACCACTGGGCAGCCGATCGGGCATCGAGGTCACGGACCTCGGATTGGGCTTGTGGGCCGTGGCCGGCAGCGAGTGGGGTCCGGTGGAGGACCGGGGCTCGCTCGAGGCGATCGAGGCCGCACTCGATGCGGGCATCACCTTCTTCGACACAGCGGATGTGTACGGGGCGGGCCACTCGGAGGAGCTGCTCGGCCAGGCCATGAAGGGGCGTCGGGACAGGTTCGTCGCCGCGACGAAGATCGGCTGGACGGAGTTCGACCGCGAGGCCGACCACTCCCAGTACGACACCGTGGAGAAGCTCATCGAGGGCGTCGAGGGCTCCCTGCGGCGACTGGACACCCACTACGTGGACGTCATCCAGTGCCACATCAACTACGTGGAGAAGAACACGGACGTGTTCATCGAGGGCTTCCGCCGGCTCAAGGAGGAGGGCAAGGTCCGCGCCTGGGGCCTGAGCACCAGTGACATCGACCAGATCAGGTACTTCAACGCCGAGGGCGACTGCGACGTGCTGCAGATCGACTACTCCATCCTGAACCGAACGCCCGAGGCCGAGATCCTTCCGTACTGCCAGCAGCACGGCATCGGGGTGATCGTGCGCGGGCCACTGGCGATGGGCCTGCTGACGGGGAAGTTCTCCGCGCAGGACACCTTCCCCGAGGGCGACTTCCGCCGTGCGTGGATCGAGGACCCGGAGCAGAACGCGCAGTTCCTGGCCGACCTCGAGGTCGTGGACGCGCTCCGGCCCGTCGTGCCGGCGGGGGAGCCCCTGTCGCAGTTCGCCCTGAGGTTCACGCGCAGCCATCCCGCCGTCAGCACGGTGATCCCGGGGGCGCGCGACCGCCGGCAGTCCGAGGCGAACGCGGCGGCGGCCCTCGCCCCGCTTCTCTCGGTCGATGAGCAGGCGGGCGTCGACGCCGTCGTGCCTCCGGCCGGTGGCCGCAAGATCTGGCCCGCCTGATCCACCGCCCGGGGGGCTAGTCGAAGCGGGTGGCGTCCCCGGCGCCGACCCTGATCACCTCGGGGTCGCCTTGGGAGAGGTCGACCACCGTGGTGACCTCCGTGCTGCCTTCGCCCGTGTCGATCACGGCATCGATGGCCCGGTCGAGTCGCTCCTTGATCTCCCATCCGTGGACGAGCGGCTCATCGTCGCCGGGCAGCAGAAGCGTGGTCGAGACGAGGGGCTCGTCCAGTTCGTCGAGCAGCGCCCGGACCACGACGCTGTCCGGGATCCGCACCCCGACGGTTGCCTTCTTGGGGTGTTGCAGCCTCCTCGGGACGTCCTTCAGGGCCGGGAGGATGAACGTGTAGGGCCCGGGAATGCAGGCCTTGATCGCCCGGAAGGCCGCGTTGTCGACGTGCACGAAGTGACTCGCCTGCGAGAAGTCCCGGCAGATCAGCGTGAAGTGATGACGCTCGTCGAGGTGGCGGATCTCACGGATGCGGTCCAGCGGGTGCGCGTCCCCGAGACGGCAGACGAGTGTGTACGTGCAGTCGGTCGGGGCAGCGAGGACGCCCCCGGACCGCACGATGTCCGCGGCCTGGGCGATCAGTCGGGGCTGCGGGTTGTCGGGGTGGACGTCGAGGTAGCGGGCCACGCTCTACTACCGGCGGTCGGGATGCTCGAGCAGGTGAGTACGCACCTCGCGTCGCAGGACCTTGCCGATCAGGGAGCGGGGAAGCTCATCGAGGATGAACACCTCGCGGGGAACCTTGTACCCGGTCAGGTGCTCGCGCGACGCCTCGCGCACCTGCTCCGGGTCGAGGGAGACCCCCGCGTCGGGCACGACGGCGGCAACGACGCGCTCGCCGCCGGAGCCGTCGGGGAGGCCGACCACCGCCGCGTCGGCGACTCCTGGGACTCGGCGGAGGGCCTCCTCGACCTGCGACGGGTAGACGTTGAACCCGCCGGTGATGATCAGCTCCTTGATGCGATCGACGATGGTGATGAACCCGTCGGCATCCATCACGACGATGTCCCCGGTCCGGATCCACCCTCCCTCGACGAGGGCCTTGGCCGTCTCGTCCGGACGATTCCAGTAGCCCTGGAACACCTGCGGCCCCCGCACGAGCAGTTCGCCGGAGTCGTCCTCCTCGACGTCCTGAGAGGGGTCGGCCGGGTCGACGATGCGGACCTCGGTCGAGGGGAACGGCACGCCGACGGTGCCGGGACGACGACTTGGGGCGAGAGGGTTCCCGACCGTGATCGGCGAGGTCTCGGTCATGCCGTATCCCTCCACGAGGAGTCCGCCGGTGACGGCCTCCCAGTGGTCGACGGTCGACGTGGGGAGGGACATCGCCCCCGAGAGCGCGTAGCGGATCGGATGAAGATCCACGCCGCGCGCGGTGGCGCGATCAGCCAGGGAGGCGTAGATCGGCGGAACGCCGGGAAGGAACGTCGCGGGCCGGCGCCCCATGGCGTCGAGGACCTGGTCGGCGTCGAACCGGGGGAAGAGGACCAGGGTCGCGCCGATCCGGATCGCGAACGTCAGGCACAGGGTCAGCCCGTACGCGTGGAAAAGGGGGAGCACCGCGTAGATGACCTCCTCGCCGTCGACGAGTCCCGGCACCCACGCCCGTCCCTGGGAGGCATTGGCATCGAGGTTGCGGTGGGTGAGCATGGCGCCCTTGGGCACTCCGGTCGTGCCGCCGGTGTACTGAAGTGCGGCGAGGTCGTCCGCGCGCGGGCGTGGGTGGTCGGCGGCCAGCGGCGAGCTGCGCGCGACGAGTCGCCGCCACGAGACGGAATCGCGGGCGGGCGTGGTCATCGCGGCGCGGGTCTCGCGTGCCTTCGCCATCGGCAGCCTCAGCGCCAGCCGCTTTGCCGGCGGCAGTGCCGTCGTGATGTCGACCGCGACGATGGCCTCGAGTGCTGTCTGCGACCGGATCGACTCCAGCGTCGGGACGACCTTGTCCCACGCGATCGCGACCCGCGCTCCGCTGTCACTGAGCTGGTGGGTCAGCTCCTCCGCGGTGTACAGCGGGTTGTGCTCGACAACGACTGCCCCGAGCCGCAGGGTCGCGTAGAACGCCACGACGTGCTGGGGGCAGTTGGGCAGCACGAGCGCAACCCGGTCGCCGGCGTTCACGCCAAGAGACCTCAGGCCCTCGGCCGCGCGTGCGACCTGCTCGCCGAGCTCCCGGTAGGTCGTCGTCGCACCGTAGAAGTCGAGGGCCGCCCGGTCGCCGAAGCGGTCCACGGATAGGTCGAGCAGGTCCGCAAGTGTCGCCTCGGTGGCCTCGATGTCGGCGGGCACGCCCTCGGCGTAGCTGCTCAGCCAGGGTCGATCGGATGGCATGGGCACGGGCGGGCCTCCTCGGTGCGGACACTCAACCCTGTCACGTCGAACCCGCCGATCGAGAACCGGATGCCACCCTCGGGGCGTGCGGGACTCCGCTCCCCGTTTTCGACACCCTTTGCCGCCGCCCGCGGGCGTAGCATCGAGTCGATCGGGGTGGAGATGGACACTGGGGGGCGAGTCCGGGAGATTCGACGCGGCTTGAACGACCCTCGCGTCTGGGCCGTGGTCGGCGCGATGGTCGTGGTGTCGGTGGCCGACGTCATGTTCCCGGACGTGGTCGCGCTGCCGCTGCTGTGTGTGCCGGTCCTGGTCGCCGCCCTCTTCGCTGGCCCCGGCGTGGTCGCCTCGCTGGCGGCGTTCGGCATTCTCCTTGCTGTCGCCACGGGCGTGGCGAACAACTACTTCAGTGATTCCTCGGACTGGTTCTGGCTGGCAACGATGTTCGGCGTCGGGGTCTTCGCCGTTGCGCTGTCCGCCCTTCG
>JAHECS010000013.1:75516-82527 GCA_024641635.1 Actinomycetes bacterium | reverse complement strand
GCATCCCGGTCCATGACCGCCTCGCTGGACTGGAGCTGCCAGGGCACGCTCGTGACCATGACTCCGGGGGTGAACAGAAGGCGGCTCTTCAGCCGCAGCGCGGACTGGTTGTGCAGGATCTGCTCCCACCAGTGCCCCACCACGTACTCGGGGATGAAGACCGTGACGAGGTCCTGAGGGTTCTCCTCGCGCAGTCCCTTGACGTAGTCGAGGATCGGCCGCGTGATCTCGCGGTAGGGCGAGGCCAGGATCTTCAACTGCACCGGGATCGCCTGCCGCTCCCACTCCTGCTGCAGGGTGAGGGTCTCGTCGCGATCGACGTCGACAGTGACGGCCTCGAGAAGGGTCGGCCGTGACGCGCGCGCGTAGGCCAGCGCCCTCAGCGTCGGCTTGTGCAGCTTCGACACGAGGACGATGACGTGGACGCGTGCGGGCAGGGTCACCTTGACGTCGCCATACGTCAGCATCTCGGTGCGCACCGACTCGTAGTGCCGGTTGATCGCCTTCATCAACAGGTAGATGAGCGGGATGGCGACCACGACGATCCATGCGCCCTTCGTGAACTTCGTGACGAGGACGATGACCAGGACCGACCCCGTCATGACGAAACCGACGGAGTTGATGATCCGCGACCGGATCATGCGACGCCGCTCCTCGGGCCGTTCCTCCTCGCGAAGGTGCCGGTTCCAGTGCCGGATCATGCCGATCTGGCTCAGCGTGAACGAGACGAATACACCGATGATGTAGAGCTGGATCAGGCCGCTGACGTCGGCCTGGTAGACGATGACCAGCACGACGGCAAGGCCGGCCAGCGTGAGGATGCCGTTGCTGAACGCCAGCCGGTCGCCGCGCGTGTGGAGCTGGCGAGGCAGGTACCCGTCCTTCGCCAGGACCGAGCCCATGACCGGGAAGCCGTTGAACGCCGTGTTCGCGGCCAGAGCAAGGATCGTCGCTGTGGCGATCGCGATGACGAGCACGGGAATGTTGGACCGGTGGAAGACCGCGTCGGCGATCTGCACGATGACGGTCTTCTGCGGCTGGCCCTCAGGGAGCCCGATGAGGTCGTAGTCGAACTGGGTCACCTTGACCTGGGTCTTCAGGGCGAGCCAGGTGATCCCGGCGAACATGCTCATCGAGATGACGCCCAGGAGCAGGAGCGTCGTCGCGGCGTTCTTCGACTTGGGCTCCTGGAAGGCGGGGACGCCGTTGGCGACGGCCTCGATGCCGGTGAGGGCCGTCGTGCCGGACGAGAACGCTCGAGCCACGAGGAAGATGAGTGCCGCTCCGGCGAAGGAGTTCTCCGCGACGATCTCCCAGTTCGCGCTCTCCGCGAGCAGCGTCTGGTCGAAGGCGACCATCTCGACGATGGACCAGATGATCATCGCGAAGATCGAGAAGATGAAGAAGTACACGGGGATCGCGAAGAACGCCCCCGACTCCTTGACGCCACGCAGGTTCAGCAGCGTGATGAGGACGATGAAGCCCACCGCGAACCACACGTTGTGGATGTCGACGAACTCGATGATGGAGCCCAGGTTGGCCACGGCCGCTGAGATCGACACCGCCACCGTGAGGACGTAGTCGATGAGCAGTGCGCTCGCGACGAACACCCCCCAACTCGGCCCGAGGTTCTTCGAGACGACCTCGTAGTCGCCACCGCCGCTGGGGTAGGCGTGCACGTTCTGCCGATACGAAGCGATGACGGTGAAGTAGACGATCGCGACGCCGAGGGCGACCCAGGCGCCGTAGGAGTAGAGCGCGAATCCGCCGAGCGACAGGACGAGCAGGATCTCCTGGGTCGCGTAGGCGTTGGAGGAGAGCGCATCACTCGCGAAGACAGGGAGCGCGATGCGCTTGGGCAGCATCGTCTCGCCGAGACGCTCGGTGCTGAGCGCACGGCCTACGAAGACCCGCTTCAGGAGGTCTGAGGCCGCCACGGTGCTGGAGCCTACCCCCGCCGCCCTGCGCGCCCGACCGCGCGAGGCGTGTAGCGTGCCACCGTGCACATCGTGATCCTCGGATGCGGTCGCGTCGGCTCCCTCCTCGCGCACCACCTCGACGAACTGGGGCACTCGGTCGCCATCGTCGACCAGGACCCGAACTCGTTCCGCAAGCTCGGTCCGGACTTCACCGGCCAGACCATCACGGGCGTCGGCTTCGACCGCGAGACCCTCGAGAGCGCCGGCATCGGACGGGCGCACGCCTTCGCCGCGGTGAGCTCCGGCGACAACAGCAACATCCTCGCGGCCCGTGTGGCACGCGAGACCTACGGCGTCGAGCAGGTCGTGGCCCGCATCTACGACCCGAGGCGGGCCGAGGTCTACCAGCGGCTGGGCATCCCCACGGTGGCCACCGTCTCGTGGTCGGCCGGGCAGATCATGCGCCGCATCCTCCCGCTCGGAGCAGAGGACGAGTACCGCGACCCGAGTGGATCCATCGCTCTGGCCGAGATCCACCTCGGCGCGCGCTGGCTCGGCACCCAGACGAGCGCGCTCGAGGAGGCCTCCGGTGCCCGCATCGCGTTCATCACCCGCTACGGGCAGGCGCTCCTGACTGATCGGGAGACGGTGCTGCAGGACGGCGATCTCGTGCACGCCCTGTTCTCGGACGAGGGTCGCGACCGCGTGGAGCGGATCTTCGAGCACGGGCCCGAGGAGGACTGATGCGCGTCGCCATCGCCGGAGCCGGCAAGGTCGGCCGCGCCATCGCGCGCGAGCTCGTGGCCAACGGCCACCAGGTGCTCCTCATCGACAGGGACGCCGACCTCGCGCGACCCGGAGTCGTCGAGGGCGCCGACACCCTGCTGGCCGACGCCTGCGAGATCTCCGCGCTCGACGAGGCCATGCTCTCGCACTGCCAGGTGGTCGTGGCGGCCACCGGCGACGACAAGGTCAACCTCGTGGTCTCGCTCCTCGCCAAGACCGAGTACGGGGTTCCGCGCGTCGTGGCCCGCGTCAACCACCCCAAGAACGAATGGATGTTCGACGAGTCGTGGGGCGTCGACGTCGCCGTCTCGACCCCGCGGATGCTGTCCGCCCTGGTGGAGGAGGCCGTCAGCGTCGGTGACCTGGTACGCCTGTTCACCTTCCGCCAGGGCGATGCCAACCTCGTCGAGATCACCCTCAGCCCGGACTCCCCCGTCGTCGGGCATCGCGTGGGCGACCAGGTGTGGCCGAGCGACACCGCCCTCGTGGCCATCGTGCGCGGCCCGCGCGTGTTCGCGCCCTCCGCCGACGACCCGCTGGACACCGGAGACGAGCTGCTCTTCGTTGCCTCACCCGAGCAGGAGGGCGAGCTCCAGCGCATGCTGGGTCACGCCTGAGGATCGTCCTCCGCGGCCGCCTTCTCGGCGCGCTTCTGCTCGAAGACGGGGCGCAGCACCAGGTACGTGAAGTACGCGGCGGCCAGGAACAACGGGTATCCCATGATGATCTTGACGATGCCCTGCACCTCGACCCACCCGGCCAGGTACATCGGGGTCTGGATGATCAGCCGGCTGAAGAACAGTCCGACCCAGATCCACGATGCCGCCGCATAGACGCGGCGCAGGTCCGGGTCCTGCCGCCACCGCGTGCCGTCGCTGGTGAGGACGCCCATGGCGATACCGATGAGCGGCCAGCGCACGAGGATCGAGATGAGGAAGGCGGACCCGTAGCCGAGGTTGGTGAGCATCCCCGGCAGGTACACGTCGCTGGCGTTCTGCGTCCTCGACGCGAACCACGCGGAGAACAACAGGCCCACGAAGCCGGCACCGATCTGCGTCAGCGGCTCGCGTCGGATGAGGCGCCACACCGCGATGAGCGCGCCTGCCGCGATGGCAGCAATCAGCGACGCGCGCAGGTCCTGGGACGTGACCAGGTAGGCAACGACGAAGACGGCAGTCGGCACACCGGAGTCGATGATCCCGCGCCAGCCCCCGATGGCCCGCTCGAGAAGCAGCGCCTCCTGCCGGACCTCCGCAGCGCTCTCGAACTCCTCCGTCGGCCGCTCCTCGTCGGGCGACTCGGGCGTCGTCATCCGGCGCTGGGCTTCAGCTCGTAGCGCGGGTTGAAGATCGTCGGGTTCTCGGTGTTGCACGTGAGTCGGCCGTGGACGACCATCGTCCGCCCCGCGTCGATGCCCGGGATGCGACGCCGCCCGAGCCACACGACGGTCACCGTTCCTGATCCGTCGTACAGCTCGACCTCGACCGCGGGAGCCGTGCTCCGGGGGCGCAGGGTCACGCTGCGGACGAGTCCCCGAACGGAGACGGTCTCGCCGGGCGTGCAGCAGTCGATGGCCGTGAGGCCGGCCTCACCTGCGTCGTGCACGTGCTCCTGGAGCTCCGCGGCCTCTGCCTCGGCCTGGCTGCGCGTCCAGCGGTGCCAGAAGCCGCCCTCGGCCTTCGCCTGCTGAGAGCTGCCAGAGCGGTTCGGATGCGCGGTCGTCGACACAGGCTCAGGCTAACGCGTCTCGGTGATCTCGGGACCGCGCTGGAAGGGCGACGGGGGCGCCGGCGGAGTGTCCGGCTGCTCGTCCTGCGCCTGCTCCGGCAGTCGCATCGGGATCGGTGCACCGACGGGCATCGCCTCGTCGCCCCGGACGACGATCAGGCTGCGCACCATCGCCTCGAGGGCCGTCGCCGACGGGCCGGGACGTGCGGCCGACCCGAGGAACACGGCACGAAGGAACCAGCGTGGGCCCTCGACACCCGTGAACCGCGCAGCCTGCAGACCGCCGGAACCGTCCGACGACTTGACCTGCGCCCGCAGCTCTCGTCCGAAAGGTCCGTCCGCCTCCTCGACGAGTCCGCCGGACGAGTTGATCGAGGACTTGATCTGCGCGCGTACGTCGTCCCACAGGCCACCGCTCCGCGGCGCGGCGTAGGGCTGCACCTGGACAGCGCCGTCAGGCCGGGCGAGGGTCAGCAGGGAGACGTTCCCGGACGCCTCGTCCACCTGCACCTGCACGTCGACGCCTGGTGCCGGGGTGATCTGCAGGGAACCGAGAACGAGTCTCTCCACTCCGTCCTCGGGATCAACCTCGGACACGTCCCACGGCCCGTTGGCGCGCTCGTCCACGCAGTCACCCTCCACACGCCCCTGCGGCGTTATCAAGCCGTTACCGTACCCGCCCGCCCCGGAGGATCAGGCGCCCACTCCCCCGTCGCCGGCTGCGGCATGTCCGCCGGTCGAGCCGAAGCCGCCCTCGCCGCGGTGGGAACCGGGCAGCGCCGACACCTCCAGCAGTCGCGCCTGCTCGACGCGCTGGATGACCAGCTGGGCGACGCGGTCACCGCGCGCGATGTGGACCGACGCCTGCATGTCGTGATTGACGAGCACCACGGAGATCTCGCCGCGATATCCGGCGTCGACGACACCCGGCGAGTTCACCAGGCCGACACCGTGCCGTACGGCCAGGCCGCTCCGCGCGCACACGTAGGCGGCGTGGCCGGGCGGGAGCGCGATGGCGATGCCCGTCGGGACGAGGGAACGCTCCCCCGGCGCGAGCGTCAGGTCGACGCGGCTGCGTAGATCCATGCCTGCATCCCCGGGGTGCTCGTACGCGGGCAGCGGAAGCTCCGGGTCGAGTCGCGTGATGAGGACGTCAACCGTCGGGCTCACGGGTTCAGCTCCACGGCGTGCTCCTCGCCGACAGGCCGCCAGGCGGGTCCGCCCTTGGCGCGGTCGTCGATGGCCTTCTGCACGTGCTCGGCAGTGCCATGGTCGACGAAGTGCTGAAGCGGCACCTGGATGAACAGGGCAGCAGCAGAGATGGCAACCGGACCGTCCGGCGAGCCGAGGCGACCCACGGCCCGGGTGAACACCTTGCGACCCTTCACGCCGACGATCTCCGCGTCGATGTGCACCTCGCTGCCGACGGGGACGGGCCTGCGGAAGTCGCACTCCAGTCGCCCGGTCACCGCTGGACCGGCCAGCAGCCAGTTCAGCGAGCCGAGGATCTCGTCGACGGCCGTGGTGAGGAGCCCGCCGTGGGTCAGCCCCGGGGCGCCCTGATGGTGCTCGGTCGCGAGGAAGACTCCCCGGACGGCCAGGCCATCCCGGGCGGTGATCCGCATGTGCAGACCGGTCGTGTGCTCCGAGCCGCAGCCGAAGCACCAGCGGTAGTGCGAGGGGATGTCGCTTCCCGGCGCCGGTGCGTGCGGTGCGCGGTGCGGGAGGACGGCATCCGGCGGTGG
Source organism: Actinomycetes bacterium (assembly GCA_024641635.1). GTDB lineage: Bacteria > Actinomycetota > Actinomycetes > S36-B12 > S36-B12 > UBA10649. The sequence goes on along the minus strand of JAHECS010000013.1, from coordinate 76,349 downwards.
CGCCGTGGGCAGCACTCCGCGCGGTCGGTTCCCCCCGGCATCACGCTTCTCGGTCGCGGCCACGCGCCGACCCTACTCGCGTGACAGGCTTGGGGAATGGACCCCGCATCCGGCTACCGCGAACGCCTGCTGCCCCGCTGGTGGGCGTGGCTGCTGGCCGCCGGGCTCGTGGTCATGCTGTCGGTGGCGTACGGCGCGGCCCTCGGGGCCACCGCCGGCTGGGTCTGCGCGGCGGTGACCGGAGGGGTGGTGGTCATCCTCCTGCTGGTGACTGCCCCGACGGTGAGCGTCGAGCCGGGGCACCTGGTGGTGGACGGAGCCCACCTGCCTGTCACGAGCATCCTGGACGTGTCCGAGGTGACGCTCGACGAGATCGCGGCCCTACGAGGACCGGGCGCTGACGCCCGCCTGTTCGTGTCGCTGCGGCCCTGGTCCGCCCGGGACGGCGTGCTGGTCCGGCTCGACGATCCGGCGGATCCGCACCCCGCATGGCTGTTCAGCTCGCGACACCCCGGTCGCGTCGTCGAAGCCCTTGCTGCAACGATGGAGCGCTGACCGAACGACGCCCACCCTGAGGGAGCTCACATGGACGACAGCCAGGACCAGGCAGCGCCGCAGCAGGAGATCGACGTCAACCCGATGATGCACATGGTCGCCCCTGTCGCGGCGATCGTCGTGACGATGCTCGTTCGCAAGGCCCTGAACTCCGGCTACGAGAAGGCGACCGGGCGGGTCGCCCCGCTCCCGCGCGATCCAAGGATCCCGTTCATGCGGGCCCTCGGCTGGACCGTGGCGATCACGACCACCGCCGCCGTCGCCGAACTCGTGGTCTA
>JAHECS010000013.1:9299-75416 GCA_024641635.1 Actinomycetes bacterium | reverse complement strand
CCGCCGCCGTCGCCGAACTCGTGGTCTATCGCCTCATCAACCAGATGGGTGAGAAGAAGAGCATCGAGGCCTAGCCTCGGGCACACGCCGACCCATGGCTCGTGCGCTCAGGCGCACACCGCCCCATGGCTCGTGCGCTCAGGCGCACTCGCGACACACGGGACCGAACTTGCCCTCGTGGTCCAGCTGGCTGCGGTGCTGCACGAGGAAGCACTTCGAGCAGGTGAACTCGTCCAGCTGGCGCGGCAGAACGCGCACGGTGAGGCTCTCGTCGGACAGGTCCGCACCCGGGAGCTCGAGGCTCTCGGCGAGGTCCGCCTCGTCGACGTCGACGGCGGACGAGGCCTTGTCGGCCCGACGGGCCTTCAACTCCTCGAGGCTGTCCTCTGCGAGCTCCTCGTCGGTCTTCCGAGGCGCGTCGTAGTCGGTTGCCATGTGCTGTCGCCCTTCGTCACGTCCGGCCGTTCGGCCCGTTCCGCCACCAACACGCCCGGGAGCACGAACATTCCCGACCACGAGGTCGCGCGCAGATTGTGCCGCATGAGTGGTGCCTGAGCGTGGCAGGGTAGCCCTAGCGCGTCGCGGACGCGCCGTCGCCCCGTCGATGAGAGGTCAGAATGGCCCGCTACGCGCTCGGAGATCGCCAGCCAACGATCGATCCAACGGCCTTCGTCCACCCGGATGCGGTCATCATCGGCGACGTGACGATCGGCCCGGAGTCCAGCGTGTGGCCCGGCGCGGTCCTGCGCGGCGACCACGGGCGGATCGTGGTCGGCTCCCAGACCTCCATCCAGGACGGCACGGTCGTCCACTGCACCTCGACCCAGGACACGGTCATCGGCGACCGTTGCGTCGTGGGCCACAACGCCCACCTCGAGGGCTGCACGGTCGAGGACGACTGCCTGATCGGTTCCGGCTCGGTCATCCTGCACCGGGCGGTCGTCGGGCCATGTGCCCTCGTCGGCGCGGGCGCGGTCGTCGGCAACGACAAGGTGGTGCCGGCACATGCACGAGCGCTGGGCGTCCCCGCCACCATCACACCCGACGTGATCGAGGATGGGGCCTTCGCCGACTCGGTGAGCACCTACGTGCGCAACGTGCACTGGTACTCCGCCGACCTCAAGCGGCTGGACTGATCCTCAGGCCAGGTCGGCCCCGAGGTCGACAAGCGCGGCCCGAAGCTCGACCGCGATCCCGGGTGCCGCGGCGAAGATGAATTCCGACAGGTCGTCGTCGCGCAAGCCGGTCACGACCTGCCCAGCCTCGTGCGCGATGAGCGCACCCGCGGAGTAGTCCCACGCGTTCAGGCCGCGTTCGTAGTAGGCGTCGAGGCGGCCTCTGGCCAGCCAGCAGAAGTCGACGACGGCGGCACCCATGCGGCGGACGTCACGTATCCGGGTGATCAGTCCCGTGACGACCTCCGACTGCGCGCGCCTCACCTCCGGGTCGTATCCGAACCCCGTCGTGACCAGCGCGACGGCCATGTCGCTGCACGCGCTGCCATTCAGCCGTCGGCCTTCCCCGTCGGCGACCAGCCAGGCACCCTTGCCTCGCACCGCGACGTAGGACTCGTCGAAGGCGGGCGTGGCGACGACCCCCACCTCGACGATGCCGTCGACCTCGGCTGCGATCGAGACGCCCCACATCGGCAGCCGGAACAGGTAGTTGACGGTTCCGTCGAGCGGATCCACGATCCAGCGGACCCCGGACGTACCGGTCCGCTCACCGCCCTCCTCACCGAGGAATCCGTCATCGGGGCGGCCATCGAGCAGCGCTCGCACGAGCATCGCCTCCGCGTCACGGTCCATCGCTGACACGGCGTCGGTGGGCGTGCTCTTCGCATCCACCTGGAGCTGCTCCGGGCGCTCGTCGCGGAGGAACGCACCGGCCGCCACCGCGGCGTGCCAGGCACGAGGCAGCAGCGGGTGGAGGTCGAGCAAAGCGGCCAGCGTCCTGATCTCCGGTTGCGGCATGCCTGCATCCTCTCGCGAACGGATCTGGCGATAGCGTCCGGCTCATGCTGACCACGTACCGACGGGCCTTGTCGCTCCCCGGTGCCTGGCAGTTCTCCAGTACCGGCTTCGTCGCTCGCCTCCCGATCGCCATGGTCGGCCTCGGCATCGTCCTGCTGATCAGCGGGGAGACCGGCTCCTACGCCCTGGCCGGATTCCTGTCGGCCGCCTTCCAGGTGTCCGCGGCCATCGGCGCGATCGTGACGAGTCGCGCGATGGACAGGGTCGGCCAGCACCGGCTCCTGCCATGGCTGGCGACGGCGAACGGGGTGGCGATCGCCTTCTTCGTGGCTGGCGTGCAGCTGGGCTGGCCGGTGCCCGCCCTCGCCGTGATGATCGCGGTCGCGGGCGCCGCGCAGCCCGCCATCGGCTCGATGGTGCGGGCGAGGTGGGCGGCGGCAGCGCCCGATCCGGAGCGGCTGCGCAGCGCCTTCGCGCTCGAGAGCATCATCGACGAGCTCATCTTCACGATCGGCCCCCTGCTCACGGCTCTCCTCGCCTTCCAGGTCGCCCTCCCGCTGCCACTCCTGGCGGGGGCGGTCATCGGCGTCGGCGGCGCGATCACGCTCGCCCTGCAGAGAGGGACGGAACCCGCGCCCTCCGGCGACGCCCCGCGCGTCCAGGGCGGCGGCGCGCTCCGGCAGCCCGGCCTCATCCTCGTCGTGGTCGCCTCGCTCGGGATCGGCGGTGTCTTCGGCACCTACGAAGTCTCGGTGGTGGCCTTCACGGAGCAGGCCGGCCAGGCGGGCGCGTCCGGCCTCGTCCTGGGCCTGTGGGCCCTCGGCTCGATGCTGGGCGGCATCTGGTTCGGCTCGCGGTCGTGGCGCCTCCCCCTCGCTCGCCAGGTGATGGTGCTCGCCGGCGTCCTGGCCCTCGCCCTCGTCCCGGCCCCGTTCGTCGGCAGCGTTCCCCTGCTCGCACTGGCGACATTCGTCGGCGGCGTGGTCGTCGCGCCCGCCCTCATCGCGACGTTCTCGCTGACCGAGCGGCTGGTGCCGAGCAGTCTGCTGACCGAGGGCCTCACGTGGACGAACTCCGGGCTGGCGTTGGGCTTCTCGGCCGGGACCACGATCGCGGGAATCGTCATCGACCAGGTCGGCACGACTGCGGCCTTCGTCCTGCCGATGGTCAGCGCGGCATCTGCATTCCTCGTGGCCTGGTTGGGCCAGCGACGCCTGCTGAGTGCTTCCCTCAGCCGACCGCAGCCGCCGCCCAGCGTGGCATGGAACGTCGATCCGCTGCCCGGCCCGGCGCCCTGGGGGGTCGAGGACGATCCGGACGATCCGCAGTCAGATGCCGCCGGGGCGCGGTGACACGCGCACGCGCGACACGGCGATTCGGGATGGAGTCGTCCACGGGGCGCGGTGAGGCGCTAAGTTCCTCGTAGCGGGGCGCCCCTGTCCCGCCGTACCCGACACGGCAGTGGGAGATGGCCCTGCAGACGTTCAGCCCCCGGGAGATCCAGTCGCGCGTGCGCGGTGGGGAGTCAGCCGAGGTCATCGCGGCGGAGACCGGGTGGCCCCTCGACAAGGTGCTCCGCTACGCGGAGCCCCTGCTGGCGGAGCGCGCCTTCATCGCGGAGCAGGCCCAGTCGGTCGAGGTCCGTCGTTCCGGCGGAGGGGCAACCCTGCTGCAGGCGGCGCGTGCGGCGCTCGGCGCCTCTGCGGATACCGGAGCGATCGCCTGGGATGCGTGGCGACGCGAGGACGGCCGGTGGATCGTCACGGCCACCTACACGGACGGCGACGGAGACCACGCGGCACGCTGGACCTACGACCACGGGGGCCGCAACCTGCACCCGCTCGACGACGATGCCCGCAGCCTCATGGGCGCGCGACCGATCGCCGTCGTCGACAGCGACGTGGACATCGCGGAGGCACTCGACCTGGTCGCCGACATCCCGGTCGTGCGGGAACAGGCCGCGGCCGAGGCACGTCCGCACCTGGTGGCCGTTCCGGACGCCGAGGACTCGGCCGAGGACGACGAAGGCGACGCCGCCGCGGAAGCGACTGCGTCGGACGACGAGCCGCCGGCCCTGTTCGACGAGACCACGGTGACGATCCCCCATCCCAGTGCCGCCAAGTCTCAGGAGTCCACGCCGGGCGGCGACGCCGAGCCCGCGGCTCCCAAGAAGGCGGCTCGCAAGCCCCGAGCCCGCAAGGGGCGCGCGAGTGTGCCCAGCTGGGACGAGATCCTCTTCGGGGCGACGAAGAGCGACGACTGACCGAAGGTCACCTGGCGAACGGCAGGGGCTGCGCCGACATGTGCTGCTGCTGAGCTCGCGATGCGGTCGTCCGCGACCCATAGTGACGACGGCAGAGGACCTCGTAGGCAACCGCATCCGACGGGTGCGTCGAGGTGTCGCCGACCATGACCTGATTGCCCTCGACGACCATCTCCCCGTTCACGGTCCTGGCGTTGTGGATGGCGCGGGCCCCGCACCAGCACAGCGCCTCGACCTGGAGCACCTGGACGCGATCGGACAGCTCGACCAGCCGGGCCGAGCCCGGGAAGAGCCGGGTCCGGAAGTCGGTCATGATCCCGAAGGCGTACACGTCGACGCCCAGGTCGTCGACGACACCCGCCAGCTGGTCGACCTGAGCCTCTGAGTAGAACTGGGCCTCGTCACAGATGAGGTAGTCGATCCGCGCACCGCCGGAGAGCTGGTCGACCACGAAGGCCCTGAAGTCCAGGTCCTCGTCGACCTCGACAGCCTCCACGGCCAGGCCGAGTCGACTGGAGAGCACCGACTGCCCGGCCCGGTCCAGGCGGGTGAACACCACGCCCGAGCGCCCACGGGACGAATGGTTGTGGTCGGTCTGGAGCGCGAGGGTGGACTTGCCGCAGTCCATGGTCCCGGCATAGAAGATCAGTTCCGCCACGCCGACATCGTGCCAGACCCTGTGCACCGCGCAGGCGGTCTCGGCAGGGTTGTCAGTCCCCCCGCACGAGCAGAGCGGGGATGAACAGCTCCTCGGGGGTCAGGCCCCCGTGCTGACCGAGCAGTCCCGACACGGTGCGGTCCACGGAACTCGCGAGCATCCAGGCGTCGCGCGGGATCGCCATGACATCGCCGATCCGCTCCACGAGGTCGGGATCCACGTCGCCGAAGTAGCCCCCGGCCACCAGTTCCGCGCGGGTGAGGACCAGCGCCCGCTCCCCCAGGACCTCCCGCCATCGGGCCGCGACGTCGCCGGTCGCGCCCTCCCGGACGTACAGGTGCCGCGCGCGCGGCTCGCCCGCCACCCGTCGGACGTCCGCCACGAGCCCGCGCACTGACTCGATCTCGATGCGCCTGTCCGCGGGGCAGTCCACCATGCCGTGGTCCGCCGTCACCAGCAGCGTCGACCCGGGCACCAGCACCTCGGCAAGCCGTCCGACGAGCTGATCCGCGCGCACGAGCGCCGCCCGCCACTCACCGCTGTCGACACCGAACTCATGCCCGATCCGGTCGAGCTCGGGCCAGTAGACGTAGGTGAAGGAGGGCGCGCCCTGCGACAGCACGGCGTCGACCGCCGCGATGCGGTCGGCCAGGTCGTCGGCGGGTGCGTACTGCGCGCCCCTCAGCACCGCCCGCGTCAGGCCGGATTCGCGGTAGGCGCCCGGCGACACGCTCGTCATCGTGGCCCCCGAACGGGCGACCCGCTCGAAGACGGTCGGCTCGGGCTGCACGGCCTGAGGGGTGGGATGGCTGCCCCACTGCAGCGGGCTCAGCAGCTCGCCGGTCTCCGGGTACTCGAAGGCGGCACCGACAAGGCCATGGGCGCCCGGCAGCAGGCCGGTGCCCAGTGCGCCCAGTCCCACGGGCGTCGTCGTCGGGAAGACCGCGTCGATCGGACCGCCCGACAGCTCGGCGAGACGAGGAACCAGCTGCCGATGCGCGTCGAGCGCCGCCCAGCCGAGACCATCGATGAGGCAGACGACCACCTGCCGGGTCTCGCCGATGCCCAGTCGATCCGTGAAGCCCGGTACCCCGATGGCAGCGGCAGCGGATGAGCCGACGTCGGCCAGGCAGGGACGACTGCCGATCCGGGCGACCACCGGGTCAGCGGAGCCGGGCGGCCGTGGCCAACGAGAGCGCCGCAGCGAACTCGAGGACCTGGCGCACGACATCGGCGCCGTCCGCGGCCTCCGACACGCGAACGGACAGGTCGTCGTTGCTCGCTGTTCCGGTGTACCCGTGGTCCGCCTCGCACTGGGGGTCGCCGCAGGTCGCCGGCTCGAGGTCGATGCGGCTCACCGCTCCCCAGCCGATGGTGAGCACGACCTCGGCGGCGGCTCCGCCGGGCTTGTGCCGGGCCGGATCGCTGACGACCCGAGTGACGACGACGGAGTCGACCCGCTCGATGCGGACGGCCTCGGTCGACGCGGATGCCGAGGGCAGTGGGTTCGCCTCGTCGGCCGGATGCTCGTCGGTGTGCCCGACGATGAGTCGCGTCGGGGTGAGGGCCAGGACGGTGACGTGTCGGCGGAGCTCGTCACGGTCGAAGGTCGCCTCGTGGTGGACGACGTAGGACGCGAGGTTCTCACCCGCCAGCGAGGTCTCCAGGGCGTCGGCGACGAGGTCGGGGTAGTAGCCGGACCGCTGGATGTCCTTGCGCAGCTGGTGGGCGAGTGCCGACTCCGTCATGCGGCCATTCTTCCACCACCTACGCCGCACCGGGGGCCGCCCGCCCATCGAGCTCCGGCGTCAGGCTCGACCGGAGGCGGAGAGCCAGGACGCCCGCGACCAGGCACCCCCCGACCACCAAGGACACCCACAGGGCGACGAGGTCCGCGCCCAGCAGCAGGCCGGCGACCGCGGGCCCCAGCGCTCCGGACACGCCCCAGACGAGGCTCTGCACGGAGTTGTATCGCCCGCGCAGGTGGTCCGGGGCCAGGTCGTTCACGAGGGACGGGATGATCGGCGCCGAGAGAGTCTCGCCGAGCCCGAACACGAGCGTGGACAGGCACGCGCCCACGACGGCGACGGCAGGAGTCGTCAGCCCGGACATCCCCAGGATCAGCCAGGACGAGGCCCACAGGAGAGCCACCACCGCGAGGAGTCGACTCCTGGATCGGCCCTGGATCAGCCGGAGGACGACGAGTTGCATGACCACGATCGTCATGGTGTTCACCGCGTAGGCGACCGCGACCCATGAGACATCGAGCCCGTTGACGACGGTGATCATGATGGGCAGGCCTACCTGGATGGACCCGTAGCCGCAGGCGACGAGCAGCAGTCCGAGGACAGCCACCCGGACCAGACGGCGGTCCCGCAGCACGACCCGATAACCCTCGTCGGCATCGTGCCCCTCCTGCACAGGAGCAGGGCCCGAGGCCACCCCTCGCAGGGTCATGAGGACCACGGAGTAGGCCACGAAGGTGGCGGCATCGACGAGGTACAGCGTGGTGAACGTCGCGGGCGACTCCACGTCCACAACGAGGGCGGCCACGAGGCCACCGATGCCGATGCCCAGGTTGAGCAGCAGGAACTGGATCCCGAACACCCGCTGGCGGTGCATCGGCGTCACCAGGCGCCCGAGGAGGGCCGACTGGGGGCTCCACAGGAACGAGCTCCCAAGCGCCATGACGCTGGCGACGGCGAAGGCCGACGCGGTCGACTCCACCTGCGTCAGCAGGGCGACGCCCCCGCCTTGCACGAGGAGGCCGCCGATGAGCGCCGGGCGTGGCCCGAAGCGGTCCACCGCGATGCCCACAACCGGCATCAGGACGAGCATCATGATGGCCATGTAGGCCACGACGAACCCCGCTACCGAGGTGCCCAGGCCGCGGACCTGCCCCAGGTACACGACCAGCAACGGCAGGGTCAGGCCGTTGCCGATGGCCGACAGCGACACGCCCAGGAGCACCCGCCTGACGACCGGGCTCAGGGTCGTTGCCTCTGCGCTCACAGGCGGCGAGCCGTCGGGTCGGCGGCTGCGGCGGTCTGCCCGACGACCACGGTGATCTCCCCCACCGTGACATCGCCGCTCGCGCGCCTCGTCGCGTGTCGCAGCGTCGCCTCGCGCACCCCGGGGGCGCGCTGGTGCAGGTGGCTCACGTCGCTGATCGCGCGGGCCAGTCCCTCGAGCACGGAGTCGGCATGGTCGCTCCCCCTCGTCAGGAGGGCCGAGGCGCGAAGAGACGAGATCATGTCCAGGGCCCCGGCGCACGTGACCGGAGCCAGCCGATGCTCGCGATCCCCGAGCAGGTCGGCCACCTCGTCGTCGACGGCCACGGTCACCACGGCGCCGAAGAGCGGGTCGTCGACGAGCCGGATGTCGCATCCGACGACCCCCGACGCATCCAGGTCGCACACGATCCGGGTCGCCCCGGCGCGGGTGACGATGTGGGCCGCGTCATCAGCGGTCAGCACGCCGGGGCCGGCCGGGACCTCCACGAGGTCACCGGACCAGGGCTCGTCCGTCGCTGATGACCTGCGCGCGTCGGCAGCACGCCACACCGAGATCGCGTGCGCGTCGGCAAGTGCGCGGACCGCATCCTCGACGTCGGCGAACACGGGCAGCCCGCCGGGCTCCTCGCCGCCCGGTCGGGCAGCCATCACTGCCACCACGGGTGCATGCCGGTCCTCGCCGCAGTCGGCGCACGACCGCAGGGTCCGCCGGATCGCCTCCTCGGCCGGCTCCTCGATCGGTGGGACGTAGATGGCCAGCACGGCGCCCACCGACGGGTCGTGCTCCCGCATGCGAATGGCCTCCGTGTAGGCCGTCGGCGACTCCTCGCGCGCGAAGGCCACCAGTGGCTCGACCAGCTCCAGGCCATGCGCGACGAGGGCGTTGGCCGCCAGTGCGGAGAGTGCGTCACTGTTGCTGACGATCGCCACCCCGGGGCTGGCAGGAAGCGGCTGCCCCACGACGACCCGGGCCACGTCGATCATCCGGTCCACTCCCTCGACGACCACGAGGCCGCAGTCGGCGAGGATCTGGTCGACGGCGTGCTGACCGAGCGAGCTGCTCACCACCGCGTGTCCGAGGGGGTGGCGCAGGCCCGCACCGCCGGCCCGGACCATGACGACGGGCTTCGTCTTCGCGAGGCGGTGCACGAGGCGGGCGAACTTGCGTGCGTTCCCGATGGTCTCCAGGTGCAGCAGGACGACCTCGGTCCGGGGATCCTCCTCCCAGAACTGCAGCAGGTCGTTGCCGGACACGTCCGCTCGGTTCCCGGCCGAGACGACACTGGACACTCCAAGCCCCTTGGCAGCGAAGCGGTCCAGGATCGAGCTGCCGAGCGCTCCCGACTGGCAGAAGAAGCCGGCACTCCCGATCGCGGGCATCCGCGGGACGAGGGAGGCGTTGAGCCGGACCGCAGGGTCGGTGTTGAGGATCCCCAAGGCATTGGGCCCGACCAGTCGCATCCCCGTGCGGTTGACGGTCGCAACGAGCTCGCGCTGGAGATCCAGGCCCTGGGGGCCGCTGTCCCCGAAGCCACCCGAGACGACGACGAGCCCGTGGACGCCCGCGGCGGCGGCATCCTGGAGCACCGCAGGGACCTGCGCGGCAGGCACCACGACCACCGCGAGGTCGATGGGCCGTTGAGCGGCCGCCAGGCTCCGGACGCAGGGCACCCCAGCGATCTCGTCCACCTCGGGATGGACGGCGATGAGCTGGCCGGTGAAGCCGCCGTCGGCCAGGTGCGTCAGAACGGCATGCCCGAGGCCACCGGACGTCCGCGAGGCCCCTACGACGGCGACGCACTCCGGGCTGAGCATGCGCTCCATGGAGCGGGCCTCGGACCGGTGCTCACGTGCCTCCATGACCGACACGCTCGCGGCGGTGGGCTCGATGTCGAAGCCCACGGCCACCACGTCCTCCTCGCGGCGCTGCTGGACCTCGTAGCCCGCCTCACGGAACGTGGCGAGCATCCGCGAGTTCTCCGGCAGGACCTCCGCGAGGAACCTCCGCACCCCGACCTCGCGGGCGGCTGCGGCAAGGTGCTCGAGGAACACCGAGCCCAGCCCGCGACCCTGCATGTCGTCGCGGATGATGAATGCCACCTCGGCGGTGCCGTCGCCGATCGCGTCGAAGCGCCCCACCCCGACGATGGAATCGCGCTCGAGGGCGATCAGGGCCACCCGACTGCGGTGGTCGACGCGAGTGAAGTACTCGACGTCGGCGTCGGTGAGGCGTGGCTTCGTGGAGAAGAATCGGAAGTACACCGTCTGGGCGGACAGCCGCCCGTGGAACTCCCGGAGCGCCTCACCGTCGTCAGGGGTGATCGGCCGCAGGTGGACGGGGTGCCCATCCCGGAGCAGCACGTCCGCCTCCCACTCGAGGGGGTATGCGGGCCGCTCCACGCCGCCATTCTGGCCCCCACGGCTCCGTGCTGGCGACCCCGGCCGCTGCGGGCGGACCGTGGCCGAAGGTAGGGTCGAGACGTGACGTCCCCCACCAGAGAGGCTTCCAGCGGCATGCTCTCCAGCCTCGACCCGGACCTCTTCGTCGTCGCTGAGGACGTCGCGGACGCGCTCAGCGACGGCCTCGCAGTCGTGGCCCTCGAGTCGACGATCATCAGCCACGGCCTGCCTCGACCGGAGAACCTGAGGGTCGCCACCGAGGTCGAGGACATCGTCCGTTCTCGGGGTGCGGTTCCGGCCACCATCGCGATCCTCGATGGGCGTGTCCACATCGGCCTGGACGAGGCGGCTCTCGACCAGGTGGCCAACAGGAGCGACGTGGTCAAGGTGAGCAGCCGGGATCTCGCCACCCTCCTGAGCCGACGAGGCAGTGGCGCGACGACGGTCGCTGCCACGAGCCACCTTGCGCACCGTGTGGGCATCTCGGTGTTCGCCACCGGCGGGCTTGGCGGCGTCCATCGGCAGGCCCGGGACAGCTGGGACGAGTCGGCGGATCTCACGGCGCTGTCCGTCACTCCGGTGACCGTTGTCTGCTCGGGGGTGAAGTCGATCCTCGACGTGGGCGCGACCCTCGAGCGGCTGGAGACACTGAACGTCGGGGTGCTGGCTGTGGGCACGCATCAGTTCCCCGGCTTCTACCTGACCGACTCGGGATACGCGGTGGACTGGTCCGTCGAGACGGCCGAGGAGGTCGCCGACATCATGCAGGCGCGCGAGGCGCTGCGCATCCTTTCCGCCCTGGTGGTGGCCAACCCGCTGCCTACCAGCGAGCAGCTCGATCCGGACGTCCACGACCGCGTGCTGGAGGAGGGGCTGCGCCTGGCCGCGGCGCGGAACGTGACGGGGAAGGGTGTCACGCCGTTCCTGCTCGATCACTTCCATCGCGCCAGCCACGGTGCCAGCCTGATCGTCAACGAGCAGATCATCGTCCGCAACGCGGAGCTCGCCGCCCGGATCGCCGTGGCGGCCACCTCGGCGGCGCACTAGCGTGCGTGGGCGATGAGCGTCCAGTGCATCCTCGTCGGCGACGTCATGATGGACGTCACCGCGATGATCGACACGGACATCGCCTACGCGAGCGACACGCCGGCGCACGTCAGCCTGCAGCCCGGCGGGGTCGCAGCCAACACCGCTGCATGGATGGCGACCGATGGCCAGGCCGTGACGGTGATCGGCTGCGTGGGGGGCGATGCCTTCGGGCGATCGATCCGGCGGCAGCTGGCCGACCTCGGCGTCGACGTCCGGCTGCAGGAGAGCGAGCTTCCGACCGGGACCTGCGTCGTCGTCGTGGATCGCCGGCGGGAGCGGACGATGTTCCCCGATTCAGGTGCGAACGCCGACCTTGCCGCGGCCGACCTGGCAGCGCTCATACCGGCCGGCTCACACGTGCACATCTCGGGCTACACCTTCCTCAACCCGGCCACCAGGCACGTCGGACTGGCCGCACTCGAGACGGCCATCGGAGCAGGAGCGACGCGCAGCCTGGACCCCGCCTCCGCCGCCCCGATCCGGGCCCAGCTCCCCCTGATGCGGGAGCTGCTCCCCCAGTTCGACCTCGTCCTGGCGAACGAGGCCGAGGCGACCGCACTGACCGGCTTCGACGATGCGCACCAGGCCCTCGCCGCCCTCGCCGACAGCGTGGCCACCGCCGTCGTCAAGGTGGGCGCCCGAGGGGCCCTCGCCAGCGGCCCGGATGGCGTGGTGGACGCGCCGGCCCTCCCCCAGGACGTCATTGACACCACGGGCGCCGGAGACGCCTTCACGGCGGGCTTCCTGCCCTCGTGGCTCGCCGGTCACCCCCTTGCCGAGTCGGTCGCGCACGGTCAGCGCCTGGCTGCTGCGGCAGTCGGCCGTGTCGGAGCCAGCCCCCTGGTGCGCTGACCCGCGAGAATCTGACGGACAGCCGGGGCACGCCCGGACCGCTGTGAGAGGACCCCATGGCACGCCGCACGACCCGGAAGACGGATCCACCCGCGCACGGGCGCATCGTCGACATCGACGTGTCCGAGGAGATGCGCGGGTCCTTCCTCGAGTACGCCTACTCCGTCATCTACTCGCGAGCCCTGCCGGACGCCCGCGACGGCCTCAAGCCCGTCCAGCGCCGCATCCTGTTCCAGATGGCCCAGATGGGCCTCCGCCCGGACCGTGGGCACGTCAAGAGCGCCCGCGTCGTCGGCGAGGTGATGGGCCGCCTGCACCCGCACGGAGACTCCGCGATCTACGACGCCCTCGTCCGCATGGCGCAGCCGTTCACGCTGAGGCTGCCCATGGTCGACGGCCACGGCAACTTCGGCTCGCTCGACGACGGTCCGGCGGCCATGCGCTACACGGAGGCTCGCCTCGCCGGTCCCGCGATGGACATGACGGCGGGCCTGGACGAGGACGTCGTCGACTTCGGCGCGAACTACGACGGTCGCGAGACCGAGCCGACGGTCCTGCCCGCGGCCATCCCCAACCTCCTCGTCAACGGGGCCTCGGGCATCGCCGTCGGCATGGCGACGACCCTGGCGCCGCACAACGTCGGCGAGGTGCTCAACGGGGCTCGGCACCTGCTCGCCAACCCGGACGCAACCCTCGCCGAGATCATGACCCTCATCCCCGGTCCGGACTTCCCCGGCGGCGGGGTCATCATCGGACTCGACGGCGTGCGTGATGCGTACGCCACTGGCCGGGGCAGCTTCCGAGTCCGGGCACGCACCCGGGTGGAGCAGATCACGCCACGGCGACGCGGCATCGTCGTGACCGAGCTGCCCTACAACGTCGGACCCGAGCGCATCATCGACCGCATCAAGGACGCGGTGCTGGCCAAGCGGCTGCAGGGCATCTCGGACGTCGTCGATCTCACGGACGGAGACAGCGGCCTCAACCTCGTCATCGAGGTGAAGAACGGATTCCACCCCGAGGCCGTCCTGGAGCACCTGTTCAAGCTGACGCCGATGGAGGACACCGTCAACATCAACGCGGTGGCGCTCGTGGACGGCCAGCCGCAGACCCTGGGCCTGCTGACGATGCTGCGCGTGTGGCTCGACCACCGGCTCGAGGTCGTCCGGCGCCGCAGCGCGTTCCGGCGGTCGAAGGCGGAGGCGCGACTCCACCTCGTCGAGGGGCTGCTCGTCGCGATCCTCGACATCGACGAGGTCATCCAGCTGATCCGGGAGTCGGACGACGCCGCGTCGGCCAAGGAGCGGCTGATGGCCGTGTTCGACCTCACGGACGTGCAGGCGTCCTACATCCTCGAGATGCCCCTGCGGCGCCTCACGAAGTTCTCGCGGCTCGAGCTCGAGAAGGAGGGCGACGACCTTCGGCGCGAGATCGCCGCACTCACGGAGATCCTCGAGGACGACAACGTCCTCCGCGCCACGGTCTCCGACGAGATCGCCAGCGTCGCGCAGGCGCATGCGACACCGCGGCGGACGCTCCTCATGGAAGCGTCGTCGGCGCCCGTGACGGCCTCGGTGCCACTCGAGGTGCACGACGAGCCATGCGTCGTCCTCCTGTCGAGCACCGGCCTGCTGGCCCGCACCCCGGACACCCTCCCTCCGGGGGACGCCGCCCACGACCAACGGGCCACGCACGACGTCATCGTCAGTGCCGTTCCGGCGACGTCGCGGGGCGAGTTCGGACTGGTGACCAGCGCCGGTCGGGTGCTCCGCCTCCGGGCGATCGACCTGCCGTCCATGCCGACGGTGTCCGGAGTGCCCGCGCTCTCCGCCGGGGCGCCGCTGGGCGCGTTCGCCGACTTGCCCGGCGGTGAGCAGCCGCTGTGCCTGACCACAATCGACGACTCGGCCGGGCTGGCGCTGGCGACGGCATCGGGCGTGGTCAAGCGGGTGGTCCCCGACGCTCCGCAGAACAAGGACTCATGGGAGGTCATCCGCCTCGACCCGGGCGATCGCGTCGTCGGTGCGATCCGGCTGCCGGAGGCCGATGCCGAGGCGGCCGAGCTGGTCTTCGTCACCTCGGACGCCCAGCTCCTGCGCATCCCGGCATCGACCGTCCGTCCGCAGGGCCGCAGTGCTGGCGGCATGGCGGGCATCAAGGTCGCCCCCGGTGCCGAGGTCGTGTCCTTCACCGCGGTCACCCCGAGCGACGAGTGCTTGGTCGTCACGGTGGCCGGCTCCGGGGCGGCCCTCCCCGGCACCGAGGCCGGAACCCTGAAGGTGACGCCGTTCTCGGAGTACCCCGGCAAGGGACGTGCCACCGCCGGGGTCCGGTGCCATCGGTTCCGTACGGGCGAGGACCGGCTGCTCCTGGCATGGGTCGGCCGCGGTCCGGCTCGAGCTGCCACCGTCTCCGGAGTCCCCGTCCCCCTGCCTGCCCCAGACCCGCGCCGTGACGGCACGGGCACACCGTCGCCGGCTCCCATCGGCGGGATCGGAGGAACGCTGTGACGACCTGCTCCCAGGACTCCCGGCAGGTCGGCGAGCCCTTGGCCGGCACCGCTCCGCTGGCCAGCTCCTGGATCGTCGTCGAGCAGCCGGGCCCGTGGGGCCGCAAGGCGGTCACCGAGAGCCGTCTTCCGGAGGCTCTTGCGGCCCACCTGTCCGCCGCGGACGGCACCGGGGTGAAGGTGATCCTGGCCCGCCATCCCGACCGTCCGGAACGCACGGTCGGTCCTGAGAGGCATGTGTGGGTGGCCCGCAGCGCGCCGGGTGGGGCCCTGCTGCGTCACGGCGTCGTGGCGGACCTCCGCGAGCTCATGTCCTGGGACCTGCGTGCGATCGCCGAAGGCGCGCTTCCGGCCCTTGGGCGGGTCGAGCGTTCACCGGTTCACTTCGTCTGCACCAACGGGACTCGCGACCAGTGCTGTGCGACGGCCGGACGGCCGCTGCTCGCGACTCTGCTCGAGTCCCGAGCCGAGGCTGCTGAACGGGATCGGCTGTGGGAGTGCAGCCACATCGGCGGGCACCGGTTCGCCCCGGTCATGCTGAGCCTGCCGACCGCGGCCGTGCACGGGCGCCTCGGGCCGGCCGAGGCGGAGCTGGTCATCGAACGTTCGTCTCGGGGACAGATCCTGCTGGACTCGTACCGTGGCCGTACCGCCCTGCCCCCTCCCTTCCAGGTGGCCGCCATCGAGGTGCGCACCGACTACGGCATCGAGGATGTGGAGGACCTTGACGTCCTGCGGGTGGTGGGCGACAAGGCCGTCCCGCTGTCGCCGGGGGTCGAGCTGAGCGGCGATGCGGATTCCATCGTCGGCGAGGTACGGCATCGAGACGGTCGAACCTGGCGTGCACTTCTGCGACGCATCGATCTGCCCGCAGCGCGACGCGAGTCCTGCACCGGCGAGCTCGTTGCCGGCCACCGATGGACCTGCGCGGAGCTGTCTCCGGGTCGCCCCTGGTCCGGCTAGACCCCGCCGGCGGCGAGCAGGTCGTCGCGGTCGTGGATCGTCGTGCGGTCCCGGCCCCGAGTGGCCCCGAGACTGCGCTCGGCAGCGTCGATGGCCCTCCAGCCGGCGGTGGTCACCGCGCGGACCCCATGCTCATCCAGGACGCCGTCGATCCCGCCGGGCCTGCCCGGTTGGGGCAGGCGCCCTGCGGCGGCGTCCTCCAGGAGCGACGCGACCGTCTGGACAGCGTCCTTCTTGTTCGTGCCGATGATCCCGGTCGGGCCCCTCTTGATCCAGCCGGCCACGTACTCGCCGGGCACGACCACCCCGTCGCGCTCGACGCGACCGGCCGTGTGTGGGATGACGTTGCGGTCGCTGTCGAAGGGGACGTCGCCGAGCGCGGTTCCGCGGTAGCCGACCGAGCGCACGACGAGGTCGGCCGCAATCTCCTCCATCTCACCGGTGCCCTCGGCCTTGCCCTCCGGCGTCAGGCGGGTGCGCTCGACGACCACGCTTCGCACCCGGTCGTCGCCGAGCATCTCGACGGGACGCGACAGGAATCGGACGTGGATGCGGCGGCGCTTGCCCTCGGGTGCGCGCAGTGACCACTCGCGGATGACATCGACGTTGCGGCCGACGGCTCGTTCCGACGCGGCCACGGCAGCGCTCGCCTCGTCGAGCTCGACGTCCTCGGGACGCACGATGACCTCGGCATCCACGAGTTCACCGAGCTCCTTGAGCTCCTTGGTCGTGAACGCCGCCTGCGCAGGTCCGCGACGACCGAGCAGGTAGACATCGGTCACCTGCGACTGCGCGAGGGTGTCGAACACGTGCTGCGGCATGTCGGTGTGGTCCAGCTCTCCGACCGTCTTCGCCAGGACGCGCGTGACGTCCACGGCGACGTTCCCCACGCCCACGACGACCGCGCTCGTGGCCGTCGGAACGAGCCGCTCGAACGTGGCCCTGTCCGCATCCGGATGCCCGCAGTACCAGGCGACGAAGTCCGTCGCGGCGACGCTGCCGTCGAGGTCCTCACCCGGGATCCCCAGCCGGCGGTCACGCGACGCTCCGTAGGTCAGCACGATGGCGTCGTAGCACTCGTGGAGCTCCGCCATCGAGACGTCCTCGCCCACGGTGACGTTGCCGAGGAAGCGCACGCCCGGCTTGTCCAGCACCTTGTCGAGGGTGTCGCGCACCGACCGGATGCTCAGGTGATCGGGGGCGACGCCGTACCGCACAAGCCCGAACGGCACCGGGAGGCGGTCGATGATGTCGACCTCGACGGGCACGTCGTCCTGGGAGACGAGCGCGTCCGCCGCGTACACGCCTGAGGGACCGGAACCGACGACGGCGACGCGCATGGGCTACTCCTGTGGAAGTCCTAACAGTTCGCGACACAACCTAAACCCTGGCTCCGGATCGACGGGGTCCAGGTGCACCGGAGTCATCCCGACAGCCTCCGCGCCGGCCAGGTTGACGGGCTGGTCGTCGAGGAACACCGTGCCCTCGGCGGGGATGTCCATCCGTTCGAGGATGATCCGGTACATGGCCGGGTCGGGCTTGTACACGCCCTCCGTGCGCCCGTCGACGAGCACCTCGAACTCGCGGAGGATCGACATCCGCCCCAGCCACTCGTCGTCGTGGAAGGACGTGAGGTCGTTCGTCAGCGCGCCCACCGGGATGCCCGCAGCCTTCGCGTCCCGCATCAGCGCCCTCGCCCCCGGACGGACCAGCTCCTCCTCCGAGCCCGAGTAGAGGTGCGCGCACAGGGCCTTCATGGTGGCTTCCTCGCCGGTCAGGTCGGCGAACTCCCGAGCCCGCAGCGCCCAGTACTCGCGCTCGTTCATCCCCCCCGACTGGAAGTCCTGCCAGGGCGCGTCCTGCTCCGGCGCGAAGGGGCCCGTCCAGCCGAAGGTGCCCGGCGGGAGCCCGAGATCGCGCTCGCCGACGTACCGCAGCTCGAACGGGGTCAGCAGGACCGGGCCGCCGAAGTCGAAGATCAGGGCGGTCATGAGACGGCGACCATGCGTGTCAGTGCTCCACTTCCGTGATGGTCACCATGTCGAACCGGACGACCTCGCCGAACCAGCCGCAACCCCCGCACCAGGTCATGAAGTACCTCGCGTCGGCTGCCCAGTACTCCGTGCTGATCCCACCGTCGGCGTCCAGGCCCTCCCCGCACATCGGGCAGAACCGCGGGCGATCGAGCAGGTGCCGCTCGGCGTCGCGGGCGAACCACGCCTCTCGCGGAGGCAGGCGATGGGGATCAGGAGGGAGCACGACTCGATCATGCACCAGTCGAGGCCTTGGCGCGGTTGGCCCAGGCATTCTCGTGCAGGTCCAGCAGCCTCTGCTTGATCGGGCTGTAGCGCATGGAGCCCATGGTGATGAAGGCTGCGGCGAACTCCCGCTCGGCACCGAACTTGTCCCGCTCGCATGGCAGCCGGACGATGTCATGCGGCTCGCGGATGGTGCCGATCGGATCCTGGCCGTCCTGCACCTTCTTGATGTTCTCCTTGAACATCTTCCGCAGCATGGCGACACCGGCATCCGAACGCCCGAGATGCTCCTGCGTGCGATCGGTGACGGGGCCCTGCGAGACCCAGGCCATGATGTCCTGGCCCTCGATGTAGTCGGTGATGAAGCGGCCGGTCTCGTCGCGCCAGAGGTACTCGTAGACGACGGGACGGTCCTGCGGCTCCCACTCGCCGGCCTCAGGATGGTGCAGCGAGTAGAAGAGCTTCCAGGTGGTCGTGTCGTCGATCGGCACCCGGATCTGCATCTGGTCGATCCCGGCGCCACCGACGCGCATGTAGAAGGGGAACACCAGAGGGTGCCCGACCTTCCAGTCGTCGTTCTCCTCGGTGCCACCCTCGAGCACGCGCCGCTTGAGGATGCCCCACTCCATCTCCTCGAAGCCGGTCTTCAGGTGTTTCTTCTGGAACGCCTTCGGGGCGTCGAAGCCCTCGGTCTGGCCGAGGAACTCGAAGTAGTAGCCGTGCAGCCACTCGACGTGGTGCGGGTCGACGGAGTTCTCCATGATCTGCAGCCAGTTGCAGGGGAGCGTCGAGTGCCCGACGTCGCGGACGCCGTCCTCGACGAAGACGTCGAAGCGGGGAAGCTCAGGCGCCGGGTCTGGCCCGACGTAGACCCACACCATGCCGCCCATGGTCTGCGCCTTGCCGGCCTTCTGCTTGACCCGATCACGGAAGTTCTGGTTGTCGGCCTCGGCCGGCTGCTCGACGCAGTTGCCGTCGAAGTCCCACTTCCAGCCGTGGTACCCACAGCGGATGCCGTCTTCGTGGACCACGCCGTAGGTCAGGGACGCGCTGCGGTGCGGACACGTCTCGAGGACGATGCCGTACCGGCCGCTCTTGGGCGTCTTGAACAGGGTCCAGTTCTCGGAGAGGAGCCGCACGGTCTTCGTGGACACCGCGTCGAAGTCCTGCTCGAAGGCGATGGGGTACCAGTAGCGCCGCAGCAGCTCGCCCATCGGCGTGCCGGGGCCGACCTGGGTCAGTTCCTCGTTCTGTTCGACCGTGAGCATTCGAGCGTCCTTTCAGGCGTGCAGAGGGTGTGGCTACGTTCCCTCGGTTCCGTCGGGCGGGCAACATCGCTGTCCCGCCCGACGGAACCTGGGTATGAAGTTGTGACGAACGTCCCGGTGCGGCCGGGACCACCGGATAGGCCCTAGCTGATCACCGTGACCTTGCCGTTGGACCCATCCACCCGGATGCGGTCGCCCGTCTTGATCGTCGCCGTGGCGAAGCCGGTACCCGTGACGGCGGGGAGCCCGTACTCGCGGCACACGATGGCGGCGTGGCTCATCATCCCGCCGGTGTCGGTGACCGTGGCCTGGATCTTGCCGAAGATCGGCGCCCAGGACGGTGCCGTCAACGGGGCCACGAGGATCTCGTCCTGCTGGATCTCGCCGATCTGGTCAGGCGAGAAGATCACTCGCGCCAACCCCTCGACGACGCCCGGTGACGCGGCCATGCCGGTGAGAACGCCTTCCTCGCCCGCGCCACCGCCGAGCCATGCCTTGGTGCTCTCCGACGTGATGCCCCACAGCATGACCGTGAAGGGTTCCGTGATGACCTCCGGCGGGACGCCCAGCGCCGGCGTGGGCTTGACCTTCGACAGCGCGGCGCAGATATCCCGGCGCTTCTGCACGATCGGCGGCCAGAAGCCGGGACCGGCAGCCTGCTCCGGGGTCGCCCAGGAGACGTAGTAGTCCCACAGTGCGTCCTCGACCTCGGTGCGCTTGAGGTAGAAGATGTCGTTCGCGTCGGAGAAGAAGCCCTCCTTGACGAACAGCTCCCCCAGCTGGCGCATCTTGCGCCAGATCACCGAGTGGCTCCAGTGCTCGACGTAGAAATTGTGGTTCTCCACGTATGGGAAGACCACCCGCGCCAGGCCGAGCTTGCCCTGGAAGGCCTCGCGGTCCTCGTCGGTCAGCAGCAGCTCGCTGTACTCGCTGACGATCCGGTCGCGCTCGGCCCGGATGGCGTCCATCGGACGGGCCAGGTCCTCGCCCTCGCGCAGCAGCCGGATGTAGTTGTCGATGAAGCCGAACGGGACCTCGACGTTCTCGATCCAGATCTTGTCCGAGTGGTAGAACCCGGACCCCGTGGAGAAGTTGAACCACGGCTCCGCGGACTCCTGGAACGAGGCGATCCACGCCTCGCCCTGCGGGGTCGACTTCAGGATCTGGCAGGTGGCCTCGACATCGCCCCCGGCGAAGGCGTCGCCCACCCCGGTGTCGTTCGCCATGCGGGCGAGCCGCTTCAGCTCCTCGTCCGGCCGGAAGAGATCGACCTCGACTCCGGCGACCATCTTGGCGATGGCCAGGTCGGGGATGCTCGGGAAGGCCTCCTTGCAGAACCCGAAGAAGTCCAGGTACGCGGCATAGCCGAGGTTGAGGAACTCGAAGTGGTAGTTCCACAGCTTGAGACCGAGGTTGAGGAGGTTGCGGTAGCTCTCCTGGATCCGGTAGCCCGAGCCGACACCGGCACCGGACTTGACGACCTCGTCCGCGTCCTCGATGTCGGGAAGCGCGTCGAAGGACACTGCCTCGAGCTCAGCGACCAGGTCGCGCATCTTCAGCATCCACTTGTCGTACAGGTCGTTCCAGTTCATGAAGTAGAACCCGGCACGATCCATGAAGTTGGCAACGCGCTCCTCGATGGTCGCCGGATCGGCCCCGATCGGGGTCAGGTAGCCGTAGCCGTTGAGGATGCGGAACGCGATCCCGTTGGCCGGCGGGACCTGGAGGTGACGGGTGTTGTACTGCGAGAGGGAGGCGATGCCGAACTCGAAGAAGGTCGCGTCCCACGGAGTCAGGACCTTGGGCCAGTGGACGCCGTCCTGGAACCAGAAGGTGTTGTCGTCGAACTCGCGCCGCCCCTCACTGAAGAGCGAGGAGTACACGTACATGTCTTGCCAGCCTTCGGCGCCCTCGGGCGTCTCGATCTCGAAAGGACTGGGGAACCGATCGGCCATGCGAACTCCCTTGGTTGGGCTGGTGCGGGTGGGGTGAATTGTGCGACTACTTGTTCCGGCTGTGCAGGGGATTCATGAGAGTGGACACGATGCTCGCCATCATGTCGCCGCTCCCGGCTGCTGTCGCCTTGGCCGCCGCCTCGGCTGCGGCCTTCTTGCTCCAGACGGTCTCGGGGCGCGATTGGAGGAGGACGACGTTCTCGCCGTCGGGGAGATCCATGTCGACGGCCCACTCGATGTCCTGCGGGCACCCGTAGTGCTTCTCCGCCGTGCGCGCGAGCCGGGCGATGGCCTTGAGCTGCGGGTCCGTGAGGCTGGATTCGGACGCTCTCTCCCCCTCCAGCGGGACCTTCTCGACGTGGCCCTCGTCGCTGAGCCGGAACTCGACCTCCTTGGTGGCGACCTTCCGGCGGCTGATCTCGTAGAGCACCTTGTCCACCAGGAAGTTGTCCGGCGTCACCTCGCCCGATACGACGCCCTCGCCGAATCCCCACGCGGAGTCGATCGCGACAGTGGAGCGGTCACCGTCCGACGGGTTCAACGTGAAGGCCACCCCCGCCGCGATGGGGCGCACCATCTTCTGGACCACGACGCTCATCTCCACGGATCGATGGTCGTAGCCCATCTCAACGCGGTAGCAGGTGGCGCGATCGGTGAACAGCGATGCCCAGCACCGCCGGACGGCATCCACGACGTTGTCCGCGCCGCGAACCCACAGGTACGTGTCGTGCTCACCCGCGAAGGAGGCGTCCGGGGAGTCCTCGCTCGTCGCCGACGACCGGACCGCGACCGGGACGTCCTCGACGCCGCAGCGACGCCCC
This sequence comes from Actinomycetes bacterium, assembly GCA_024641635.1. Classification (GTDB taxonomy): domain Bacteria; phylum Actinomycetota; class Actinomycetes; order S36-B12; family S36-B12; genus UBA10649. Next base: position 53,393 of record JAHECS010000013.1, on the reverse strand, counting down.
AGCTCGGCGTAGGCGTACCTCAGCCGCTGTTCCACGTCAGGGTCCATCGCCATCGTCTCGATGTGCGACCGGATGCGCGAGCACCGGTCGGACACCATGGCCATGTCGTCCACGTCCAGGCCGTGCAGCAGCCGGACGAGCGTCGCGTCGAGGTTCACCGCGTCGCGCGACTTCCGGTAGGACTCGGTCGTCAGCGCGAACCCGGGGGGCACGGGCAGGCCTGCCCCCGTCATCTCGCCGAGGCTCGAAGCCTTGCCACCGACCTCGGGCTTCATGCCCTCCCAGTAGCTCTCGAACCACATGATGGACGTCGTCACTGCGTTGCCTCCTGTGGGGTGTCGGTACGAAGTGATGTGGGCAGGGCACGGCCGCTGAGCCCCTCCCACCAGTCGGGAAGCTGCTCCAGCCGGGGTACCTGCACCTCGGAGACCCGATTGCGGTAGGCGAGGAAGGCGCCCGCGTCGCCGTCGAGCAGCTTCACGATGACCTCCTCCGTGTTGTACGGCTCCCCCGGGTCGTAGCCATGGGCGGCCATGGCGAAGACACGGATCGGGCCGGAATGCGTGGCCACGATGATGCGCTCGCCCTGGGTCTCCGCCTGGATGCGCAGGATGCCGGCCCAGAACCGGCGGACGGTCGCGGACGGCGGTTCGAAGCAGAGCATCGGGATCTGCGTCCAGTAGGTGATGGGGTCTCCGCCACCCTGCTGGGTGCGCCAGAACCGGTCGACCTCGACCAGCCACAGGGGCCGGTCGCCGCGGGCGACGCGCTCGTACTTCTCCATCTCCTTCTGGTACAGGCGGAACGCGCCGGTGACGTCGCGCAGCCCCTCGGGGGTCCAGACCTGGAAGTTCCGGAACTCCGCCATGCCGTCGACATCCGAGATGTCGGCGGACCTTCCCCACATCGTCAGGCCGTCGAGCAGGCCCTTGCGGATCTGCTCCGCGGTCTGGCGGGCGCGGTTGGTGTCGGCGCACACGATGCGGACCCGCTCGCCCTCGCGGATCCCCTTGCTGATGTCGAAGCCGCGGCGGTGGGCCTGCCAGCTGCCCAGCGGCGTCAGGCCGCTCTCCGTCGAGTACCCCTGGGTCTCCCCGTGCCGGATGATGTGCACCTGCGTGACGGTCTGCGGACCGGCCTGCGCCGCGGTCTCGGGAACGATCTCCTTGGTCTTCGTGATCCGGGCACGTGCCTGGGTCACGCCCAGGTCATGACCCTCCCACTCCGGCACCGGCGCCTCGAGCGGGTTGGCCCCGCTGCGCCGGTCACGGAAGCGTCGCAGGTAGAGCGGCGTCGAGTCCTCGTCGCCGCGGTCGACGACCTCGTGCGGCTTGCCGCCGCGCCCGGCGCGGTCGAGGTACTTCTGCAGGTAGGCCGGGGCGTCGTTGCGCTCGGTCCGCGGCAGGGACGCGGACGACTGTGCATCCCGCACGTCTGACGTGGTCATGATCTTCCCCTCAGCTGTGGACCGTGAGGAATCGCTGATTGACGACCCCGTCGTAGTAGAAGATCGCCCGACCCATCTCGGCCTCGGTCCACGTGACCGGCGGCTCGTCGGGATCGACCCAGTAGCCACCGGTGAACGCCTCGTTCCGGTTCCCGGCAGGGTCGAAGAAGTAGATGCAGTGGCCACGGGTCGCGCCGTGCCTCGTCGGGTTCGTCTCGATGCGGACGCCGTGGTACGCAAGGACGTCGGCGACGTTCCGGATCTCGTTCCAGTCGTCCACCCACCAGGCGAAGTGGTGGAGCCCACGGTCCTGCCCGGTCACGAGGGCGATGTCGTGGCTCGCGTGGGACACCTCCAGCCACGTGGCCACCTGGAAGCCATCGTCACCGAGGACCTGCTCGGTGAGGTGGAAGCCGAGCACGTCGACGAGGAAGCGCGTGTTGAGGTTCACGTCCTCGCAGGTGAGGAAGATGTGGTCAAGCCGCGGCGGGGCGAAGCCGACCAGCCCCAGCGGCTTGGGCGGAGGGTTGGTGTTGGGGAGCAGGTTGCCCACCTGCTCCATCCCATGGACGAGCTCCATGAGGTGCCCGCTCGGCAGCGTGAAGCGGATCGCCTCACCGTGCCCCGGGCCGATCTCCTCGGCATCGTGCCGGACGATGTCGACGCCGACCTCCGCCAGGCGCGTCGCGTACTCGTCCAGGTCCTCCCGGCTCTCCACCTTCCAGCCCATGTGGTCCAGGCCGTACGTCGGCGCGAACCGGAGGATGAGCGAGTGGTGCTGGTGCTCGTCCCAGCACTTGAGGAAGACGCGATCGGGCTCGCGCGCGGTCTCGTACATGCCGACGACCTCGGTGTAGTACGCCGTGGCCAACTCGAGATCGGGGACGCGGATCTCCACGTGCGACAGTCTCAGGATGCTCATGTGTGCACCGACATGAATCGCTGGTTCAGCTCGCCCTCGTAGTAGAAGACGGCGCGGCCGATGTTGTCCTCGGTCCACGTGATCGTCGGGAAGTCCGGGTCCGGTCGGTACCCGCCGGTGAACACCTCGTTCCGCGTTCCGAGCGGGTCGAAGAAGTAGATCGTGTTGCCCCTCGTGATGCCGTGCCGCGTCGGACCCACGTCGATCTGGATGCCGTTGTAGGCGAGGATGTCCGCTGAGCGGCGCACGTGGTCCCAGTCGTCGAGCCACCAGGCGAAGTGGTGCAGCCCGCCGTTCTTGCCGGTCACGATGGCCAGGTCGTGCGGGCTGTGCGAGGTCTCCATCCAGACGGCCTGCTGGTGGCCCGCGCCATCGAGGAGCTGCTCGGTGAGGCGGAAGCCGAACACGTCCATGTAGAACCGTGCCGAGTCACCCACCTCCTCGGCGGTCACCAGGATGTGGTCCAGCCGGGGCGGGGCGATCCCCTTCAGCCCCTCCACGAACGGCGCCGGGTTGATCGGGGCCGTGGCCCTGCCCACCATCTCGATGTCGTGGACGAGTTCCATCTGCTGACCGGAGGGTGTCTCGAACCGGATGGACTCGCCCTGTCCCACGGCCTCGCCCTTCGACACCCGCCGTACGGGATAGCCCCACCGCTGCACCGCGTTCTCGAGGTCGTCGAGGTCAGACTCGCGCTCGACGCGGAAGGACATCTGGTCGAAGCCGACGCGAGGCCCGTAGATCAGGCGCAGGGAGTGATGGCCCGGCTCGTCCCAGCACTTGAGGTAGACGGAGTCCTCGTCGCGCTCCGTCTCCTGCAGGCCGATGACCTCGGTGTAGTAGGCGGTAGCCAGGTCCAGGTCCGTCACCGTGATGTCGACGTGCCCGAGCCGGAGGATCCCCATAGATGCTCTCCTTCACGGTGATGATCGGCTGACCGTGTGACCGGCGCCACTGCGTTGCTTCGACGCTATGGCAGATGCGTCCCGCATGGAAGTACGGTGTCCCATCATGCGGGACGACCCTGCTAGCCTCCCGATCGATGAGCCCCGACCCGTCGACGTCGCCCTCGGCCGCAGCTCCGGCAGCGCCGGATGCCATGCGTCGCGCCATGGCCGACTACGTGCGGGCCGTCCACCAGGCCTACCTCGACGCGGCCGCCCTGCTGCCCCCGGCCGACCGATCCCGCCTCCCCCTCGTGCAGGCCGACGACCTCACGGTGGTGGCCGTCGGCGCCCGCAGCCTGCACGTTCTTGCCACCCGCGAGGCGCTGCCTCCCCCGGCTGGACAGGAGGTCGAGCTTGCCGACGCGCTGGACGGGCTGTCGTGGCGTCTGCGCTTCTTCGACCCCGTCGTCCTGCCCGCACTGGGACTCGTCGAGGAGTCCGACGAACCCCAGCCCGCTCGGGTCCGAGACGTCCTGGGGATCCGCACCGTCGTCTACCACCTGTCCGTGCCCCCCGGGGGTGGCCTGTCGCCGCACCACGCGATGCACGCCGGTACCGGGCTGGCGCACTCGCATGCGGCGGCCATGCGCGACTTCGACACCATCGCGGAGCTCGCGCCCCGATCAGCCGACCTCGTCGCGGAGCTGCGCGGTGCTGACGTGGCGTCCCTGCCGCGGGCGGCCCTGCTGATCGCGCGGCAGATCGCAGGAGGCAGCGACGCCCTCGAAGCCATCGGTCTCGAGGATCCGGATCCCGTGGAGGTTCGACGGACCCTGCTGGCCACTCTCCGGGAGGGACGGCCGTGACAGATGAGCTGGCATCCGAGGATGCGGATCTCGATCCCGAGGCGCCGGTCGCCCGACGTCACCACTCGACCCTGTCCAGCGTGCGCAACGCCGCCCGCCTGCTGAAGGAGTTCTCCCGAGGCAGCCGCGAGATCGGCGTCACGGAGCTCAGCCGTCGGCTGGGGATCGGGAAGAGCACGGCCCACCGACTGCTCAACACCCTTGCGGAGGAGAAGCTCCTCGAGCAGGACCCGGACACGGGCGCCTACCGTCTGGGACTGGCGATGTACGAGCTCGGCGCATCGGTCTCCCTGCATACCGATCTGCACGAGGCCTGCTCCCCCGTTCTCGACCAGCTTCGCAACGCGACGCGCGAGACGGTGCAGGTCGCCGTCCTCGACGGACGAGAGGTCGTCTACGTCGAGCGCCGGGAGAGCCCCCAGACGCTGCGCCTGTTCGGCCGGGTGGGCCACCGGAACGACGCCCACTGCACCAGCACGGGCAAGCTCCTGCTCGCCTTCCTGCCTCCCTACCGCCTCAACCCGCTGCTGACGGACTGGGAGCTCTCGCCCCATACGCCGCACACCATCACCGACATCGACCGCCTGCGGCAGGAGCTGGAGGGCGTGCGCCATCGGGGATGGTCGGAGAACGTGAACGAGGCCGAGTTGGGCGTTGCGTCGATCGCCGCTCCCATCCGGAACGGCCTCGGCGAGGTGGTGGCTGCCGTATCCGTCGCCGGCCCCATCCAGCGCCTGACCGGCGACTCCCTCAAGCGCTTCGCCCGCCCCACCGTGGAGGCCGGCTTGGCGATCAGCAGGCGACTCGGGTATCGGGACTCCACCACGAGAAGGGACGGTGCATGACCGCCAACGTGACCGACGATCAGGCCGAGGGCTTCGCGGCGCAGCTGTACGAGGCGCGCCGGTCGAGGGTTCCCATCGCTGCCTTCACCGACGCCCTGCCGGACCTCGGGATGGCTGACGGGTATGCGATCCAGCAGCGTCTGGTGTCGCGGTTGGTGGCCGATGGCGAGAGCATCGTCGGCTACAAGCTCGGTCTGACCTCTCTGCCGATGCAGCAGCTGCTCGGCGTGGACTCCCCCGACTTCGGGCCCGTGTTCGCCTCCACGGTGTACCGGGACGGTGCCGAGCTGCCGGTGGATCGGTTCATCGCACCGCGGATGGAGGCAGAGATCGCGGTCATTCTCGATCGCGACCTGACCGGACCCGACTGCACCCCTGCCCAGGCACGGGCCGCGACAGGCGGCCTGGTCGCGGCGCTGGAGATCGTCGACTCGCGCATCAAGGACTGGAAGATCAAGCTGGCCGACACGGTCGCGGACCTGGCCAGCAACGGGGCCATCGCCCTGTCGAGCACCGTGATCCCGATCGACGGCTTCGACCCGCGGCTGCTCGGCATGGTGTTCACGAGGAACGGCGAGGTCGTCGCGACGGGCGCCGGCGCGGCCGCGCTCGGTGATCCGCTCGCCGCCGTGGCGTGGCTGGCGAACACCCTGGCGCCCATGGGCGTGATCCTGCCGGCCGGAAGCGTGATCATGACCGGGGCTCTGCACGCCATGGTTCCGGTGGAGCCGGGAGACGTCTTCCGGGCCGACTTCGATCGGCTGGGGCCGATCACGATCAAGATGGCGAGGGGCTAGTCATGCGGTGCGCGATCCTGGGTTCGGGCAACATCGGCACGGACCTGATGATGAAGCTCCTGAAGGGCACGGACGCCTCTGGGAGCGCCCCCACACCGCTCGAGCTCGTGGCGCTCGTCGGGATCGACCCGGCCTCGGACGGGCTCGCCCGCGCGAAGCGCCTGGGCATCGACGGACCCCATGAAGGTCCGGACTGGATCCTCGAGCACGCCGACGACATCGACATGGTGTTCGACGCGACCAGTGCGTACGTGCACGTGCGCCACTACAAGCAGTACCAGGAGGCGGGCATCACGGCCGTCGACCTGACTCCTGCGGCCCGGGGGCCGAAGGTGATCGCGGCGGTGAACCTGACGGAGCACCTCGACGCGCCAAACATCAACATGGTCACATGCGGCGGGCAGGCGACGACGCCGATGGTGTACGCGGTGCGCCGGGCGCTCGCGGACCTGCCGTACGCGGAGATGGTGTCGACCGTGGCGAGCAAGAGCGCGGGCCCCGGGACGCGACAGAACATCGACGAGTTCACCAAGACCACGTCGACGGCGCTTCGAGAGATCGGCGGCGCGACCACGAGCAAGGCGATCATCATCCTCAATCCGGCCGAACCGCCGATCATGATGCGCAACACGGTGTTCGCGGCCCTGCCCGAGGGCACCGACCATGACGCCGTGCTCGAGAGCGTCCTCGCCATGGAGGCGGACGTGCAGAAGTACGTGCCCGGCTACCGGCTCAAGAACCCGCCGGTGATCGAGGAGGGCCCGTTCTCCACCCCCGGTGGCGTCGTCCCCCACCGCGCGGTCGTCCTGCTGCAGGTGGAAGGAGCCGGCGACTACCTGCCCCCCTATGCGGGGAACCTGGACATCATGACCGCAGCCGCTCAGCGCGTCGGCGAGGCGATCGCACATCACAAGGCCGGCACCACGACGGGAGCGAACGCATGACAACGGCGACCACCGACTACCGGCTGATCGACTCGACCCTGCGGGATGGGTCGCACGCCATCAGTCACCAGTACTACGCCGACGACGTCGTGCGCATCGTCAAGGGCCTCGACGCCGCCGGCGTGCAGGTGATCGAGATCGCGCACGGCGACGGTCTCGGCGGATCCTCCTTCAACTACGGGTTCTCCGCGGTCCCGGAGAAGGAGCTCATCGCCCGCGCCTGCGACGTGACGACGAACGCGAAGATCGCCTGCCTCCTCCTGCCCGGCATCGGCCTGGCCGACGATCTGCGGGAGGTCAACGAGCTCGGTGTCTCGGTGGCCCGGATCGCCGTTCACTGCACCGAGGCCGACATCACCGAGCAGCACATCAAGGTCGCCAAGGACCTGGGCATGGAGGCCATCGGGTTCCTCATGATGGCCCACATGAACTCCCCGGAGGGCCTCGTCGAGCAGGCCCTGCTCATGCAGTCCTACGGAGCCGACACCATCTACATCGCGGACTCGGCCGGCGCCATGACGACCGACGACGTGCGCCGTCGCGTCAACGCCCTGACGACCGCGTTGGAGGTTCCGGTCGGTGTGCACGCCCACAACAACCTGTCCATGGCCGTGGCCAACTCGATCGCCGCATACGAGGAGGGCGCGAAGAATCTCGACGGCACGAGCGCCGGCCTCGGTGCGGGCGCGGGCAACTGCCCGACCGAGATCCTCGCCGCCGTGTCCACCAAGTACGGCATCGAGACCGGCGTCGACCCCCTAGCCCTGATGGACCTGGCCGAGGACGTCGTCCGCCCACTCATGCCGCGCCAGCAGGTCATCGACCGTGCCGGCCTCATCCTCGGCTACGCCGGCGTCTATGGCTCCTTCCTCCTGCACTCCCAGCGCGCGGCCGAGCGCTACAACGTGCCCCAGTCCGAGATCCTCCTCGAGCTCGGCCGCCGCCAGGTCGTCGGCGGTCAGGAGGACATGATCATCGACGTCGCACTCGAGCTCGCCGCCAAGCACGCCGCGCAGGAATCCGCAGGGAAGGAGGCGGGAGAGTGAGCCTGCCCAAGGACCAGATCGCCGCGACCCTCATCGAGGCCGCCCGCACCCGCACCGCGACGCACCCGCTGACCAACGACTACCCCGACCTCGACCCGGCGACGGCGTACGAGGTCCAGGATGCGGTTGTCCGGGCACGCGTGGAGGCGGGCGCGGTCATCGTCGGGGCCAAGCTCGGCCTGACGAGCGTCGCCAAGCAGAAGCAGATGAACGTGTCGGAGCCCCTGTACGGCTGGCTCACAGACGACATGCAGCTCGACACCGGCCAGACCCTCACCTGCTCCGACTACATCCAGCCTCGCTGCGAGCCGGAGATCGCCTTCCTGCTCGCCGAGGACCTCGCCGGACCGCATGTCCTGGCCGCGCACGTCCTCGCTGCCACCGCCATGGTGTTCCCGGCCATCGACGTGCTGGACTCCCGTTTCGCCGGCTACAAGTTCACCGGCAGCGACGTCATCGCCGACAACTCCTCCTGCGCCGGTTTCGTGTTCGGCGGGCAGGGCACGGACCCGCGCGGGTTCGACCTGCGCCTGGTCGGATGCTCGTTCGAGAAGAACGGGGTCCTGCTCGGTACGGCGACGGGGGCTGCCGTGCTGGGCCACCCGGCCGCGAGCGTGGCCTGGATGGTGCGTCGGATGGCTGAGCGGGGCCAGGGGCTCAAGGCGGGCCAGGTCGTCATGGCCGGCGCGCTCACCGAGGCGATCGCCGTCTCCCCCGGCGACGCCGTCGTCGCCCGATTCGACCGGCTCGGCACCGTCGAGCTGGCCTGCCGCTGACACGAAGGGACCACGATGCCGTTCATCCAGGTGACGATGATGGAAGGCCGCACGACCGAGCAGAAGCACGACCTCATCAAGAGGCTGACCGACGCCACCGCCGAGGCGCTCGGCGGCGACCCCCAGCGCATCCGGGTCGCGCTGTACGAGGTGAGCACGGACGACTGGGGCATCGGTGGGGTGCCCGTATCCGTGCTGCGCCCCAACGGCTGAGCGGGCATGGAGGTCTTCCGCGTCCTGCACCTCGACGACCTGCTCGAGGCGCAGCCGCACCGGGTCGTGCTCGACGGACAGCCCATCCTGCTCACAAAGATCGACGGCGAGCCGCATGCGATCTCGGACGTATGCCCGCACAACGGGACCTCGCTGAGCGGCGGGATCGTGAAGGAGGGCTGCGTGACCTGCCCGGCCCACCTGTGGCGGTTCAGCCTGCACGACGGGCAGCGACAGGGGAACCCCGAGGTGCGCGTCCGGGTCTACGGAACGCGCCTGACCGCCGACGGATGGATCGAGGTCGAGGTGCCTGCGGCTCCCACGGTCCGCTCGCTGCGCGAGGTCCTTCTCGCGCACGCCCGAGGCGAGGACGTCAACGCCCCCTCGGCGTGACTCCTCAGACGTCCATCGGCTGGATGCGGCCGGTCTTGACGTCGAGGATGGCTCCCCCGACAACGAGGCTCGGGGGTAGCAACGGGTACGAGCGAACACGAACGACGTCGGTGACGAGCGCGTCGATCTGGTCGGTGACGGTTCGGATCTCGATGCTGCGGGTGTCTACCCCGGACTTCTCGAGGATGAGCTGGTGCACCTCATCCTCTTCTCCGCTGGCCATCTTGCACTCCGTGTGCGGCATCACCAGCACACGCTCGACGCCGAGCAGGTAGGTCGCCAGCACGAGGGTGCGCAGGACGTCCTCGGTGACACGCGCGCCCGCGTTCCGGAGGATCTTGACGTCACCCGGCTTCATCCCCAGCACGTTGAGCGGATCGATTCGCGAGTCCATGCAGGTGATGACGGCCAACCCCTTGGCCGCCCATCCGGTCAGGTCCGAGCTGGCGTACTGGTCGGCGTAGCGCTCGTTGGCAGCGAGCACGTCGGAGAAGTTGCCGGCCGGGAACGGCTCGCGTACTGCCGTGCGGGAGAGTGACATGAAGGAAGCGTAGCCAGCATCCGCATGCGCGCCACTCAGGCGTCGATGCGGTCCCGGTCGAGCGAGGCAGCACCCTCGACGATGAAGTCCTTGCGCGGAGCGACCTCGCTGCCCATGAGGAGATCGAACACGCACGCGGCATCCTCGGCGTCCGTCATGGTCATCCGGCGCAGAGTGCGGTGCGCGGGGTCCATCGTCGTCTCCCGCAGCTGAGCCGCGTCCATCTCGCCCAGCCCCTTGTACCGCTGCACCGGATCCTTCACTCGGCGACCGCGCTTCTCCGCGTCCTTGACCACGGCATGCATCTCGGCGTCGGAGTACGTGTAGACGACGTCGTTGGCCTTCGCGCCGGGGTTGACGATCTCGACCCGGTGCAGCGGAGGCACGGCGGCGAAGACGCGCCCTTCGTCGAGAAGGGGGCGAAGATACCGATGGATGAGGGTCAGCAGCAGGCACCGGATGTGGGCGCCGTCGACGTCGGCGTCGGACATCAGGATCACCTTGCCGTAGCGAGCCTGCGCGATGTCGAAGGTGCGCCCCGACCCGGCGCCGATCACCTGGATGATCGACGCGCACTCGGCGTTCTTGAGCATGTCGGCGAGGGAGGATTTCTGGACGTTCAGGATCTTGCCGCGGATGGGCAGGAGGGCCTGGTAGTCGGCACTGCGAGCCGTCTTCGCGGTGCCGAGGGCACTGTCCCCCTCCACGATGAACAGCTCGGTCCGCTCCACGTCGCCACTGCGGCAGTCCACGAGCTTGGCGGGAAGGGCCGACGACTCGAGCGCCGTCTTGCGTCGCTGGGTGTCCCGGTGCGCACGCGCCGCCACCCGCGCCCGCATGGCGTTCGCCGTCTTGTCGAGCAGCGCCTTCGCGGACTGCTTGTCGCCCCGCGGCGGCGACTTCAGCCACGCCGTGAGCTCCTTGGACACCACGTTCGCGACGATCCGCGAGGCGGCCGGGGTGCCCAGGACCTCCTTCGTCTGCCCCTCGAACTGGGGCTCGGCCAGGCGTACGGTCACCACGGCCGTGAGCCCCTCCATCACGTCGTCCTTGGTGATGTTGTCCTCGCTCGCCCTGAGCACCTTGGCCGCGCGCAGCTGGTCGTTGACCACCTTGACGATGGATCGCTCGAAGCCGGATACGTGGGTGCCGCCCTTCGGCGTCGCGATGACGTTCACGAAGGACCGGAGCGTCGTGTCGTACCCGGTGTCCCACCGCAGGGCGACCTCCACGCCGAGATCACGCTCCACCTCCTGCGGAGTCATGTGTCCCTTGTCGTCGAGGACGGGCACGGTCTCGTGGAAGTGCCCCTGCCCACTGAGCCGGATGACCGACGTGACGCCTTCGCCCGGGGACAGGTACTCGACGTACTCGCCGATGCCGCCCTTGTGCTGGAAGGTCTCCTCCCACAGATCGGTGGGATCGCGATGATCGCGCAGCGTCATCACGAGTCCCGGCACGAGGAAGGTGCTCTGCATCGCGCGCTCCCGCAGGGCGTCGCGGTCGTACTCGGCATCCTTGGTGAAGACCTGGCGGTCGGCCCACCACCGGACGCGCGTGCCGGTCTTGGTCCGGGAGCACTTCCCGACGATCTGCAGGCCGCTCTTGCGCACGAACGGGGCGTCCGGACCGTCGCCGTCGAACAGCCCCGGGACTCCACGACGGAAGGACATCATGTGGATCTTCGCCGCTCGATCGACCTCGACGTCGAGCCGGGCGGACAGGGCGTTCACGACGGACGCGCCCACCCCGTGGAGGCCGCCGCTGGCCGTGTACGAGCCACCGCCGAACTTGCCACCGGCGTGCAGCTTGGTCATGACGACCTCGACGCCGGTGAGCTTGGTCTTGGGCTCGACGTCCACCGGGATACCGCGGCCGTCGTCCTCGACCTCGACGGAACCGTCATCGTGGAGCGTGACGATGATGCGCTGGCAGTGACCGGCGAGAGCCTCGTCGACGCCGTTGTCGACGATCTCCCACAGGCAGTGCATCAGCCCGCGGCCGTCGTTCGAGCCGATGTACATCCCGGGCCGCTTGCGCACCGCCTCGAGGCCCTCCAGGACGGCAAGATCCTTGGCGGAGTAGCCACCCGTCGGTGCCTTCGACGTGCTCCGAGCTGCCATGGCGCTCAACCTACCCACGGGTGGCGACATGTCCCCCGGCGAGGCACGGCGTGTCCGCGACGAGATCCCGGACGGGCTTGCGCGCTTGTGATCTGGAACACGTCGTGCCTTCGCTCTGGGCGAACCCGACCGGCGTGGCGCAACGGGAACACCGAGGGCATGTAAGACTGTTAACCACATCGACAGGCAACCGTCAGTCGATCGCACGAGGACACGACCATCGCGGCCGCGTCATTCGAGGGCACGGGAGGTACCGGGCAGATGGCCACCACACTGACCGCACCGGCACTGAGCGCAACCGATCGTTGCGATCGCTGCAACGCCCAGGCGTACGTCCGCGTCGTCCTTCCCGGCGGCACCGACCTGCTCTTCTGCGGGCATCACTGGAACCGGCACGAAGAGGTCCTTCGCCCCCAGGCCGTCGAGATCGTCGATGAGACCCACCGGCTCGTCGATCAGCCCGCACCTGTCGAGTAGCGGTCAGCGACCCTCGAACGTCGGAGGGCGCTTCTCCTTGAAGGCCCGCACGCCCTCCTGGTAGTCCTCACTGGACCACGCCGTCCTGCGCATCTCGGTCAGCCGCTCGAAGTCGTCGCTGGTCAGCGACCGTGCATCGGTCAGGGCCGTCACCTCCCCCTTGATGGCCCTGATCGCCAACGGTGCGCGGGACGCGATCCGGCGGCCCATCTCGATGGCCACCGTCTCGAGCTCCTCCGCATCCCCGACCAGCCGGTTGACCACGCCGTACTGCGCCGCCGCCTCGGCACCGATCGGGTCCGCGGTGAAGAACATCTCGCGGACGACGTTGAGCGGCAGGGCGCTGAGGAAGTGGGCGACGCCGGCGGTGTTGTACGGCACCCCGAGCCGAGCGGGCGTGACCGCGAACGTACTGGTCCGGACGGCCACGACCAGGTCGCAGGTGAGGGCAAGCTCGCACGCCCCGCCCCACACCCCGCCCTCGACGGCGGCGATGATCGGGAACGGTGCAGCTCGAACTTCGTGGAGCAGCTCCTCCAGGGGGTTCGTCCACGAGAGCGGATCGGTCCCGTCGACGGGCAGGTCCTCGATGTCGAAGCCAGCCGACCACGTCGAGACTCCCGGCTCAGCGCGAAGGATGAAGGCCCGGCATCGCGACCGTTCGGCCGCGACGAGCGCGTCGAGCAGGCCATCGAGCATCTCCCGGCCGAGTGAGTTGCGGCGCTCGGCGTTGGCCATCGTCACCGCGACGACCGACGCAGGCTGCGGCTCGGCCCCCACCTCCGTCACCCGAACGATCGCGTTTCCCGCCATGGCTGGCGACCCTACCAACGCGAACGGAGGCGGATGGTGCCGCCGCGTGGCTGACGGCAGCCGCACGCAGGCCAGCCGGCCACGCGTCAGTCCAGGTAGTCGCGCAAGACCTGGGATCGGGACGGGTGCCGGAGCTTCGACATCGTCTTGGACTCGATCTGCCGGATCCGCTCGCGGGTGACCCCGTAGACCTTGCCGATCTCATCGAGCGTCTTGGGCTGCCCGTCGGTCAGGCCGAAGCGCATGCGGACGACGCCCGCCTCACGATCGGAGAGCGTGTCCAGGACGGACTCGAGCTGCTCCTGCAGGAGGGTGAAGGACACGGCATCCGAGGGCACGATGGCCTCGGAGTCCTCGATGAGGTCGCCGAACTCGCTGTCGCCCTCCTCGCCGAGGGGGGTGTGCAGGGAGATGGGCTCGCGCCCGTACTTCTGGACCTCGACGACCTTCTCGGGCGTCATGTCCAGCTCGCGGGCCAGCTCCTCGGGAGTGGGCTCGCGGCCGAGGTCCTGCAGCATCTGCCGCTGCACGCGCGCCAGCTTGTTGATGACCTCCACCATGTGCACCGGGATGCGGATGGTGCGCGCCTGGTCAGCCATGGCGCGGGTGATCGCCTGGCGGATCCACCAGGTCGCATAGGTGGAGAACTTGTAGCCCTTCGTGTAGTCGAACTTCTCGACCGCTCGGATCAGGCCCAGGTTGCCCTCCTGGATCAGGTCGAGGAAGAGCATGCCGCGCCCGGTGTAGCGCTTCGCGAGCGACACGACCAGGCGCAGGTTGGCTTCGAGCAGGTGGTTCTTGGCGCGACGTCCGTCAGTGGCGATCCACTCGAGGTCCAGCCGGGTCTTCTTGTCCAGCTTCTTGCTCTCGGCGAGCATCTCCTCCGCGAACAGTCCCGCCTCGATCCGCTTGGCGAGCTCGACCTCCTGCTCAGCGTTGAGCAGCGAGACCTTGCCGATCTGCTTCAGGTAGTCCTTGACCGGATCAGCCGTCGCCCCGGCCACGGTCACCGTCTGGACAGGCTCATCGGTGTCGTCGACATCGGAGATGACGAAGCCCTCGTCCCCCTGCGCCTTCGGCTTCTCCTCCGCGTCGCCCTCGCCCTCGACCGTGGCAAGATCGACGGCGAGATCGGCCTCCAGGTCGGCCTCGAGCACGGCGGCCTCCTGGAGGTCCCCCTCCTCGACGTCGTCGCCCTCAGCGACCTCGACCAGACCGTCCTCGGTCTCGACAACCTCGACGACCGCGTCGCCGTCCTTGGCGTTCTTCGCGGGTGCGGCCTTCTTCGCGGGTGCCGCCTTCTTCGCGGGTGCCGCCTTCTTCGCGGGAGCGGCCTTCTTCGCGGGAGCCGCCTTCTTCGCGGGAGCGGCCTTCTTCGCGGGTGCCGCCTTCTTCGCGGGTGCCGCCTTCTTCGCGGGAGCGGCCTTCTTCACGGGAGCCTTGGACGTGCTCGTGGTCTCAGTTGCTGCGGCCTTGTTCGCCATCGAGTGGGGGATGCCTTCCTCGCGTTGTCCCACGACAAGGGCCCGTGTCAAGCCTGCGGCTTGCGAACGGGCCATGAATCTCCTTCATTGTGCCATGCCCGGCGCAACGAGAACCGCCCGGGCCTCCCCCACCCCGACTGACGCCGTGGCCGACTGGTGGATCGCCTCCTCCACCGGGTACGGGCCAAGGCCGTCCACCGAGAACGTCGCCGCCCACTGAGCCGTGCAGACCACGCGGTACCCGCCTGGCCGCCGATACACGTGAGATACCGACATGTCGGGGAAGTCTCCGCCCGGCACCGAGGTCGACATCACCGCGCCGTCACCGAACTGCCACGTCCAGGTGGGACGCGCTCGCACGGTCACCCGCTTGCCCAGAATCTCGCTGTGCCACGTGAGCCCGTCGGCCCGCTGCCCGCTGTCGAAGACGACCGGGACCTGGGTGATGAGCCCACGCGAGGGCTGGAACCTCGCACGGAGGGTCGGTATTCCCTGGGAGACCTCCTCGGCGACGGCCGCGCCGAGTTCCGTCACCGTCACCGGTTCGCCCGTCAGGCACACGAGGCCGGTCTGACGCCAGGGGCCGCCCTCCGGCCGGAACCACGAGCGAAGCAACTGGCCACCCGGGCACCCGCGGACAACGCTGGCGCAACCGGGCTGCCCGTCGAACGCTGTGCCGAGCGACGATTCGACGCAGGGAGAGGTGAGGCGCCACTCGCAGTCACCGCACCCGGCCACGTCTCGGCGAACCGACGGATGCACCGAACCCGGCAGGATCAGGCCCCCACTCCCCAGGTAGCGATCCCCGGGATCGTCTCCGTGCACGTCGGCAGCGGGCCTCGATTCCGGGGACGCCCACGAGCTCTGCGGCCAGCCGAGCGCGATCGCAGCCGCCAGCGCCGTGGCCAGCAGACGGGACCGAGAACTCATCCCGCGACGCTACGACGCCGAACGCTGCCCTCGCGCGTCCGGAACGCGACCTGTGGACAACGGCGAATCAGCGCGGATCGCTGCGGCGGACCCGATGGAGGGCGTGCGCCACGAAGACGCCCACCTGCTCGTCCTCGACCAGGAAGCCGTCGTGCCCATACGGCGACAGGAGCAGGTGCAGACGGTCCGCCCCGGGCGCCAGCTCGACGATCTCCTGCTGGAGCCGAACGGGGAACAGGCGATCCGAGTCGATGCCCACCACGGTCAAGGGCGCGTCGATGCCGCCGAGCGCGGCCGCCACGCCGCCGCGGCCGCGGCCGAGATCGAACAGGCTCATGGCGCGCGTGAGCACGACGTAGGTGTTGGCGTCGAAACGGCGTGCGAGCTTGTCGGCGTGGTGATCGAGGTAGGACTCGACGGCGAACCGACCACCGTCGTAGGGATCCTCGCCGTCCTGGGCATCACGCCCGAAACGGAGATCGAGCTCCGTCTCGCACCGGTAGGTGAGGTGCGCGATGCGGCGGGCCAGGCCCATGCCGCGATGGGGGCCCTCGCCGGCGCGTGCGTCGTAGTAGTCGCCGCCGCGGTATCCGGGATCGCCCTCGATGGCCGCGATCTGAGTGGCGTGCGTGCCGATCTGATCGGCGGTGACGGCGGCGGTGGACCCCAGCACGAGACCGCCCCGAACCCGCTCGGGGAAGCGGACCATCCACTCGAGCACGCGCATGCCCCCCAGCGACGGCCCCAGCATGAGCGCCCATGAGTCGATCCCGAGGACATCGGTCAGCCGGTGCTCGACCTCGACCATGTCGCCGACCGTGATCACCGGGAACCGACTGCCCCACGGCCGACCGTCGGGAGCGGTCGAGGACGGTCCCGTGGTGCCCTGGCAGCCACCGAGGACGTTGGCGCAGACGACGAACCACTCGTCGGTGTCCACGGCGCTGCCCGGGCCGACGAGTCCGTGCCACCACCCGTCGGTCGCATGGCCCTGCCCGGCCGAACCGGCCACGTGCGCGTCTCCCGTGAGGGCGTGGCAGATGTAGACGGCGTTCGAACGGTCCTCGTTGAGCCTGCCCCAGGTCTGGTACGCGACCCGCACGTCGGGGATGGCTGCACCCAGTTCCGTGGTCAAGTTCCCCACGTCGACGAAGTGCCGCTCGCCCACGGGGTCTCCCTCCCGCCAGGCGGAACTGGCGGGAGGAAGACCCTCGTAGGAGAGCGGCCCGTAGTCGGCCACGATCAGCCCTGCTTGGCGGCCCGGAAACCCGCGTCGAGGTCGGCGAGGATGTCGTCGATGCTCTCGATGCCCACAGCGAGGCGCACCAGCCCCGGGGTCACTCCCGCCGCTGCCTGCTCCTCGGGGGAGAGCTGGGAGTGCGTGGTCGAGGCGGGATGGATGACGAGGCTGCGCACGTCTCCGATGTTCGCCACGTGGCTGTGCAGCTCGAGGGCCTCGACGAAGGCACGTCCGGCGTCGACACCGCCGACGATCTCGAAGCTGAGGACCGCCCCGGTCCCGAGAGGCGCGTACTTGCGGCCGAGCTCGTACCACGGGCTCGAGGCGAGTCCCGAGTAGTTGACCGACTCGACCTCCTCGCGCCCGACCAGGAAGTCGGCGACCGCCTTGGCGTTCTGGACGTGCCGCTCGATTCGCAGCGAGAGCGTCTCGATGCCCTGGGCGATGAGGAAGGCGTTGAACGGCGACACCGCAGCACCAAGATCGCGCAGGAGCTGGACCCGGGCCTTGAGGATGAACGACAGGTTGGCCCCGAACGCCGACCCGACGCCCAGGTCCCGGGCGTACACGAGTCCGTGGTAGCTGGGATCGGGCTCGTTGTAGTTCGGGTACCGCTCCGGGTACTGGGCATAGTCGAAGGTCCCACCGTCGACGATCGCGCCGGCCACCGCTGTGCCATGCCCTCCGAGGTACTTGGTCGCGGAGTGGACGACGA
Source organism: Actinomycetes bacterium (assembly GCA_024641635.1). Classification (GTDB taxonomy): domain Bacteria; phylum Actinomycetota; class Actinomycetes; order S36-B12; family S36-B12; genus UBA10649. Next base: position 35,934 of record JAHECS010000013.1, on the reverse strand, counting down.
TGTCGGCGCCCCACTCGAGCGGCCGGATGAGGTACGGGGTGGCCACCGTGTTGTCCACGATCAGCGGCACGCCCACCTCGTGCGCCACCGTCGCGACCGCCTCGATGTCGAGCAGGTCGTTGCGCGGGTTGGCGATCGACTCGCCGAAGAACAGCTTGGTGTTGGGTCGCACGGCGGCGCGCCAGGACTCGGGGTCGTCGGGGTTGTCGACGAACGAGCACTCGATGCCCAGCTTCGGCAGCGTGTAGTGGAACAGGTTGTAGGTGCCGCCGTAGAGGCTCGGGCTGGAGACGATGTGGTCCCCCGCCTCGGCGATGTTCAGGATGGCGAGCGTCTCCGCGGCCTGGCCACTGGCCACCAGGAGACCCGCGACCCCGCCCTCGAGCGCGGCGATCCGGTCCTCGACCACTGCCTGCGTGGGGTTCATGATCCGGGTGTAGATGTTGCCGAGCTCCTTGAGCCCGAACAGGTTGGCGGCGTGCGTCGTGTCATTGAAGGTGTACGACGTCGTCTGGTAGATCGGCAGTGCTCGCGCGTTGGTGGTGCCGTCCGGCGACTGGCCGGCGTGGATCTGCTTCGTCTCGAAGGACCAGGCGGTGCTCATGGGGACTCCTCTGTCAGTTCGGGTGCGCCGCAACGGGCGCTGGATGGTGGAGCTGGATGGTGGGGCTGGGATCAATGCGTCGCCCCCGCAGGGCGACAGGCACGGGGATTACCGGTGCCGGAGCGCCGACGGCCGCCTCTCGACGGCGAACGTCAGCGCCGGGTCATTCGACAACAACAGCACATGTCAGACCTCGCACACTCTCCGGGGTCCTGCCCTGTGCAAGACCCGCGCTTGCCCGGTTTCCGGGCCAGGTCTTCATCCGGAGCACCCCACCGCGGTGGAGGGTTGCCGTCCAGCAAGCCGGAGCTATGCACTGGAACTCTTGACCTGCGGGGAATATAGCGGTGAGGGCCGACCTCCGACAAGTCACCCCACGGACGGCTCACCGGGCCGCCCCCCACGGGCGGGCCGGGCTCCGTGACGGCATTCGTCACGCGTCAGCTCGGCCATGGACGCGCGCCAATGGCCCGGCGCGAGTCCCGCCTGCAGTGATGCGGCCAGCAGCCCGGCGAGGGAGTACGCCGCATCATCGGCCAGCGCCCGCTGCAGGGAGATTCCTGCGCGGGCTCCGTCGCCGAGCAGCCACGCGACGACCGCCGTGACCGCGGCGACCGGGGCGACCCTGCCGGCGGGGGCGGCGCGGACCAGGTCCACGAGACGGCCCAGCGCACTGGCGAGCGTGGCGTCCGGCCAACGCGCGAGCTCCCAGAGCACGGTGTCCCTGACCCGGATGTCGGCCAGACCCGACAGGACGAGGGCCGCCACCCGTGCGTCCGACGACGGACCGGGATCGTCCACGAGCAGGGACAGGGTCTGCGAGACGCGCGCGTCGCGCCACGCCTCGCGGTCGCGGTCGTGAACGTGTGGGAGCGGCACCTCCGTCACGAGCCTGACGGCCTCCTCGTCGGCGTCGAACGAGGCCTCGACGTCCCCACGCGCGGCGAGCGGCGCGAAACCCTCGAGCGCGAACTCGGCCGCCACGGCGTCACTGGTCGAGAGTGGTACGGCGCGCCCCTCGCGCGGACAGCACGACGGGTCGGCGCAGAGCAGGCTGCGCCAGCGGTCCTCGCGTACGTGCAGCACGTCACGGACCTCGATGCCGGCGTGGTCCGCACGCACGAGGAGTGCGTCGACGACCGCGGCGACGGGAGGATCGTCGGTCACCATGGCGACGACGACGCTGTCGGCCTGGCGTGCACCGTCGTGGCCGAATGCGACCTCGACCCATGCCGGGAGGAGTGCGGGCTTGTCCGGCAGGTCCATCCGCTGAGTCAGCAGGATGCGGCCCTGGCTCACCCACACGAGGACCGCGCTGTCGGCCGGGTGGAAGCCCAGCAGGTACGGGAGGGCGGCCACGAGGGCACTGGGGCTGCGCAGGGACAGGAGTCCGGGGGCGGTGGTCATGGAGCAGACCCTCATGCGGCGCCCGGTCCACTGCCACGACCGTGGACGCGCGTGTGGAGGACCGCCCAGCGAGCCGCGGACGTGGGGACAGGCGGGGCCGGGCCGCGCCGTCAGCCGAAGACGGACAGGAGGTCGTCCACCGACGACTCCCTCTCGGCCGGGTGCCTCAGGCGTTGGCCCTCCGTCACCGTGTAGTGGTTGCGGCGCCCGCACCGCTCGCGCACGACATACCCGGCCTTCTCGAGGTCCCGGACGATGAGCTGGACCGCACGTTGGCTGATGCCCACCCGAGCCGCCAGCTCGCTCAGCCTGGAGTCAGGCTCGTCCCTGAGGGCGACCAGCACGTGACCGTGGTTGGACAGGAAGGTCCAGCCACCCCCGTCAGGTGACGAGCGCGGCATCGCTAGCCCTCGAGCTCGACGCCGTCGAGAGCCACGTCGAGCACCTGGCAGGGCCAGGCGCCCGTCGGGGCATCCACCCACACGGTGTGGCCCTTGCGTGCGCCCACGAGGGCAATGGCGAGCGGCGACGTAGCGGAGATGCGCTCGTCGTCGAGGAACGCCTCGTCCGGATGCACCGGACGGACCCACTCGGCCTTGTCATCCTCGAGGACGACCTGCACACGCATGCCGAGATCCACCCGGCCATCGACCGCGACCGGATCGATGCCGATGATCTCCGCCTGCGCCAGGAGTGACTCGATTCCCGTCGCCTCCTGCAGCAGGCGCTCGAACTCGGCCACCACCCGCTCGTCCCGCTCGCTCTCCACGAGCAGCGGACGGATGTCCGACAGCCGGCGATCGCGGATGTCCACCACGCGGTCCGCGAGCTTGGCGTACCCCTCACGGGTCAGCTGCGGGCGTCCGGCCCTCTCGCCTGGCCTATCGGCGTGCGTACGGGTCTCGGGCATGGGTCCTCCTCAGGTCAATAGATGTAGTCTATTTCGTGTTTTCCGGAGGGGCAACTCCGGATGGCGGGAGATGGATCCAGTCCGCGAACTTCGCCGTCACGGTGTCGCCCGACGACTCCCCCTTCATCCTGCGGACAACCCACGGCGCCAGATGGCGGTTGGCCCATCGCGCGTGCTGCCGCCCCCGAGTCGCGAGCGACGGGCGCGGCCCCGGCACAGCAGGGGTCCGCCAGTCCGCCGGGCCGAGCCCCAGCGCCTCGAGCGCGGTGGCAGCGGCCAGCTCATGGCCCGCGGGAGACAGATGCAGTCGGTCCTCGTCCCAGAGCCGGTCGTCGTCGTACGCGGCCACCTCCCAGAAGCTGACGAGGTAGCAGTCATAGTGCTCCGCGATGGACAGGACGGCGGAGTTGAACGAACGGATCCGCTCGCGAACGGGCGCCATCGCCCTCGAACGTCGAGCGGGATCGCCGAAGGCGAACAGCAGGACGTCCGAGCCGGCGGCCCGCAGATCCCGCACACCGTTCTCCATCGCCGTGGCGATGGGGTCGAGGTCGAAGTGCGGGCGAAGGGTGTCGTTCACGCCGACGGCAAGGCTGGCCAGGTCCGGTCGCAGCGCCACCGCCGTGGGCACCTGCTCGGCCACGACCGGGCGGACGAGTCGCCCACGGACGGCAAGGTTGGCGTAGTCGATCCCGTCGACCGAGCGTTCGGCGAGGGCCTGGGCCACGCGGTCCGCCCAGCCGCGATGCCGCCCATCAGGACCGACCTCGTCCATGAGTCCCTCGGTGAAGCTGTCACCGAGGGCCACGAAGCGACGCCAGGGCCGCGGCTCGGGGCGGCTGGTCAGCTGGGGGCGAGGCACGGCCACAGGATAGGAAACCCCTCCCCGGACGACAGAGACCTGGTCGTCGAAGGCTTCCCCTCCCGCGACGACCAGGTCGTGATCACCCTAGGCCGGGGGCTCTTCCGGTCGCGCACCGACACGCCGGTCGGGTCAGCCGGTGGCCGGCTCCCCGCCTGTACCTGGAGCCGGGTCCTCCGTGACGGCGAACGTCTGCCCGGCCTTCCGGAACCAGGTCACGAGGGCGATGATGCCGATGACGATCTGCGGCACGTACGAGGCCGCGCGCCACACGAGGTCGGCGGCGGTGGCGTCGCCTGCGCTCGTCCCGACGCTCTGCAGCAGCGTGATCATCAGCGCGTCCACCGTGCCGAGACCGCCCGGGGTGATCGGGATCATGAGCATGATCTGGCTCGTGGCGAAGGCCCCGAAGGCGCCGAGGACTGACGTGCCCGCCTCGTCCCAGCCCTCGACCCCGCGAAGCGCGACGTAGAGGATGAGGAACTGGGTCATGATCACCGACAGCTGCGCCACGGTGATGAGTGCCCACCGGCGCTTCAGCAGGCCGTACATGTCACGACGGAACTTCGTGATCGGCTCGACCGCGTCGACGTCCTTCAGCGCCGCGATCCTCGGGCGCAGCGGACCGAGGACCTTGTTGCCGAGATGGCCCACCTTGAGCGCGAGCGTCTCGGAGCGCATGACCAGCACGAAGACGACGATGCCGACGACGAGGATGACGAGGCCGAGGGCGGCCGCCCATCCGTACTCGATGTCGCCACCCGACAGGCTGAGGGCGATGACGCCGAGGATCGGGAGCCCGAGGCTGACGAAGATGCTCCAGAGGCCGACCGCGGTGATGGCGGAGGTGGCCACCGTTCCGGGGATCCGGTAGGTCGCCAGCATGGCGTATTGCACCGCGAGGCCGAACGCACCGCCGGCGGGGACACCGTTGCTGATCGCGAATGCGGCCTGGTTGACCTGCTGGGACGGCCAGTAGCCGAGACCGGGGGTCGCGGTCTTGAACGGGAAGCCGTAGGCGATCAGGTAGATGACGACGGTCACCCCGACGAGGATCATCGCGGCGACGCCCATGGACTGCAGGGCCTCCGCGGCCGATGCGTAGTCGCCGATCTGCGGGATGACCTTCCAGAAGATCAGGACGATCACGACCAGCCCGATCACGCCGAGGATGATCGACTTCTTCTTATCGAGCTTGGCCGTGATCGGCGCGGTCGGTTCCGTCATGGCGAGGAGCCTGCCACATCCACACCGAATCGGGGGGTCCCTGTCGGGGCCGATCGGGCATTGGGCAGGATGCCACTATGCGGCTGGACCACATCTCGTATGCGTGCACCACGTCCGAGCTCGCCGATGTCGTTCAGCGGATCGGCAGCGATGTCGGTGCGACCTTCGTCGATGGCGGTCGGCATCCCTCCTTCGGCACCCGCAACTTCATCCTCCCCCTCGCGAACGGCTGCTACATCGAGGTCGTCTCCGCGCTCGACCACCCTGCTGCCGACAAGGCCCCCTTCGGTCAGGCCGTGCGTCGGGCCGCAGAGGATGGCGGTGGGTGGATGAGCTGGGTCGTGTCGGTGTCCGACATCCGCCCCGTCGAGCAGCGGCTCGGACGACCCGCCAGAAACGGGCACCGCATCCGCCCCGACGGCGTGGAGCTGTGCTGGAAGCAGATCGGCGTCCTCGACGTCATGACCGACGCCCAGCTGCCGTTCTTCGTCGAGTGGTCGTGTGCGAACACCGAGCATCCGTCGGCAGGCGGTGCGGACGTCGCGATCGAACGCCTGGAGATGAGCGGGGATCCTGAGGCGATCGCCACGTGGCTCGGCACGGGCCACACGGTCCCGCTCGACGGCATCGAGGTCACGTGGGTCGAGGCCGAGGACCCGGGTCTTGTGGCAGTCTGGTTCCGCACGCCGCACGGCACCGTTCGTATCGACTGACCAGCACGAGGAGATCCCATGTCCGCGTTCACCCCCGTCCCGCGCGAAGCCCTGCAGTGGGAGAGGAACGTCCTCGGTTCCGAGGTGACCCGCCTGCACACCAGCGGGGCGATGCTCACCGTCGTGCACGGCAGGGCCGGCGACGTCGTGCCGGCCCACGGCTACAGCAAGGGCTGCGTCACCTACGTCGTCAGCGGGCGCATCCAGATCGACGATGCGGTCCTCGGCGCGGGCGACGCGGGAACGTATGCCGCCCCCGGCGGGTACTACAGCGTGAAGTTCCTCGAGGACTCCACCTACGTCGTCGCCAGGTCGCACGACGATGACATCACCGTGCCTGACATCGGCGAGCGCGCCGCACACCACCTCGACGCGTGAGCGGCTAGCCTCGGCCCCATGAGCGGCGAGGCACCCTCAGGTCCGGAATCCGCGATCGGCGTCCCCGGGACGCTTCGCATCACTGCAGGGATCACCTGGCGTCTGCTCGTCGTCCTGGCCGGCGTGGCCGTCGCCGGCTACCTCCTCAACATCATCTTCCCGGTCGTCTTCGCGCTCTTCTTCGCTCTCCTCATGACGGCGTGGACGCAGCCGCTGATGAACCTCCTCAACCGCGTGCTGCCCAAGGTGCTGTCCATGATCATCGCGCTGCTCGTCATCGGGGCGGCCGTCGTCGTGATCGTGGGCAGCGTCGTCCGGTCGTCGATCGGGGAGGGTCCGAAGCTGATCTCCTCCATCACCGGCGGGTTCACCCAGATCGAGGACTGGCTCAAGACCGGCCCGCTGCAGATGACGGACTCCGCCATCAACGACCTCATCACCCAGGCGGAGAACCTCGCGAAGTCGGTGGCCGGCGGACTCGTGGGCGACGTCGTCGGCGCCCTCGGCTCCATCGGCACGCTCATCATCGCGGCCTCGGTCTTCTTCTACGGTGTGGTCTTCTTCCTGCTCTCCCCCACGACGATCTGGGGGTGGCTGATCAGCTGGATGCCGCAGCGACTCCAGACCCCGGTGGACGTGTCCGGGCGAATGTCCTGGGATGCCATCTCCGGGTACACGCGGGGGATCGTCATCGTCGCCTTCGCGGATGCGCTGCTCGTCTTCATCGGCCTGACCATCCTTGGGGTACCCCTGGCCCCCGCGCTCTCCGCGCTCGTCTTCCTCGGTGCCTTCATCCCGGTCATCGGCGCGCCCATCGCGACCTTCTTCGCCGCTGTCGTCGCACTGGCCGAGAAAGGACCTCTCGTCGCCGTGCTCGTGGTCGCGCTCACGGTCGTGGTGGGCTCCTTCGACGGCGACGTCCTCCAGCCGCTCGTCATGGGCAAGGCGGTCAGCCTCCACCCGCTGGCCATCGTCTTCGCGATCGCCGCGGGCGGGATCGCCATGGGGATCGTGGGGGCACTCATCGCGGTGCCGATCGCCGGTGCCGTCTACAAGGTCGCCAAGTACCTGACCGGACGCGACCCCGAGCATCCTTTCCCCGACCCCGGGCCACCCAGCGACGCCGCCACCGAGCCGGTGACCGCCTAGGCCGAGCCGAGGCTCGTCGACTCCACGTGGCAGTCGACGAGATGGTCGTCCACCAGACCGCAGGCCTGCATGGCGGCGTACATCGTGGTGGGGCCGACGAAGACGAAACCGTGCGCCTTGAGCCGCGCGCTCAGGGCGGTCGACTCAGGCGTCGTGGCGGGCACGTCGGCCAGTGACGCCGGCCGCGCTCGCGCCGGAGGCGCGAAGGACCACAGCAGGTCGTCCAGGGATTCCCCGTCGTCATGCAGGGCCAGCAGCGCCCGGGCATTCTGGATTGTGGCGTCGATCTTCCGCCGGTTCCGGACGATGCCGGCATCCGACATCAGACGGGCCACCTGCTTCGGTCCAAAGGCGGCGACGACGCTCGGGTCGAAGCCCTCGAACGCCGCGCGGAAGGACTCCCGCTTGCGCAGAATGGTGAGCCAGGACAGGCCGGACTGGAACGCCTCAAGCGTGAGGCGCTCGTAGAGGGCCACCTCTCCGTGGACCGCCCGGCCCCACTCGTCGTCGTGGTAGGCGCGGTAGTCGGCCGTCGAATCCGCCCACGGGCAGCGGGGCCGTCCGTCCGTCCCCACCACGACGCCGGTCATAGACCGACCCTAGTGAGCCGTGGCGTTGGCCACGATCGCGTCATGGACGTACTGGGCGAGCCCGGGCCTGCGGTCGTCGTAGTGGGCGGCGAACCGCGGATCGGCCACGTACATCCCGGCCAGCCCGACCTGCATGTCGTGCGTGCAGGGGTAGAACCACGTGTCGATGTGCGACCGGTGCCTCTCGGCCAGAGCCATCGCCCGGACGTCGTCCGGGGCGATGCCCTCGCTCATGAGGTCCGCGAACGCCGCCTCCGTCGCCTCCTGCTCGGCCCTCATGCGTTCCCAGTCCGCCTTGGTGTAGTCGCCGCTCCTACGGCGCGACTCCCGGTACGCGTCCGTATCACCCCACCGCGCTTCCGCCTCCTCGGCGTACTGCGCGGGATCATCGTCCCCGAACACCGTCAGAACCTCCTCAGGATCGAGATGGATGCCCATCTGCCATGCCTCCAATGCCCTCACCAGCACCGCGCGCTGTCGTTCCAATGCCGTGACACGGCTATCCATGAGCTCCAGCTGCCTCCGCAGGTGCCGGGCGCGATCACCGGAGTCCTCCTCGAGGAGAATGGCGATCTCGGGAAGTGCCAGCCCGCAGGCTCGGTAGGCGAGGACGTGGCCCAGACGCTCGGTGTCCGCCCCCGAGTAGAGCCGATACCCGGACGCCGACCGACGGGAAGGGACCACGAGACCGATCTCGTCATAGTGGTGCAGCGTTCGAACTGTCACCCCACTACGCCGGGCCAGCTCGCTCACCGTGCAATCGCTCTCCACAGCCACGACGGTAGGACCTGACGCTGCGTGAGGGTCAAGAGGTACTGGACTGCTCCTGGCACTGTGGCGCCGCGTCGAACGCTGCCCGCACGTCCTCGTTGGCGGAGGACACCGAATCCCCCACTGCCGACACGAGGGCCTGTCCGGCCTCGAAGGCCGCCTTGGCCGCGACGAGCGCCTTGCCCGCCTCGGCCGCACCTGTCAGGACGTTGTCGGCACTGACCATCGCATCGAGCCGGGCAGTCACCTCGTCGACCGCCTCCTGCGCGTCATCCTTGGCCTTCGTGACGGCAACCACGGTGTCGTTCGCCTGCTGGAAGTCGACCGGCACCTCCTGGAGCGTCGTCACGAGGCCGTTGGCCGCATCGCCGACGGCAAGCACCTGGATCCGGAGCTGCCGGTCGATCTGCTCGAGTGCGGACCGGTCCGAGCTGATGTCGTACGACAGGTTGCGGCCGAGGGCAGCCACGGCCGCACCGAGGTTGTCGCGCTCGACGCAGACGTCCCCGGCCCACAGGACGGGAGCCGGGGTCGGGGTCGCGGAGGGGGATGCGGAGGCGGACGCGGACGGCGCCGCCGAGTCGGAGTCGGATCCACAGGCGGCGAGGCTGGCGACTCCCAGCACGGCCAGGGCCGCCCATGCGGCCAGCCGGCGGCTCACGGGATCTCCGACTGCGCGGCCCAGAGGTTGATGTCGCCGTCCACGGCGAACTCGTCGATGGCCGCGAGCTCGTCGTCCGTGAAGTCGAGCCTGGTCACCGCCGCGACAGTCTCCTCCAGCTGTGCCGGGCTGCTCGCGCCCAGCAGCGTCGTCGTCACCCGGCCGTCCCGCAGGGTCCACGCGACGGCCATCTGGGCCAGCGACTGACCCCGTTCATCGGCGATGGCCGCGAGTCCCCGGATCCTGTCGATGTTCTCGTCGGACAGGTGACTCGGGGACAGGGACTTGTCCTCCGATGCCCGGGATCCGGCCGGAACACCGTCGAGGTAGCGGTTGGTGAGAAGGCCCTGGGCCAGCGGACTGAAGGTGATCGCCCCCGCGCCCACCTCCTGCAAGGCGTCGAGGAGACCGGACTCGATCCATCGGTTGAACATCGAGTAGGACGGCTGGTGGATGAGGAGCGGCGTGCCCATCTCGCCCAGGATGCGGGCCGCCTCCAACGTGCGGCTCGGCGAGTAGGACGAGATGCCGGCGTACAGGGCCTTCCCCTGCTGGACCGCCGTGTGCAGGGCGCCCATGGACTCCTCCAGCGGGGTGTCCGGATCCGGACGGTGGTGGTAGAAGATGTCGACGTACTCGAGTCCGAGCCGATCGAGGCTCTGGTCCAGGCTCGCCAGCAGGTACTTGCGGGATCCCAGGTCCCCGTAGGGCCCCGGCCACATGTCCCAGCCGGCCTTGCTCGAGATCACCAGCTCATCGCGGAGGCCCGCGAAGTCCTCGCGGAGGATGCGCCCGGCATTCACCTCGGCCGTGCCGTAGGGCGGTCCGTAGTTGTTCGCCAGGTCGAAGTGCGTGATGCCCAGATCGAAGGCCCTGCGCATGATCGCCCGCTGGTTCTCGATGGGCTTGTCGTCCCCGAAGTTGTGCCAGAAGCCGAGGGAGACGGCCGGCAGCATCAGGCCACTGCGTCCGCACCGCCGGTAGGGCATCCGTCCGTCGTAGCGGCCGGCATCGGGCAGGTACTGGTCAGGTATCGACATGACCTGATTGTGTCATCGTCGCCAGGAGGAGAGCACGCGCTGGTACTGGGCGCGCTCGTAGGCGCCGGGATTCTCCGCCGCGTGCTGCGCGACACTGCCCCGGAGCTGGTCCACCGACTCGTAGTCGTGGGAGGACATCCACTGGACGAGCTCCTCGAGCATGGCGGCGGCCCGACCGGGGCCCTGCCGGAGCACCTCCGAGGCGGTCATGACCACGTCCGCACCGGCCAGCAGGCCCTTGGCGATGTCGGCGCCGGATGCCACGCCGGAGGTGAGGGCGAGCGAGGTGTCGGGCAGTCGGGGACGAAGGATGGCGATCCAGCGCAGCGGCAGCCGCAGCTCCCCTGGGCGCGACAGCTCCAGCCTCGGCGTGACGTCCAGCGTCTCCAGGTCCAGGTCCGGCTGGTAGAAGCGGTTGAACAGCACGAGCCCGTCGGCCCCGGCTTCGACCACCTGGGGCGCGTAGTGCGCGAACGAGGAGAAGTACGGCGACAGCTTCACGGCCACCGGGACATCGACGGCCGCCCGCACCGCACTCACGAGGTCGAGGTAGGCCCGCTCGACGTCGGCTCCGGAGGCCTCGGCGTCGACAGCGACGTCGTACATGTTGAGTTCGATGGCCCGCGCACCCGCGGCCACGAGGTCCCGCGCATACCGCACCCAGCCCCCGGCGGAGCGGCCGTTCACGCTGGCGATCACCGGCACGGACAGCCGCGTCGCGGCCTCCTCGACGAGCAGGATGTGCCGTTCGAGCCCGAGGTGATCGAGGTCCACGTCGGGGAAGTAGTCGGTGGCCTCGCCGAAGACGCCCGAGCCGGCCTCCATCCGCTCGAGGAAGGTGATGGCCTCCGCCTCAACCTCCTCCTCGAACAGGCTCGGGAGGACCACCGCCCCGACGCCCGCGGCCTCGAGCTCCACCAGCGAGTCGAGGCGACCCGTGGCGGGAGACGGCGATGCGACCAGCGGGGACCTCAGCGGAAGCCCCAGGTACGTCGATTCCAGATTCATCAGGACTCCCCTGCCACGCTGGCGATGTCCGAGTCCTCCTCGGTCACCGGATGGCGATCGAGCTCGTGCTCGTCCACCGGGATGCTGCGTTCGACGCCGGCGAGCTGCTCGTAGTAGTGCCACCTCTCGTCCACGTCGGCCTGGGCGAGGGCCTGCAGGTGCTCGGCCCGCTCCGGGTCCGAGCGCTCGAGGACGGCGAAGCGGGTCTCCTGCTCGAGGAACGCGTGCAGTGGGACCGTGGGAGCCTTCGAGTCCAGGCTGAACGGATGGGTGCCCTGCTCGGGGCTCGGGTGGTACCGGTACAGGGGCCAGTATCCCGACGCGACGGCCTGCTTCTGGTGGGTCATCGAGGTGGCCATGTCGATCCCGTGCGCGATGCACGTCGAGTAGGCGATCACGAGGCTGGGCCCGTCGTGGGCGACCGCCTCGCGCAGCGCCCGCACGGTCTGGGTCTCGTTGGCCCCCACTGCGATCTGGGCGACGTAGACATCGCCATACGCCTGGGCGAGCAGGCCGAGGTCCTTCTTCCTCGTCCCCTTCCCATCACTGGCGAACTTCGCCGTGGCGGCACGGGGCGTCGACTTCGACGCCTGGCCGCCGGTGTTCGAGTAGACCTCGGTGTCCAGCACGAGGATGTTGACGTTGCGACCGCTGGAGAGGACATGGTCAAGGCCGCCGAAGCCGATGTCGTACGCCCAGCCGTCGCCGCCGACGATCCAGACCGCCACGGGGACCAATGCCTCGGCGAGGCTCTCGAGCTGCCGGGCGGCATCCCCTTCCACCGTCGCCAGTCGCTCCCGGAGGACGGCGACCTGGTCCCGCTGGAGGGCGATGCCGGCTTCGTCCGCGGGGCCCGGCTCGTCCTCGAGCAGGTCCCGTGCCAGGTCCTCCCCCACGACGTGTGCGAGCTCCCCCAGGAGGCGCCGGGCGTCGTCCCGCTGGGCGTTGGCGCCCAGACGCAGGCCGAGCCCGAACTCCGCGTTGTCCTCGAAGAGCGAGTTGTTCCACGCGGGGCCACGGCCGGCCGCGTCAGCCGACCACGGCGTGGTCGGCAGGTTGCCTCCGTAGATGGATGAGCATCCTGTCGCGTTGGCGACCACCATGCGATCGCCGAACTGCTGGGTCAGCAGCTTCAGGTAGGGCGTCTCCCCGCACCCCGAGCACGCGCCGGAGAACTCGAAGAGCGGCTGCAGGAGCTGCGAGCCCTTGACCGTGTCGTGCCGGACCACGCTCCGGTCGATCTCGGGGATGTCGATGAAGTAGTCGAACCTCGCGCGCTCGTCATCCCGGTGGTCCATGGCGGGCAGGAGGTCGATGGACTTGTGCTTGACCTCCGTCTTGCTCTTGGCGGGGCACACGTCGACGCAGATGCCGCAGCCGGTGCAGTCGTCCGGGGCGACCTGGATCGTGAGCCGCGTACCGACCGGCAGTTCCCGGCCGCCATAGACCTTGCTCTTGAAGCCCTCGGGCGCCCCCTCCAGGTCCGACTCCGGATACGCCTTCATCCGGATCGCCGCGTGCGGGCACACGATCGCGCACTTGCCGCAGTCGATGCACAGGTCCGGATCCCACACGGGGATCGCGTCGGCGAGGCCACGCTTCTCCCAGCGCGCGGTACCCGTGGGGAACGTCCCGTCCACGGGCAATGCGCTGACCGGCAGGAGGTCGCCCTCGCCGGCGAGCATCCGCGCGGTGACGCGCTGGACGAAGTCAGGGGCACTGGGCGCCACCGGGGGCAAGCGGCGCTGTGTCGCGGTCACCGCGGCGGGGACCACCATGCGGTGCATCTCCGCGAGTGCCCGGTCGACGGCGGCGTGATTCCGCTCGACGACGGTGCGACCGCGGCGTCCGTATGACTTCTCGATCGACTCCTTGATGAGGCCGATGGCCGTCGCCTCCTCCAGGACGCCGGAGAGAGCGAAGAAGCACGGCTGCATGACGGTGTTGATACGAGACCCGAGGCCCACCTCGCGGGCAACGCGTCCGGCGTCCACGGTCCACACCTCCAGCTTCCGATCGATGATGATCCGCTGGACCTCCTCTGGAAGGTGGCCCCAGACCTCGTCGGCAGGGTAGGGAGCGTTGATCAGGACCGTCGCGCCGTCGCGGGCCATCTCGAGCACCGCCATGCGCTCGAGCAGCCCGAACTGGTGGCACGCAACGAAGTCGGCGGATTCGATGAGGTACGTCGAGTGGATCGGCTCCGCACCGAAGCGCAGGTGGGACACCGTGACGGACCCCGACTTCTTCGAGTCGTAGACGAAGTAGCCCTGGGCCCACAGGTCGGTGTTCTCGCCGATGATCTTGATGCTCGACTTGTTCGCGCCGACCGTGCCGTCGCTGCCAAGCCCGAAGAAGACAGCGCTGTGAGCCGGCGCCGAGGCCGGGGGGACGTCCACCGGTGCCAGCGACAGGCCGGTCACGTCGTCCACGATGCCGACGGTGAACTCGCGACGCGGCTGCTCAGTGGCCAGTTCCGCGAAGACGGCGGCGGCGTCGCGCGGGGTGAACTCCTTCGAGCCGAGTCCGTAACGCCCACCGATCATGACGCCCGCTCGGCCCGCCTGCTGCAGGGCGAGACTGACATCGAGGTGCAGCGGCTCAGCCGGCGCCCCCGGCTCCTTGACCCGGTCGAGGACCGCAATGCGCGACGCGGACTTCGGCAGGGCCGCGAGAAGGGCGTCGGACGGGAACGGCCGGTACAGGCGGACGGTCAACATGCCGACCCGCTCCCCGGCGGCGTTCAGCGCATCCACGGCCTCGCGAACCGCCCCGGCACCGGAACCCATGAGGACCACGACCCGCTCGGCGTCCGGGGCGCCGTGATAGTCGACGAGTGAGTAGGCACGGCCCGTGCGTTCCGCGAGCTCGTCCATGACGGCCTGGACGGTGCCCGGGGCAGCGTCATAGAAGCCGTTGGCGGCCTCGCGGGCCTGGAAGAAGACATCGGGGTTCTGGGCACTGCCACGGAGCACGGGCCGCTCGGGACTGAGGCCACGGCCACGATGTGCGAGGACGTCGTCCTCGCGCACGAGGGCCCTGAGGTCGTCGTCCTCGAGAAGGGCGATCTTGTCCACCTCGTGCGAGGTTCGGAAGCCGTCGAAGAAGTGCAGGACCGGCACCCGCGATCGCAGGGTGGCGGCATGCGAGACCAGCGCGAAGTCGTGTGCCTCCTGCACACTCGAGGCGCAGAGCATGGCCCACCCGGTGCCGCGCGCCGCCATCACGTCGGAGTGGTCCCCGAAGATGGAGAGCGCATGCGTCGCGACGGCCCTGGCGGCCACGTGCAGCACGGCGGGCGTGAGTTCGCCAGCGATCTTGTACATGTTCGGGAGCATGAGCAGAAGCCCCTGCGAGGCGGTGAAGGTCGTCGCCAGGGTGCCCTTCTGCAGGGCGCCGTGCAGGGCGCCTGCCGCGCCCGCCTCCGACTGCATCTCCACCACGTGCGGCACCGACCCCCACAGGTTCCGCTGGCCGGCCGCACTCCACGCGTCCGCGAACTCGCCCATGGGCGAGGCCGGCGTGATCGGGTAGATGGCGCACACATCACTGAGGCGGTGCGCCACCAGCGCCACCGCCTCGTTCCCGTCCAGACACCGCCAGGACGTCACATTCCACCTCCGTGGCGCGACCTCTGCCGCGCAGTCCCCTTGACGCTACGGGGCCGTGCAAGCGCGGTCATAGGGTCGTTCGTCCCACCGGGGACTGCCGAAGGGCGCGATACTGGCGCTGCGGGGACATGCGGGAGAGGGCGTGATCGAATGCAGGACTCCACCGCCGTGCGGGCAGCCGTGCTGACGGGTCCGGGGACGTACGAGGTCCAGCAGTTCGAGCGCCCCGTGCCCGTCGAGGGTGCGCTGCTCATGCAGGTCGAGATGTCGGGCATCTGCGGCACCGACAAGCACACCTACCAGGGCGAGACGAAGCAGTACGCGGGCACGCCCGCTGAGTGCGACACCCCGTTCCCCATCATCCAGGGCCACGAGAACGTGGGCATCGTCTCCGAGATAACCCGGTCGGCGGCCGAGGGCCTTGAGTTCTACGGGCGACCGCTCAAGGTGGGTGACCGCATCACGATGTGCCCCGACATCGTCTGCGGCCACTGCTACGAGTGCCGCCACGTGATGGGCTACGTGTGGTGCGAGAACAGCGAGTGCTACGGCAACTCGCTGACGTCAGCACAGTGGCCGCACCTGCTCGGCGGGTGGTCGGAGCAGATGTACCTGCGGCCCGACACGTTCGTCTACAAGGTGCCGAGCAGCCTGAGCCCACGCGTGGCCGTGCTCGCCGAGCTCATGGCCTGCACGGCGTCCCTGGACAAGCTCAAGGAGTTCTCGTCCATGTCGCACGAGGGGTTCAACTCCGGCGACACGGTCGTTGTCGTCGGCTCAGGACCTCTCGGGCTCCTGCACATCGCGAAGGCCGACATGATGGGCGCGGGCCAGATCATCGCCACCGACCTCAGCGAGACCCGGCTGTCCTTCGCCAAGCAGATGGGCGCCGACGTGACCATCAACGCCGCCACCACGTCGCCCGAGGAGCGCGTCGACCTCGTCCGATCCCTCACCCGAGGGCGGGGTGCCGACGTCGTGCTGCACATGGCCGACCGCCAGTCGTCCTTCATCGAGGGAATCGAGATGCTCAAGCGCGGCGGGATGATGCTCGAGATGGGCGTCTTCACGGACACGGGCGAGGCGAGCATCAACGTGCATCGTCACATCACCAGCAAGAACATCCGCCTGATCGGACTAACGAACCACCCCTCGACGGGCTACGGGCCCGCGCTCGCGCTGATGGAGCGGTATGCGGATCGCTACCCACTGGAGGACATGGTCAGCCACGAGTTCGGCCTCGACGAGGCGGACCTGGCGATGCGCACGAGCATGTCGCCCGAGAGCCTCAAGGTCGTCATCACTCCGAACGCGTGACGCCGACCGTCACAGGTCGATGAACACCTCGCTCGGGTCGAGTCGAGGGCTGCGCGGGAACGTCCCTCCCTCGGCGACGTGCCCGATGTTCACGACCATGAACGAGCGCAGCGAGCCGGCCCCCAGCAGGTCCCGATCGATGGCGGCCGCATCGAAGCCGCCCATCGGACCTGCATCCAGGCCGACCGCCCGGACGGCGAGGATGAAGTAACCCGCCTGCAGGGAAGCGTTGAATCGCGCGGTCCTCTCACGTGCCTCGTCGTCGAGAAAGCGGTCCCGGGCGCCTGGAGCGTGAGGGGCCAGGCGCGGAAGGTGCTCGTGGAAGTCGGTGTCGGCGGCGAGGATGGCGACGACGGGTGCGGACGCCGACTTCGCGCGGTTTCCCTCGGCCAGGTGCGGAAGAAGGCGCGCCTTGGCCTCGTCGGACCGGACCAGGACGACCCGGAGGGGCTGCACGTTCATGGCCGTCGGCGGAAAGCGCATGAGGTCGGCAATCCGGTCGATCTGATCCTGGGTCACCGGATCCTCGTTGAACGAATATGCGGTCCGACCCTCGCGGAAGATCCGGTCGACGACGAGCGAGTCCGTCGTGAGGGTGTCGTCCAGTCTCTCCAGCATCGCGGTCATGTCAGCCTCCTTATTAGTTGATGTCTCAACTATACGTTGTAGTTGAATGTTTAACCACTTGGCCGGAGTGACGTCCATCACGCGACCCTGCAAGCGCTGACATGCCGAGAGGCAGCACAATGGGCACGTGGATGTCGGAGAGCTCCTGCGGGGGTACGCCGACATCGCGGCTGAGCAGCCGCTGCTGCTGCTCACCGTCATCCTTGCGATCGGCGGCGCGCTCGGGGCCGTACGGATCGGCAGCTTCAGCCTGGGGCCTGCGGCCGTGCTCTTCACGGCCCTCGCGTTCTCCGCCTACGACGACCGCCTCCGACTGCCGGCGATCCTCGGCGTGTTCGGACTGGCGCTCTTCGCGTATGTCGTCGGCGTCGGTGCCGGCCCGTCGTTCTTCGCAGCCCTGCGGACCGGAGGGCGGGCACTTGCCGTCGTCGTGGTCGCGCTCCTCGTCGGCGCCGTCGTCACCGTCGTGAGTGCCCGCGCCTTCGGGCTCGACGGACCGCTGCTGTCCGGCATCTACGCGGGGGCGCTCACCAACACGCCTGCTCTCGCGGCCGCCACCGAGGCGTGGTCATCCGACCTGCCGACCGTCGGCTACTCCGTCACCTACCTGTTCGGCGTGCTGGGGATGCTGCTGGCCACCATGCTCGGCATCCGGCTGCGCGCCCCGCGGGCGGCCCTCGTGCCGGTCGTGGAGGACTCTCCCCCACCCGCGCTCGACACCATGACGGTTCGCGTCGAGGCCGCCGCTCTGCCGGACCTCGGGACCCTCGCGGAGCAGTACGACCACCGCATCGTCTTCTCCCGGATCATGCGCGGTGACTCGCCGGGGCATGCCGGCATCGTCGACATCGCCACCGATGATGCGATCCCCCTGCCCGGCGACATCCTGACCGTGATCGGGGACCAGCCGACCATCGACCGGTTCGCCTCCGCCGTCGGGCATCCGTCGACCGTGGCGCTCACGCTCGACCGTTCCCTCGTCGACTACCGCCGGATCGCCGTGTCCAACGCGAAGGTGGCCGGCGAGGCCTTGGGCGACCTTCGCCTCAGGCGTCGGTTCGGTGCCGTCGCGACCCGGGTCCGCCGCGGTGATGTCGACCTGCTCGCGTCCGACGACCTCGTGCTCCAGGTCGGCGACCGCGTGCGCGTCGTCGCTCCGCGCTCGCGGATGCAGGACGTCACGGAGTTCCTCGGCGACTCCGAGCGTGGGGCGTCCGCGTACTCCATGACGAGCCTGGCCCTGGGCCTGGCCATCGGCGTCCTCATCGGCGAACTGGAGTTCCCGCTGCCCGGCGGGAGCGCCTTCGCCCTCGGGGTCGCGGGCGGACCGTTGCTCGTGGGGCTGATCGTGGGCCGGGTAGGCAGGACCGGCCGGATCCTGTGGACCCTGCCGCACTCGGTCGCCTCGACCCTGTCCCAGCTCGGCATGATGCTCTTCCTCGCCTACGCCGGCACGAATGCGGGCTCCGCCCTGGCCGACGCGCTCGGCAGCCCCACCGGACCACGACTGCTCGCGATCGGCGCCGTTGTCACGACAGTCACGGCCGGAACGGTGATCCTCGGAGAACGGCTGCTGGCCGGCACCTACGGGCCGCGGCTGGGAGGGATACTGGCGGGCACCCAGACGCAACCGGCGGTTCTCGCGTACGCCAACGAGAGCACCCGCGAGGATCCACGGGTCAACCTCGGGTACGCCCTCGTCTACCCTGCCGCGATGATCGTCAAGGTCGTCGTGGCCCCGCTCATCGGCCGCTTCTAGCGGCGGCTCGTCAGTACGAGCGTCCTTCAGCGTCACCCGACGGCCATGCCTGACGCGGCATCCCTAGATGACGTAGTCGATCGCGTCGACGTCCAGCTCCCAATCACCCGTGGGCGTGCGATGCGGGCCGTGCTCGTGGTGATGGTGGTCCACGCCGTGAATGTGCGCCTCGAGCTCCTGCACGCGGTTGAGCAGCGTCCCCACGGCCAGGCCCAGCGGGTCCGGAGCCGTCGGGCTGTCCTGCTTCGGGCGGGTGTCCGGGGCGGCCGCGGTGCCATGGGCGATGACCTGGCCGGGCACGCCGACGACCACCGAGTGGTCCTCGACGGATCGGACGAGGACCGCGTTCGCGCCGATGCGGGAGTCGGCACCGACGGTGAGGTTGCCCAGCACCTTGGCCCCCGCGCCGACGGTCACGCGGTCGCAGATGGTGGGATGCCGCTTGCCGTGGCTCAGGCTCGTCCCGCCGAGTGTCACGCCGTGGTAGATCGTGACGTCGGCGCCGACCTCGGCGGTCTCGCCGATGACGACGCCGGCCCCATGGTCGATGAACAGCCGTGGGCCGAGGGTGGCCGCCGGGTGGATCTCGATGTTCGTCCAGAATCGGGAGACCTGGGACAGGGCTCGGGCCGGCAGGTAGGCACCCTGCCGCCACATCGCGTGGCTGAGGCGGTGCGCCCACACCGCATGGACCCCCGGGTACATGAGCGCGACCTCGAGCTCGCTGCGTGCCGCGGGGTCCCGCTCCACCACGGAGGCGAGGTCGCTGCGCATCGTCTGCGTGACGACACGCGCGGTCGTCCGCAGACGGGCCAGGGCACCCCGCTTACGGCTCATTCCGCCAGGCCGGCGAACAGCGCAGTCGACAGGTACCGCTCGCCGAAGGAGGGCACGATGACCACGATCAGCTTCCCCGCGTTCTCGGGGCGCTGGGCAACCTCTCGAGCGGCCCACAGGGCCGCTCCCGACGAGATCCCGACGAGCAGGCCCTCCTCGGTGGCGGCACGGCGTGCCATGGCCATGGCGTCGTCGGCCTGGACGCCGATGACTTCGTCGTAGACCTCCGTGTCGAGGATCGCCGGGATGAAGCCCGCGCCGATCCCCTGGATGGGATGCGGACCCTTCGGCCCACCCTGGAGCACCGGCGAGGCGGCCGGCTCGACCGCGATGATCTCGACTCCCGGCTTGCGATCCTTCAGCACCTGGCCGACACCGGTGATCGTGCCACCGGTGCCCACGCCAGAGATGAAGATGTCGACGGTGCCCTCGGTGTCGTCCCAGATCTCCTCGGCCGTGGTGCGGCGATGGACCTCCGGGTTGGCCTCGTTCATGAACTGCTGGGGCATGAAGTAGCGGGGGTCGCTGGCAGCGAGCTCGGTCGCCTTGGCGATGGCGCCGCCCATGCCCTCCGAGCCGGGCGTGAGGATGAGCTCGGCGCCGTAGCCCCGGAGCAGCGCCCGGCGCTCGACGGACATCGTCTCCGGCATGGTGAGGACGATCTTGATGCCGCGGGCCGCGCACACCATGGCTAGCGCGATGCCGGTGTTCCCACTGGTGGGCTCGACCACGATGGTGTCTGGCCCGATCAGCCCGGCCTCCTGCGCGGCGTCGATCATCGCCAGCCCGATCCGGTCCTTGACCGAGTGGGCCGGGTTGAAGAACTCCAGCTTGGCGGCAACCTCCGCCGAGGCCCCGTCCGTCACATGCCGTAGGCGGACGAGAGGGGTGTGGCCGACCAGCTCGGTGATGTCGTTGGCGATGCGCATGTGATTGATCATTCCACTACCCTCCGTCTGCCCGCCAGCGCGGGTGGGAACCCGATGCGGGAGACTGCCCTCGTGACCGATCAGGGCGACGGTGAGGCGCGGGCGATCGCGGCCATGGACGCCGCCGCCCTGCCCTACCGCATCGTGCGCCACGGACGGGTCGCCAGCCTGGCCGAGGCCGCCGTCGCGCGGGGGGTGCAGCCGCGCGACGTCATCAAGACCATCGTCGTACGCCGTGCCGAGGACGACTTCCTGTTCGCGCTCGTCCCGGGTGATCGCACCATCTCGTGGCCCAAGCTGCGCGACCTGCTGGGAGTGCGTCGGCTGTCGATGCCGGACGCCGACATGGCCTTCACCGTGACCGGCTACCGGCGGGGCACGATCACCCCCTTCGGGTCGACCGTCCCGTGGCCCGTCGTCGCCGATCAGCGCATGGCGGGCCGGTCGGTGTCCCTCGGGGCCGGGGCGCACGGCGTCGCAGCCGTCGCCGAGGCGGACGACGTCATCCGCGTCCTTGGCTGCACCGTCGCCGACATCACCGATCCGGAGTCGGCCCAGCAATAGCCGCCACGGTGTCCTTGCCCTGCCGCTTGGCCGAGTACATCGCGGCATCCGCTCGGGCCACGATGCCGTCCACGGACTCCCCCTGCTCGATCAGGGTGACGCCGATGCTCGCGCTCACCCGGGCGACCCCTCCAGGCACCTCGACCGGCTGTCGAACGACGTCGCCGAGCTTCCCTGCGATCCGGACGGCGTCGTCGATGTCGCGGACACCGTTGAGCACGATCAGCAGCTCGTCGCCCCCGATGCGCGACACCACGTCACCCGACCGCACCGCCATCGACAGCCGGCTGGCGACGCTGCGCAGCACCTCGTCTCCGCCGGTGTGCCCGTACTCGTCGTTGACATCCTTGAAGCCGTCCAGGTCGCAGAAGGCAACGGCGGTCCGCTCACCGGACCGGGACTCGGGAGCCACGGCCAGTCGGATCTGGTCGAACACGGCGTGCCTGTTCACGAGCCCGGTCAACTCGTCATGCCGGGCCAGCTGCTCGAGCCGACGGAGCGCATCCACCTCGGCGTCGACGATGCGGGCCGCGACGATGACCGTGCGCACGCCGTCGTCCATGACCACGGTGCCCTCGGCGTCGACCCAGTGGGCATCGCCGGTGCGGGAGCGGACGCGGTAGCGCAACCGGGGCAGGCTGCCCTCGGGTACGGCCAGCCACCGCGACATCACGTGCGTGGTGTCATCCGGGTGCGAGAGGAGTTCGGCGCTTCTGCCCACGAGCTCATCGGAGGTCCAGCCCAGGGCCCGGGTCACGGAGGGCGATGCCCACGCGACGATGCCGTCCCGGATGAGGATGACGAGGTCCGACATGTTCTCGGCGAGCAGCCGGAAACGCTCCTCGGACTCAGCAAGCAACCGGCGCGCCAGGTGCCGATCGGTGACGTCGCGATATGTGTACGACACGCGGTCTCGGTCGATAGGCACGATGCTCACGTCCACGATCCGCGTCCGGCCGGCGTCGTCCCTGTAGCCGATCGTCGGAGCCTCGGTGAGGACGATCGGCTGCTGCGCCTCGAGGGCCCGCGCGCACTCGTGGATGTCCTCCTCCGCCTCCTCCCTCGAGGCATAGAACTCCAGCAGTCTCCGACCCACCATCGCCTCGCGCGGCAGCCGCTCGAAGGTCACGGCCGCCTCGTTCGCGTCCTCGCAGACGAAGTCGACGATGCGGCCCGCGTCGTCCCTCACGGCGCTCAGGAGGACGTGCGGCTCCACCTGGGCGTTGATGACGATGCGCAGCAGCTCGTGCGCTCGGGTCGCCTCGTCGCGCGCCTCGTCCAGCTGCCTCTTGGCCAGGTGCTCACTCGTCACGTCGCGCCAGGTGTACGAGACGCGCTCGTCGTCGATGGCGACCACGCGGATGTCGACCACGCACCTTCGGCCCTGGTCGTCGACGTAGGAGAGGGTCACCACGTCGTCCGCGACCAGCGCCTCGCCGCTCTCGAGGACGCGCGCGCAGTCGGCAATGTCCCCGTCGGCCTCGGCGCCGTCCCGGTACACCTCGCGGACGGTGCGTCCCAGCAGCTCCTCACGCGGCAGCCCTTCGAACCGGGCAGCCGCCTCGTTGGCGTCGACGTAGGCGAAGTCCGTGACCACGCCGTCCCCGTCACGGACGGCGCGCAGGATGACGTGCGGGTCGATCTGGGCGTCAATGACCGCTCGGAGCAGGTCGTGGGCCTGCGCCGTGCGCTGCCGGGCCGTGAACCGTTCCGTCACGTCCCGCCAGGCGTAGGACACGCGGTCGGGGTCGACCGGGGAGATGCGCACGTCGAGCCACGTGGGCGGCGCGTCTTGACGCTCCCGCACATATGACCACTCGTCGTTCTGCACCGCTGCATCGCCTGTCGCGAGGACGGCGGCCGCCGCGATGACGTCGGCGGAGCCGCCTTCACGCCCAAGGACGTCGAGGACACTGCGGCCGACAAGGTCCCCCACGGGTCGGACGTGGAAGGCCGCCGCGGACTCGTTGGCGTCCTCGAAGACGAAGTCGACCACGCGTCCGGACGCGTCGCGAACGGCCACCAGTACGACGTGGGGATCCACCTGCGCCCGGACGAAGTCGTGCAGCCGCGATTCCGTCTCGATGCTCGCGACCTCGCCGCCGGCGCGCAGCTGACCGGCGTCAGGCTGGTGCAAGGCGTCGCCTCTCTCTCTCGACGATGAGCGGGGTCAGTCTAGCGAGGGCCTCGGAACGGGCCGGGGGCCGAAGGTGACACGGTCGACCGCTACGACCCCGTGCCGGCCTCGCCAGTCGAGTCGAGGGGCACCGCAAGGCCACCTGCTGCGTCGTCGTAGGACCGCGGGTCCTCCCGTGGCTCGAGGTGGGTGTGCACGTGCGCACCAGGCAGGGCTTCGCGGACGTCGGCCTCGATGCGCTCGAGCAGGTCGTGGCCGCGCCCCACGGTCCAGTCCCCCGGCACCAGCACGTGCATGGACACGAATCGCTCCCGTCCCGACTCGCGGGTCTGGAGCGCGTGGTACCCGACGTTGCCTTCCGGGTAGTCCCGGGAGACGCCTCGCAGTGCCTCGACGACCAAGTCGACATCCGGCTGTGGCAGTGCGTGGTCCATCAGGCCCCGAAGTGCGTGCCGGACCAGCCCACCGCCCGTCCACACGATGTTGATCGCGACCGCGATCGCGACGATCGAGTCGAGCGGCAGCCAACCCGTGAGGGCGACGACGCCGACGCCGACGACCACGCCGACCGAGGTCCAGACATCCGTCAGCAGGTGCTTGCCGTCGGCGACGAGGACGATCGAGCGATGGCGCCGTCCGGCACGCAGGACGAGGACCCCGACGACACCGTTGACGGCGGTGGCCAGGACGGTGATCGCCAGGCCCACTCCCAGCTCCTCGAGTGGCTGGGGATCCAGCAGCCGCTGCACGGCGGAGAACACGATGAGCCCGGCGGCGACGACGATCATGAGCCCCTCGGCGCCAGCCGAGAAGTACTCGACCTTCCCGTGCCCGAAGTGGTGGGTATCGTCCGCGGGCCGGGCGGCGATCCGGATCGCGACGAGCGCCAGGACGGCAGCGACGAGGTTGACCGTCGACTCGAGTGCATCCGACAGCAGGCCGACCGACCCGGTCAGCAGGTAGGCCGTGGACTTGAGCCCGATGGTGACGACGGCGGCGGCGATCGACAGCCAAGCCCACGCCGCAAGACCCGGATTGTCGTGGCGATGGACGTGACCGGCGTGGGCGTGCACCGTTCGATGCTAGCCCCGGGGGTGTGCGCGCGAGCCGCGCTCGATGCGCCAGAGTGTCGCCATGACGCCCACCGATCCGCATCCCGCGAGCGCAGCCGTCGCCAGCCTCACGCTCACGGAGCTCGCTGCCGCCCTCGGCGAAGGCTCGACGACGTCAGGCGAGGTGACATCCGACCTGCTCGACCGCGTCGCCGCCATCGATGCAGCTGACAGCCCACTCGCGATCCAGGCTGTCATCGCTGTGTCCGTCGATGCGCTGTCGATCGCGACCGAACGGGACTCCGAACGCGCAGACGGCCGTGTTCGCGGGCCGCTCCACGGCGTCCCGGTTCTCGTCAAGGACAACATCGAGGCGGTCGGGCTGCCCGGCACGGCGGGTTCGCTCGCGCTTGCCGGTCGGGCCGTGACGTCGGACGCCCCCATCATCGCTCGGCTCCGCGCGGCCGGCGCGGTGGTCCTCGGCTCGACGAACCTCTCCGAATGGGCCAACTTCCGCTCCCCCCACTCGACGAGCGGCTGGTCCGCGGTGGGCGGGCTCACCGGGAATCCGTGGTCCCTCGATCGCAGCGCCGGCGGGTCGTCATCGGGATCCGGCGCCGCCGTCGCCGCAGGCCTCGCGCCGGTCGCCATCGGCACCGAGACGAACGGCTCCATCACCTGCCCGGCAGCGCTCAACGGCGTCGTGGGGCTCAAGCCGACCGTGGGATCGGTGTCGGCCCGGCAGGTGGTGCCGATCAGCGCCAGCCAGGACGTCCCGGGTCCGCTGACGCGCAGCGTCCTCGATGCGGCCATCGTCTACGAGGTCCTCGCCGGGCGCGATGACTGCGTCGCCGCCTGCGTCCCCGACTCGGCGGCAACGGTGCGGGTGGGGGTCGTCGATCAGTGGCTGTCCGGGCACTCCGGCACCGACGCGGCGTTCGCTTCCGCGGTCGAGGCGCTGACGCCCTCCGTCGCGTCCACCCTCCCGGTCTATGTTCCGCCCAACGATGGGCAGGTCCTCGCCGATCAGGTCACCGTCCTGGTCGGCGAGATGCGGGACGACCTGGACTCCTACCTCTCCGGGCGGCCCGGACCCGGTGTGCGAGCGGTCTCCGACGTCGTGGACTTCAACGAGGCACATGCCCAGGGCGAACTCCGGTGGTTCGGCCAGGAGTACCTCGCGCAGGCCGCGGCGTGTGGCGGACGGGCCGACGATGCCTACCAGCAGGCGCGAGCACGCAACGTGGAGTTCGCCCGGGACGCCTGCCTCGGGCCGGCGTTCGAGCGTGCCGACGTCCTCGTCGCCCCGGCGTACCAGCCCGCGTGGAAGTCCGACCTCGTGCACGGCGACCAGATCTCCGGCGGCGGGAGCGTCTGCACACCGGCGGCAATCCTCGGCTGGCCCATCCTCACCGTGCCGATGGGCATCGTCGACGGGCTGCCCGTGGGCATCTCGCTCGTCGGCCGGGCGGGAACAGAGCCGCTGCTGCTCGCCGTCGGGCACGCCCTCGAGCAGGCGCTCGGCCTGCGGGAGTCCGGTGCCCTCCGCCCCGTGTGGCGGGTGCCGATGCGGGGCTAGGACATGGACGAGCCGCGCCACCCCGGGGGGTGACGCGGCTCGACCGTGATCGTGCTCGTGCGGGACTAGCGCTTCGGCACGTTCACCTTCACGTACTGGACCGCCACCTGAACGCCCGCGCCTCCAGCAGACTGCGGGATGCCCCAGGCATAGGCGATGACGTTGTAGCCCCGCTTGACCTGCAGCGGAACCGGGCCGAGAGCGATACCGGCGGTGCCAGCGTTAGCGAGTCCGGCCGCCACCTGGTAGGTGCCCTTCTTGAGCTTGCTCTGGACCTGGTTCGGGTTGGTCAGGTCCCCGAACGCCTCGGTCCCGTTGACGAAGACGTCGACGGCCGGAGCCACGGCGATGTGCCGGACGGTGACGCGACCCAGGCCGTTCTTGATGGCCTGCTTGCGCGTCTTGGCCAGCTTGGCGATGTTGTTCGCGAACACATTCAGCGTCGGAGCAACCGCCGTCTTGGGGTCTGTGCTGCCCGTGAGGAACAGGTTCGCCGTGACCGTGTAGTTCTTGCCGGCCTTGACCGTCGCCTGCGTTGTCAGCAGTGCCGGGCTCGCGCACCCGCCGGCGCCTGCATGCACCGTGAGCGTGTAGGTGCCCGGCGCGACCTGGAGCGTGGCAAGGGCGCCCGGCGCCACGTCGTTCAGGAGCTCAGTCGAGCCGTTGGCGCAGACGTCGACGAGACCGCCGGCGACGCCAAGGCCCTCGAGGACGGGGCCAGGGATGGCATGGAGCACCGATACGGTGGCCTTGTCCGGCGTGTCCGCAGCGCTCGCGGGGGCCGTCGCCACGAGGGTGAGTGGCAGCGCGATGGCGGCACCAACCGCCGCCGCGCGCAGAGTGCGCTTTCCGAACATGCATGTTCCTTTCATCGACCGCCCGAGAGCGGTGCCGGTCGTCGGG
>JAHECS010000013.1:0-9199 GCA_024641635.1 Actinomycetes bacterium | reverse complement strand
CGTCGCCACGAGGGTGAGTGGCAGCGCGATGGCGGCACCAACCGCCGCCGCGCGCAGAGTGCGCTTTCCGAACATGCATGTTCCTTTCATCGACCGCCCGAGAGCGGTGCCGGTCGTCGGGATACACGCCGACGTTGTTCGCAGACTAGGCCCGTGTGACGTGGGTCGCACCTCGAAGCGACGAACCCCTAGCCGACGACGCGTCCGGCGCCGCTGTAGCGCTCGCCGTACCACGGCCCCTTGTAGTCGATGATCTCGACGCCATCCCGCGGATTCGAGGCGCTGACCATCTTCCCGTTGCCGATGTACATGGCCACGTGGTGCGCGCCCCCGCCGAAGTAGAAGACGAGGTCACCGGCCTGGAGCTCGGAGTCGGAGATGCGCCGCACCTGGCTGAACTGGGAGTAGGACAGGTGCGCAAGCGACACACCCGCCTGCCGCCAGGCCATCATGGTCAGGCCCGAGCAGTCGAAGGTGTCGGGTCCGTCCCCTGCGGCCACGTAGCGCTTCCCCACCTGGCTGAGGGCGTAGGAGACGGCGGCTGCCGCGCGACTGCCACCCGTGTAGCCGCCCCCTGATGCGGCCGGCCCGGTCTCCTGCTGTGCCGGTGCCTCGCCGCCGCTGGAGGGCTGCTCGGCCGGCTGCGAAGGTCCGTTGTCCTGAGCCGGACGCGAGGACGAGGCGTTCTGCTGGGCCTGGGCCAGCGCCCGCCGGGCCGCCTCGGCCGCCGCACGGGACTCCGCCTCCTGCTGCGCCTGAAGCTCCGCGAGTCGCTTCCGCTCGGCCTCCTGGAGGCTGGCGAGCACGGCCTCGGCATCGGCGAGGTTCGAGTCCACCTCGCCCTTGGCCGACTCCATGTCGTCCCGGTAGCCCTTGGCCAGCGCCTCCCGGTCGGCCAGCTGGGCCTCGCTCTGCGACAGGCGCAGCTGGGCCGTCTGGTTGCGGCGCATGCTGGCGGCCTGGGACTGCGCGACCTGGTCGAGGGCAGCTGACTGGGCCAGGAAGTCCGTTGGGTCCTCGGCAAGAAGAACCTGAAGCGTCGTGTCCATCCCACCCGACATGTACACGCCACGCGCCAGGTCGTTCACCGACGCCCGCGCCACGCTGAGCTCATCCCGCTCGCGCTTGATCTTGCTCTCGACGGCAGCCAGCTCGTCCTGGGTCGATGCCAGCTTGAGTCGGGCCTCGTTGAGGCGCTCCGCCGCCGCGGCGGCCCGCATCTCGAGGTCGAGGATCTGGGCCTGGACCTCGCGGATGTCCCGGCTGGGAGCGGCCGAACTGGGCACGAGCGCGAGGGAGCTCAGACCGAGCGCGAGGACCGTCGCGCCGACGACGCCGGTGAGGGCCCGTCGTCCGCTGCGTCGCACTCGTCACTCCTTCACCGTTGAGGGGGGTCACGGCAGGCTACGTGACCATTTCGTTACCCGCAAATGCCGACCCCGCGTGGCGGACGCCGATCCGTGTTCTCGGGTCAGATGGGGGTACCGAGGTCCACCACGACATGGCCGGGTCCCTGGGCCTTCGCGGTGGACAGGGCACGCCGGGCGCCGGCCACGGCGTCCTCGAACCGCCCCCCGGTGGGCCACACCACCGCCCCCAGGCAGATCGTGGCCGGCACGAGACCCGAATCCGTGCGAATCGGGTTTGCGTTGACCTTGTCCCCGACGTGCTCCAGCAGGTCGGCAGCCCCCTCCGGGACCATGAGGAGGAACTCGTCGTCCCCCCACCGGGCGACGATGTCGTCGTCGCCGAGGGCAAAGCGGGTGCGGCCAGCCACGGCGAAGAGGAACACGTCGCCGATGTCCCGACCGTGGGTCGCGTTGATGCCCGCGAGGCCGTCGATGTCGATCAGGGCGATCAGCCGGGGATCCCGGGAGTTGGGTCCGCCAAGGTCGCCTTCGACCTCCGCGCGGGTGGGTAGTCCGGTGAGGTCGTCGACCCCGGCGCCCGGAGGGCTCGCTGGGGCCGAGGAGGCTGCGACGGGCCGTCGAACGGGCACAGCGACGGTGTGGGGCGCGACCGGTCGCCTCAGCTGGCTCGACATCACCGCGACGCCGGCGGCCAGGATCACTCCGACGAGGATGGGGATGGCGTCGGAGAACCGCTGCCCGTAGGTCGCGGCAGCGGTGACGCCGGCCGTCAGGACCGTGGCCAGCGCGACGGCGCCTGCCGCCAGAACCGGGGCGAAGAGGGCCGAGAGGAACGGGACCACCGCCATGAAGGCCAGGCACGCCGCAGGCTGCTCCTGGTTGAGCGCCAGGACGGCCAAGCCGACCAGGACGACCAGTGGCAGGACGAGCCCCATCGCCATCTCGCGCCGTCGACCGGTGGTGCCCACGTCCTACCTCCCCGTCGTCCGCGACCGTGAGTCTAGGCGGGCGGGGCAACGAGCGGGTACGCCGAGGACTCCGTCGATGAGGTCGGACCACGTCACCCTGCTGAGCGCGGCCAGCTGACTCGGAGCCGTGCCCGTCCGACGACCTTCAAGCCCGGGAGGGGCCGGCGGCCTAGGCGAGCGTCGCGGTGATGGGGGGCGGCTGGCGGCGGCCCACGCGCTCGGCCCCGACCCCGGCCACCACCACGAGGGCCATGCCCACGACCTGCCACGGGCCGGGGACCTGACTGAGCAGGAGGACGCCCCACACGGTGGCAATCGCGGGCTCGAGCGCCATGAGGGTGCCGAAGGCGGCCACCGTCAGCCTCCTCAGCGCAAGCAGCTCGAGCGTGAACGGAACGACCGGGATGAGGATCGCCAGTCCGATGGCCTGGAGGATGACCACGGGGGTGAGGCTCCCCCACGCCTGGGGAAGGCCGACGAACGTCGTGGCGACAGCGGCGACCGGGATGGTGATCGCCAGGCCCTCGAGCCCCGCGAAACGATCTCCCACCGTCTGCGTGAGCAGGATGTAGACCGCCCAGCCCACAGCGGCTACGAGGGCGAGGAGCAGGCCCAGCGGGTCGACGTCGCCCGCCCATGGCTCAGTGAGAAGGAGGACCCCGGCAAGGGCCAGCACCGGCCAGAGCAGGTTGCGCCGGCTGTGCGAGCGCATCACCGCCACGCTGAGCGGCCCGAGGAACTCGATAGCCACGAGCGTGCCGAGATGGATGCGGTCGAGCGCGAACATGAACGCGACGGTCATGACCCCCGTCGCAAGGCCGAGTGCTCCGGCCGCCCGCAGGTCACGCGCGGTGTAGGAGCGAATCCGCGGCCGGACGATGGCGACGAGCATCAGCCCGCCGAAGATGAGACGCAGCCATGCGGTGCCACCAGGGCCGACCTCGTCGAACAGGCGGGGGGACAGTGCGGCACCCAGTTGAAGCACGACGATCGAGGTGACGGCCAGCGACCACGCGGGCACCCGATCGGTCATGCGTGGACAGTACTGAGGCAGTCAGACGGGCTACGCGGAGCCTCTGTCCGCCTCAGTCGATCCGCTCCCACACCACGATGGTGTTGCCCTCCTGGCTGTAGATGTGTGCCATGCGGTAGCCGTTCTCGTGCCGCTCGTTCGCGATCGACGTGAACTTCTTCATGTTCACCGAGCCCTCGTTGACCTCGATCTCGTAGTGAGGTCCGCCCTTGCTGCCGCCGCCGAAGCCGCCGATGCCGAACATGCTGCCTCCTCGTTCGTTGTGGTGCCCAGCCTAGGCGCCGGTCGAGACACCCAGTTGGTCCAGCAGCCCGAGGATGCGACGGCGGATCTCGTCGCGGATCGGGCGCACGGCGTCCACGCCCTGGCCGGCCGGGTCGTCCAGCACCCAGTCCTCGTAGCGCGTTCCCGGGTAGTAGGGGCAGACGTCGCCACAGCCCATGGTCACGACCACGTCGGACGACTCGACGGCCTCTGGAGTGAGCACCTTCGGCACCTCGGCACGGATGTCGATGCCCTCCTCCAGCATCGCCTCGACAACGGCCGGGTTGATGGACTCGGCGGGCGCTGACCCTGCGGATCTCACCTCCACGGCACCCCCGGAGAGGTGCGCGAGGTATGCGGCCGCCATCTGCGAGCGACCGGCGTTGTGCACGCAGACGAAAAGGACGGACGGCTGGTCACTCATGCGGACTCCTTGCTCGGAAGGGACTCGGGACGCCAGCTCCAGCGTCGGCGCAGCCAGAGAGACACGTAGACGAGCGCCACGAGGGCGGGTACCTCGATCAGCGGTCCGATGACGCCGGTGAGCGCCTGGCCGCTGGTCACCCCCCAGACGCCGATTGATACCGCGATCGCCAGCTCGAAGTTGTTGCCGGCCGCGGTGAAGGCCACCGTCGCGGAACGGGTGTAGGGAAGGCCCAGCGCGTGGCTGGAGATCATCGCCGTGAACCACATGACCGCGAAGTAGATGATCAGCGGGACCGCGATCAAGGCCACGGACAGGGGGTCGGAGGTGATCGCGTCGCCCTGCAGGGCGAACATCACGACGATGGTGAACAGCAGGCCCCACAACGCGATCGGGGCGATCCGCGGTGCGAAGCGAGTGTCGTACCACTCTCGCCCCCGGCGCGACACGCCCACTCGGCGCGTCACGAAACCCAGGGCCAACGGGATGCCGAGGAAGATGAGGACGGCCTTCGTGATGTCCCAGGTGGAGAACTGCACGTCCTGGGTGTCCAAGCCCAGCCACCCGGGGAGCACGGCGAGGTAGAAGGTGCCGAGGAGGGCGTACGCCACGATCTGGAACACCGAGTTGATGGCGACCAGGAGCGCCCCGGCCTCGCGATCGCCGCAGGCCAGGTCGTTCCAGATGAGCACCATGGCGATGCACCGCGCCAGACCGATAACGATGAGACCGGTCCGGAAGGTCGGGTAGTCCGCCAGGAAGATCCACGCGAGGGCGAACATCAGGAGGGGTCCGACGACCCAGTTGAGGACGAGCGACAGCCACAGCATCCGTCGGTCGCCGGCGAGGTGCCCGATCTCCTCGTACTTCACCCGCGCCAGGACGGGGTACATCATCGCGAAGAGACCGACCGCGATGAGCAGGCTGGTGTTGTCGATCTTGACCGCGTCGAGCGCCCCCTGCAGTCCCGGGACGAGGCGACCCAGCAGCAGGCCTGCGGCCATGGCCAGGACGATCCACAGCGGAAGGAAGCGATCCAGGACGGACAGCCGGCCGATGACCTCGGACTCGGTCGAATCGCTGGTCGGGGCTGCTGTCACGCGGACGACCCGACGGGTGCGCAGCAGGCGCCGCCGATCGGCTCGGCCTCGAGCAGTGGCAGCGACGCGGTGGCCGGGCGTGCGTCCATCGGATCGTCGTCCTTGACGACGTACACCTCCCACGGCGCACCCGCGGGATCATGCGCCCATACCTTGTCCTGCAGGGCGTAGCAGCACGTCGTGTCGGTCTCGTCGAGTGTGGCCAGGCCGGCCGCGCTGAGCCGGTCGGCGGCCGCAACCACCTCATCCCCGGAGAACACCTCGACACCGAGATGGTTGAGTGCGCCCGCCGCACCGGTCCCCCGCACGTCGACGGGGACCTCGATGAGGACGAGCTTCAGGGGCGGGCTCTCGATGGCGAAGTTCGCGTAACCGGGGCGACGCTTGTGCGGCTCAACGCCGAACATGGCGGAGTAGAACGCCACGGAAGCCTCGAGATCCGACACATTCAGGGCAAGCTGCACGCGCGACATGATCCGCTCCTCGCTATCTGCATTGATGTTCATCGATCCAGATGCTAGCATCCATATCGACAATCGTCGATACATATGTGAGGTGGTCATGCGCACTGCGACCCTCCCCCTCGTCGCAACGTCCGGTCCAGCATGCTGCCCGAGCGGCCTCGCCGAGCCGATCGACCGGGAGACGGCCGAGGAGCTGGCCCGCCTGCTCAAGGCCGTGGCCGACCCGGCCCGCCTCCAGCTGCTCTCCGTCCTCCGCGCCCAGGAGGACTGCGAGGCCTGCGTCTGCGATCTCACCGAGCCCCTCGGGCTCAGCCAGCCGACCGTGTCCCACCACCTGAAGGTGCTCGTCGACGCCGGCATCCTGCGCCGCGAGAAGCGCGGGTACTGGGCCTGGTACTCGATCGTTCCGTCGCGGCTGACCGAACTGGCGGCCGTACTGGCCTAGCTGGTCGCGTCGCGCTCGGGCCCGCTCAGGCGCCGTCGGTGATGAAGAACCGGTTCCCGAAGGGATCGCAGAACCTCGCGCCGAGCCCGCCCCACGGCATCGGCTCCGGCTCCCCATCGAACACCACGCCGGCCGCCGTCCACGCCTCGTAGTCCGCGCGGAGGTCGTCCGAGGTGAGGTACAGGTCGGTGTCGCGAGGGTTGTCCGCGCCCGGCGCCGACCGGCCGTGGATGTGCTCGGGGCCGAGCACGATCCCCGTCGTGTGCCCCGGAGGAGCGACCACGAGGAACCGGTAGTCCGGTGACATCTGGTTGTCCTCGCGCTTCACCCACCCGAGAACACTGGTGTAGAAGTCGAGGGCCGCGTCCTGGTCGCTCACGACCACGACTACCGAGTGGATCCGAGTCGTCATGGGCGCACACTATCCGCCGCCATGGCCGCCGAAGGGTCACCGATCGCGCGCGCCGGGGCCACGCGGCCACGCAGTGCTACCACCACGATGAGCAGGACGATGGACGCCGCTGACAAGATGGCGCCGGTGGACGAATCCGGGTCAGGCGTTGCGGTGGTGTGGACCGAGAACACGGCGAAGTCCCACGAGGCGTGCACCAGGATCGGGACGATGAGGCCCCCGGAGACCCGCCGGGTGAGGTAGAGCAGGTACCCGAAGATCATCGTCATGACGATCCAGAGGACACCTGCTGGTGCGTGCATGAGTCCGAAGAGGGCGGTCGTCACGATCGCGGCCACCGGTTCCCGGAATCGCGCTCGGGCGAAGGTGAGCACGACGCCACGGAACATCAGCTCCTCGCCGCCCGCGATGAGCAGGGCGCCGGCCACCAGGCTCAGCGTCAGGATCGGGCCGGCCGCCACAAGACGGCCGTAGTCGGTGAACGCGACGGCCAGGACGAGGAACGTTGCAGGCACCAACCAGACCCAGCGTCGGGTCCGCAGCGACTCGTGCATGACCGGCGGCCACCACCGCAGGTACGTGATCGCCGCGACGACGATCAACACCCCGACGCTCTTGTTGAGCACCAGCGTGGTCGCGCTGGCCTGGTCGGGGTACGCGTAGGCGCTGTCCAACCGGATGACTGCCAGGAGGGGCGCCGTCAGGGCGAAGAGCAGCAGCAGGGCGACAAGCCCACCCCAGGACAGTGTCCGAGCGACGGGGACGCTCGCGTCATGAGCATGCGACGGTGATGACGGTGAACTGCCCATCGGGTAGCGAGGCCTGCAGCGTCAGCAGTCGGGGTCGGTCACGTCGCAGAACTCGATCCAGCGGCCGAAGGGAGGCGCGCCCTCCCCTGCCGTGACAGAGTCGAGGTCCACCAGGGTGACGCGCACAGGGGCCGTCTCGCCGCAGTCGCCGAACAGGGCGGGACGGGTGAACGTGTCAGCGCCGATGGTCACCGGCTGATCGAGGGTCACCGGCTTCCCCTCACCGTTGGGCGGACACACGAGATAGGACTCGGCGGCGCTGCCGATGCGCGCGGATACGACGCTGTCACCTGCTGTCACGGTCACATCGGCCCCGCTGATGGCCAGGGACGCATCCGGCGCCGACCCTCCCGCAGCGATCGCGAAGGCTCGGTAGTCGCCGTCGGCAAGGTCGGCCGGACCGCCGCCGCCCCCACATGCCGTCAGGCCGAGCAGGATCACGGGGACGAGGACCGCCAGTCGGCGCGCTCCGCTGCGTCGCGGGGTCATCCCTTCGGCACCAGGTCGGGGAAGTAGTCGGTGAGGATGGGCAGGACTCGGTCCAACGAGGCGGTCTCGTTGAGCATGACGACCGCGATGGCTCCCGTCTTCGGGTTGTAGGCGACCCTGTCCTCCCAGCCGATCGCCTGGCCGTCGTGGCCGATCCAGCCGTTGCCGTAGTCCACCATGCCGAGGCCGTATGTGAGGAAGCCGTCGTTGATCGGCTTCGCGTTGAGCCGCTTGCGGGCCATCGCAGGGCTCAGCTCGTTGGTCCCCAGTCCGGTGGCGGCCCACCGGCCCAGGTTGGCCACCGTGGAGTACATCGCACCCGCGGCCTGCCCCCACTGGGTGACGTCGTCCTTCTGCTCGTCGCCGTACTCGACCTGGATGCCCGACTGCTCGAGGGTGAAGGCACCCGGACCGTAGTTGTAGCCCTTCGATGCCGGCTTCGGCATCGCCGACTGGCCCGGGCGCGGAAGTCGCGTCTGGGTCAGGCCGAGCCGCCGGACGTTCCGGTTGACCAGGGTCCAGATGTCCTTGCCGGACACTGCCTTGGCGATCTCGCCGAGCAGGATGTAGTTGGTGTTGGAGTAGGCCGCCTTGCCGCTCAGCCGCGACACGCTGCTGAGGCCGGCGTCGATCAACTGGCGTGCCGTCCAGTCCTTCTCCGGATTGGCGTAGGCGTCCTGCATGACTTCCGGGATGTCGGCGTAGTCCGGGATCCCACTGCGCATGCCCAGCAGCTTCTTGACCGTGACCTTGGCCACGTACGGGTAGTCCTTGGCAATCTCCGGCAGCAGGTCTGCGATGGTGCCGCTCAGTTCCACCTTGCCGGCGTCCACGAGCTTGAGGATCTCGGTGGCCACGAAGGTCTTCGTGACCGATCCGATCCGGTTGTGGTCGGCCTTGCGCGCAGCGGCGCCGCCGACGACGGCGTCGCCAGCGGACACGATGGCCCAGCCCTTCTCGGGGCTCCAGACGCCAACCCAAGCGGCGGGCGGCGCGCCGAACAGATCCTTGATCCGGACATCGAGCGCCTTCTGCAGCTTCGCACGGTCCGCCGCGCTCATCCGCTTGGTGGTCGGCGCCTTCCCGGACCAGTGATCCTGGGCGACGACCCGAGCCGGGGTGTCGGCCGTGGTCAGAGCCGAGGCCGGCGCAGCCAGCGAAGTGACCGCCATCGAGGCGGTCAGCGCGAGCGTGGCTCCGAAGGCGACTGTGGAGCGGATAGTCATGCGCATGCCGAGGACTCTCTTCTTCGAAGGTGTCGTGCCGGTGAAGGTCTAGCCGAGAGAGGGAACGGTACGCGTGCAGACCCAGCCGCCCGTCACGGGAAGGGCCCAGGCCGCCCAGGATGCGCTCCAGCCGTCCTCGCATGCGGCGTCCACGTCGGCGCGGCCGTACTGCTGCAGCCAGTCCGGGATCGGCGC
>JAHECS010000037.1 GCA_024641635.1 Actinomycetes bacterium | reverse complement strand
ACCGACAATGAGGAGCAGCGATGCTGGCACTGGTCGTGAGGTTCGAGGTCAAGCCCGAAGCGATCGACGATTTCGACGCACTTGTGGCGGAGACCCTCGAGGGAATCCGGCGGGAGGAGGCGGAAACCCTTCTCTACTTCTCGGCCGGCGTCCCGGATGACCCGTGCTCACGGGTCTTCGTGGAGATCTATAGCGACGCTGCTGCGTTCCAGGAACACGAATCCCTCTCCCACACGAAGCGCTTCCTCGCCGGGCGGGAGGCCCTGCTCGATTCCTACCGCGTCGAGTTCCTCACTCCCATCGACGGCAAGTTCCCCGCCTGGTGACCGAGGCGGCCGATGGCGCAATGCAGGCGCACAGCGTGAACGTGACGTCCAGGCAGCACTCGCTGCCTGGACGCCACGCCCGAGGCGCATCCCGAGGCGGGAGCCCTCGATCTCTCGTCGCTATCCGGGGAACTCCGCGAGGTATGCCGTGGTTGCCTCATCGACGGCCTTGGCGCCCTCCTGGGCCTTGGTCACGTCGCCTGATTCCAGCAGCGTGAAAGCGCCTTCGTACGCGTCATACGTCTCCTGGCTGTTCGCCTGGACGGTGCCCTCGATCGGCATCCACAGCGGCTCGATTCCCTCGGACAGGGTCTTCCCCTGAGCCGCGGGCGCAGCGGCGATCTCGACAGCGAGCGCGTTGATCTCCGTCATGCCTGCCGCGACCGCCGCATCCGTGGTGCGCTGATCCTCCGGCCGGGCTTCGGATGCTGAGGCGCTGGCGTTGGTGCCCTCCGAGGACGAGGACGAGGAATCACTGCTGCACCCCACCAGAGACACCATGACCGCGGCGACGACCAGGCCGGAGACCACTCTTGAGTTTCGCATTACGCTCCTTAGGTAGGTCGACAGGCTTTGGCTGCCGACACGTTGTTGAGGCCGTGACGTTCCTGCCGAATGCGGCCTCGCTGTGCTGCTCCTGTCCGGCGTGAAACAGGGATCGACGTGTGAACCCGTGACCGGTGCCGGCCAAGATGTTGGTTGATGCCTCCCAGTCGTCAGGTGTCCCTCGCGCGGCAGGAAGATTCCGGCGAGCGCTCAAGACCCGGTGAGTGGAGCCCTGACACCGCTCAGTGTTGTGCGAAGCACCGTGAGACCACATCGGTGAATCCCGCTGCGTCGCTACGTGTTTTCACCTACTCGACGCGAGGCCACCGCAGTCTCGAACCCAGTCCTCGCCTGGACCGACCCTCCGCGCGTCAGCGGCCGTGGGGGAGGGGAACGCTCAGGGCGATCGTGGTGCCCTCGCCTGGTGCGCTCGTGGTGACGAGCGAACCCTCAAGCAGCTTGGTTCTCTCATCCATGCCGCGCAGTCCCAGTCCCGCTTCCCAGGCGCCGCTGGCCTTCTCGCCGCTGAGTCGCATGCCCTTCCCGTCGTCCTCGACGACGACAGTGAGCGTGTCTCCGCCGAAGTCGAGGCCGACCTGTACTTCCGTGGCCTGGGCGTGCCGTTCCACATTGTGGAGAGCTTCCTGGACCACCCTGAAGATGAGGAGCTCATCCCGCTCGCTGAGTCGCTGACGGGGCCCGGTCACGACCATGCCGACCTCGACGGCAGTGCGAGACCTGAGCTCGGACACGAGCCAGCTGATGGCGTCGATGAGGCCAAGGTCGTCCAGCAGGGATGGACGCAGGTCCTTGCAGTAGCGCCGGACGCTGCCGATGGTCGCGGCCAGTATCTCCTGCACGCCGAGCAGTCGGGCGCTCGTGTCCTCCGGAGCCGCTTCCGGGCTGACCGCGTCGATCTGCGCCTTGGCCACGGCCAGGGATTGCAGGACATCGTCATGGAGCTCGCGCGACAGGCGCTTGCGTTCCGCCTCCTGGGCTTCCGTCGCAAGCTCGACGTAGGTCTCGAGGTTTCGCTTGGCCTCGGCCAGCTCGGACAGGGCCTCGCGGGTGCTGGCATGGTCGAAGATGTTGTTCAGGGCCACGCTCAGCTGATTCGCGACGGCGACGAGGACGTTGCACTCGTCGGCGAGGATCGCCTCGCCCGCCTGCGCGATGCCGATGGCGCCCAAGGTCCGCTGCCCTGACTTCAGCGCGACCACGATTGTGTGGGGATCAGTGCCCGCGGGCTCGTCGCGTTGCTGAAGCCCGGTCTGGCACGCGGCCGTCGTGAGTGCCTCCTGGGGCTGTTCGAGCTGCCCGGGCAGTGCGACGAGGCTGGCATCGATGATCGTCATGCCGGAGGTGTGCGGCCTCGCGAGTGTTCGGATCCAGCCGATCTGGCCCTTCCGGGGGTCGAGCGTGGCTCGCAGGGTGCCGCGCAGGACGTGCTCCAGGTCCAGGGAGGCAGCCACTGCGGCCGCGGTTGCGTTCAGGCGGGACAGACGCAGGTTGGCCTGGTCGGCCGCTCTCGTGGCGGCGGCCTCACGATCCACGCGGATGCCGACGATGACGCCGATCGCGCAGACGATGCCGAACTGGACCAGGATCCCGGCCCGAGTTGTCCAGGTGTGCGAACTGATCTCCGGCAGTGACAGGACGAGGGCCCACAGGGCGGTCGGAATCGCCCCTGCGAGGCCGAAGGCGAGTGCGGAGTACACCACGGGGATGAGCAGCACCGAGATCGACAGCAGGTAGAGCGCCCACTGGCCGCCCAGCACCTGGGCTTCCTCCAGGAGGAGATGGCCGATGTTGATGAGGAGGATGAGGATCTGGATGATCCAGAAGCGATAGTCCCGCAGCGGGATGCTGGCGAGGTACCGCGCGACCCAACGGCCCTGCGTCCTGGAGTGGCCGCTGGGCGACGCCGTCGCGGTGGACGGGCGCGCCGCTGTCTCAGTCGACATCGCTGAGCTTGATCCACTGGTGGCGGACTGCCTGGGTGACCGCTTCCGTGCGCGAGGACACTCCCAGCTTGTCGAAGATGTTGCGCATGTGGGCCTCCACGGTGCGGGTGCTCATGGACAGTTCCTTGGCGATCGTCTTGTTCGCCGCGCCTCGGGCCGCCAGCGTCAGGACCTGCAGCTCGCGCTCGCTGAGCTTCTTGGCGTCGGTGGGTGTCCCCGACAGGAGCGTGAGCACCTTCCGGGCGATCGCGGGCGACAACGCCGAGTCGCCGTGGGCCACCCCGATCACTGACCCCCTCAGTTCGGAGGCCTCGATCGTCTTGAGGAGGTACCCGCTGGCTCCTGCGTCCAAGGCCGCCTGCACGTACTGATCGTCGTCGTGGACGGAGAGGATGATGACCCGAACGTCGGGGAAGTCGGAGTGGATCTGTCGGGTGGCCTCGATGCCGTTCATGCCCGGCATGGAGATGTCGATGAGAACGACGTCCGGGCGCAGGCTCCCGACGAGGCCGATCGCCTGATGCCCGTCCTCGGCCTCGCCGACGACCACGATGGTGCCGTCGGCCACCTCGAGTCGCTCGCGGATCCCCGCCCTGAAGAGAGGATGGTCGTCGACGATCAGGACGCGAATCGTGCCGTCTGATTCTCCGGACTGGGCCATGCGCTCCTTCCCTGGGCAGGCGACTCCACGATCACGCATGCATGGCACGAGGTGCGGGGTCGTGTCCGAGGCCCATGATCGCTGGCCGGCCCCATTGTTGTCGGCCCGACGCTATGCGGGTAGGTGATAACACCTATTTCGCGAGCGGGATACACCGATGTGTCACACGGGTGCGCGAACGACACTGAGAACTGTGACGACACACCGGTGCTCGGGCCGTCTCGGGGGCAGCCCGGAAGTCCGGCAGCCCCGACGACGTGGAGGAAGAGATGACGAGTCCGTCCGGTAGCGGCACACGGGAGGATTGGCCGGTCGATCTCGGGCTCACCCCCGCCGAGGAGGAGCTCGACATGTCGCGGCGGAACCTGCTCCGAGGCCTGGGCCTCGCCGGCATCGCGGCGGCCGCTGGCACGTTGGGCCTGATCTCGTATCGGGACGAAGCCGAGGCCGCCACGGTTGCGGGCGCTGGAGGCGCAAGCGGCGAGGAGCATCAGTGGTGCAGGGTCGTCGACCTGAGGGCGTGCAAGGGCGAGCGCAAGTGCGTGTCTGCCTGCCAGGTGCGCCACGGCCTTTCCCCCGACCAGACCTGGATGCGGACGCTGTCGTGGCACGACGAGGCCGGGAACGAGTTCTTCATGCCGGTGATGTGCCAGATGTGCCAGGACCCGCCATGTCTCAAGGTGTGCCCCGTGAGCGCCACGACGAAGAGCGACCAGGGAGTCATCCTCGTCGACCAGGACATCTGCATCGGGTCGCGAGCCTGCATGGCTGCCTGCCCCTACGAGGCCCGCTACTTCAACTGGAGCGAGCCCACCCCGACTCACAAGATGCCGGCGCCGTCGCCCAACACGCCGGAGTTCCCCTCCAACCAGCTCGGGACTGTCGGCAAGTGCGTCCTGTGCGCCGACCGAATCCCCTACAGCAGCGATCTGCCGGCCTGCGTCGAAGCGTGTCCCCGTGGCGCGCACTTCATCGGCGACCTCGTCACGGACGTCGCCGTCAACGGACAGTCGACTGTGAGGCTGTCGACCTTCCTGCGTGAGGGCAACGCCGTTCGGTTCAAGGAGGAGCTGGGCACCAATCCGCGGTGCTACTACATCCCGGGCAATGGTCAGCCGGTCGGCGGGCCTCTGGTGGGTGTGAAGTGAGCAGCATCCTCGACGCGAGGCCTGCCAGCGGTCAGGCTGATGTCGTCGACGCCGTGATGCGACCGTTCCGACGACCCAGCGCGAGGTTCTGGCTGGCCATCGCGATGCTGGCGGTCGTCGTGGGAGTCGGCATCGGTGCGTGGGTCTACCAGCTGCGCGAGGGAATGGGCGTGGCCGGCTACACCGACAGCTCCTTCTGGTCGATCTACATCGCGGACGTCGTCGCCGTCATCGGAGTGTCCTACGGCGGGGCCGTCGTCTCGGCCATCCTGCTTCTCACCGGTGCCTCCTGGCGGGCGCCGCTCGTGCGCATGTCGGAGGGCGCCGCACTCGTCACGGTCATCGTCGGTGCCCTGTTCGTCATTCCGCACCTGGGCCGGCCCGATCGACTCCTGGGCATGATCACCAGTGCCAACGTGGCATCCCCGGTGTTCTGGGACATGATGGCCATCGTCACGTACACCTTCGCGACGCTCGTCTTCTTCCTGCTTCCGCTGGTGCCCGACACGGCGATCCTCCTGTCCGCACGTCCCGAAGAGCTCGGGCGCGGGCGTCGCCTCCTGTTCCACGTCATCTCGCGGGGCTGGGTGGGCTCAGCGCATCAGCGGCGCGTGCTGCACTCGGCGATGGTCATCGTGGCGATCGTCATCATCCCGCTGGCCGTCTCGGTCCACTCCGTGCTGGCCTGGGCCTTCGCGCTCGTCAGCCGACCCGGTTGGCACGAGAGCATCTGGGCTCCCTACTTCGTGATCGCCGCGCTCTACTCCGGCGTCGCCCTCGTCATCCTCGTCATCGCCGGCTTTCGCCGGGGCTACCACCTGGAGGCCTTCATCGGCAGGCAGCACTTCGTGCGACTCGGGTACATCATGGTTGCGCTGGGCGCGGTGTACGTCTACCTGACCCTCGCAGACCTGCTCCCCAGTGCCTACGTCGGTGAAGCCGGCCCCACCGAGATCATCTACGGGATGCTGCAGGGAGCTGTGGCGGGTTGGTTCTGGCTGTTCCTGGTCGCTGGCACGATCCTGCCGATCGTCCTGATCGCCCTTCCGTGGACGAGGAACATCTGGGGCGTCGTGATCGCCGCCGTCCTCGTCGTCATCGGGATGTGGATCAAGCGGGTGATCATGATCGTCGAGACGTCCGGCTACGACACCCTGGCGAAGTCCTTCGACGAGCTCTTCCACTTCACGTGGGTCTCGATCGCCGTCACGCTCGGCGGCGTCGCGGCGATTCCCCTGATGCTCATGCTGCTGTTCCGCGTCGTGCCGTTGATGTCGGTCGCCGAGGTCCAGGAGGTCCTCGCGGAGGCAGACGACACGGCCGCTGAGCCCTCCCATCCGGGCGCTCAGTCACGTGGGCGGGCTGTCGGCGCCGCCGGTGCGGTGGTGCTGCTCATGCTCACCCTGGGGGCCTTGGGCGTCACCGAAGCGCAACCTGCCTATGCAGCATCCGAGGGCGTTGCAGCGACCGATCCCGCGGCGGATGCGACTGTCGCGGTGACAGCAGCGGAGGATGGACCGAGCATCACGGTCACGGCGACGGTCACGTCCGGCGGCAGCCCCGTCGAAGGGGCCCTGGTGAACTTCTACGAGAGCACCACGATGTTCGCGCCCGGCGACAACGAGGTCCCGCTCGGCGCCGTCCAGACCGACAGCAGCGGCTCAGCAGTCGTGACGTACGTGGCAGCCACCACCGGGCCCCGAACCGTCTCGGCGAGCTATCGACCGACGATCCTGGGCGATCCCGTCGTGGGAACGGCGGAGCTCGAGGTCACGGAGTCCGTGTCCACCTACGCCCCGCCTCCCACGAGCACCCTCGAGGGTGCAGGCAAGACCTTGACCACGGCGACCTTCGGGCTGGTCATCATCGTGTTCCTCATCCTGATCGCCCAGGTCGTGCGTGTGCGCCGCGCCTGCCGGCCGGCATCCGACGGGACGCCTGAGCAGGCCCTCACCAGCTGACGCAGCGACGTCCCGCGGTTGACGGGGCAGGCCGAGCGAAGCGCCTCCTGCCCCGTACCCGCGACTCCGCGCCTAGCTGGTCGTGCAGGACTGCGTCCAGATCGCCGCTGGCACCAGGGCATCGGCGG
Source organism: Actinomycetes bacterium (assembly GCA_024641635.1). GTDB lineage: Bacteria > Actinomycetota > Actinomycetes > S36-B12 > S36-B12 > UBA10649. The sequence continues at coordinate 16,970 of JAHECS010000037.1, read as the reverse complement.
GCCGGACGGTGGGGGAGTCGGGGTTGACCGTGCCACAGACCTTCTCGCGGCTCTTGACCAGCCAGAACTGTCCTTCGGCCTCGAACACCTCCACGGTCGCGACGTCGTGACCCTTGCCGTCTCCTACCGTCACATCGGCGTAGGCCCAGCCGCCGGAGCACGTGTAGGCATCCACGGACACGAGCACCTCTCCCTTGCCCATGCCGCGCTGCAGGGTGTCCCCGAGGGCCGCCTGGGTGCAGGGGGCCACCCCTCCGAGCGTCGGATCGTCATTGACCGGGGTGAGGCTGCGTCCGATCCGGATGAGCTGGGCGGTCGTCAGGGGGGCCTTGCCCGAGGTGGAGATGGTGATGTCCGTGCCGCGGAGGCCGCCGGAGCCGGGCAGCGAGAACTGGAGGTCGCCGCCGTACTTCGCCACGGACCTTCGGTTGCAGTCACGCCACTGCCGGTTGTCGGCTGGATCGCAGTAGGCCTGGATGGTCGCCTTCCTGCCCTGGATCCTCCCGCGCCAGACCGTCTTGCCCTCGCCGGCGTCCGCGCAGATCGGCTTGCCCTCGTAGAGGTCGAAGGAGGCCCAGGCGCGGGTGCCGTAGGTCATGGCGAGGGCCTCGTCGGATCCGTCGACGCAGGTGATGCCACCGGTGTCGTGGAGCTGCACGCCGGCGGTGTAGCCCGGCTGGTAGACGGTGTAGGACACGCCTACCTGCATGTCCTCGTAGGGGTTGCCCGATCCCATCGCGGACGCGGCGCTTGGCGCGACGAGGCTGGTGCAGACGACGGTTCCGACGGTCAGGGCGATCGCGATCCTGCGCATGGTGTCCTCTCCGGTTGCGGTCCGATCACGAGACTAGGCGCCCGCGTGGCCCCGTGAGGTTCTCAGAGGAGGGCAGTGGCCGATCGGTATCCGTCCGGCCCGCGTCAGCGCACGTCGCGGCGTCGGAAGCCGAGGAATCCGATGGTCACGAAGCCGGCGGCGACGACGACGAGTCCCACGATGGATCCGACGCTCATGTCGGGGTCCGTGACGTTGGGAACGTGCCACAGCGGCGAGATCCCCAGGATCCAGTCCCACAGGTTGAACAGCGGCCCGAGGATCGTCAGTGCGAATGTCGCGACGACGGCCGCCCACGACGCCAGCCGGACCTGCGGGCGGGCCCCGATGGTGGCGACGGAGACGCCGACGAGGATCGCCACGGCGGGTATCTCGGCGAGGACCTGCCGCACCAGATTCCCGGTCGTGAGCGCCGGATCGGTGGCCGTGAGCGAGATGGCGACGCCTCCGATGAGGAGGGCGGTCGCGGGACCGAGGATGGCGATCACGGCGTGGCTGGCGAGCAGTTGCCATCGCGCGAGGGATGCCGCCAGCGGCGGCTCCAGTCGGTAGTCGATCTCCTCCGCGTACACCCGCATCATGACCTGGACCCCATAGACCGCCGCGATGATCCCCATGATCTGGAGCAGGATCAGGACGAACGCGAACGCGAGATCGATGGACTGTCCCGACGACGCAAAGGCCTTCGCGAAGGGGGAGTCCGGTCCGATGACGTCGCCCAGCGACGAGGCGAGATAGCCGAAGGCGCCGCCGAGGATCAGGAACGCGATGCTCCACGCGACGATCGACGGGGCCTGCAGTCTGAGGGCCAGTCCCCACACGTTCGTGAGCAGCCCCCGGCCACGCGGCGGCCCGGGCCGCGCCGGGACGAGTCCCTGGCCGTAGTCACGACGGGCGAGAAGACCGTTGGCGATGGCCACCATGACGAGGGTGAAGGCCAGGCAGATGAGCAACGGCCAGTACCGCGCCTCGGTCGAGGGGCGGACCTCCTGCGTCCAGCCCATCGGCGTCCACCAGATCAGCCAGCCGGCCCCAGGTGCCGCGTCCGCGAATCCGCGGATCAGGAAGCTGGCGCCGAGGACCGTGATGGCAAGGGTGGAGGCCGTCCGGGCGTACGAGCCGACCTGGGCGGCCACCGCGGCAACGCCGGCGAACATGAATCCCGTCGCGGTGAACGTCGTCGACAGGGCGATGGTCACCGAGGGGTCGCCGCCGAAGAGCATGGTGACGATCGCGCTGACCAGCCCCACGATGATCGAGGCCGCAAAGGCCAGCTGGACAGCAGCCGCGAGCCGCGCGTGTCGGCCGACCACGCTGGAGGCGATGAGCTCCGCCTGACCCGAATCCTCGTCCGCGCGCGTGTTGCGCACGACGAGGATGATGGCCATGAGCCCGGTGAAGAAGCCTCCGAGCGCGAGTGAGCGCCAGGCGTTGAACCCGTCCTCGGTGAGCAGGTCGTAGGGCGTGCCGAAGAGCAGGTTGAAGGCCGGATTGCTGCCGATGGTCATCGCGAGGCCCTGACGGCTGGCCTCGTCGGCGAAGACGAAGCGGTAGCCGATCAGTGACGTCACCGAGAGCGCCGTCACGGCGAGGGTCCACGGAGCGACGATCCTGGCGTTCTGGTGCGCCGCGGTCCGCAGGAGGATGGGCGTGCCGGTGAGGGCGCTCATGGGGACGAGGTGCCGTTGAGCCGGTCGTCGTAGTGGCTGAGGAAGATGTCCTCCAGCGACGCGGGCGTCGACGTGATGGACACGATGCCCCCGGACGCGAACATCGACATCACGTCTGCCGTGTGGGCGTCGTCCACGGTGCACGTGACGGTGGTCCCCTGGACCGCGAGCTCGTGGATCCCGTCCACGTCGCCGAGCCGATCCGGAACCCGCGTCAGCTCGACCCTGAGATGGCTGCGACGGTGCCGGCGCACCTGGTCGAGCGTTCCCGTCTCCACGAGAACTCCGTCGCGGATGATGCTGACGCGGTCGGCGAGCGCCTCGACCTCGCTGAGGATGTGGCTCGACAGCAGGACGGTGCGTCCTCGCGCCTTCTCGAGCGCGATCTCCTCCTGGAACACGGCCTCCATCAGGGGATCGAGTCCGGAGGTCGGCTCGTCGAGGACCAGGAGCTCGACGTCTGAGGACAGTGCGGCGACGATGGCGACCTTCTGCCGATTGCCCTTGGAGTAGGTCCGGCCCTTCTTCGTCGGGTCGAGCTCGAATCGCTCGAGCAGGTGGGCCCGGCGGGACTCGTCGAGCCCGCCGCGGAGCTTCCCGAGCAGGTCGATCGCCTCGCCGCCGGTGAGGCTGGGCCACAGCGACACGTCGCCGGGGACGTAGGCGAGTCGGCGGTGGAGCGGGACCACGTCGCGCCACGGATCACCGCCCAGAAGGGTCACGGTGCCCGCGTCCGCGCGCAGAAGCCCGAGGATGACGCGGATCGTGGTCGACTTGCCCGAGCCGTTAGGCCCGAGGAATCCGTGCACCTGACCGGTCTGCACGTCCAGATCCATACCATCGAGCGCGGTGAAGGAGCCGAACCGCTTGACCAGGCCCTTGACTGTGATGGCCGAGTCCATGTTCGTGAGGATAGCGACCCGCTCAGCCTGCTTCCCGCTCTTGTGAAGGGCAGAATCGCCTTGTCGCCGACCGACAGGGGAAGTCATGCGTCGTATCGCGTTCGCCGTCCTGACCGTTTTCGCTCTCATCGTGGGGGTTACGGCCCCTGCCGCCTCGGCCGAGCCCAGGTCCGACTACGTCTACGGCGCCGAGCACATGCTCGCTGCCCGGGACATCGCGTCGACGCTGGGCGACTACCTGGGAACCTTCGACCTGGAGGTGTGGCCGGACTACCGAAGTGACTTCACCCTCTGCTCCACGGCGTCCGGTGCGTTGACGACGATCTCGGGAACGCAGACGGAGTTCGCGGGCTACTACTGGCGGAAGGACGACGGGGAGCGGGCCCGGGTGGTGGAGTCGGTGTACCAGTTCGCCAGCGTCAAGGCGGCAGCGAATGCCTTCCGAACGCTGCAACGGAAGGCCGTGCTGTGCGCGGACATGATCGAGGACACGGACGAGGCCGGCAATGTCACGTTCGTGACGGTCAACAGCAACGGCAAGCTCGCGGCGGTCGCGGGGGTCCCGACCGTGTACGTCCACGAGGACTTCACGAACGTCCTGGACGACGGGAAGGTGTACGACACCTTCAGCACGTACTCGCTCGTCGACGACGGGATCGTGCAGGTGTCGTTCAGGCGAGATGTCGACGGATCGCTCACCCCTGCGGAGACACAAGGGGTGCGCGCCACCACGCGGGCCGCGATCAGGGCCTGGGAGCGCTCGCGGGCACCTGCGCGACGGTCGTTGGCGGCGAACTACGGCTATGCAGTCGGGCACGTGATCAGTCCTGCGGACGTGCCGACCACCCTCGGTCGACAGAAGCTGGCTCGGCCGCTGCGGCTGTCCGCCCAGACTGATCGGATCTTCCTGTGCGATCCGCAGGGCATCCAGTACTCGGACGACTCGCAGACGGGTCCGTACGTGGGCATCACGGTGCCGCGAATCCAGGTCGACAACGCCCTGCAGAGCCGCGCAGATCCCGGTGTGCAGCAGACCGTCTACGAGTTCCCCACCGTGGGGGCGGCGCGGTCTGCGTTCAGGAGCATGCAGCGGCAGGCCGTCCGCTGCACGGGCACGACGACCACCACGTCTGAAGGCGATGGAACGTCGGTGACGATCCAGAGGACCTATCGCGCCGGCAGGGAGGCCGCCGTCAAGGTGGCAGGCGTCCCGTCGATCGTCATTGCGGGATCTCAGCTCGTGACGGGCCCGGAGCTCGACACGCCCTCGGAGTCGTACAGCTACAAGCTGCTGAGTCTGTCCAGGGCCAACATCATGGTCATGGAGGTGTCCAAGAGTTCGGCCATCACGTCGAAGGAGCGTCGTAGCACGCAGCAGCTCGCCCAGCGCGCCATCACGATGTTCCGCGAGCTCGCGTGACCTGATTCGACAGCGAACGAGGTCGCGCGTGCCGGAGCCCGGCCGCCGTCAGGAGACCAGCGGGAACACCGTCCCGACCAGGATGGCGGCCGGTATCGCCTGCACCAGCACCGCGGCGGCGTAGGGGTTGCGCCGCTCCGACACGATTGCGGCGTACCCGGCCAGCACCACGAGGAAGATGAACAGCACGGGCAGCAGCAGGATGAGGAAGCCGGGCGCGCCGAGGAACGGAATCGATGCGAGCAGAGCAGCCACGACAATGAGCCGGTTGAGCACGGCCAGCCCCAGCCGACGGGATGCCGAGGTGCGGCGGACCAGGAGCTCGTCCGCTCCGAAGTAGAGCGTGAACACGGCGGCAAGGAAGAGCACGATCAGCACGCGACCGCCGACGAGCGAGAACGAGGCCCACGACATCGTGCCGGGGACGACGACGGCGACGACGGCCACGAGCGTGGCTGCTGCAGCCCCGCGCCACGACCGCCGGGTGGTGAATGGCCATCCGTGGCTCGGCAGCTCGCGGCGGGTCCACCAGGCAAGCGTCACGCCTCCCGCGATCAGGAAGAAGGCAGCGAGGTAGCCGCCGACGGCGAGGGGGATGACCGGCTGCAGCGGGCGCGTGAGCCAAGCACCGAAGGAGGCGATGGCGGAGGCCACGGCGGTCATGGCGATCACTCGAGGGCCGCGGATGCGCTTGGCCTCCTGCCGTCGCTGCCACGCACGGCGACGTTCGTCCCCGAGCAGGTAGAGGCCGACAGGACCGAGCAGGAGTCCTCCGGCGACGAGGGCGATGGCTGCGTAGATCAGTACCGGAGCCATCTGGCTCTTCACCGGCGTGTAGCCGAACGCGTCGCCCAGCCAGGACGTGACGAGAGCGAGGGTCGTTCCGGAGTAGAGGATGGTGATGTGCTCGCTGCCGGGCACCGGCTGCGCCCGTCGTGCGGAGCCGTCGGTCATGTCCCCGTAGGTGATGAACGGCCGCGCGTCCCGGTAGGCCTTCTGGAGGCCAAGCCACGCCGCGTCCTTGAACTGCTCGGACTCCAGCGTTCCGTACAGCAGGAGCAGGTTGGACGGAACGGATGTCTCCCCGAACGGGATTCCGTCAGCGCTGGGCAGCGACAGCGCCGCCGTGGCAGTGATGCGGCGGTCTGCCTGCGCATCGTCCACGGCGACGTCGACGACGGCGCCGGCGCCCATCGAGTGGCCGAGGAGCGCGAGCCGCGCCGGGTCGACCTCGGGCTGCTCCGCCGCCCAGTCGAGCACCTCGGTCAGTGCGTCCGTCAGCTCGCTTGTCGACGTCGGGCTTCCATCCGCGTCGATGTCGAGGGGAGCCGGGTTGCGACCGTGCCCAGGGAAGTCGAGGGACACCACGGTGAAGCCCGCACGCATGAGGCCGCGCGCGAGGGGGTCCATCATCGCCGTGGAGCTCGAGAACCCGTGGGCGACGATGACCGTTGGCCGATCCTTGCCCGTCGAGTACAGGGTGACGGGGACGCCGGTCACCTCGTCCGTGCGTACGTCGCCGCCGGTCTGGGCCTGCAGGAGGCCGAGGAAGCTGCCAAGCAGCAGCGCCACGCCCACGATGGCAGACACGACGATGCCGGGTCGGTTCACGGATGCCTCCCTCCGATCAAGGGAGTATCGGCACGTTCCCGACCTTCTGGCCCGACTCGACGAAGGCGTAGGCGTCCCGGATCTCCTCGAGCCGATACGACCTGTCGAGGACCGGCGTGAACCGACCGGCCTCTGCGAGGTCGCGGATGTACTCGGCCTCGGCCTGGCGCAAGCCTGGGATCGGGAAGAGAACCCGCTTGCCGGACCCCCAACGCGTGGCGAGGGCGAGGACCGGGTTCTGCGCCCACGGGCCGAGATCGGTGGAGATGTAGAACCCCTGCGGCTTGAGCAGCTGCCGGCACTCGCCGAAGGTGCGCTTGCCAACCGCGTCGAAGACAGCGTCGAACCGGTCGGACATCCGGGTGAAGTCCTCCTCCTCGTAGCTGACGGCCCGGTCAGCGCCGAGGGATCGGACGAGCTCCAGGTCCTTCGTGCGGGACACTGCGGTGACGTGCGCTCCGACGGCTCGCAGGAGCTGCACCGCGGCGGATCCGATCGCGCCCGTGGCGCCGTACACCAGGGCGTGCGACCCCGCCGTGACGTTGGTCGCGCGGATGTTGGACAGGGCGTAGTGCGATCCCTCCAGGAGGGGCGCAGCCGCTTCGAAGGTGAGGTTGGCCGGCATCCGGACCATCACCTCGTCGGTCCGGCTGACCCGGAACTCCGCGTGACCGCCGAAGGAGGAGTCGTTGTACCCGACCACGCGGTCTCCGACCGACCAGTCGGTGACGTGATCGCCGACCTCGACGATCTCGCCCGCGTACTCGCAGCCCAGGATGGGATGCCGGGGTCGTGTCAGACCGCTGAAGAGGCGCACGACGGCAGGGGAGCCCTTGCGAAAGCCGCAATCCGTCCGGTTGACCGTGCTGGCGCGCACGCGCACGAGCACCTCCGCAGGACCCGGCGTCGGCCTCGTGACGTCCTCGAGGGTGGCTGACTCGGGCGGGCCGTAACGTCGATTCAGGGCGGCTCTCATCGACTCGAGGCTAATCGAAACGGGCGCATCCCGGGGAGGTCCGATAGCGTCTTCGTCATGCGAGTGGGACTTCTGGCGTACGGCGCCATCGGGCACGAGCACAATCGAGCCGTCCAGGCGACGGATGGCCTCGAGCTCACCGCCGTGTGCGATGTCGACCCCGATCGCGTCGCGGCAGCACGCGAACTGGCGCCGGATGCGGTCGCATTCTCCGATGCCACAGCGATGATCGAGTCCGGCCTGATCGACGTCGTCATCGTCTCGACCCCCCCGAACTCGCACTACTCCTGGGCGCGGGCGGCCCTCGAGCACGGCATCCATGTCGTGCTGGAGAAGCCAATGGCCCTCACCACGGATGAGTGCGACGAACTCCTGGAGATCGCCGAGAACAAGGCGCTGACTCTCGTGGTCTACCAGAACCGTCGGTTCGATCCGGACTTCGTCACGCTTCGGCGACTCATCGCTGAGGGAACCATCGGCGACGTCTTCCACTACGACAGCTTCGTCGGCGGCTACTCGCGCCCGTGCGACTTCTGGCACTCGGACTCCGAGGTGTCGGGCGGGGCGATCTTCGACTGGGGCTCCCACTACATCGACCAGATCCTCGACATCTTCGATGTCCCGGTCGTCCACGTGTCGGGTGTGAACCACAAGCGCGTGTGGACGCACGTGACCAATGCCGATCACGCGACTGTGACGATCACGTTCGCTGACGGCAGTCAGGCCGTGTTCACCCACTCCGACCTTGCGGCGGCACGCCGCCCGAAGTTCCACGTCTTCGGAACCGCGGGGGCCATCGTGGGCGAGTGGGACCCCGCGGGGGAGCCGGCCGTCGCTGACCTGCCGGCCCGGTTGTTCCTCTACTCCACCGACGGGGCTCGGTCAGCCGTGCCCCTCGACGACGTCGTGCCGTTCACCTTCCACCGTGAGCTGGCCCAGCACCTGGCGAGCGGTGTGCCCATGCAGGTCTCGGCGAGGCAGTCGCGCGACGTCGTTGCCGTCATGGAGGCGGCTGAGGAGTCGGCTCGCGACCTCGGCCGACCGGTGGTCCCGGCATCCGTGTCGTGAATGACGTCCGCTGGGGAGTCCTCGGCGCTGGCTGGCTGGTCAACCAGGCGACGGCAGGGGCGATCCACCACGCGGAGGGCGCGACCCTGCAGGCGACGGCAGCGCGAGACCTGGCGCGAGCAGAGGCCACCCAGCCGGTGCGGGCCTACGCCGACTACCGGGCGGTGATCGACTCTCCCGACGTCGATGCCGTCTACATCTGCCTGTCCAACGACGCTCACCTGACGTGGATCCGCGCGGCCCTCGCGGCCGGCAAGCATGTGCTGTGCGAGAAGCCGATGGTGCTCACCGCCGCGGATGCCGAACTCGCTTTCGCCGAGGCCACGGCAGCCGGGCTGCTTCTGGTAGAGGCGACGTGGTCGCGCTGGCACCCACGGATGCGACGCCTCGTCGACGTGGTCACGAGCGGGGGGCTCGGCGAAGTGGAGGCGTTCCTCGGTACCTTCACCTTCCCCGCTGTCCCGGAGGGCAACTACCGCCTCTCGGCCGAACACGGGGGAGGAGCCCTCTACGACATCGGCATCTACCCACTTCACGCCCTGTACGCGTGCCTGCCTGATGTCGAGGAGGTCGGCGTGGTCGCCGTGGACCGCGACCTCGGGGGCACCGAGGTGGACCTCACGACGAAGGCGGCCCTCACGTGGCCGAACCACCCCTCGGGGTCTGGTGCGGCCTCCGTCGTGGCCTCGTTCACGATGCCGGAGTCCCAGCGACTCGTGGTGCGGGGGGCGGAGTCGGAGACGCAGATCGACGACGACCAGGCGTTCACCTCGTGGCGGCAGGCGAGCCAGTTGCGCGTCGGCGCCCACGTGGAGTCGTTCGCTCCCGTTGACGCCTACCAGGTGATGTTCGAGGAGGTCAGCTCGCTCATCCGGGGCGGCGAAGGCTGGGCGCTTCCGCCGCGCGACTCCCTACGGGTCGCCCGAACGGTCGATGCCATCCGCGCAGCGCGTTGAGGGACTATCGAGTTCGCCGACTGTTCACGCTCGATGCGCCCCGGCCCATTCCCGTGCCTAGCCGCCGCTGGTACGTTCCGAGAAGGCACTTCCTCGATTGACCGGGACGTGGCCACGCGCCCATCGCAGACAGGAGTCCACGTGTCGCTCAAGGGCATGTTCGTCAGCGCCAAGGAGGTCCGTCGCTACGCGACCGGGGACGTCATCTTCCGTGAGGGCGACTCAAGTTCCGAGATGTTCGGGGTCGTGTCCGGATCAGTCGAGCTGCGGCGGAGTGGTGAGCCCGTCCTGACCGTAGGTCCCGAGGCGACCTTCGGGGAGCTGGGTGTCATCGACAACGCGCCCCGCAGCCTCACCGCAGTGGCCGTTGCCCCGAGCGAGATCGCCATCATCGACGAGCGCACCTTCCTCTTCCTGGTCCAGGAGACGCCCATGTTCGCGTTGCAGGTGATGCGCGCCCTGGCGGCCCGCATCCGCGAGCTGGACGAGGGCAACTGACCTGAGGGGTGCTCAGACCGCCATGGTCATGCCCTCACGGGCCACGACGAGTGTGAGGTCGGTCGCGTAGCCGTCGGTGATGACGTCGAGCGCCTCGTCCACGCGGTGGGGGCCGTGGTGGAAGAGCACCAGCGTCCCGGCGCCCAGCTCCTCCGCGAAGGCGATGGCGTCGCCGATCGTGGCATGGCCGTAGTCGTCCGCCCGCACGCGCTCCGACTCGACGTACTGCGCATCGTGGATGAGCACGTCGACGCCCCCGAGCGTCTCGTAGGTCTCTGCGGTGACGCCGAGGGCGGGAGCGTGGTCAGGTGCGAAGCCGACGGAGCCGCCTCCGTCGGAGATGCGATAGCCGTAGGTGCGACCCCCCTTGTGGGAGACCTCGCAGGCAGAGACGTCGAAACCGTCGATCCGGAAGGATCCCGGCTCGATCGCGTTGAAGCTCCACGCGCCGTGCAACTGATCAGGAGTGATCGGAAACGCGGGAGGCGCCATCATCTGCGACAGCAGCGCCAGCCCGTCCTTGCCGTCCTGGGCTGGGAGGTAGATGTCGACGCGTGACCCGTCGCGGTCTCCCGCGCCGAAGAACGGCAGCCCGAGCGTGTGGTCCCAGTGCAAGTGGCTGAGCAGCATGGAGCCCTGGAAGGGGCCGCCCTCGATCAGCCGGGTCATGCCCCACAGGCCGGAACCGGCATCCAGGGACAGCGACGGGCGCTCTCCGGCGCCGTGCGAGACCGCGATGCAGGTGGAGTGTCCGCCGTATCGATTGAACTGCGGACCGGACACCGGGATCGACCCACGGACCCCGAGAAACGTCAGCTGCACCTCGTCCTCGCATCCGTCCGAAACGCTCGTAGGGGGCTTCTGGCTCGGGCCTTCCGGGGCCCAGGGTGACGGGTAGTCTGTCACGAACGTCGGCCTCCGACCACCAACCACGCTAGGGACAGGACAGCATGCGTCGTCGACCGGGTCGGGCCTCGTGACCGACCTGCGCCGTCACGTCCCCCGGGTCGTCCTCACCTGGGACGACGAGGTGCCCGGCGAACGCTGGCGGGTCATCGACGGCACCCTCGTGTTCGCGGACATCTCGGGATTCACCGCGCTGACCGAGAAGCTGTCCAAGCGGGGGCGCATCGGGGCCGAGGAGATCGTCGAGACCCTGAACCGCGTCTTCGGAGCCATGCTCGACACCGCCTTCGCGCGAGGTGCCGACCTCCTGAAGTTCGGCGGGGACGCGCTGCTGCTGATGTTCCGGGGCGATGGGCATGCGGAGCGGGCCTGCGACGCGGTCGTCGAGATGCGGGTCGCGCTGCGGGAGGCGGCGTCCGTGCCCACGTCCGTCGGGCGCCTTCGCCTCAACATGTCCGTGGGCGTCCATTCCGGCGATGTCCACCTCTTCCTGGTCGGCCAGCCCACGCGGGAGCTCGTCGTGCTCGGGCCGGCGGCCACATCGACCGCCGACGCGGAGAAGTCGGCGAACGCCGGCGAGATCGTGGTGTCCCCAGGGACGGCGGAGCGGCTTGGTCCCGGCGCGACGCGGGCTCGGGACGACGGCGCCCTGCTGCTGCGTCGGCGCAAGCCGTCCCATCCCGCTGGGCAGGCGGCCCCTCTGCCCGACGTTGATCGAGGGCGGCTGGAGACGGTCTTCCCCCATGCGCTGGGCGAGTACCTCGACCCGGGGGCGCCGGAGCCCGAGCACCGGCTCGCCACGATCGGCTTCATCAGGGTGTCGGGCACTGATCGCCGACTTGCCGAGGAAGGGCCGGACGCCGTGGCGGAGGCGATGCACGCGGTCGTCACTCGGCTCGAGGAGTGCTTGGCAGGGGAGTCGGTGACCCTGCTGTCGACGGACCTCGGCAGCGATGGTGCGGGGTTCTTCCTCGGATCAGGCGTGCCACAGGCCAGCGAGGATGACGAGGGTCGCATGCTTCGTGCGCTGCGGCGCTTCGTGGATTCCGACCTCCCGCTGCCCGTTCAGGCTGGATGCAACCGAGGGCATGTCTTCGCCGCCGAGGTGGGAGCGTCAACCCGGGCTGCCTACTCGGCCATGGGAGACACGACCAACACCGCCGCGCGCATCATGTCCAAGGCTGGCGCTGGACTGCTCTACGCCCACCCGACTGTTCTCGAGCACTCGCGGACGCTCTTCACCAACGAGCCTGCAGGCCCGTTCCAGATGAAGGGCAAGGCGCAGCCGCTGTTGGTGTACAGCGTCGGCGAGGAGTCGGGTACTCGGGAGTCGGCCGAGGAGGGCCGACTACCTTTGCTGGGACGCGATCGGGAGCTGGCGACGGTCGTGGACGTGCTCGCGCGCGCCCTCTCGGGGGCCGGCGGGGTTCTCACCATCACTGGTGGCACTGGCATGGGCAAGACCCGGTTGGTTCGTGAGGCCGTCGCCACCCTGGACGACGTCACCGTCCTCACCGTTCGGGCCGAGCCATACGGGGCGTCGAGCTCCTACCGGGTGTTCCGCGATCCGGTTCGGCAACTGCTCGGCGTGGAGCGGGATACCGCGACGGCGATGGGGCAGCAGCTGCTGGCGCGACTGGGCAAGGTCGCTCCCGGGCTGCTTCCGATGTCGCCGCTGCTCGCCGACGTCGCACAGGTCGAGGTGCCCGGAACGCCTGAGGCGGACGCCATCGACCCGCAGTACCGCCCGGAGAGGCTGGCCGACACCCTCATCGAGCTGGTGGGACGGACCTTCCCCGGGCCACTGCTTCTCATCGCCGAGGAGACCCACTGGGCTGACACCGCGTCCGCTCAACTTCTTCGGCGGATCGCCGCGGCCACCGCCGAGCGGCCGTGGGCCGTGGCAGCAGTGAGGCGGGGGACCGAGGGAGGCTTCCTCCCGACCGAGGGGACGACGATCGACCTCGGCCCACTTCCGGACGACGTCATCGAGCAGCTGGTCATCGAGGCGACGGAGGCGACGCCGTTGCGACCGGACGAGGTGCAGGCGATCGTGAGTCGCGCCGAGGGCAACCCGCTGTTCATCGAGGAGGCGACCAAGGTCGCCCGGGCATCAGGCTCGGTCGGTCAGATGCCGGAGTCGCTGCAGGCGGCGCTCGCGGCCCAGATCGACCTGCTCGATCCCGTGAGCCGGCGCATCCTGCGGTACGCGTCGGTCCTCGGACGCAGCTTCCGGCGGGAGATCATCAACGAGACCCTCGCCTCCGACGGCATGAGCGTCGATCCGGCGACTCTGGCCCGGCTGTCGGAGTTCCTCGAGGCCGATGGGCCGGACCGGTTCCGCTTCCGCAACACGCTCCTGCGCGACGCCGCCTACGAGGAACTGGCGTACCGCACCCGCACGCGCCTCCACAGGGCCGCGGGGCAGGCCATCGAGCGACTGAGCAGCGACCTCGACGCAGATGCGCCGACGCTGTCGCTGCACTTCAGCCGCGCGGGCGACGACGAGCGCACCTGGAAGTACGGCATCCGCGCTGGGGACGTTGCGCGCCGCTCCTATGCCAATGTTGACGCTGCCGCGCAGTACCAACTGGCCATGGGAGCGAGCCGGTCGCTCGACATTCCGGCCTCGGAGCGCGTCACGTCGTGGTCGGTGCTGGCGGAAGTGTGCTGGCTGGCGAAGATGGTCGACCCGTCGATCGCGGCCTTCCGTCGCGCGGCGGACCTTGCTGGTGACGACCCGATCACGCGCGCGGACCTGCTTGTCCGACGCGCCCGTGTGCACGGATACGCGAGCAACTACCGGACGGCGCTGCGCACGCTCACGCAGGCGAGGCAGTGCGTGGGTGAGATGTCGTCCGTGGACGCGGACCGTATGCGTGCCCGGATCGACTGCGTCGTCGCGTTCGTCCGGGTCCGCCAGGAGCGGCTCAAGGACGCCCGGGCCTTCGCCTTGAAGGCGGCCGACGGCGCGCGCCTCGTTGGCGACGACGCCACGCTGGAGGAGGCGCTGATCTACGTGGACCACGCGGAGGTGTTCATGGGCCTGCTGGTCGACGGGCGCCACACGCGCGAGGCCCTCGAGATCTCGCTGGCCCACGGCTGGAAGGCCCGGGAGTCGGTCGCCCGCTGCAACCTGGGCAACTTCGCCTTCTGGGCCGGCCGGTGGCAGGAGGCAGTGGACGCCTACATGCTCAGCAGGACCGCTGCCGTCGAGGCAGGAAATGTGGTGGGCGCGGCCGAGACGGACGTCAGTTTCGGGGAGGTGCTCTTCCTTCTTGGACGCGATGACGAAGCGGAGCCTGTTCTCCGCGGATGTGCCCGAGTCCTACGAGCGTCGGGGGTGGAGTTCGCCGCGTCATACGCGGAGATGCAGTTGGCCCGAGTGCACGTGCGCCGGGGTGAACTCGACCGCGCCGAGGAGGAGATTGCTCGGGTATCGGAAACGTTCGCGTCGCTCGGGGAGACGATGTTCGTGCTCGAGGCTTCCTTCATCTGGGCTGACATCGCTGCTGCCGCAGGTGATCCAGCACGGGCGCTCCACATCATCGAGGAGGCGGAAAGGGCCGACGCGAAGGGCGACGTCCAGTCCCTGCGAGCGCGCAGTTGCCTAGGGAAGGCAACCGCACTGCTCGCGCTCGATCGGCTTGAAGAGTGCAAATCAGAACTCGACGCAGGGCTCGACGCCGCGCGCGAGCAGAAGCTTCCCTACGAGGAGGCCCAACTCATTCGGGTGTCCGCTCAACTCGCAGACCGCCTCGGCGACGCCGGTGAGTCGACGCGACTCGTCAGCGATGCAGATCAACTGATGGCGACGCTGACCGTGTAGCACCCCAGGGTCTGGCGCGCGGTGGCTGTTGAGTGGTGCGTCAGTGCGAACGCATGAGGACGTCGCCCAGCAGCCAGATGCGCTGGAGGATCTTGAAGCGCGGTCCGCCGTCCGCCCAGGCATCGAACACCTCGGTGCTGTCGGCAATGCAGGCGAACTGGGTCAGGCCGTTGTCCGACGCGTCTCCGTACACCCGGCCGTCCTGGTCGAAGATGCCGATATTCGCGAACTCCTGGGGTGACATGTCCTTCGCATCGGTCAGGCCGAGGACCTCACCCGTGTCGGCATCGCGAAGGGATGTCGGGCAGTCCGTCATCTCGACCGGGAAGCCACCCTCGACGGCCTCGAAATCAACGGTGTACTGCTGATCGGGCTCGCCCAAGCCCCGGTACCACGTCACGTCGACGAAGAACTGAGCCAGCGGGAAGCCGGACGGCTTGATGAACCTCAGGCCATCAGGGATGCTCTTGAGCTCGTACGGGAAGGCGTCGCACTCGGACGCCAGAGACTTGTCGGCGTCGACGAGCCGGCTCACGGCCACGTCAGGATGGACGCCCTTGCCGTCGGTGCTGATCGTGCCGCCGCAGGGCAGCAGGTCGGGCGCTTCCTGGACGGTGGCCGGCTGGACCACAGCCGTGGTGACCGGTGCGGGTTCTGGTACCGGCTGATCGAGGCGCGAGTTGTCCTCGTTGGTGTTGTCCCCCGTCGCCGAGTGGTGGTTGTCGTAGGCATGCTGCGGCGGATCGGCGAGAGCGGGGCCGGCGAGACTGAAGGCCACGAGCCCGACGACGGGAAGGACCGTCAGAGCCGCGCGTGCACGTCGCTTATGGAGTACCTGAGTCATGTTCATCGACCGCCTGCCGTTCCCCGTCGGTTCCGCCTGAGGGGTAGCGGAACCAGTTCGCAGGAACCTACCACGCGACCCGCATATCGGACCAGCATCCGATTTGTCGGCTTCCGGCGCGTGCGTCCATCCGCCAGGGCCGGACGAGGATGAACGTGATGCAGGGATGGTGGTCGTGTGGGTCGCAGCAGCTCTGGGCGGCCTCCTTCGTCCCAGACCGCGTCGCCCCTTGCGCGAGAGGGGCCCTTGGACAAAGCGTCGGCGGGGAGGCTCGTGAGCCTCGCTGATTGCCTGACCGGGATAGGTCCCTCACAAACGGTCAAATGATCGGTCAGGCAATTGACTTGACTGGTCAGATGGTCATGTGTCATGCTGAGCGTGCACGCGAGAAGAACGCCCGATTTGAGTAGAACAACTCAATGACTGAATGACCGGTCAAGTCAATGTATGGTCATCCTGAGGGGGATGGCCGGCCGGTCAAGAGAACCGGGGGACGACGAAGACGTGGGGGAGGCGGCCGACGGGCCGCCGGGATGCAGGAGGCAGGACATGGACGAGCGGCGAAGCAGCAACCAGGCTGCTGAGGCGGTGCGCTACCAGCGACGTCGCGACGACGTCATGAACTCGCGGGCCATGCTCGACATCGTGCGGTTCCTCATGACCCGACCGACCTGCGACCAGATCTCCCAGCACCTCGTCCTCAACCTCCTGAACGCCCATCGCCCGCGTGCCGCCGTCATCAGCCTGTTCGGCGCCGACGGGTCGCTGCACGCCGTGGGCGCCTTCGGGATGCCGCCGCAGTCACTCGAGGCTTACAAGACGCTGTCGCTGTGGGACTCGGCCCCGATGAGCGACGCAGTGCGCTCAGGTGAGCCCGTCATCCTGGATTCGGTCGAGGACGTCCAGGAGCGCTACCCGTGGATGGGCAATGCGGAAACTCCTTACGAGCCAATGGCCGTCTGGCCCCTGAGCCTTCCGAGCCAGCGGGTCGGCGCCGTGCAGCTGACCTTCACGGAGCAGCCGGACCTCGACTCGCTGCGGGCGGATCTCACCGGGGTCTCGGCCGTTCTGGCCCTCTACCTGTCGCTGCTCACGACGGTCGCCGCGAGCCCGGACAAGGTCGTGGCCGCACTCGAGCGTGACGACCGCAATGGCGGATTCCCGCTGACGAGCCTGTCCCTGGTCGAGGGGGGAGGGCTCGAGGAGGGCACCAATCACTCGCAGCGGAAGCCTGCGCCGGGTCAGCTGAGCGAGCGCCAGATGCGCATCCTCGGGCTGATGGCGAAGGGCCTGACGAACTCCCAGATCTCCAAGCGGGTGGGCTTCAGCGAGTCCACGGTCCGCCAGGAGACCATGGCGATCTACCGGTACTTCGGGGTCGGGGGGCGCCGAGAGGCGGTCCGGCTGGCGGGCATGAGGGGCATGCTGGACGCCAACGTGGGATGAATTCCGGGTCGC
>JAHECS010000036.1 GCA_024641635.1 Actinomycetes bacterium | reverse complement strand
CACGGTGCCGAACGACTCTGGAACCAGGAAGCGGTCGTCGGGAGCCGGCTCAGTCGACCGACCTGCGGGCGTCAGGACACCTGCCGTGACCATCATGGCGGCCAGGTGCACCGCCTCCGCGCGGGTGAATCCGCCCTGCTCGGCCGCGGCGTCGAGCGAGCGGCGCCCGTCGCAGGCCCCCCGCAGTGCGACGTACTCCGGCAGCCCGAGCGAGTCGGGGATCGGGGAGCCCGTCGGCCGCAGGACGGTCGCGCCCGGTTCGTCATCGGACGTGAACGCCCTCCCGTCGGCCATGAGGCGCTGCGCCCGGAGCCGAACCGACTCGACGAGGGCATCGATCGGCAGCGGCAGCGTGCAGAGGGAGTCCGTGACCTCACCCTTGTGGAGGGACACGCGCACGCGGTCGCACGCGAGCAGTGCCCCGAGACTGGACAGCA
The DNA here is from genome assembly GCA_024641635.1 of Actinomycetes bacterium. Lineage (GTDB taxonomy): Bacteria > Actinomycetota > Actinomycetes > S36-B12 > S36-B12 > UBA10649. The sequence continues at coordinate 23,291 of JAHECS010000036.1, read as the reverse complement.
GGTACTCCTGATGTGTGGTGGCGAGCCCCTCGACCGTCAGCCACCCCTGCTCGACGGCTGCGGCTCCGGGCCGCTCCGCTGCGCGCAGGAAGTCGACCCTGCCCTCGTCCAGGGCGCCCGACGCCTGCAGTCGGGCGGCGACGGCCGGCTGGTACCCCTCGAGGGCGATCGCGTAGAGGCGCCCCTCGTAGAGATAGATGGTTCCCCGCCCTCGGTCGCCCCGCTCGACCACGTCGAGTGCACCGGTCAGGTCCTTGTCGGCGGCCGACTCGATGACCTTCAGCAGGTGGGCGTTGAGCGGCGGAGCGTCCGACGTCGCTGAATCGGCCGGGCGCCTTCCTCTCCCGAAGCTGATTGGCATCACACCCCCTCCCTCAGCGAAGCATGTGGTCGGGCAGCCCGGCCTCGTGCAGCGGGCAGCGAGGGGAACCCGCGTGATCGACCGTACCCATCGCGAAACCCGGACGCCCGGTGCAACCGCGCCGGGCCTCCTCGTTGTAGATGCGCCCGATCCCGGAGTAGCTGTCGTTGCGGGTGATCGCCGTCGCCCGCTCCGCGACCGCGGAGCGATTGGTAATCCTCAGGACGTGCTCGGGAACGATCTCAAGGATCTGCTCGGGTGTCGTCAATCGCCACTTGTAGTGCTGGACGTCGAGGTCTCCGGTCACGGTCCGCTGCGCGCGGTCGGGCATGAGAACGGTGACGGCGCACCGGGTCCCGAGGTACTCGCTGACGTCGACTCGTTCTCCCGTCGACAGGGTGAAGGTGAAGGCGAGCGAGCCGGCGAACCGGCGATAGCCCAGCCGGGGGTCGTACAGCTTGCCCACGTGCTCGCGGACCTGCGCCTCCGCCTCCTCGAAGCTGGGCGACGTCCCCTCGACGAGCAGTCGGGGCACGCCCTGATGCATCCGCATGAGGTCGGACACCTCCCACGAGTACGAGCGGATGATGCGCCGCCCACCCGGTTCGCCCTCGTTGCCCACCTCGGTTCCTGAGATTCGCGCCGTGAAGTGCTCGGCGACCCATGTCCACAGAAGGACACCCGGCGCGTCGGTGAAGGTCCAGGGGATGGGTTCGGCCAGGCCGGTCGTCACTGCAGTCCTGCCGACGCGACAGACTCCAGGACCCGGTTCACCGCCGCCGCGGCCGTCTTCGGCAGCACGTCCAGCTCCTTGGCCACCTCAGGACGGCTCAGGTCCTCCCAGAAGGAGAGGTAGACCGCGGCCAGGGCGAGCGGGTCCTGCGCGCGGCGCCCCCGTGCATCCGGATCGTTGACGGCGGTCATGATCGCCCTCGTCAGCTGGGCGTTTCGGTCGTGCGTGGTGGCGTCGAACTCGACGTCGACGGGCGCGGCGACCTGGACGGTGTCGAGCACGTCCTCGTCATGGTTGCCCTCGACCAGCGAGCGGTAGTTGCGCATTCCCGACAGCACGCTGATGGCCTGCTCGCGACGCCGAAGGTCCGTGACACTGGTGCGCAACGCCTGTGCCAGCTCGTCGTCGGTGGCGGGTCGCTGCTCGGTCGCCGCAATGACGTCGGCCGCCTTGGTCAGGGCGATCCGGTCACTGATGACGTTGCGCCCGTATGCATTGCGTGCTGCGTCCTGCGGCCAGGTTCGGAGCTTGCCGATCATGAAGGCAAGGAAGGTGAGGGTCCCGTTGCGCCCCACCCGCGCCGCGTCGAAGCGATCCACATGGTCGGACACGAACAGGTACATCATCGACCGGACGTCCTGGTCGTCGACGAGGTCGAGGTCTGCGACGAGCTTCCTGCGCACCGTGTACAGGCGCGGGTAGAGCCAGTCGACTGCGGCCGCGATGAGGTCCGGCAGCAGCGTCCCGGGGATCGCGTCGAGGTCGCGGAACGGCACCTTGGCCTCGACGCGCACGTTCACCGCTTCGACCTCGTGGTCGAGGCACCACTGCCGGATCAGGTCACGTGCCTCGTAGCCGCGGCCCTCGGGGACCCAGACGCGATGCTGGCCGTCGCTCCACTGGCGGGTGTAGGCCTCCAGATCCAGGTCAGGCAGCAGCTCCTTGGCATCGAAGTCGTCGACGGTGTCCCAGTGCACGCGATCACACACCATCGGCGGCGCGTAGGCGAGGATCTCCATCTCGTCGAGCCCGTCGACGACCAGGCGCGGGACGCGTCGCCCGACTCGATGGGTGGACGTGACGATGGCCTCGTCGTCCGAGCCCGACAGCTGATCGGTGCCCTCGAGGGCATCCGTCACGGCTTCGTCCCTGTCCTCGCGCACGGGGTCCTACCCGACCGAGACGAGCTGGCGAACCACGACCGGGAGGCTCATGCCGGATCCGGCGCCGTACACGTGCGCCGCCAGGCGCGCCTCCGCGGCGGCAGGCGACGGCAGCGTGACGAAGGCGGGGTCGTAGCCGGCGAGGTCGTCCACGATGCGCTGCAGCAGCCGCACGGCTGCGCGCGCGTCTGGAGCCGCAGTCTTGATGTCGTCGACGGTGCCGAGCGTCACGGCCACGGTGATGAGGACGCGGGATTCGTCGGTGGCAATTGCCGCCAGCCGGACCGGCACGCCGGGCTGCTCGTCGAGGAATGCCGCGAGGGCCTTGGCTGCCGGCGCGGCGCTGGCCCGCGTCGGGGCCAGCCGTACGCCGATCTCGAGCTCGCGCCGGAGTCCGGCGTACTCGTCAATGCGGTCGATGTTCACAGCGCCCCCCGGCGTGTCGTTGTGCTGACCGCTTCAATGTAGGGCGGTCCGCTCCGCGATGGGAGGGGTATTTAGTCCGATTTGTGGATATAGCCGGGTACTCCTTGCGCAGCGCCCAGATCGCCACGTGCCGTCCCCCCATGCCCCCTTTTCGTTGAGTGCGGGGTTGTTGGGCGAACGCGGCACCGTTTTCCCCCAACAACCCCGCACTCAACGAAGGACGGCCTGGGGGTGGACGCGGACGAGCCCGGCACCTCTCGGTGCCGGGCTCGTCACTTCCTGTCTGTGGCGTCGATCGCCAGCTGCTACGCAACCACGATCGTGTCGATCGTCGGGGTTCCGCCGACATCGGCGCAGGCACCGGGGCCTTCCTGGAAGCCGCCGCCCGCGGAGTCGTAGGAGTACAGGGTGTCGGCCTCAAGGTTGCAGCCGGTGATGTCGTAGGAGCCGTCCGCGTTGACGACGACATAGACGTAGTTGCCGCTCGAGACCTGGCCACCGGCATCAACCAGATCCTGCGTCGCCGCCGGGTAGTTGTCGTTCGTCGTGTAGTAGGTCTCCATGACGGTCGCCATGTTGCGGATGTCGGACTCGACCGAGGCGTTGCGGGCCGCATTGCGCTGGTTGAGGAACACCGGGATGGCGATCGCGGCGAGGATGCCGATGATGACGACGACGACGAGGAGCTCGATGAGGGTGAATCCCGCCTCGCGGTCGTCCCGTGGCTTCATGATGCGAGTGAGCATTGCAGTCTCCAGTGCTTAGGTGCCCTCATCTGGCGGGGGCGTCGGCCCGGGGTGGCCCGACACTCAGGGTTTCGGACCGGCCGGCACCGCGATGAACCCTTGCGTACCAATAATTCCGGCTATGGCCGGCTCGAACCTGGCTACTTCTTGATGAGGTCGAAGATCTTGAAGATCGGCATGTACATCGCGATGATCATGCCGCCCACCACGGCTCCCAGGACCACGATCATGATGGGTTCGAGCAGCGCCATCAGCTGCTCCGTGGTCGCCTCGACCTCCTGGTCGTAGAAGTCCGCGATCTTGCGCAGCATCGCGTCGAGCGCACCGGTGTCCTCGCCGACAGCGATCATCTGGACGACCATGTCCGGGAACACCGCATGCTCGGTGAGCGGCTTGGCGATGCCCGTGCCCTGGCGCACGCTCTCCTTGACGTCCTTGATGGCATCGGAGATCACCACGTTGCCCGAGGTCTCCCCGACGATGTCCAGCGTCGTGAGCACCGGGACGCCGGCGTGCATCAGGGTGGAGAAGTTCCGTGAGAATCGAGCGAGTGCCACCTTCTGGAAGAGGCCGCCGAAGACCGGGATGCGGAACTTGAGCGGGTCGATGACACGTCGCACGGCGGGCTTGTTCTTGTTCCTCCGGTACCAGACCCCGCCCCCGATCAGGATTGCGAGAACGGGCACGAAGAACATCGGATTCTTCAGCAGGTCGGAGGCACTGACGAGGATGCGGGTCGGCAGCGGCAGCTCTCCGCCGAACTCGTCGAAGAGGGTGGCGAAGACGGGAACGATGAAGATGAGCATCCCCGTGGTGATGAGGACCGCGATCACGGCCACCGCGATGGGGTAGGTCAGCGCCGCCTTGATCTTCCCGCGCAGCCGGACATCCGCCTCGAGCGACTCGGCGATCTGCAGCATGGTCGAGTCGAGGAAGCCGCCGACCTCGCCGGCCCGAACCATGCTCACCATGATCGGCGGGAACTCGCTATGACGGGCGAATGCCTCGGACAGGGAGTCGCCCTTCTCGACCTGGTCGCGGACATCGAGGAGCAGGTCCCGAAGCCGGTCGCTCTCGGTCTGGTCGGCGAGGATGGCCAGGCAACGAAGGATCGGCAGCCCGGAGCCGAGCATCGTCGCGAACTGTCGCGCGAAGATGGCCAGGTCCTTGAGCTTGACCTTGCCCTTGCCGAACCTGATCTCCCGGTTGAGCCCAGTGCCGGTCGCCTCCACCGCGATGGGCGTCAGCCCCTGCTGCCGCACGCGCGAGAGCGCCTCGGCCTCGCTGACGGCCTTCATCTTGGATTCGACGAGGTGCCCCGTACGGGACCTCGCCTTCACCAGGTACTCAGTCTGCGGCATCGTCTGTCCTGCCCAGGAGCTGGTTGAGCTCTGCGGCGTCCGAGCACGTCTCGCGTGCCATCTCGTAGGTGATCGTGCCGTCCTGCACGAGGCGGGCCAGGTCCTGGTTCAGGGTGTGCATGCCGAAGCGAGAGCCCGTCTGGAGTGCGGACGGGATGGACTGCAGCTTGCCCTCCCGCACGAGGTTCCGAACCGCGGGAGTGGCAATCATGACCTCGGTGGCCGCGACGCGGCCCTGCCCGTCCGCCGTCTTGCACAGGGACTGACAGACCACCGCCTGCACCGACGCGGCCAGCTGCGTCCGGATCTGGGACTGCTGCTCGGGCGGGAACACGTCGATGACGCGGTCGATCGTCGTGGCCGCCGACGACGTGTGCAGGGTTCCGAAGACCAGGTGACCCGTCTCCGCCGCGGTCAAGGCGATGGAGATGGTCTCGAGGTCGCGCATCTCGCCCACGAGGATGATGTCCGGGTCCTGCCGCAGCGCATGCTTGAGCGCGTTCTGGAAGGACATCGTGTCCTGGCCGACCTCGCGCTGGTTGACCACGCATTGACGGTGCTGGTGAACGAACTCGATGGGGTCCTCGATCGTGATGATGTGCCCCTTGCGCGACCGGTTCGCCTTGTCGATGATCGCTGCGAGGGTCGTGGACTTGCCCGACCCGGTCGGACCTGTGACGAGGACGAGACCTCGCGGCAGGTCGGCGAAGTCGCCGAGGATCGACGGCATCCGAAGGGCCTCCAGCGGAAGGATCTCCCAGGGAATGGCCCGGAGGACGGCTCCGATCGACCCCTGCTGCTGCATGAGATTGACGCGGAACCGCGCCGCCCCAGGCAGCTCGTAGGCGAGGTCGAGCTCCTTCGTCTCCTCGAACCGCTGCTTCTGCCGCTCGGTCAGGATCGCGTAGACCGACTCCTGCAGTTGCTGCGGCGTCAACGGCCGATAGTCGGGAACGGGCTCGAGATCGCCGTGCACCCGGATCATCGGGGGCGAATTGACCGACAGGTGAAGGTCGGACCCGCCCTTCTCGAGGAGGTAGAGCAGGACCTCGTCGAGCGAGATCTCGGGCTCGGCCGCTCCTCCCAGGGAGCGATCGACCGTGACGATGCCGACTTCCGCCGCGGTCGGCGGCGCCTCGGGCGCGGGCGTTTCGGGGCGTCCCCCTCCGTCACGGTGCATCGAGGCGCGTGACGAGTCCCGTGGCGTGACGGGAATGGCGGACGGGGAGGCGACGGGGATGACGGACGGTGGCATCAGCGGGAGGTCGCTCGTCGACTCCAGCAGGTGCGGCTCGGGCGGCATGACGGGGAGCGCGTCGGATACGTCGTCCTCGACCGACTCCGGCGGCATCACCGGCAGCCCATCAGACACGTCCTCCTCCACCGACTCCGGCAGCATCACCGGCAGCCCGTCAGACACGTCCTCCTCCACCGACTCCTCCGCAACGGGCTCTGGAGGAGCCGCCGGCAGCCACCTGGCGATGTCGGGGATGCCCGGCTCGGGCGGGGAGAGCGGCAGTCCGGACTCGCCCTCCCGGTCCCGCCGGTCCCCGTGGTCCTTGTCCATGGCCGCATCCATCAGCGGCAGCGTGAAGCCGTCGTCATGCGATGACACGGAGCACCTCCCCGATCGTCGTGAGTCCCTGGGCGACCTTGAGCCAGCCGTCCTGGCGCAGGGTCCGCATTCCCTGGTCGATGGCCTCGCGGCGGACTTCGTCCGACGAGGCGTGGCGCACGGCCATCTTCCCGATGTCCTCCGTCATGCGCATGACTTCGTGCATCGCGAGCCGCCCCCGGTACCCGGTGTTCGCACAGCTCGTGCACCCGACGGGCTCATAGAAGGTCGGCTCGATACCGGCCGGCGTCTGGAACTGGACGGCAGCGAGCTCGGCCGGCGACTTGTCCACCTGTCGTCGGCACTTCGTGCACAGCCGTCGAGCGAGGCGCTGGCCGGTCGCGCACTCAAGCGCGGACGCGACGAGGAACGGCTCGATGTCCATCTCCGTCAGCCGGGTGATCACGCTCGGCGCGTCGTTCGTGTGCAGCGTCGTGAGCACGAGGTGTCCGGTCAGGGCTGACTCGATCGCGATCTGCGCGGTCTCGTGGTCGCGGATCTCGCCGATGAGGATGATGTCGGGATCGGCGCGCAGGATGGATCGCAGCGCTGACGCGAAGGTGAGTCCGGCCTTGTGATGGGTCTGCACCTGGTTGATGCCGGGGATCCGGTACTCGACGGGGTCCTCGACGGTGACGATGTTCACCTCGGGACGCGCCACCGCGTTGAGCGTCGCGTAGAGGGTGGTGGACTTGCCCGAGCCGGTGGGACCGCTGACCACGAGCATCCCGTACGGCCGCTCGTACGCATCGCGCCACTTCGTCAGGTTCTCCGGCGAGAAGCCGAGCTCAGGCAACGCCATCTGGGCGGCCGTGTTGTCGAGGATCCGCATGACGATCTTCTCGCCCCACACCGTGGGCAGGCAGGAGACGCGCAGGTCGATCTTGCGGCCGCGGGAGACGACGCTGAGCCGGCCGTCCTGAGGGATCCGGCGCTCGGCGATATCCATGTCGCTCATGATCTTCAGCCGCGAGATCACCGCCGACTGGATCTCCTTCGGCGCAGGCGCCATCTCCTTGAGCACACCGTCGATCCGGAAACGGATGCGGATGTTGTTCTCGCTCGGCTCGACGTGGATGTCAGACGCGTTGTCGGAGATCGCCTGGTTCAGCAGGAGATTGACGTACCGAACCAGCGGGGCATCGGACGACGACGCGACCGGGGCGAGGATGTCGATCGCCGACTCGTCCTCGAGCATGTCCCGAACCAGCTCGCCGAGCTCGGCCTCGGCGCGATAGAGGAGGTTGAGCCGGATCTGGATCTCGGTCTTCATGGCACACGCGAACCGCACCGGATGACGAGTGATCGCCTGGAGATCGTCGCGCACCTGCCAGTTCATCGCCGTCTGCGAGTCGGAGGCGATGATCAGCACGTCCTTGTCGAAGCCGATGGGAACGACGCCGTACTTGCGCGCCTGGTCCCCGGTCAGCAGCGCGACCGCCGTCGGATCGACCGGCACGTCCATGACCTCGACGAAGTCGAGGCCTGCGGCCTCCACCGTGCAGCGGACGACCTCCTTCTTCGACACGGCCCCCTGCTGGACGAGGATGTTGAGGACCGGCTCGCCCACCACCGACGCGGTGGCCTTCGCCGCGTCAAGCTGGTCGCCAGTGATGAGGCCCTCGGCCACCAGGACGTCCGCGACTGACGTGGTCATGCGCGCACCTCCATCCGACGGTCAGCGTTCCGTAGGTGAGCGGGTGCGAGAAGCGCGTCGACGAGGGACAGGTCAGCGGCGTACCGCGCGATCAGCTCGTCGGTCAGCATCCTCGCAAGGTCGTCGAGTCGGCCCAGCTCGTCGGTCGGCGCGCCTCCCGACTGACGGCCACGGAGCCGAGCCAGCTCCGCCGCCTGCCGTGCAGCCGACCGTCGCGCGCGGAGGGCGTCCAGGGTCAAGGCGCCCGCAGGCACCAACCCCGGTTCCGTTCGCCCCAGCCCTGACACGTCGGCCCCTACCCCTGGTCCCGGAATCCGGCCCTGCGCAGCGCGACGTGCAGGTCGGCCGCTCGCGGCACGACCTTCTCGGCCTCCTCGACGGTGATCGTCCCGGACATCACGAGGCGGATCGCGTCCTGCTCGAACGTGCGCATCCCGTAGTACTGCCCGTCCGCGACGATGTCCTGCACGGTCCCGGTCTTCTCGACGTCCTCGATCGCCTCACGGACGCGCGGAGTGGCCATGGCGATCTCCAGGACCATCGTGCGGCCCTGCCCGTCAGCCGACTGCACGAGGTGCTGGCAGACGATCCCCTGGAGGGACTCCGCGATCGATGCGCGCGCCTGGCGCTGCTCGTCCACCGGGAAGATGTCGATGACCCGGTTGACGGCGTCCACGATGGTCCGGGCGTGCAGGCTGGCCAGGACCAGGTGCCCGGTCTCCGCCGCCTGCAGCGCGGTGCGCATCGTCTCCGCGTCCCGGATCTCCCCCACGAGGATGACGTCGGGGTCCTGCCGCATGCCCGACCTGAGCGCACGGGCGAACTGCAGGGTGTCCGTGTGCAGCTCGCGCTGGCTGATGGTGGCGAGCTGGTTGCGATGGAGGAACTCGATCGGATCCTCGATCGTGAGGATGTGGCAGCGACGCTCGCTGTTGATGGCGTCCACCATGGCCGCGAGGGTGGTCGTCTTGCCCGAGCCGGTCGGCCCGCAGACCAGCACGAGACCGCTGGGCATCAGGGCGAGGTCGTGCGCGATCCGTGGCAGGCCGAGCTCGTCGAAGGAGGGGATGACCTCCTTGACGTGCCGCATGACCATCGCCGCGCCTCCCCGGGTCCGGTAGGCGTTGACGCGGAACCGTCCGATGCCGGTCGACGTGTAGGCGAAGTCGCACTCGTGCATCTCGGCGAACTGCTGTCGATCGCGCTCGCTCGGCATGGCGGCCAGCACGAGCTCCTCCGCCTCCGCCGCGGAGAGCTCGGGGATGTCCAGCGGCCACAGGTCTCCGCGGACGCGGATGATCGGCGGCGCGCCGGTGCGGATGTGCACGTCGGACGCTCCGTTGGACACGGCGGTGTGCAGGATGTCGCGCAGGGAAGGCGGGCCGACGCGCTGCCCGGATGCGCCCGAGGCAACGACGGCGGCGTCCGCGGTTCGCGGGGCCACAACGTCCGGCGTCGACGTCGGAAGGGCCATACCGACAGTTTCGGCCCGTCCCTGCCGTTTCACCCGATCAACCGGCGAATTGCCCCGTGATGCCGGCCTCTGGGCTTGCACCGGTCCGATAATGCGAGCAGGCGACGGGATCGGGAGGCACGGCGATGGGAGCCAGGTCGGCTTCGGGGCTCGTCGGCCTCGACGTAGGCACGAGCGGGATCCGCGCTGTCGAGATCAGGCACGACCGACGGACGGGCGACTACCAGATCGCGAAGGCCGCCTCGGTGGAGCTGCCTCGGGGGGCGATCCGCAACGGAGCCGTGATCGACGAGAAGGCCGTCGTGAAGGCGCTCAAGAGGCTGTGGAAGCGCGGTCGCTTCTCGAGTCGCAAGGTTGCCCTCGGCCTGACGGACAGCGGGGTGCTCACGCGGCAGGTCGAGCTGCCGTGGATGCCTCCCAAGGACTTCCGCACGGCCCTGAGGTATCAGGTCGGCGAGGCCCTTCCCGTGGACCTGGACACGGTGCAGCTCGACTACCACGTCCTCGGCGAAGGCGAGACGACCGACGAGCGCGGACAGCCCGTCGCCGTCAACCGCATCCTCATCGTCGCCGCGAACCGCGAAGCAGTGACCGCCGACGCCCGGATCCTGCGCAAGGCGCGACTTGTCCCGGTCGTCGCCGACTCGACCGCGTTCGCGCTCATCCGAGCGGCCTGCCGCGGGCACCTGCCCGAGGATGACGAGACGCACGCCATCGCTGACATCGGCGCGGAGCAACTGACGGTCGTTATCCATCAGGGCGGCCAGCCGCGCTTCATCCGGACCATCGCCGACCTCGGCGGCGACACCGCCACCCTCGCGTTGGCAGACCGCCTCGATGTCGACGCCGACACCGCGGAGCAGGTGAAGCGCGACACCGGGCTCAACGGCCCCGCCCCGATCGTCGCTCCCATTGCCGAGTCGTCCGTGTTCGCCGGGTCCGCCGTGCAGGAGGCGCCGCCGATGGACCCCCGTTCGCGGACGACGGTCGACGTGCTGAACCCGTGGGCCACCACAGTGATCAGCGAGGTTCGCAACTCCCTCGACTACTACCAGGCCTCCAACACCGGCACGCCGGTCGCCTCCCTGACCTTGACCGGTCGCAGCGCCGAGCTCGAGGGCCTCCTGGACCGCATCTCGACGCAGATCCCTCTCGTCGTTCGCGCGATGGACCCCCTCGTGGGACTCGGTGCGAGCAAGCGCGTCGCCAAGGGCGGCGTGCCGGACGCCCGGCTGGCCGTGGCTGCCGGCCTGGCCCTGTGGGCCGCACCATGAGCAACGCGACCTCGCCGACACCGCAGCCCACCTCCGCGCGACGCGCGAAGAAGGAGGCGAAGAAGAGCCTCTGGCAGACGGACCTCGGGTCCATGGGCAAGAAGAAGGGCGACCCCCAGGACGCCGTTGTCGAGCGCCCGCCGTTCCAGCCGACACTCCCCCAGGTCAACCTGCTGCCCCGGCAGGTGACCGACTCGATCGCGATCGCGCGGATCCGGCGCTGGCTCATCCTTGCGATCCTGGTGCTGGCGGTGGTCATCGCCGGGGCCTGGTGGCTGCAGGGCTCCACCATCGCCAGGGCCGAAGAGGATCTCGCCACCGCCGAGGCGCAGAACGCCCAGGTCCGACAGGACCTCCAAGCCCTCACCCCCGTCAAGCAGATGTACGAGCAGATCACCCGCCTCCAGGACCTCGTCACCACGACGCTCGCCTCCCAGCCCCAGGCCGCGCTCGTGATCGACCGCCTGGCGCAGGCAGGGACCGCCGCCGGTGGCGATCCGGCTGTGGCCTTCACCAGTGTCGACGTCACCTACTCCGGTATCCCCCAGCCCGGAGACGATCTCAACGCCTGCCCCAGCCCCGACCCCTTCGGCACGGACATGACGATCGGCTGCCTGACGTTCAATGCGACGGCCGGCGATCGCGCCCAGGTCTCCGAGCTGCTCCGCACGCTTGACGCGGACCCGCTGTTCATCGGACCCTTCGTGACGAGTACGACAGCGACCGAGGTGGCCACTGGCGCCAACGGGAACCAGACCCGGGCGCTCGTCGCCTTCTCCGGCTCCGCCGGGATCTCCCTCGAGGCGCTCCAGACACTGCTCACGCCGGAGCAGATCGACGCGATCGCGAACCCGCCGGAGCCCGCGGCCTCAGCCTCCGCGTCCGCCTCCCCGTCGGCCGAGGCAGGTGCGTCGTGAGGATCGGCATCGTCCGGCTTGCCCTCATCGGCAGCGTTCTCCTGGTGGCGGGGCTGGCGGCCATCGCCTGGTTCGTCGTCCTGTCCCCCCGGCTCGCCGAAGCCAGCGATCTCGCGGCGCGCGCCGACCAGATGCAGACGGCGAACCTGACGATGCTCAACCAGTACAACCGCGCCCTCGACCAGGCCGCGCAGGCTCCGCAGGCGGCCGCCGACGCGCAGGTCCTGTTCGCGAAGATGCCGCAGACGGCGGAGCTTCCCGCCGTCCTCGACCAGATCACCCAGGCCGCGACGTCGGCCGGGATCGACCCGAGCGCGGTGTCGACTCTCACGACGGGCATCCCGGTGCCCGCCAAGGCGGCCGGCGACGACCCGACGGCGAAGGACGCCACCGGGGTCCAGCTCGCCCAGATGCAGATCGGCGTGACCGCCGAGGGAACGCGCCCCCAGGTGCTCGCGTTCCTGACGAACCTTCAGGCCCTCGACCGGGCACTCCTCGTCAACTCGACCCAGGTGTCGATCGTCCCCGAGGTCGACGGGGGCGGCGGACTGCAGACCGTCCAGGTCGGCGGGTCCATGTTCGCCCTCCAGTCGAAGCTCCCCGACCTCGTCGCCCTCGTGGATCAGCTCCTCACCGAGGCCCAGTCGAGCGCGCCCAGCGACTCCGGCGAGGACCAGGCCACCGCCGAGTAGCGATCAGGCAGGGATGAGCGCGTTCGAAAGACGGGTGCCGTCGGCGCCGCCCAGTGCGGCCGCCATCGCCTCGCGGATCCGGCCCACGGCCGGAAGGAACCCCTGTGGGAGTCCGGGCAGCGCCGACACGGCGTGGGTCACGAGCTCCCACCGCGCGGTCACGCTGAGGAGCTGATGGTCTCCCGCGGCCACCGCCGATTCGACGAGGTAGGCCTCAACGCCGCTGAAATCGGCGTCGTAGGCCGCCTGGACAGCGCCGAACGTCTCTCCGCGGATCCGAAGGGCCTGTGCGTGGGACATCCCGTCCGCCGCCTCGCGCCGTCGCTGGGCGACGAAGTCCTCGGGAGCCAGGCCTCCCAGACGGGACTCGACGGCCGCCGCGAGGTCGGCGTCGTCGGGAGCGGCGACGCCGTCGAGGTAGGCAAGATCGGCCCAGGCCTTCGTCAGCCCCTGCTGCAGGTCCGGATCGCAGTCCGCCAGGACGCCCTCTCTCCCTCGCGCGATGACGTCGCGGAGGGACCTGGGACCGGCCGCGGTCGCGCCCGTCTCCGCCAGTCCGGCCAGGAGGGCGTCGGCCACCCGGAAGAACTGGCGATGCGGGGACGTGGAGACGACGAGGATCCGCTCCCACACGACCGCCTGCGCGGCGTAGATGTCGGCACCCCACGCCGTCGACAGGGCGGACACGGAGTCCTCCTGCGCCGCGAAACGATGCGCAGCCGCGTCGAGGACGCTCGCGTTGCTGAGGAAGCGGCTGTACGTCTCCTCAGCCGTCGCACGCTGGCGCACTGCGGCCGCCTTTCCTCCTGGGGTGGTCGCAAGGATAGCGGCGGCGGCGCTCGGGACCGCGCGACCGCTCACCCCTCGCGCGCTGAGGTCAGCTGACGTCAACGGTCAGGTTCTGCGCGACGCGGACGCCGTCGGGCTTCCGGATGATGAACTCGATGTAGGTCCTCGTGACGCCGTTCGGGGCCGCGTACCGTACCTGCCCGTTCGCGATGTCGACGGTGCCGACGCCGCTCAGCAGGCGGGTGTAGAGCAGCGTGCTGCCCGCCGGGGCGTTCGCCATGACGTCGAAGGACTTGGTCGACCCCTTGGACTGGGTCCCCGTGACGGCTGCGACACCGGCCTTGGCCACCGCGTCGCGGCGCACGTTGGTCTCGGACCAGGCCTTGACCTTCCACGGCTCCTGCGACAGCTCAGCCATGAACGGCGGCGGCCCCAGGCGCCCGAGCCGGTCGTCGTAGACGATGAAGAGGCTGTCGTAACCGGCCGACGGATCGGTGATCCGGCACCGGCTGTCCTGCCCGATCGAGCCGACCACCTTCATGTCGTTCATCTGCGGCACCGAGTTGTAGTCCTGCACGGTGAGGCACTTGTTGGGGGCCAGGATGGAGAAGTTGAGCAGCAGGTCGCGCAGCTGGGCGCTGACTCCGTTGTTGCTTCCGCCCTTCTGCGGCGAGAGGTGGTAGACGTACAGCCACCGCTTCGGCACGAGGCCGAGCAGGTGGCTGGAGTTCGGGTCCGGCAGGCCCCATCCACTCGACGTCGGATCCATGTTGGTCACGGTCGACTCGACGATGTCGTCCGTGATGACGATGTCCCCGTCCGCGGCGATGGTGTACTGGCCGGTGTAGCCGCCGGCCGCCTTCGACGCCTGGAGGTACGTGTGCCCCTTCCAGCACTGCTGGGTCGGGTTGTCGGTCCACTCGTCGTAGACCCCGCTCGGCCCGAGGTTGCCGACCCACTTCGTGTCCGCTGCGGGGAATCCGAGAGGGGTGCCGGTCGTCAGGGTGATGGCCTCGTTGGACGGCTGGGGAATGACCCACGGGTACGTGCTCTGCGAGGGGATGGCGGGGCTCGTCTTCGGCTGGCAGGAGGGCGCCGCTGATCCGAGCGCAGAGTCCTCCACGTAGACGAGGCCGTTGAAGCCGGCGGCGACCATGGTGGCGTAGTCGAGCGTGATGGTCGGATGGCTCCTCGGATTGGTCGCGTAGAGCTGCGTTCCGCCGCAGAACCCGTTGCTGGAGAGGGTGGTGTTGACCGTGTCCGGGCTGGTGACGACGAGCTTGCCGGCGCCCCCGACCGTGGTCAGCCGGATCCGCGTCGGGCCGCTGAAGATGCAGCCCTTCGCCTTCGCGAGATCCTTGATGACCCCGACCATCGCGTCCGAGGGCATCTCGACCGCGCTGTCGTACGCCGGGTTCCACAGCTTGTCGTTCTCGCTCGCATTGTCCGGGATCTCGTTGGTGAGGTAGGCGCTGTAGCGAGGATCGGTGCCCAGACCGGACTCGCCCGGCAGGGTGGTGGTGCTGATCCAGCGATGGTTCTCACGGCAGGTGCCGTTGACGGTGCTGCCAGGGGCCACCTCGGGGCACGACGACGTAACGGCGCCCCGGAAGACCTGGGTCGAGCTGCCGGAGTCGACCAGCGGGTCGATGTTCGGGATGGACGGATCGAAGTACCAGACGTCGTTGGTGTGGATCGGGCCGACCCAGCGGTCGCCGCTCGTGACGGTTCCGTGCAGGCAGGCCACCGAGTTCCTGTGCGGGCCGTAGTTGGTGACCGTGGCGTTCTTCGCGCTTGTCGTCGCCACAGGGCCGAAGGGCAGGGTCGATCCGCCGACGATCCAGTCCGTCCACTGGAACCAGTTGTGGTCGCCGCCCGAGCCTCCTGTGCCGCAGAGCTTCTCCGCGACGGTGATCGACATCTTCTTGCCGTCCTTGGACGTGTCGCCCGGAGGCCCGTACACGCCGGGCGCGTCGTACGGGAAGGTCTCGGAGTTGGACAGGTACGCGTACTCGTTCGTCGTCCGCTTCTGCACCTGGGCCTCGACCGTGCGGATCTCCTCCGTGGCGCCCCCGCCGGACCTTCCCGTGGCGGAGATCGTGATGCGACCGGAGCGAGCGGCCGCCGTGGTGTCGACGTAGTACGTGTACTGGGCGTCGCTGCTCCCACCGGGGATGTCGACCCATCCGACGAGTGCCGGATTGGCCGTGGCAACGGCTGCCTTGGCGACCGGGTCGGCGTAGAACCCCTCGACCTTCTTCCAGTAGTCGCCGTCGGCCGCGAGTCGGGCCCGGACGTCGTCGATGCCGGCCTCGGCTGCGGACCAGGCCTGGTACGACTTCTCGGCCCGGTCGGACGGGCGCACCTGGTTGAGCACAGCCGTGCTGACGACCCCGGCGAGGAGGAGCAGGACCGCACTCCAGATGATGACGAGGACGAGGGCAGCGCCGTCATCGGGTCTGCTCGGCACTGCTGCTGGCCGACGCCGGCGGGTCGTGAGTCTCATCGTCACCACCTCATCGCTCGTTCGCCAGGACGACGGTCTGCTCGAGCGAGCCGCCCAGCGACGGATCCGACAGGACGATGGTGACCGAGCTCAGCAGGGCGAGCTGGGCGGTCGTGAGCGACCCGCTCGGCAGGATCTCGATGTCCCCGGTGCCGATCCCGTCGGCGACCGTACGGGCCCGCCAGTACCGGAAGGCCATCGACGGCTGCGTGTCCTGGGCGTTCTGCAGGAGCACGCGGCGCATCGCGCCGACCGCCCCGGCGTCGTTGCACGTCGGGACGCTCATGTTGGGGTTCGCGTTGGGCACGGCGGCCCCGTTCACCAGCGCGGGGGCCCACGTGAACGACTCGACGCCTCGCTGCGTCGTGCAGAGCATCACCTTGTACGGCAGGCGATCCACGTTCCCCGTACCCGACAGGGTGAAGAAGGCCAGCGACGTCGGTGTGGCCTGGAGGATGGCTGCCGGTGGCACCCCGGAGTTGACCGGATTGTCGATGTAGCGGACCAACCGCGATGTCACGAGCATGGCGTTCTGCTGCTCCGCCTGGACGGTGTTGCCCGTGGTCGCGGTCCGCAGGGAGCCCATCCCGTTGATGACGATCACCGACACCATCGCCATGAGGATGCCGAAGATGCCGATCGACACCATGAGCTCGATCAGGGTGAAGCCGTCGTCCCGGCTCGGGTCGCGGGTCATGGCGCCTCGGGGCATGGCTCGCTCACCTCCGGCAGCACGATGCTCGGCTCGGGCGACGACGTGGCAGACGGTTCCGGAGTCGGCTCCTGGCTCGGGCCGACCGCTCCGGGGACGTCCCAGGAGACGCTGCACAGCCCGACACCGGACGCGAGGACGATCCTCCGCTCGGCGGGGGTCGCGCCGGTGGCACGCAGGGTCCACGTACCTGAGGGCAGGGATGACTTCAGCAGAAGCGACGTGCCCCAGGTGCCCAAGGTGTAGGTCGCCGTGCACAGCCCGGCATAGGTGGCGGTGACCTGACGTCCCTGCGGGCCGACCAGCTGGATGCGCGCGCCGCCGAGTTCCAGCGTCGAAGCTCCCCCCGCCGCAAGCGTTGCGACCGCGCTGCTGCCGTCCCCGGCACCGACGCAGGGGCGCAGCCATCCGGTGTACTGGTCGGGCCACAGCCCGGTCACGGTCGTCGGGTAGCCGCTGAAGGATGCGGGCACGCGGTGCCACGTGTCCGGAGCGAAGGCGAAGGGCATCCCGGCGGGGACGGGGTAGCCACCGCTGCCCGCGGTGAAGGTGAGCGACCCGGCAGCGGCGTAGTCGAACGAGAGTGGGGTGTTCTGCAGCTCGTTGACGACCACGCCGCTCGCCGAGTTGCCGTTCGGGTACTCCGTGATGAAGCCCGCCTTGCTGATCGTCACGGTCCAGTTGGCGCCGGCGACGAGGTCGGGGACGAAGACGCAGCCGTCGGCGCCGGTGATCTGCTGGAAGGTCCCGCCCACGCCGTTGGTCCCCGTCACGGTCACGCCGGACACCGGTGCGGAGACGTCGTCCCGGACGGACACCGTGATCGTTCCGGTGTTCTCCGTGGGCGCGGTGTCCCGCGGGTACACGACGGCATCGATGCTCTGCGCGCCGTCGAGGTCACCTCCGGCGACGTCGACGCTGACCCGCAGGTACGAGCGCCCGGGAACCACGCCGGGACCCACCTGGCACGGGTTGGTGGTGGCGCCGATGTCCACCCAGGTGGCCGTCGTGGTGACCTCGAACTGTCCGCCGTCCGTATCCTCGAGGCGCGTCGACTCGCCCAGCGGGATCTCGTCCGAGCCGAGGGTCCGCAGCCGGTCGACCTCGCCTCGTGCCAGCGCCGCCGCGAAGACCCGGTCGGCGTTGCCGCTCACGGTCTGGAGCGACGTCATGATCAGGCCCAGGGTCGCTGCCGACACGACGAGGAAGATGCCCATCGCGACCATGACCTCGACGATCGAGAACCCCTCGTCCCGGGGGCACCGGGACGGGACGCGTCCCGGCCCCAGCCTCATCATGGCGCACCCCACCATCGACCGACCGGCCCGCGAACGCGGCTCGGCTCTCATGGGGAGTTTCGGACCGACGGCGGTCGGACTGTCGGAAAATGACCGGTCCGAGCCGGATCGGGCTAGGCGTCGCCCTTCGGCTTCTTCTTGCCCTTCTTCTTGTCCTTCTTCGAGCCCTTCGCCGGGGTGTCGAAGGCACCCTTCTTGGCGACGACCTTCTCGCCGTAGGCCGGGACGACCCGGCGGACCCCGAGGAAGTTGGCCGCGTCAGTGCCGATGAAGGGGGTCACGTGGGCGACGTCGCCGCAGGCATTGGTGTGGGCCTGGAGCGGCGGGCCGCCCGGCTTCGCCGGACCCAGGTACATGACGACGTGGCGATACGGGCACACCTCGCCGTCGGGGCAGGTGTCGTAGAGGACGAGATCGCCAGGTCGCAGCTTCTTCGGCGGGATGATCGCGTAGTGCGGGTCGAGGGACGCCCCGTCCCAGGGCACCATGTTGCGGGTCGACGGGGCCCATCCGTCACCGGCCGTCTTGAGCCCGGCACCCTCCGCGTAGGCACGTGACACGTACGACGAGCAGTCGTACCGCCAGGCGTCGAGCCGGCCGATGCCCTCGCAGGCGTACGGCGCACCGAGGCGGACCAGGGCCCACTTGATCGCGAAGGCCGCCTGCGCGGTGGGGGCCGTTCGCACCGCGAGGTTGCACAGCTGCTTGACGTTGACGCCCTCCGGCACCGTGCCCTCGAGCACCTCCTTGGGGCAGCCGTTCCCGCCGACGACGGTCTGCGGTGCGGCGACGCTGATGAGCTTCTGCAGCTCCTTCTGGTCCTTCTTCAGCTGCTTCTTGGTCTTCTTGAGGGTCTTGGCCACGCTGTCCACGCGCCCGCGATCCTCGTCGGCCTGGATGATGGCGGACGCGGCCGACGACTGGGCCGCCACCGCCGCGGACTCGGCGAAGGTGAAGTCGGCTGCCTCGTGTCCCGTCGCGGTGCGCATGTAGACGACCGAGTCGATCGTCCGGAGGACGTCGTCGGGCTTGCTCCCAAGGACCCCGAGGATGATGTCCACGTCCGTCGTGCCGGTGATGTACATGTCCTTGACGGCGACGTCGAACTGGTCGGATGCGCCGCTCAGCTCGAAGTCCGCCTTGTTGCGCACGCGCAGGGCGAGGACGAGGTCGCCGTATGTCGTGGAGAGCACCTCGTTGGCGGCGCCGAGGTCCTCGAGGAGCGAGCGCACCTTGAGCTTGCCCCGCTCGACCTTCTTCCAGAGGCGGGTGTAGTTGTCGACGAAGCCGGGATCGATGGGCGGGGCGGCATCGGTGAAGGGACGGGCTCCGCCGTCCGCACCGGGGGCGCGGTCCGTCGGCTTCTCTCCCGGCCGGTTGCCGCCACCCGCCTGCGCGGGCCCGGCTCCGTCGCCCTGTCCACCCCCGCTCGACTGGCCGTCAGACGTGCTCTTCGACGGACGCTTCTTCTTCCCGCCACCGTCGTTGGCAGTGTTCTGCCCGGCGGTTCCGGATCCGCCCGCGCCGTCGGACTGGGGGGGCGGGCCGGCTTCCTGCGGGGTCGTCACCTCGGGCTGGACGGGCGCATCCTGCTGGGCCGGCGCCTCGTCATCGGCAGCCGCCGGGAGAACCGCGCCACCAGCCACGCCGAGGAGCCCAGCCGACAGCGCGGCCGCGAGGGCGAACGGCACAAGCCGACCCCTCCGCGGCCGGACGGCCGAGGATCTCGGTGACATATTGGCCATTATGACCACGTACGGAAATCCAAGGCGCAGCGACATCCGGCGCTACCATGAAATGTGATCCGCTTCCCCGGTGAGCAGTCCTCACTCACCCACGCCCTGGGCAGCTGGCTTCATCCGGTTTCCTCGTACCGCCCCCGCAGCGACGCCGAGACGCGTCTCCAGCGCCGGGCCGGCATCGTCGGCTTCCTCAGCATCGCCAGCGGGGCGGTCGCCGTGCTCGTGGCCGTGGCATCCGTGGTGACGGGAGCCAACGGAGACTCCACCACCGCCGCCGCCTTCGGGCCCGCGACTCTCGAGGGCGCCCTCGTCCTCGTCGCCATCAGCGTCTTCGCGCCGCAGGCCGTCTTCCGGACCCGCAACGCCGCGCTCACGCGCGAGGTGCTCGGCAACCCGAGCTCCCCGATCCGTCCGTGGCGATCGACCACCATCACCTTCGACGCGGTCCTCGTGGGCGCGCTGATCGCGGGCCTGTACTTCGAGGCCGACCTCACGCTGGCGTTCTTCGGACTCGCCTTCGGCAGCCGCATCGTCTTCCAGAGCCGCCGCAATCTCGGCTCCGACCCCAACGCGCGCTTCCACAGCCTGGTGACCGCGTGGGCGGCGGCCGTCACCGGAGCGGCCGCGTTCGTGGTCGTCAAGCCACTCGCCGCCACGGTCTCCACCACCGGATCGATCCTGCCGCTGCTGCTCGCGGCGCTGGTCGCCATGTACGTGGGCCTGGGCGTGAACGCCCTCGAACGATGGGTCACCGACGATCGCACCCGCTGGGCCTTCGCGCGCGACGCCGTCGACACCCGGCGCATCATCGTGGCGCTCGTCAGCGCGGTCATCGCGTGGCTGGTGTCCGTGGCGGGCATCTGGGTCGAGGGGAACTACACCGGCGCCACCGAGCTCGCGGCCTCGCTCACCGGACTCGGCATCTTCCTCGCCGCCTGGCTCCTGCTCTGGTACGTGTCCATCCGGATGTGGCGGCGCGACGCGCAGCGCGCGCTGGCACTGTGGTCCGCCCACCAGGCCGAGATCGTCGGACGCCTCACGGACGGCTCGCTCAGCCCGGAGCTAGCGGCGCGGGCCGCCCTGCCCACGACCGCCCGCATGGCCGTGTCCGTCTTCGGTGCGACGAGGGCCATGGCCATCGTCGACGACGGCCGCGGGCAGGTCACCAACACTCTCGTGGCCGTGGACATCTACGACAACGCGCCGGCGCCGGATCCGAGATCCCTCGTCACGCTCCCCCACCTGCGGATGCCGCTGTACCCGGTGCCCGGGCACCCGAACACGAGCAGCGTGACGGTGGCCGGCTGGCTGTGGCCCGGCTGGATCCTCACCCGATCCGCAGAGCTCGTGCACCAGTTCACGGACCTGGCGACCGCCGCGCTGCTGGTGCCGGTCGTCGCCTCGGACGACGACCGGGTCGAGGCGGCCTTCGACACCATGTTCGACAAGGTGAACCGCTGGCCGACCCTGCCCGCGTTCGAGGAGGCTGTGGGCCGGATGCGCGCGCGAGCCGACGCCAGCCCGCACACCGACTCGCTGCTCATCGGCGTGTACGCCATCGACGACTTCGGCGCGCTCGCCGGCGGGAAGTTCGAGCAGGCGGCGGTCGGACAGGTCATGCGCCTCGCCCTGGGCCACGCCGAGTTCGCCGGGCACGACGTGTTCGTCGCCTACGAGGACCCGGGCCGGATGTGGATCGCGCTCGGCGGGGGGCCGATCATCCGCAACGGGATCGCCCTGCTGCGCGGGCTCCAGCAGCACGTCAACGACCACGGCGCGGTGCCGAGCGCGCGGATTGACGTCGACGTCCACGTGAGCGTGTCCTTCGGATACGCCGCCCACCAGGTCGATGACTTCACCTTCGACGGCCTCATGACGATGGCCCGCGACCGACTGGTCGCCGACCAAGGATCGCGGGATCCGTTCAGCGTCGAGGACCTCCTCGCCTACGACATCCGGCCGGAGGACATCATCGGCGAGCCCGAGGCGCCGGTCACGGCAGTCGACGTGCTCACGCTCCTGCGCGCCGACCGCGGGTCCTCGACGGGCAGCGCGTTCGTCACGCAGTTCCAGCCGGTGCTCGACCTCGACGCCGGGACGACGGAGGCCCTCATCGCGGTGGTCGGCTGGCAGCGCGCCTTCGGCAGCCTCGATCTGGCGCGGGCGGACAGCTTCCGGTCGTTGGTGAACCGCCAGGCCGAGCTTGCCGCAGAGGCGACCGCCATCGTCCTCGAGCGGCTGCGGGCGGTGTTCGCCGAGGCGAACGCCCTCGGCCATCCGGACCTGCCGGTGCTCACCTGGCTGCCCCCGATCCTGCTGAACCCGGACTCCGGCGAGCTGGTGCTGCCGAACCTCGTCACTCCCGAACTCGACCGGAGCGAGTGCGCACGCACTGTCGTGCTGGTCGACACGATCCCGGTCGGCGGGGGCCAGGCGCTGCGCCTGCTCGCGGACCGGGGCGTGAACATCGCCGTGACTGCTGCGGCCGCCGCGGCCGCCGATCCAGCCGACCTGTTCGGCTGGCAGCGCTGGGCCGTGCTCTTCCCCCAGCATGTGGCGCAGGGCCCGACCGGGGTGGACGGACTGACCATCCAGCAGACGGCCAGCGCCATCGCCACGCATGACACCCGGCTGGTCGTCATCGCGAACGATCGGGCCAACGCCCGCGAGCTGGCACTGAGCAACGTGCACCTGGCCGTCGATCCCGATCACCTGATCGCGTCGGTGCGGGAGTCGATGGGGTCGGCCGCCCGCAACTGACCCGCGGCGGATATCCACCGTGAGCCCCTCTGGTGGCTGACAGCGGACAAGCCCGCGGCGCCGTCGGTGACCGCGGCTCCGCGGGCTTGCCTCGTGCTGGTGCGACGTTTCCGCCGTTGTGCCCGGCTCGTATGGACTAGCCCCTCAGCAGTCCATCCTGGCGATTGCTCGCCTGAAGCTCCAGCAATCAAAGGTTAGAACGACGAGCGAGCCACGAGTAGCCACTGAGATGGATATACACGGCTATACCTCTTGCCGGATTTCGACCGCCCCGTGATCTACGCTCGGCCCCGGGGGGTCACGGCACCTGCGACCGGCAGCTGCCCGCGGGAACGAAGGGACCACCGCCGGCATGGAGCTCGACCGCACCACCGCGCTCAGCTACTACCTGCGCTTCCTCGCGGGAAACCCCGAGGGTGACGCTGCCGCTCGGGCCCTCGTCCTCGGCGCCATGGCGCCGCTGCACACCATCGGGGCGAACATCTACGCCCACGACCGTGCCGCGACCCTCGAGCTGGCCGGCCTCTACGGGGTCGACGAGGAGACGTCCAGCAGCTACCGGGCGATACCCCTGGCGATGCCGATGCCGATGTGCGAGGCGTTCATCAGCCTCAACCCGGTGACGGTGCCCTTCGACGAGCTGTTGACGCAATACCCGATCTTCTCGTCCGATCCGGCCATCGGCGACGGCTCGGCCATCCCCGAGGGCACCCGCACGTTGGTGTTCGCGCCGATCCTCAACTCCGGCGTCCCCATCGGGGTCGTCACCCTGCTCCAGCAGGACGAGGCGGACTGGCTGGGGCCCGACTGGCAGTACCTGGACGGCGTGCTGGCGGCACTGTCCATGTGGCTGAACAACCAGCGCGAGATCCTCGTCGACCGCTGGCGCCGGGCGGCGCCGACACCCGCGCGCGAGGTGCGGATCAGCGAGCGGCAGCGCGAGATCCTCGAGCTCATCGGCCTCGACCGGACGAACGGCGAGATCGCCAAGAGCCTCGGCTACTCGGTGCCCACCATCAAGAAGGACCTGCAGGCGCTCATGAAGCTGCTCGGCACCCACGACCG
>JAHECS010000056.1 GCA_024641635.1 Actinomycetes bacterium | reverse complement strand
GCGGCGAGGGCGATCGACGCACCGAGGGCGAGGGACAGTGCAAGCGCCAGGGCAGACGAGACGTCACGGCGACTTCGACGATGCATGCGGCACCTCCCGCACACAGGCTCGCACGAATCCCCGCTGAAGGAAACCTCCACCCCTCACATGGCACGCCCGCCCGTTCGCCCGCCCGTTCGTTTGTTGAGTGCGGAGTTGTTGGGCATTCGGAGTGCCTCGACCCCCCAACAACTCCGCACTCAACGAACCAGGGGGCGATGGCGGGGGCTAGGACTCCGACCTGACCAGCGCCAGCGGCTCCAATGCGTCGTGCGGGGTGAAGCCGAGGACCTGGCCGTAGAACGACAGCTCCGCTTCGAGGGCCCGGCGCTGGGTGTCGGCTCGCCGGAAGCCGTGCCCCTCGCCCGCGAACAGGAGGTAGGCGTACGGAATCCCCTTGTCGCGCAATGCGTCGGCGACAGCCTCGGACTGCGCGGGTGGGACCACCTCGTCGTCCTCCCCCTGCAGGAGGAGCACCGGGCAGTTCAGTCCGTCCAGGTGATGGATCGGCGACCTCTCGCGGTACACGTCGACCCGTTCCGGATACGGGGCCACGAGAAGGTCCACATACCGGGACTCGAACTTGTGCGTGTCCCGGGCGAGGGCCTCCACGTCGCTGACCCCGTAGCTGCTGGCCCCGCAGGCGAAGACGTCGCGGAAGGTCAGCGCGCACAGGGTGGTGTAACCGCCGGCACTCCCACCCCGAATGGCCAGACGCCCCGGATCGGCGAGTCCCTGCTCGGCCAGCCACAGCGCGGCGTTGGTGCAGTCGTCCAGGTCGACGATCCCCCATGCCTCGCGCAGCTCGTTGCGGTACGCACGTCCGTAGCCGGTGCTGCCTCGATAGTCGACGTCGACGATGGCGAAGCCGCGCGAGGTCCAGTACTGGTAGCGCACGTTCAGCCCGACCGACGCCGCCGATGTGGGACCCCCGTGCGACACCACCAGCAGGGGCGGCACCTCCCCGGGCAGGCCGACGTGGTCCGGATTGGTCGGCGGGTAGTAGTTGGCAAAGGCCGTGCGCCCGTCCGTCGTGGGGAACTCGATGGCTTGCGGCACGGACAGCCACGCGGGAGCAACGCCCGGCGCCGGGCCCGCGAACACCTCGCGGACCGTCCGATCGGAGGCGTCGACCAGCAGCACCGCGCCCGGACGCTGCGGGTGGAAGCCCATGACAGCAACCCTGTCGTCGCCGGCAGCGAGGTACGCGAGTTCCAGCGCGTCGATCGAGGTCACCGCATCGGGATCCCTGTCGTCGTGCAGCTCGAGAAGGGTCGAGCGGCCCCGCGCGGTGGCCACCGCCCACACCCGTCCATCGGGCATCACGGCGAGCCGGGCGTCACCGAAGACCCACTGCGGTCGCCCGCACTCGGCAGCCATCGGCGCCATCGCGTGCATCGTGGCGTCGCGCCAGCGATAGACGTTCCACCACCCCGACCGGTCGCTGACCAGCAGCAGCGATCCGTCAGGGGCCCAGCACGGCGTCTGGACCGACTCCTCCGGCCCGCCAGCGACCAGCTCCGGCTCGCCGGGGACGCCGTCCGGGTCGAGGTCGGCCGCCCACAGGGACGTCCCGTCCCACGGCATCAGGGGTCGGTCCCACGTCAGCCAGCACATCCGCGACCCGTCCGGGCTGACGCGGGGATCGCTGTAGAAGTCGTGGCCACTGCACAGAACGCTGACGTCCCCGGACGCAAGGTCGATGGACACTACCGAGTTGACGGGTTCGCCCTCGCCCGAGTGGTCCTCGCAGACGGCGACGACCCGGTCGCGAACCGGGTCGAAGGCGAAGTCGGCGAACCTCAGACCCACTGTCTCCACGAGAGCCGTCGACGTGCCGTCGCGCAGCACGTGGACATGGCCGTCGGGGAAGGTGGAGAAGGCGAGCACGCCGTCGCGTACCGCCCACGCTCCCCCTCCGTACTCATGCACGCGCGTGCGAACGTTCGTGCCGTCGGGGGTGACGTCGACGACACCATGCGCGTCGGTCCATCGACGAACAACCACCCGACCGGCCTCGTCCGGCCGTGACTCCAGGAACCAGACGGCATCGCCGTCGATGCGGGGATCGCTCGGCTGCCGACCGGCCGCAACCAGCAGGTCGATGGTGATGTCGGACGGCCACGATCCGAACGGGGCGGGTACGCGTTCTGGCATGCGCACATCATCACGGATAGTCGGGCTCGGCACGGTGCGGAGGGACAATCGCAGCACGGCACGCGAGGGTCTTGTCGCTAGAACCGCGCGAGACTACGCTCGCCTCCAATGCACGCAGGAATCCGCTGAGAACCGGCCTCTCCGAGCCCGCCACACGACTCGCCGATTCCGACTCTCGAAGGTGTTAGGGACGGCTCGCCGCCCCACTTCGATCGAGACGCTCCACCTCACAGGGGACATCGAATGAGAACCAGATCCTGGGTCGGCCTTGCCATGGCCGCAGTTCTGCCCATCAGCCTCGCCGTCACGGCCGCGCCCGCTTCCGCCGCCGCGCACATGGCCGCTCCGCCGAAGGTGACGATCGCCGTCGCTGGCGACCAGGCCACCATCAGCCAGGCCACGATGCGGCCCGGCGTGGTCGAGTTCCAGGTCGGCAAGACGTTCAAGGTGCCCGGACCCCAAGGCGGACCGGACACCCTCAGCATCGTGAGGACCGATCAGCTCGACGAGGTACTCGCCGCATTGGGACCGGTCTTCGCCGAGGACTTCGCGGATCCGGCGAGCATGGCCGCAGCTGCGCGCGGGATGGCCGCCGCTCGTTCGATGTCCACGTGGTACGGCGGCACCAAGAAGGGCGGCGTGTGGCAGGTCGACCTGCCGGCAGGCAACTACTACGTGATCGGCCTGCAGTCGACGATGATGGGCCTGGCCAAGCCCGTGGCATTCACCGTTGCCGGTGAACCACGCAGCGCACCGCTGCATGCCACAGCCGGCACCATCCGGGCGATCAGTGTCCCCGGCGGGAACGCCTTCGTCGCGAAGGGCATGTCGCATCTTGGCGACGGCTGGGTGAAGTTCGCGAACTCCGCCAAGGAGGTCCACTTCATGAGCATGACCGGCGTCAAGCCGTCAACGGACGCCGCCACCATCCGCAAGGCCTTCCAGTCCAACAGCGACCCGAAGTGGATCATCGGACCGCACTACGACTTCGACGTCATCTCCCCCGGAGTGAGCGTGGCGATGCAGGGACCGTTCGGGGCGGGCAGGTACCTGGTCGACTGCTTCATCCCGAGCGAGACCGACGGCATGCCGCACGCACTGATGGGCATGTGGAAACTGGTCGACGTGGGCTGACCGATCGCTGGGTCAGACCTTGCAGACGACGTAGTCCTGGGTAGCCAGGACGCCGTTGCCCTTCGGCCACTGTCGGAAGTGCACGCTCATCGACGGCAGGGGCGCCGCTTGGCTCGGAGTCACCCAGGCAATGGGCACCCGGCCCCTCGTGCCCTCCGTGGTACCGACCAGAGGGGTCCAGCGCACACGCACGCGAAGCAGTGCGGCCGCCTCGTTCGTGCCGGCCCAGCACGGGCGGGCCCGCTTCGCGTTGCGCGCCTTGACTGCGGTGACCGGCAGGCCGACCGCCTCGCGGTCGTACTGGAACGCGATCATCGGCTGTGCGTCGAAGCCGCCCATGGCCGCCGGTGGCGTCAGCAGGAAGATCATGCCCGCCGTCTTCGCCGTCGGCACGGACATGGTCGCGACGCCCTTGGTGACCTTGGCGGCGGGGCCGTCGTAGACATCGGACGCGGCATACTCCGTCGCCCGCTGTCCCTGGATCGTGCAGCCCTCGCAGTTGCTGACGCGGAAGGTGATCGTCGTCATCGCGGTGTCCTCGGCGGGCCGTGCTGCCATGGACGCCGGGGCCATGGATACCGTCATGCCGAGTGCGGCCAGTCCTACCAGGCCGGCCAGGGTCGGTCTCCTCAGTCTCATCTCAACCCCCAGATCCGGATCCGCGTTGTCGCGGATCCCACTCGTCAAGGTAGGTGCTGGATTCTGGGGTTGCGCGGCGAGAGCAGCGCGGTTCTGCCGTGCAACGGCATACTCGGACTCCGACGGTCCCGCCGGCGTGTCAGCGCCCCGACCCGAATGGGAGACGACATGAGAATCAACCTGACGAGCGTCCTCGTCGACGACCAGGCCAAGGCACACCGCTTCTACACCGAGCTGCTGGGCTTCGTGACGAAGGATGACGTGTCGCTTGGCGAGTACCGATGGCTCACTGTCGTCTCGCCCGACGACCCGGACGGCACCGAGCTGCTGCTCGAACCGGACGCCCATCCAGCGGCAAAGGTGTTCAAGGCTGCGCTGGTGGGCGACGGCATGCCGTACACGTCCTTCGCGGTGGACGACGTGGCCGCGGAGTTCGCGCGGCTCACGGACCTCGGCGTGCGATTCACGCAGGAGCCCGTCGAGATGGGCCCGGTGACCACGGCTGTGCTCGACGACACCTGCGGCAACCTCATCCAGCTGATGCAGCGGGCGTAGTCAGGCCTGGCTCATTCGAGTGTCGATCAAGCTCACGAGGTCAACCACCGGCATCGGACGGCTCCAGAGGTAACCCTGCCCACGATCGCAGCCCAGGCCATGCAGGTAGTCGGCCTGCGCTTGTGATTCCACGCCCTCCGCGACCGTCGACAGCCCCAGTGCCTCAGCAAGGCCCACGATCGCCTTGACGACGGTCCGGCTCCGCTCATCCGTGAGGGTCTGGGCAACGAACGTCTTGTCGATCTTCAGCTCGTCCAACGGCAGGCTCGCGAGTCGACTGAAAGCGCTGTAGCCGGTGCCGAAATCGTCCACGGCGACGCGTACCCCCGAGGCCCGCAACCGCTCGAGCTCCATCCTCAGGGTGCCGCGGACGGACTCGATGTCGGTCTCGGTGAGCTCGATGACCAGGCGACGGGCCGGCGCCCCCGTGGCTTCCAGCGCGTTCGCCACTGCGTCCGCGAGGTCACCGCCCGCCAGCAGGTCGGTGGAGACGTTCACGTGCAGGGCAGGGCAGTCGTCACCCCAGCGCCGCGACCATTCGCCGAGCATGCGGCAGGCCTCGGCCAGGATCCAGGACTCGAGCTCCCTCCCGGCCGGTCCCGAGCTCACGACGTCAAGCCATTGGTCGGGGCTCAGCGTCCCGCGCTCTGGATGCTCCCAGCGGACGAGCGCCTCCACCGCGTATAGGCGTTCGGTCGCGAGGGAGACGATCGGCTGGACATGGAGGACCACCTCGCCCCGGCCAACGGCCCCTTCGAACTCCGTTGACACCTGTGCCGCGCGAACAGCACGCTGGCGAAAGGCCTCGTCGAACCAGGTGGCGTGTGCCCGCCCCTCGGCCTTCGACACGTACATCGCGGTGTCCGAGTCCCGGATCAGGTCGTCAGCCGTACTGCCCGAGCGGCTCGTCGTGACGCCGATGCTGGCCGTCACGCGGTGCCTGCCGGACGAGATCGTGAACGGCTCGTCGAAGGCGAGTCTCACGCGATCCACGGACCCGTCGACGGCGCTCGGATCGGTCCCGGCAAGAACGACGACGAACTCGTCTCCGCCAAGCCGGGCAACCGTGTCGCTCTGTCGCACGGCGGCGAGCAGGCGTGCCGCCACCTGCTGCAGCAACTCGTCCCCTGCTGCATGCCCAGCGCTGTCATTGATCCGCTTGAAGTCGTCGAGATCGAGGAACAGGACCGTCACCGCTCCCCCTGTCCGTGCCACCAGGGCGAGAGCCAGGTCGATTCTGTCGCGAAGCAGTGCCCTGTTCGGCAGGCCCGTGATCGAATCGTGGATCGCCATGTGCTCGAGCTCGCGCTCGGCCACCTTGCGGGCCGTGGTCTCCGCCATCTGCAGAACCAGGGCCCCCTTCTCGTCCTGCAGGGCTGACACGGCCACCTCCGCCCACCGGCTGCCACCATCCGCGCCCCTGATCTCGATCTCGTCGCGCCAACCCGGGAGTCGGCCGATCGCGACGTCGATCATGACCCTCCGGATCGTGACCTGCTGCTCGCCGAACGCCTCATCCCACCGCTCCACCTCGTCCGGCGCGAGCCCCAGGAGGTCGGCGGCGACAGCGTTCATCTCCACCACCTCGAGGTCCGACTCATGGACGCGGAGAATTGCCGCTCCGAGGAGCGCGTCGTCGAA
>JAHECS010000055.1 GCA_024641635.1 Actinomycetes bacterium | reverse complement strand
GGTGGCACGGCGAATCCGGACGAGGTCCGCGCCATCATGATCGACACCATCGAGGCCGACCGCGTGACGATCGTCGTCCAGCCGGTCGTGGACATGCGCGACGGAAGGCCCCTGGGCGGCGAGGCCCTTGCGCGCTTCCCGGACACTGTGATCGGCCCGACAGCCGCGTGGTTCGCTGCGGCGCTGGAACTGGGGCTGCTCGAGGAGCTCGAACGCGCCGCCCTGCGATGCGCAGCACGGGTCATCGACTCCATAGGGGCGGGTCTGCGACTGTCCATCAACCTCTCGCCCTCGACGCTCGTGGCGGGGCTTCCGCCGGACGTCGTGTCCGGGATCGACTGGACACGCGTCGTGATCGAGCTGACCGAACACGTTCCGGTGGTCGACTACGAGGCCCTCAACGCCGCGCTGGCCCCCCTGCGCGAGGCCGGCGCCTGGGTCGCGATCGACGACACGGGAGCCGGGTTCGCCAGCCTCAGTCACATCATGAACATCCGACCAGACGTCATCAAGGTGGACATCGGCATCATCCGTGGAATCGACGCCGATCCGGTCCGGGCGGCCGTGGTCGCGATGCTCGTGGAGTTCTCCGAGGGGCTCGGACTGACCCTCGTGGCCGAAGGAGTCTCGACGGAAGCGGAGCGCCGGGCACTGCTCGACCTGGGCGTCTTCGAGGGGCAGGGCTTCCTCCTGGGACGACCCGGACCGGTCGTGACGGACTAGCGCCAGTCGCGGCGCGTACCGACGGCGGAGGGGCTGGGTCCCCAGCGTCTTCGAGGCCTTTGCCCGGGCTGAAGGAGCGGCCCACCTAGTGGGCGAGGGCAGCGAGCGACCTCGTCAGGGCGATGAGGCAGACCACGACGATGACGACCTTGGCGATGCGCTCGGCAGCCTCCTGCCGGAGGTGGCGCCTGATCAGCTCACCCGCCAGGGATCCCAGGATCAAGGCGCCCACCCAGATCACGACGGCACCCAGCGAAGGTATCGAGACGCCGAGAAGGGGCAGGCTCACCAGACTCAGCGCGGCGAAGAGCACCTGAAGGGTTCGCACGTACGAGGCGACGTCGAGGCCCCGCGTGACGAGATAGGCGGCAAGCGGCGGTCCGCCCACCCCGGCCACGGTGGTGACTGTCGCCCCCCAGACCGCCGACAGCAGCCCGGCCACAGCGCCGGTCACGCGTTCGGCGAGGAGCAGCCAGACGATCGAGGCAGCGGCCGACACGGCCACCAGCACGGCGTAGGACCGCGGGTCGGCCAGCCTCAGCATCAGCCAGCCCAGCAGGACGCCGGCCACGAGTCCAGGGACCATCCGGCGCAGCTCCCGCCACGCGATCGGGGCATCGGTACGCCCGATCAGCCAGGCGTTCTGCACGATGGACAGCGCGTTGACGAGGCCGATGCCGCCGCTGCCCGGAACCACCTGGGCCACGACGGGCGCCGAGACGAGTGCGAAGCCGAGTCCGCTCATCGCCTGCACGAGGGCGCCGGCGGCCACCGACACAGCGACGAGCGTCACCATTCCGGTGTCCACGAGCCCCTCCCGGCCGATAGCGTCCGACCGTGACCGGCAGTGGACTCGGGCGACGAACCTACATCGGATACGCGCTCGGCTCGGTCGGCACCGCCGGCTTCAGCACGGTCCCCGGCCTGCTCCTCGCCTACTACCTCACCAACTCGCTCGGCGTCGCCGCGGCCGCGGCGGCGATCGTCGTCCTCGTGCCGAAGCTGTGGGACGTGGTCTTCCTGCCCTTGGTCGGGACGTTCAGCGACCGCTCGGCGCAGCGCCGTCGTTCGAGGCGACCCTTCCTGCTGATGGGCGGCCTCGCCCTGCCCGCCGCCTTCGTGCTGATGTTCTCCACGCCGACGTCCCTGGCCGTGCCCGCTGCGGCCACCTGGGTGCTGGTGTTCTTCCTGCTGGCCGCGTCGGCGTTCGCCCTCTTCCAGGTGCCCTACATCGCGATGCCTGCGGAGATCACCGAGTCGGCCGAGGAGCGCACGACAATGATGTCGTGGCGCGTTGCCTTCCTCGGCTTCGGCATCCTGCTGTTCGGGGTGGGCGCCCCCGCCCTGCGCGACCTCGGCGGCGGAGGCTCGAGCGGCTACGTGCTCATGGCCGTGGTCGTGGCGGCACTGATCGCCCTGGGCATGCTGGGGTGCTGGTGGGCCATGCGACGCACCCGCCCCGTGCCGCTCGACGTCGTCGCGGCGCCCGACCACTCGCTGCGCACGCAGTTCACGGTGGCCTGGGCGAATCGATCCTTCCGATTCCTCCTCGGAGCCTTCCTGCTGCAGGCGCTCGCGACCGGCGCGATGCTCGCAGGCGCCCAGTACTTCGCGACCTACGTGCTCGGAGACGAGTCCGTCAGCGACATCCTGTTCGCGGCACTGATCCTCCCCGCCCTCGTCGTCATGCCCCTGTGGGCGCGCGTCGGGCACCGCCGGGGGAAGCGTGCGGGCTTCCAGCTGGCCTCGATCCTCTTCCTCGCGGGTGCGCTGGCGCTGCTGGCGTCGCCGGCACTGCCGACGGCGGCGATCCTCCTGCTCGTGGCGCTCTGCGGAGTCGGGTACGCCGGCATGCAGATGTTCCCGCTCGCCATGCTCCCGGACACCGTCGCGGCCGATGCTGCAACGACGGGGCAGCAGCGGGCCGGATCGTTCACCGGCGTGTGGACGGCAGGGGAGACCATCGGCTTCGCGGTCGGCCCGGCGCTCGTCCTCGTGGTCCTCGCTGTGAGCGGCTTCGTGTCGTCGGTGGACGCCGACGTCATCCAGCCGGACTCGGCCACGACCGGAGTCCTGCTCGCCTTCACCGTTCTGCCAGCGGTGCTGATCGCGCTCAGCCTGCCCATCATCCGTCGCTACCCCGACGACCGCGGCGCACGTCGTGACGCCCAGCCTGACGAGGAGGCTCCCGATGTCCCCCAACCCTGACGGTCGACCTGCCGAGGAGGTCGCGGCAGAGGCGCAGGCCATCCGCTCTGACGATGCGCCCGTGCACGGCGGGCGAGTGCTGGCCTACGTCTACGACTCAGGGGTGCCCGGGCTGGCCGAGGCCGCCCGCAGCGCACTGGCCTCGTTCGGCGAGGTCAATGCCCTCGACCCGACTGTCTTCCCCAGCGTTCGCCGCATGGAGAACGACCTCGTTGGGTGGGGGCTGGACCTGCTCGGCGGCGGCGCCGGGTCCTGCGGTGCGGTGACCAGCGGGGGGACCGAGTCGTGCATCCTCGCGGTGCTCGCCGCGCGAGAGCACTGGCGGGGCCGCGGGGGAACGGGCACCCCGAGCCTGATCATGCCGGTGACCGCGCACGCGGCCTTCGTGAAGGCGGCCCACCTGCTGGGGGTGCGCGTCGTCACGCTGCCCGTCGATCCGGGCACGATGCGCGTGCGTCCCGAGGACGTCCGGGACGCGCTGGACGCGGAGGGGTCGGCCGCCGCGCTCGTGGTGGCGTCTGCTCCGTCCTACGCGCACGGTGTGGTCGACCCGGTGGCGGAGATCGCCGCACTGGCGGCCGACCGCGGGGTGCCCTGCCATTCGGACGCCTGCATCGGCGGGCTCGTCCTGCCCTACCTGCGCCGGCAGGGGCGCGCGGTGCCGGACTTCGATCTGTCCGTCCCGGGTGTGCGGTCGCTGTCCGTCGACCTGCACAAGTACGGATACGCCCCCAAGGGAGCGTCACTCCTGCTGTTCTCCGACGCCGAGTACCGCCGCGGCACCTACTTCACGTACTCGAGCTGGCCCGGCTACCCGGTCGTGAACACGACTCTCCAGAGCACCAAGTCCGCCGGGCCGATGGCAGCCGCATGGACGGTGCTCCAGATGCTCGGGGACACGGGATTCGACCGCGCGGCGGCCCGGGCGATCGCCGCCACCGACAGGATCGTCGCAGCGGTGGACGGCATCGACGGACTCCGCGTCGCGACGGCTCCGGACACCACCCTGGTCGCGGTCGTGGCGGACGGCGATGAGGAAGCCGGCGGCATCGATCCGTTCGTGCTCACCGATCGGATGAAGGCCCGCGGCTGGATCATCCAGCCGCAGCCGTCGTGCGGAGATCTCCCGCGCACGGTCCACCTGACCGTCCAGCCGACGTCACTCGACACGGCCGACGAGTTCGTCGCCGACCTCGCGGCCGCCGCCGCTGAGTGCCGCGCCCTGCCGTGGGCCCAGGCGGATCCCGGGCTGCTGGCCGCGGCCGCCGACCTCGATGCGGCGACTCTCGACGACGACACCGTCTCGGCACTGCTGGCCTTCGCGGGGCTCTCGGGGGAGGGCTCGGGGCGCCTGCCGGAGGATGCCGCGCCGATCCAGGCGCTCATCGAGGCGCTGCCCGCGGACCTCCGCAACCGACTGCTGGCCGGCTTCTTCTCCGTCCTCTTCACGGCGCGACGCGCGGATGGAGACGGGCCGCCACAGGGAGGCGACGCGGACCCAGCTGACGACTAGGGGTGCGGCTCGGCCTCGACAACCGCATTTCCACCGCGCGTGGCCAGCCACGATCCGGCCAGCACGAGTGGGAAGCCGATGACGATGCCGACGGTGACCGGTTCGTTGAGCACGAGGACGCCGAGCACGACGGCGACCGCCGGGTTGACGTACGTGATCACCTGCGCCCGCGGGGCACCGACCTCGGAGATGAGCGAGAACAGGATGACGAAGGCGATCGCCGTGCAGAGCACCCCGAGCACGACCATGCTCGCCCACGCGGTCGCCGGTACCGGCTGCGTCGGTCGCGCGATCCAGGCGAAGGGGGCGTAGATCACGGTGTTGATTGCCAGTGACGCGCCGATCACCGGAAGGCTGGGCACACCCTGCAGCCGCTTCTCGATGATGATCGGCCCGAACGCGTAGCCGAGAACCGTGACGCCGACTGCCGCCACGGCCAGCCATGAGCTGCCCTCGACGTCGAACCCGACGAGGGCCCCCACCCCCAGGAAGCCCATGGCGAGTCCGACGCCTCGTCGTGGCGACCAGTGCGTGTCCAGTCCGAAGCGCCACGCGAGGATCGCCCCCACGATGGGCACGGCAGAGATGAGGAGGGCGGCCAGGGAGCTCGAGATCCGCTGCTCCGCCCACGTGAGCGCAAGGAAGGTGAAGGTGATCTCCGTCAGTGCGAAGGCAACGACCCAGTGCCAATGCGCGCCCAGGAGTCGCCACTGCCCTCGGGCGAGCATGATCGGCAGCAGCACGGCGGCCCCGAGTGCGACCCGCACGAACACGACGAAGGAGGGCTCGACCGAGGCCACGGCGACCTTGATCAGCAGGTAGGGCAGGCCCCAGATGATGCCGAGGGACACGAACAGCATCACTCCGCGTCTCGACACGAGCCGCAAGGCTAGTCCTCAGGGCCGCGTCGCTGGACTCCTGCCTCGTGCCGACGACGTAGGATCGCAGAGTCGTCAGCCCCGGGGAGTCCCTGCATGCCATTCGGTCGCAACCGTGATGACGCCGCGCCGGCCGCCCCCGGCCGCCGCGGCCGTCGCCGTGGTCCCCGCGAGGCATACGCGTGGTGGGAGTACGCGATCATGGTGGCCGTCGGCCTGGTCATCCTCGTCGGCGCGGTCTTCCTGATCCGGGCCATCGCGTCGTCCGGCGGCAGCGAGCCGCAAACGGCGCCGTCCTCAACCCCCACTCTCGACTGCTCGGGCTCGACGTGGTTCGACTCGTCGACCGGGAGCTGCGTGCCCAAGGCGGAATGCCAGGCGGGGGAGGAGTACAACGACCTGACCAACACGTGCGCGCTCCCGCCGCCGGACGCGACCAAGGTCGAACCGGTGAACGGTCCTCGCAAGGGCGAGACGGAGCTCACCATCACGGGCACCGGCTTCGGACCGGGTGCCACCGTCACCATCAATGGCGTCCCCGGAGAGCGCACCAAGGTCGTCGATGCCACGACGATCACGACTCGAACGCCGCCGAGCGAGGTCTCCTTCCCCGTCGACATCGTGGTGACGAACCCCGACGGGCAGGCCGACACCCTCGACAACGTCTTCACCTACGACGCCCCGCTGATCAAGTACGTCACCGAGGTCGTGCCTGACACCGGGTCGTCCGACGGCGGCGAGGCCGTGATCATCAAGGGCCGCGACTTCCGGGACGGGGCCGTCGTGTCCTTCTACGGGCGACCGGCGACCAACGTCGTGGTGCTCAACTCCAGCACCATCCGCGCGTCGATCCCGGCCGCTCCGCTGGGTCCGGTCGTCGTGAACGTCCGCAATCCCGGCCAGGACCCCTACACGCTCACGGGCGGCTTCACCTACGTCGACCAGGCACCCCGTCGGGTCTTCGCGATCCGACCG
>JAHECS010000054.1 GCA_024641635.1 Actinomycetes bacterium | reverse complement strand
CCCTTTGGCAAACCGCCGAACGAACGGGCCGCGACGAGTAACTTCTGTGGATCGAAGGATGCCCCAAGGCACATCTCAATTAACGTCGTGTAGAAGACCACTCCAGCCGCATCGGCCTGAACGGTCGGATGATCAACGTGCATCGTCCTGTGAATCTGGAAGACCGTTGTTTGTGGCCCAACGCTAAGAGCGTAGCGCACATTGTCGAACTGCAGGTCAACCTCAAGTACCGCCCCGATCAGGAAATCCCCCAGAGTGGCGGCACTGCTCGCTGCCGCGCGCAGGCTAGGAACTCCTTCAAATGCAGCGTTCCGAGCAACCGTGGCGCCGAAATGCGGATCTTTCAGAGCGGCGGCCATGTCTTCCAACGCCGCATAGAAGGAGGATGCCTCGATGAGGTATTTCGGGTCCGCCAGTGCGGCGTGCGGGATACCGTTCCGGCTCAGCACCGGGTCGATCAGACCGCCGCGTTCGGCGAATGGTTGGGCGAACTGCCGCAACAAGATGCCGCGTGTGAATCTCGGCTTTGACTTGGGTGGCATCTGGTCTCCTTCCCCCTTCATATACCCAATACGTCAGAATTCCGACTCTGTCGGTCTCCGCGGTATAACTCAATCGGTCAAGGAGTGGTAGTGTTCCATCAAATGCAATCTGTTCGCCGTTGAAGATGTTCGAATAGGAGTTGACCTATGCCTAAAGCCAGTTTCGTCCTAGCAGTAAGTCTCTCAGCCACACTTCTTACGGCAACCGGGGCCTTCGCGCAGGACTATGATCTCGTCATCAACAATGGCCGGGTCATGGATCCCGAAACCATGTTCGACAAGGTGACCAATGTGGGCATCAAGGACGGTCGCATCACCGCCATCACCGATGACGCGCTGACAGGCACCGAAACCATCGACGCAAGCGGCCTTGTGGTCGCGCCCGGCTTTATCGATACGCACTTCCACGCGGTCGACCCCTTCGCGAGCAAGATGGCGCTGCGCGACGGTGTGACCACCGGCATGGACCTCGAAGCCGGGGCGCTGAACGTCGGCGCCTGGTACGACAAGCGGGCCGAGAGTGGCTGGCAGCTGAACTATGGCACGACCGTCGGACACACCTTTGTCCGCATGACGATACATGACCCCGAAGTCGATATGAGCGGGCCTGTCGATTACTCCGGCTCGACCGAGTTCTTTGCGGCTGCGGCAGCAGATGGCGTACAGGGCTGGGCCGTCACCCGCAGCGACATCGAACAGATGAACACCATCACCCAGACCGTGGACGAAAACCTGCGCCAGGGGGCGCTGGGGGTTGGGCTCAGCCTTGCCTATATGGCGAAGGGAGCGACGAGCTACGAGATCTTTGAATCGCAGCGCG
Organism: Actinomycetes bacterium; assembly: GCA_024641635.1. Lineage (GTDB taxonomy): Bacteria > Actinomycetota > Actinomycetes > S36-B12 > S36-B12 > UBA10649. The sequence continues at coordinate 5,085 of JAHECS010000054.1, read as the reverse complement.
CGGCTGCGAATTATGGCCGCCCTGCCTCGGTCCACACCCGCTTTCACCTGAACGCCCAGACCCCGACAGAGGCGCCCATCTCCTTTGATGAAATCTATACCAACGCCACGCTGCTCGACGCGCCTCTGCTCGTCGCCCACAACAACGACTACGGTTGGTGGGAGATCGAGGAAAAGCTGAAACTGGCGCGCGCCAGAGGGCAGAACATGTGGTCCGAATATTATCCATACACCGCCGGTTCGACGCAGATCAGCGCCGAATTCCTGCGTCCGGATCAGTGGGAAGATGTCAACGGCTACAAATACGAAGAGACGATCTATGACCCGCTTGAGGATGCCTACCTCAGCAAATCCGAATACGAGGCCGCGCGGGACGCAAACCCGGGTCAGCCCGTCGTTGTCTTCCTGCCTGCGCGCAAGGCGTGGCTGCCCTACTGGCTGACGGTGCCGCGGATGGCTGTGGCCAGCGACGCGATGGCCGGCATTGGTGTCGATGGGAAACTGCTGCCCTATGACGCGGAGTATTCGGAATATGCCGGGCACCCGCGCACGGCCGGCACACGCGGCAAGGTCCTGCGTCTGGGCCGCGAGCAAGGCGTGCCTTTGATGTTCACCCTCGCGCAACTGAGCTACTGGACGGCGCTGCCAATGGGGGATGCGGGCCTTCAGGACATGAAGGACCGTGGGCGCGTACAGGTGGGGAAATTCGCGGACCTGTCCCTATTCGACCCGGAAACGGTGACAGATAACGCCACCTACAAGGTCGGAGAGAACGGCCTGCCTACGACCGGCATGCCCTATGTCATCGTAAACGGCACCATCGTCGTGAAGGACTCGAAGGTTCTGCCGGTCAAGCCGGGTCAGCCGATCCGCTATCCGGTGGAAGAGAAGGGCCGCTTCGAACCTGCCAGCATCGAACGTTTTGTCAAAGAGACTACCATCCTGTCCGGTACGTATCCGACGGTGGACGACAGCGGTGCCAAGAAGCTTCACGATGCCAAATAGTATGTTGGCCGAGGTGGTCCAAAACCAGTTCGTTCTGCAGGGGGGAGGCGTTCTTCACGCGAACCCTATCAAATATATCACTGTGTTCTTCTGGGAGAAAACAAACGATGGAAAAACGAGCTTTCGCATTTGCGGCCAGTCTTTCGGTAACTTGGTTACTGACGACAGGAGCGCTGGCGCAAGACTACGACCTCGTCATCAACAATGGCCGGGTGATGGACCCGGAAACGCTGTATGACAGTGTTGCCAATGTCGGCATTAAGGATGGCCGGATCGTCGAGATATCGAAGGATGATCTGACTGGAGCCGAAGAGATCGACGCCACCGGCCACGTCGTCGCCCCGGGCTTCATCGACACCCATTTTCACTGGCAGGCGCCGCTCGGCTACAGGTTCGGGCTGCGCGACGGGCTGACCAGCCCCATGGATCTCGAGATGGGCTGCCCCGGCACGACCATCCCGGAATGGTACGCCGCGCGCGAGGGTGTCACGCTCTCCAACTACGGCTGTGCGGTCAGCCACGAGTTCGCACGGGCCATCGCCCTTGATGGAGTTACCGGGGACGTTCTGCTCAATGGCCCTTTGGCGGCCCTCGAAACCCGCAAGGGCACCGGATGGGCCATGGCCAAAGCGGACTATGACAGCGGCAACGAGATCCTGCGCATCCTCGACAAGGGGCTGCAGGACGGCGCCATCGGGATCGGCAGCACGGTAGGCTACATGCGCAATGGTTTGACCACGCGCGAGTTGTTCGAAGCGCAGAAGGTCGCCGCCCGCTATGGCCGGCACCTCGGCGCGCATACGCGCTTCACTCCCGACGATGCGAACCACGAGAACCTCGGCGCACAGGAAGTCATCGCCAATGCGCTCGCGCTCGGCGCGCCGGTCTCGATCCTGCACTTCAACAACCCCGGCTGGCGGCTGACGCATGAGCTGATCGCACGCCTTTCTGATCAGGGCCACAACGTCTGGGGCGAAATCTATCCCTATGCCGCCGGGGCGACCACGGCGGGCGCGGTCTTCATGAGCAAGGACAACTGGGTTGACCGGCTCGGCTACAAATACGAGGACACGGTGCAGGACCCGATCACCGGTGACTTCTACACCGCAGCGTCCTTCGCGGAGGCGCAGAAGTCCGACCCGACGCGCCAGATCGTCGTCTTCAAGATGCCCGAGTCTGATGCTGCAAAGTGGCTCACGCTGAAGGGCACGACGCTGGCCAGCGACGCCATGGCGACGACACCGTTCTTCGGGGCGTGGGACACACCGGCCGACCAGATCGGCAATACGCATCCGCGCACCTCGGGCGCGCGTGCCAAGGCGCTGCGTCTGGGGCGCGAGAACGACATCCCGCTGATGCAGCTCATGTCGATCATGAGCTACAATGCCGCCAAGCATCTGGGCGACACCGGGCTGAAGGCGATGCAGGAGCGTGGCCGGATGCAGGTGGGGATGGTTGCTGACATCGTGGTGTTCGACCCCGAGACGGTGACGGACAATTCCACCTATGCCGAGGGACTGATCCCGTCGACCGGGTTCAAGGCGGTGATTGTCAACGGTCAGGTCGGGGTGCGCGACGACGAGTTACTTGGTGTTTTCGCGGGCCAGCCGATCCGCTTCGAGCCCGAGGCCAAGCCGCGCTTCGAGCCGGTGAGCGAAGAGGCCTGGAACCTCGAGTTTTCCACCGGCATGCCCGACATTGCACCCGGCATTCCGCCAAAGGGCGGCAATTGATCGCCGCCATGAACACCGAACGGAAAGCAGCAATGCGTCTGATCCTTGCGACAGTGCTGGCCCTTGTCGCGGGAGCGGCCCAGGTATTGGCGGAGCCGGTATCGGTCGACTTCGGCGACCTTGCCGATCCGAAGGCCCGGGTGTTTGACGACCCCTATCTGGCGATGGGACCGGAGCGGCTGGAGGACCTGAAGGCCGTGGTACGCATCGACGAACGGCTTGCGAAGGCGGATCTCCCCTCGGACACCCGCCAGCGCCTCGAGGCGCGCCGGGATGCCGCCCGCCAGTCGCTTACGGGGAGCGGCTTCGACATCGATAAACTTCTGGCGCAGCGATGGATGGTCGCGGAGAAGCGCAGGCGCGCGCTGCTCGCGACAAACCCCGTCTTGGAAGGAGCCAAGGTGGAAATGGCAGGCTATCTAATCCCGGCAGAGTCCAGCGCGGACGGACGAGCCATCGGGTACCTCGTCCCTGTAGTAGGTATGTGCAGCCACATACCAGCGCCACCGCCCAATGAACTGGTTCGGCTCCATTTCGATCCTGCGATGTTGACGGAGTCCATTTACCTGCCGGTCCGCGTGTCCGGGATGCTCCGAAGCGAGGCTAACGACGAAACCATTCATTTGCTGGACGGCAAGGTGCGGATGGTGAGCCTTTGGCGACTGGATACGTTGAGCGTTGTGCCGGTGGCAGCGCCAAGTTTCACAAGTACTCCGAGCCTGCCGCGCGATCATCCGTTGCGGACCTCACGCGCAGTGCGCGCAAACAAGAATCCGAAGTAGCCAATGATGGAGCCCGTTTTGGATTCGGAACGGCTCTATGACGAGACTTTGATCTTCAGCCGCGATCTTGGGTGGCACGCACGGAAAATCGATCAGTGAAGCCGTATTCTCAAAAAGATAGCTGTTCCACCAAATCTGGTGCCTGGATCAAATCCGTGCAGACAAGATACTGCTGGGGTGTTTTGGCGGTGTGCGGGGTATTGGTACCAGCCAATTATCCTGTCGTTGCCAATGCGGAGCAAGTGTCGGCGTCCACCAAAGCGGACCGGACTGATGCCTTCTCCAATCCGCGTGATTCCGCGAATTGGTTTAGCAAAGATCAGTCAATCGACGAACAACCTTACCTGTTCAAGTCAGACAGCTTGGAGATGTTCTATAAGAACCTGGACGAGTCCCGCAAAAGTCTGCACGAGGCAACCGGTTTAAAATATGGGTTTATGCATAGCCATCTCTTCCAAGCGGCTACGGACTCATTGCCTGATCAAGATCACGTTGGATTTGCCACTATAACAGCGTTGTACGGTCAGTGGGACCTGTTGAACACCGGAACGGCGACGGCAGGGCAAATCAATTTCGGAGTTGAAGCGCGCTGGGGGTATGGCGATCTACTTACCCCATCGGAACTTGGGTTTGCGGGTATCGGCAGTGCTACAGGTACAGCTGACCCCTACGGTGCCACTGACCCCGCGATTGTTCTTCGTGAGGTTTTTTGGCGTCAGGGTTCTCCTGAGGCGGGCTGGAGTTACCGGATTGGGAAAATTACAACCGACCGTCTTCTTGGGACCTCGGACTTCATTGACCCGGTATCGCTAGGTTTTCCTGTCGGCAGTCAAGGCGCTTCCTCGATCGCTCTTCCCGATTCCGGCCTGGGTATGGCTGCGGCAGTCTATCCGAACGATCGCTTTAGAATGGGTGTGGTGATTTCCGACGCAAATGGCGACCGGACCAATTTTGGCGACATCGGCAAGGGCGACCTGTTCAAAGCGATCGAGTTCCAGGCGCAGATTATTCCGCAATTCACAGAGAATGCCGGCTTTTCAACCTTCACTCTATGGCACAGCGATGGCACGTCGGACAGACAACCGATGGGTTCAAGTACCGGCGCCGATGGCTGGGGCTTCTTCGTCAAGCTTGAACAGGAATTGACCCCAGACGGACAGAACATTGGCATTGTTCGTTTCGGTAAATCCTATGATGGCGCGGCGGTCTACAAGGCCCAAGCATCAGTCCGTTATGTCCGGGTCGATCCACCGGATCCCTTTGATCTTTCCGATGACAGGTTCGGCATCGCTTTGAGCTGGGTCGACCCCGTGGGTAATACGACGGGGCGAGGAGAATACAGCGTAGATACATTCTACAGGTTCAATCTTTTCCAGAAAATTGAGACTTCCGTAGGTTATCAAGCAATATTTGATCCTGTCTTCAATCCATATGATGATTTTATAAGTGTATTCAGCCTCCGACTAACCCAGTTTTTGTGAAATGATTGATACCTACATGAGGTCAACTCATACAATGATCTGTTTTATCACATCCAGATTGATCTGCTCAATTCGTTTACATTGG
>JAHECS010000012.1:81759-86411 GCA_024641635.1 Actinomycetes bacterium | reverse complement strand
GCTGCTCACCCACGCCAGGGCGTTGCCGATCAGACGGCGGAACATGGCGTTCTGGAACGTGCTCGGCCCGTCGCCCATGAGCAGCGTCGCCACGGGGGACCGGCCGGCGACGGTGGTCCAGCCCATGAGGTCGCTGCCACCGCGCAGACCGCCGTCCTGTCCCCGGTCCGCGCACGTGACACCGGTGGACGCCCCATTACTCACCTCGTCGAAGGTGTCCTGGAACAACGCCCCGTCCATGTCGGCGTCCTGCGTGAGCAGGGGACGAATCCGGTCGGTGAGGACAGGGGCGAAGTACAGCTCGTCGTCGACCTCGAAGGGCTCGACTCCCGCGCACACCGGGTGGGCACGGTCGACGGGGGAGACGGTGAAGCGGGCGAGCCGGTAGCCGGACGAGGGCAGGTCCACGCCGCGCAGCCGACCCGGCCGGTACAGGAACCGTGCGCCGACGACCTCGGCCCAGCCCTCCCAGCCCGGCCAGGCGCTGATGGCGTGGTGCAGCACCACGAGGCCCTGCCCGGCGTCGAGCAGGTTGACGACGTCCCGTGCGACCTGAGGCTCGGGGCCGACGATCACCGGCTCCTCGCCCCGCTTGAGACGCAGGCCGGGGATGTCGTGGAGGAGGACGGCGTCCCACTGTCCGGCGAGCTCGTCGGTGAGCCAGCCCTGGCCGGTCGGCTGGGTCGTGTGCGCCCAGACCCAGCCGCGCTCGGCGCAGACGTCGGCGACGGCGCCGAGGAACTCGTCGAGGGCGACCCGGTGACCTCCGGTCACGACGAGGATGCGACGGATCATGGAGTCTCCCGATGCGATTTACTTGGACGTCCTACTTACTATAGTCTCCGTCTGGAAACTGCAGGAGCATTCCACTGAACCGGGAGACCCTGATGGCCGCACCCACGGAAGCCCTCGACGGGGTCGCCCCGGCGACCCGCGAGCTGGTTCTCGACCTGCACCGTCGCATGGTCCGCATCCGCCGTTTCGAGGAGTCCGCCGGGAAGCTGGTCGAGACCGGCGACATGCCGGGCTTCCTCCACCTCTACGTCGGGCAGGAGGCAGTCGCGGCCGGGGTCATGTCCGTCCTCGGTGACGACGACCAGATCACCTCCACGCACCGCGGACACGGCCATGCGATCGCCAAGGGGGCGGAGTTCCGCCCGATGTTCGCCGAGCTCTACGGCAAGACGACGGGCTACTGCAAGGGCCGCGGCGGCAGCATGCACATCGTCGACATGAACCGGGGGATGCTCGGTGCCAACGCCATCGTGGGCGGTGGCATCCCGATCGCCGTCGGCGCCGGCTTCGCGGCGCAGTACCGCGGTGACGGAACAGTGGCCGTGTCGTTCTTCGGCGACGGGGCCACCAACATCGGCGCATTCCACGAGTCGGTCAACATGGCGGCCGTGTGGGACCTGCCGGTCATCTTCGTCTGCGAGAACAACGGATACGCCGAGTTCACGTCGCAGGAGCGTCACATGCGCCTCACAGACATCGCCGAGCGCGCAGCGTCGTACGGCATCCCCGGGGTCATCGTCGACGGCATGGACGCGCTCGCGGTCCGGCAGGTCGCCCTCGACGCCGTCGAGCGGGCCCATCGGGGCGAGGGGCCGACCCTCATCGAGGCCAAGACGTACCGGTTCTTCGACCACCAGGGAATCAAGGGCATGCGCGTCCCCTACCGCGACCCGGTGGAGGTCGAGGCGTGGAAGACCCGCGACCCCATCCACCTCATCGAGACGATCGGCGTGGAGCGCGGCCTGGCGTCGGCGGAGGAGTTCGCCGCCATCCGAGGCGAGGTCGAGGCCGAGATCCAGGACGGCATCGACTTCGCGCGGTCGAGCCCTGATCCCGACCCTGCCGACATCCTCGACGACGTCTACACCGCCTGAGCCCGGAAGGACTCCCCGTGACCACGCGCGACCTGACCTACGTCAAGGCCTTCAACGAGGGCATGCACCAGATCATGGCCGAGGACCCCGACGTCTTCCTCATCGGCGAGGACGTGGCCGGGTACGGAGGCGTCTTCCACATGTTCGACGGTCTCCTGACCGAGTTCGGCGACGCGCGGGTGAAGGACACCCCCATCGCCGAGCAGGCCATCATCGGACTGGGCGTGGGTGCGGCCGCTCGCGGCCTGCGACCGGTCTGCGACCTCATGTTCATGGATTTCGTCGGGGTCGCCATGGACCAGATCTTCAACCAGGCCGCCAAGATGAAGTACATGTTCGGCGGGGCCGTCTCCGTGCCGCTGACCATCACCACCGCCGGTGGCGCGGGCATGTCCGCTGCGGCCCAGCACAGCCAGAGTCTCGAGGCGTGGCTCGCGCACATCCCCGGCCTCAAGGTCGCGATGCCGGCCAGCCCCTACGACGCCAAGGGGCTCATCGTCGGAGCGATCCGCGATGACAACCCGGTCATCGTCGTGCTCAACAAGAAGATGCTCGGCGTCAAGGGTCCGGTGCCGGAGGAGCTGTACGGGATCCCCATGGGGGAGGCGAACGTCGTGCGCGAGGGCAGCGACCTCACCGTCGTCGCGATCGGGCGCATGGTGGTCGAGGCGCAGAAGGCCGCCGAGTCCCTCGCGCAGCAGGGGGTCTCGCTCGAGGTGATCGACCCGCGCACCGTGCAGCCGCTCGACACCGACACGATCGTCACGTCGGTGCGCAAGACGAACCGGGCGCTGATCGTGCACGAGGCCGTCGAGTTCGGCGGCATCGGCGCGGAGATCTCGTCGCAGATCCAGGAGCAGGCGTTCGACTACCTCGACGCACCGGTGGCGCGGCTGGCCGCGCCCTTCGCGCCCGTCCCCTACGCTCCAGTGCTGGAGAACGCCTACGTGCCGGATGCCCCACGCATCGAGCAGGCCGTGCGCCGTCTCCTCGAGAGGAAGTAGCCCGTGGCGATCGAGATCCTCCTGCCGAAGCTCGGCCTCACGATGGAGGAGGGCACGGTCGACGAGTGGCTGGTCGCCGACGGCACGTCGATCACGGTGGGCATGCCGCTGCTGAGGCTGGCGACGGACAAGATCGACGTGGACGTCGAGGCGGAGGCGGAGGGCATCCTGCGTCGGGCCGTCCCGGACGGCAGCACCCTCGAGCCCGGTTCCGTGCTCGGCTGGCTGCTCGCCGACGGCGAGGAGCCTCCCGCGGCCGGTCCAGTCGCGGCGACCCCGTCGGTTACCGTCGAGGAGGTCGCCGTCATCACGACCCTTCAGGGTGCCGACGACGTCGAGGTGGCGTCCGCCTCGGGGCGTGCCTTCATCTCCCCCAACGCCCGCCGCGTCGCCGGCGAGCTGGGTGTCGACCTGTCAACCGTCCGGGGCACGGGGCCGGGCGGCCGCATCGTGTCGGAGGATGTCGAGGAGGCGGCTGCCCGAGCGCCCGAGCCCTCGAGTGCCCAGCCGGCCAAGGTCGTGTCTCCGCTGGCTCGCCGCGATGCTCGCGAGGCGGGAGTCGATGTCTCGTCACTTCAGACGCCCACGGGATACGCCAGCCGCAGCGACGTCCGCGCCGCGGCCGCGGTCGCGGTGCATCAGCCGCAGTCCGCCACGGATCTCGGTCCCCAGCAGGAGTCTTCATCCATCATCCCGATGAAGGGCATGCGAGGAACGATCGCGGCGCGGATGCAGCAGAGCCTCACCGAGATGGCCCAGCTGACCCACGGCTTCGAGGTCTGCATGGATGCCGTTGTGGCCCTGCGGGCCGAGATGAAGGAGCAGTACGCCGCCCTCGGCGTGCCGGTCCCGAGCCTGAACGACTTCGTGGTGCGGGCAGCGGCGCTGGCCCTCCGCCAGCACCCGATCCTCAATGCGACCATCATCGACAAGGAGATCCACCTACTCGGCCGCATCCACATGGGCCTGGCGGTCTCGGTTCCTGGCGGCCTCATGGTCCCGGTGATCCGCGACTGCGACCGGCTCTCCCTGCCCGAGCTGGCCGCCACGACTCGGGATCTCGCCGAGCGCTGCCGATCCGGGTCGATCGGCCTCGACGAGCTCGAGGGAGCGACCTTCGCGGTCACTTCGCTGGGCACCTACGGAGTCGACTTCTTCACCCCGGTGATCAACCCGGGCAACGTCGGCATCCTCGGGGTCGGCCGACTGCGCGACTCGGGCCGATGGGAGGGCGACGCGTTCGTGCGCACCCAGGTGCTCACCCTGAGCCTCACGTTCGATCACCGGGCCGTCGACGGCGCACCCGCCGCCGAGTACCTGCAGACCATCGCTGAGCTGCTCGCCCGGCCGCTCGTCCTGGTCTCGTAGCAGCCGATGCCGGCCATCTACCTGCTCAGGCATGGCCAGGCCAGCTTCGGCGCCGACGACTACGACGTGCTGTCCCCGCTGGGTGAACGGCAGGCGGCGATCGCCGGGGAGGCGCTGGCCCGCAGGGGGCTGCGCCGACCGGTGGTGGTCAGCGGTGGCCTGAGGCGGCAGCGCGACACGGCCGCTGTCGCTGGCGCTGCCCTGGGCGTTGCGCCTTCGGGCGTGGATCCCCGCTTCGACGAGTTCGACGCGCACGCCGCCGTCGACGCCCACCTCGGCCGCCCGGGAGCGACCGACGGGATGGGTTCGGACGAGTTCCAGCGGCACCTCGACGTGGTGATGGCGCAATGGATGGCCGATGGCGATGCGCGGTGGCGGGCATTCTCGGATG
>JAHECS010000012.1:68570-81659 GCA_024641635.1 Actinomycetes bacterium | reverse complement strand
AGAGTCACGTTCCGTACGGCCACCGCTGAGGAGACCTTCGAGGAGGGGGACGCGTACTACATGGGCCCCGGGCACACCCCGATCCTGTACGCCGGATCGGAGATCGTCGAGTTCAGCCCCACCGAGGAGCTGGCTCGCACGATGGAGGTCGCGCAGCGGAACATCGCCGCCGCGGGGTGAACCATTCGAGCGTGGGCGGCTACCACCCGAAGTGGCGGCCGTCGGCATCGATCGACCGCTGGGCCGCCTCCAGCCACCAGTCGTACGTCGAGCAGTAGGGAGAAGGTTCCGAAACGTCGGGGGCCTTCCAGCATGCGTATTCGGCGAAGGCGGCCAGTAGGGCCAGGCGAAGCGTGCGCTCGTCCACCGCGCGTACAGCGAGTTCCACCCAGTCGCTGATGATCTCGTCGTTTGTCGCCTCGATGAGCCAGTCATTCTGGACGAGATAGATGGCGAAGTCGAAGTCACCGGGCGCGGCGCACGCCATCGCGAAGTCGAGCATGATGACGTGCCGTTCGGTAAGACCAACGTTGGCAAGGGACAGGTCGGCGTGCGTCAGAGTTCGTTCGCGGTGGGTGAGGTCGGCCGCAAGGTGATCCGGTTGCGCATGGATCGCGTGGACTGCGGCACGGACGCGGGGTGGCGTCATCGCGTCGAAGCGTCGCCACCCGTCCAGGGCGAAGGCGGGCAGGGGGTTGGAGCCGTCCAGGAATGGTTCCATCGCCGCGGCGGAGAACAGCGCCACGTGTGTCTCCAGCGGGCAGAGAGAGGTCGGTTCGTAGCCCGAGAAGGCCGCGTGCATCTCGTGCATTGCGACCATTACCCGGCGACTCTCATCTCTCGTGATCGGCTGCTCTCCGGGCACGAGATGAGCCGAGACGTCGGTCATGGCCATGCGCCAGACTCCGTCGTCCCGATCGACGGCGAGCACGGTCGAGTCGATGCTGGCCGGCAGGCGGTCGTAGATGCCATCGAGCTCGAACAGGAAGGCACGACCGGGATCGGCCGTCGCAGCCATGCCCAGATCGATCGCCGGGTTGCTCGACTTGAGGATCACGATGCTGCCGTCAGCAAGCTGGAGGCGTTCGAGGACGGCACCCGAGTAGCCGGGGGCGACCGGGTCCGTCAGCGGCACTCGTTGAACGGCGGAGTCGATGATCTCGGCAACCGTCGTTGGCGGCCCGTCTCGTGCCATGGGAGGAGGATCGTCCGCAGGCCCGGCCCAGTCAACATTCTCTCGCGCGACCCCTACGGCTCGATCGGTGTGAGGAAGACCAGGGTCGGGCGGATCCCCAGTTCGGTGAGGGCCGTGCGGAAGCTGTCCATGGCCGGGCTGAAGCGGTGCGCCTGCACTGCGTCGTCGTCCTCGTAGTGCTCGAACACGCTGAAGGTCCCCGGCTCGTCGCGATGCTCGTGGATGGCGAAGAGCATGGTGCCCGGCTCGCTGACCGATGCGGCCTGGAGCGCCTGGATCGCTGCGAGGGTCTCGTCGCGACGCCCAGGAGGGCAGACCAGGGTCGACAGGACTCCGGTTGCAGCGGTCACGAGGCTTCGATCCAGCGAACCACGTCGGAGCCGTCCCATCCCTCCGCCAGCGCGGCCACCTTGTCGTAGAAGCCGCGGAGATGGTCGTTCGCCACATACAGCTCGAGCATGCCGCCGACCACGTGGCGTGCGTCGTGGAAGCGCACCTCCATCCCCGAGGATGACGTCAGGGCCATGGTCAAGGGCATCCCCTGTTCGACAAGGGCCGCGCTTGCGGCCTCGAGGTCGTCGACGAAGCAGGCGAAGTGGTTGACCTGCCCGGGCAGGTCGTGCTCGAGGACCTCGCGCATCGAGGCCGGCTCGCACTCGTGCAGCTGGATCAGCTCGAGCATGACCGGCCCCCACTGGCCGAAGGCGGCGCTGTGGTCGTAGACGGCCGGCCGGCCGTCATGGCTGGCGGTGACGGCCAGGTGAGGGCGGACCAGGAAGGGTCCGGCGCCGACCTTCTGGGCCCACTCGTGGCAGGCGGACTCGAGGTCGTCGACCCGGTAGGCGATCTGGACGAGCCGGGCAGGGAGGGCGGCCTGGGCGGGATTGGCGGGGTTCGGCATGCCGGCTCCAAACGGGGGAGATCGCGGGGTCGGGAGTGCGGGGAAGAAAGTTACTGTACCCCGATGCAAGTTGTGTAGTCTTTGGAGCCAGCCGGACTTGCGCGAGTGTCCAAGGAGTCTCCATGGCCAAGGCCTACAAGCATCCCATCTCGGGGTACGTCTACTCCGTCAACGAGGTCGGGCTGGTGCGAGTCGACGACCCGGCCACCGGGCGCTTCGGAGTCTTCGACGACAACGGGATCTGGTTCGAGGGTGAGATCGTGGACGTCGACCTGCAGGCCGCGGGCTGGGTCGGTCGTACGCCCGAGGCGCGAGCACTGCGCGAGGGCGGCTCGTGAAGCAGACCACAGCGGTCCTCCTGGCCCGGCGTCCCGAGGGCGTATCGGTCGCGTCCGCGCTGACCCTCGGAGCCATCGACCTGCCAGAGCTCACCCCCGGCCTGGCACTCGTGCGCAACCAGTACATGAGCGTGGACCCGTCCACCCGCGGTCGCATGGACCCGGGGGAGAAGCAGTACACCACCAACTTCGAGATCGGTGGACCGCTCGACGGTTCGGCCATCGGCGTTGTGGTCGAGTCCGCATCCGATCTGCTGCCGGTGGGAGCCACGGTGCGCCACCGCCTCGGCTGGCGCGAGTACGCCGTCGTGGACGACAAACTTGCGACGGTCTGCGACCTGACGAAGGCGCCGGTCATGTCCTGGCTGAGCTCGATGGGGCAGACCGGGTTCACCGCCTACGCCGGCCTCATCCCGGTCGGTCGACTCGCCGAGGGAGAGACGGTCTTCGTCACGGGCGCAGGGGGCGCCGTGGGCAGCATGGCGGGCCAGTTCGCCCGGCTGCTGGGTGCCGGACGAGTCATCGGCAGTGCTGGCGGCGAGCAGAAGTGCACCTGGCTGCGCGAGGAGTGCGGATTCGATCACGTCATCGACTACCGCGCCGCCGACGTCCGCGCGGAGCTTGGCGAGGTCGCTCCCGACGGCATCGACCTGTTCTTCGACAACGTCGGTGGAGAGCAGATGGTCGCCGCCCTGCACAACATGAAGATCCACGGGCGCGTGAGCATGTGCGGTGCCGTGTCGAACTTCGGCAGCCAGGACCAGCCGTCACTGGCCGAGCTCATCGAGGTTGTCCTGCGACGGGTCACCATCCAGGGCTTCATCGTCCGCGACTTCGAGGACCTGCGTCCGGAGTTCGAGGATCGGGTCAGCGGCTGGCTTGCCAGCGGCGATCTCGTCGATCGGGCGACCGTCTTCGACGGCATCGAGAACGCTGGTGCCGGCCTCGAGGGGCTGCTCAACGGCGCCAACCTCGGCAAGGCCCTGGTCCGGCTGTCGGACTGAGGGGGGCCATGGTTACGCACGTCGTCGACGAGACCCTGTTCGCGTCCACGGATCCCGTCACGCTGCGCGGCTCGGCCTGCGCCGACTGCGGAGCCCACGTGTTCCCGGCCATGGCATCCTGCCCGGTCTGTGCCGGGGTCGACGTCACGGCTGTCGCCCTGCCTACCGAGGGCACCGTCTGGTCGTGGACCACTCAGCACTTCGCACCCAAGCCCCCGTTCCGCACCGACGAGTTCCAGCCCTTCAGCATCGGCTACATCGACCTGGGCCCGGTGATCGTCGAGGGCTGGCTGGTCGGCAGGACCACGTGGCAGATCGGTGAACCGGTGCGCCTCGTCCTGGCGAAGGCGTGGACCGACGCGGGGATCGACGTGCACACCTTCGGCTTCGAGTCGATGGCGGGAGGGGAGACGCCGTGAGCGACGACGACATCTACATCGTCGGTGCCGGACGAACGGTGTTCGGCCGCTACGACGGCGAGGACAACGAGCTGGCGGAGCAGGCGGTTCGCTCCGCGCTCGCGGACTGCGGCCTGTCGTGGAAGGACGTGGAGTTCGCCGTCGGGGGCACCAATGGCGAGACGAAGCCCGACAACCTGGTCGCGCGCCTCGGCCTCACCGGCCTGCCCTTCGTCACGGTGAAGAACGGGTGCGCGACGGGCGGCGTCGCCCTGATGACGGCACGCAACGGGCTGCTGGCGGAGCGCACGGACATCGCGTGCGTCGTCGGGTACGACAACCACGCGCGCGGCGCGTTCAACGCCTCACCCGCGCGCTACGGCATCGGTGACTGGTACGGCGCCACCGGGATGATGGTCACGACCTCCTACTTCGCCCTGAAGATCCAGCGGTATCTGCACGAGCATGGGCTGGGGGAGCGAACCCTGGGCTACGCGGCCGAGAAGGCGTTCGAGTACGCCGCCGCTCACCCGTACGCCTGGCGACGCAAGCCCGTCACGGTCGACGAGGCCATGGACGCCGACATGATCAACGAGCCACTCACGCGGTTCATGTTCTGCTCACCGGACGCGGGGGCGGTGTCGCTCGTCCTGGCCCGCGGGGCACGGGCCTTCGACCTGTGCGAGCGCCCGGTGCGGCTCGCATCGGTGGCCCTGCGCGGGCGCCGACCCGGGTCATTCGAGGTCTTCTCCCCCTGGCTGTCGCCGGGTGAGCGCACGAGTCCCTCGATCGACGCGGCGGCGGCGGCGTTCGCGTCGGCCGGCGTGAGTCCCTCCGACGTCCAGGTCGCGCAGCTGCAGGACACCGAGGCGGGGGCCGAGATCATCCACCTGGCGGAGACCGGGCTGGTCCCGCACGGTGCGCAGGAGGAGGCCTACCGCAATGGCGACCTGAAGGTCGACGGCCGCCTGCCGATCAACACCGACGGTGGGCTGCTGGCCAACGGCGAGCCGGTGGGTGCGTCCGGCCTTCGCCAGGTGCACGAGGTCGTCCGCCAGCTGCAGGGACGCGCGGACGGCATGCAGGTGCCGGGCGATCCGCGGATCGGATTCACCCATGTCTACGGAGCACCGGGCATCAGCGCCTGCACCGTGCTCGTGAGCGAAGGAGCCTGACCGTGGCCGACCACGATCCCGCCCACCTGGAGACCTGGCGCGCCGAGGTGCGGGCGTGGCTGGCGAGCGTGGCCAGCCCGAAGGCCGAGGAGGTCTTCGAGTGGGGCGTGGGCGATCCCCGACTCCAGATCTTCCTGTCTATGTCGCACGAGGAGGAGGTCGCCTACCTCGATCGGGTGCGCGACTACCGGCGGCATCGCTTCGACGCCGGCTACGGGGCCATCTCCCTGCCAGAGGAGTTCGGGGGCGCCGGGTTGCCGAGCGTCTACTCCGTCGCCTTCGCGGATGAGGAGAGGGAGTACGCGGTCCCGCCGTCCTCGGAGATCATCTCGGTGACGACCGGACTGGTCGGCGCGGCCGTGAGCGTCTTCGGCACCCCCGAGCAGCGCGAGCGGTTCGCCCGGGCCTTCCTGCGCACCGACCTGCTCTGCTGCCAGTTGTTCAGCGAGCCGGGGGCGGGGTCCGACCTCGCCGGGCTCTCGACCAAGGCCGTGCGCGACGGCGACGACTGGGTCATCTCCGGGCAGAAGATCTGGAGCTCGAACGCGCAGTTCTCCGAGTACGGCTTCCTTCTCGCGCGAACGAATCCGGATGTCGTCAAGCAGGCCGGGATCACCGCGTTCCTCGTCCCGATGGACGCGGAGGGGGTCGAGATCCGGCCCATCCGCCAGATGAGCGGGCCGTCCACCTTCAACGAGGTGTTCTTCGACGGAGCACGCGTCCCGGACGCCCTTCGGATTGGCGACGTCGACGCCGGCTGGAAGGTCGCGCAGGCGACGCTCGGGTTCGAGCGCTCGTCGTCCGGGTCAGGGCACCGGCGCAAGGGGGGAACGGCGGCCGATCTCGTCGCGCTGGCGCAGCATCTGGGGTTGAGCGGCGATCCGGTGACGAGGCAGGAGCTGGCGGATGTGTACATCCGGACCAGCCTGCACGCGGCGATGGTCGCGAAGGTCGCGCGGGCGACGGCTTCCGGCGACAAGCCGGGCCCGGCGGGCTCGCTCGGAAAGCTCGTCGCGTCCGACAACCTCGTGCGGATCGGCGAATGCGCGTCGCACCTGCTCGGGTCGGCGCTGGTCGCCGACACCGGTGCGTGGGGGGAGTTCGCCTGGTCGGAGCACGTGCTCGGGGCTCCCGGATACCGCCTCGCCGGAGGCACCGACGAGATCCAGCGGAACATCATCAGCGAGCGCGTGCTGGGGCTGCCGGCGGAGCATCGCGCGGACCGGGCGCCGTTCTCGCAACTCGCCAAGAGCTGACCCCGTCAGCGGGCGGCTACCAGCCGAGCCGTGTTGCCAGCCGCTCGCGGTGGTGGGCGGCGTCACCAAGGAAGGCCGCGTCGTACCGGGCCCTGCGGAAGTACAGGTGGGCGTCGTGCTCCCACGTGAAGCCGATGCCACCGTGCAGCTGGATCGCCTCGGCGACGACGGCGTTGTAGGAGTCTGATCCCCAGGCCTTGGCGATCGCCGCCTCGGTGCCAAGGTCGTCGACAGGACCCGAGGTCACCTTCTCCAGGCCGGAACGGGCCATCTCGACGAGCATCAGCGCGTCGGCCATCCGGTGCTTGATCGCCTGGAAGCTGCCGATCTCGCGGTTGAACTGCCTGCGGACCTTGATGTACTCGAGCGTCTCGTCGAATGCGCGCTGCGTTCCTCCGAGCTGATCCGCAGCGACGGCGAGCAGGGCCACGTCCACGCCGTCATCCACGGCGGTGCCTCCCGCGCCTCCGTCGGTGAGGCGCGTGGCGGGAGCCGAGCGGAAGGCGACCCGGGCGGACGGCCGGGAGAAGTCCAGGGACGGCAGGTGCGTCACCTCGGCGTCACCGGCCTCGACGACGAAGACGTCGACTCCGCTGTCGGAACCGGCGGCCAGCACGAAGAACGACGCGGCGGCCCCGAACGGGACGAACGGGACGGTACCGGTGACGTGTGAACCGTCCGAGGTGCAGTCGACCCGCTCGGCGGCCCAGATGCCACGGCCGTCGGTGATGGCCGGACCAGCGATCTCGCCGGACGCGATGCGCTCGAGGAAGGGCAGGCCGGGATCACCGCAGCCGGCGAGGACCTGGCCGGCGAGGACGGTGCTGGACACGAAGGGCACCGGCGCCAGGGTCGCACCGAGCTCCTCGGCGACCGCGAGCAGCTCGGCCAGGCCGCCGAGGCCACCGACCTCCTCAGGCAGGCCGACGCCGGCGAGGCCGATGTCCTCCGCCAGCAGGCGCCACAGCGCGGGATCGAGGCCGGTGTCGGACGTCTCGAGATCCCGGACCCGGGCGGGGTACCCAGCCTCGGAGGATGCTTCGCGCACGGTCTGGCGCAGCTCGATCAGCTCGTCGCGGTCGAGGGTGCTCAGCGGCAGGTCGTGGCTCATAGGGCTCCGGGGAGGCTTTCCATAGTGGACGAACAGTAACTGTAGCCCCCGCGCGCCCTCCTGCGCCCGTCGTTGTGACCGAAGTGAGATGGTCAGTCGAACCCAGAATGTTGGACGTTCATGTAGATTGCGTCACCGACCCCTGCTCGGAAGGTGGATCCATGCGCAAGTCCCTCGTCGTCGCTGCGCTCACTGCAGCGTCCCTGTCCCTGGCCTCCTGCGCGATGCCGGCCGACGACCCCAACTTCAACGCCAGCGCCGAGCTCGGCGGCCTGTTCTCCGAGGACGCTGCGTCCGAGGCGGCTGCGGCCGACGAGGCGACCACGTCGATCGAGGACTCGCTCGTCGCCCCCACCAGCATCGGGGTCGATGCACCGCTGAGCGCGGCCCCGGCCGCGGGCTCCCTCATCGTCAACCTGTCGGACGGTTCGGACGGCGACACGCTGCTGAGCGCATCGATGGCCGAGGCTGCGGAGACGATCGGCTGGACGTTCCAGGAGGTCGCGGGCGCCGATTCCGCCGAGACCGCTCCGCAGGCGTTCGAGGAGGCCCTCGCCCTCAATCCAGCGGGCATCCGGATCCCGGGAACCTACGTCGACTACCTCGTTGACGGGCTGGCTCAGGCGGAGGCCGCGGGGATCCCGGTCGTGTGCACGGGCTGCTCGGGTGAGCCGACGGGTGCCATCAAGGACACCAGCATCGATGGGGACGCGCAGAACATGCAGTGGGCCGACCTGCTGTCTGCCTACGTCTCCATCAAGCGGCAGCCTGACGAGGACGCGGCGGTCGAGATGTTCTCGCTTCCGGGGCCGGCGCTCGCGACCTTCAACTCCCAGTTCGCCGGGAACCTCTCGGAACTGTGCCGCGAATGCGCCGCGCAGGAGGACGTCATCGACGACACGAACATCGACGACGTCCCGACCTTCGTCGCCGACACCATGAGCATCAGCCTGGGCCGCTGGGCGCTCTTCGACTCCGGCAGCCTGATGCCGGGCGTGGCTGATGCGCTCGCGACCGCAGATCTCTTCGACCCGGCCATCATCATCGGCCGCGCGCCCGGTGCGGAGGAGATCGCCGTCATGGCCGCGACCCCGGTGGTCGGCGGGGCGGCGACCCCGGAGGCGACCCCGGGCGCGTCCCCGGAGGCGAGTGCCGCGGCTTCGGACGAGGCCGCTGCTGTGGACGAGGTGGCAGGCCTCGGGACCCCCGAGGAGGCGGCCGCGCTCCAGGCGTGGACCGGGTTGCCGATCCCGGTCATGGGCTGGCGCGTGGTCGACCAGTTCGCCCGCATCCTCGGTGGCGACGCGTTGGCCGACGGCCCGCTGCCGAGCCAGCTGATCACTCCGGCGAACGCCGGGCAGGTCGCCGTCGACGAGAGCGGCAACTACCTCGGTGTCGCCGACTACAAGGAGCAGTTCACCGCACTCTGGGGAGTCGGCTGACCGCTGCTCGCGACGAACGGCCCCGATGGAACATCGGGGCCGTTTTCGTTGAAGACCGGACTATCAACAATCTGACTCCAGTTTCTCGACCGATGGGAACGTGGTCCACGGCTGCGCGCTGTCCCTCCCTCAGGGAAAGGGCGCAGAAAGATTCCCAAAAGCCTTCACATTCCTAGGACGTGCATGTACTTTGAGCGGGCTCGGGTTCATCAGGCCCTCGACCGGAAGAGAGATCCATGCGCAAGTCCATTGCTGGAGTCGCCCTCGTGGCAGCTGGCTCCCTGGCGCTCCTCGGCCTCGCGCCGTCGGCGTCGTCCGCGCCCGCCGCTGCACCTGCAGCCGACGGTGTCTCCATCGCCAAGAAGATCGTGGGCAAGTACAGCCCCAATCCCAAGAGGATCGGCCCGACCACGAGGCTGGTGAAGGTTCCCCCGAAGGGCAAGTACGTCGTCATGCTGTCCAACGGCGGTGACGAGAACAAGGTCCTCGACGAGGGCATCATCGCCGCGGCCAAGGTTCTCGGCTGGAAGTCCAAGGAGCTCGTCGGCGCGGTCAGCCCCGAGACGCAGCGCTCGCTGTTCTCGAAGGCCCTGTCGCTCAAGCCGGACTACATCCACATCTCGGGCATCGAGCCGTCGACCCTGTCGGACCTGCTCGTGAAGGCCAACAAGCAGAAGGTCGTCGTCGTCTGCTCGGCGTGCATGAGCAAGCCCGTGTCTGCGCTGAAGGACACCCACATCGCCGGCCCGCGCCAGCTGGACCTCTGGGGCCAGATGATCGCTGCCTACGCGGTGGCGAACACCAACGGCAAGGCTGACGTCCAGGGCATCACGGTGCCGCTGTACCCGATCCTCATCAGGTTCGACCAGTCGTTCGAGAAGAACCTCAAGCGCCTGTGCCCGACCTGCAAGTACGAGGCTAACCCGCAGCAGCTGACCGACATCTTCGCGGGCAAGGTGCCCTCGGCCGTCGTCAGCATCATGAAGTCCAACCCGAGCACCAACTGGCTGGTCTCCGATCTCGGTGGCTGGATGGTCGGCGTTCCGGCGGCCCTCAAGTCGGCGAACCTCAACGGCAAGGCCCAGATCGGTGGTCTGACCGCCGGCAAGAGCAACATCCAGGGCCTGAAGGACGGCACCGAGTCGGCGTGGACGGGCTACTCGCTCCCCATCGTCGGCTGGACGGTTGTCGACTCGTTCGCCCGCAACTCGGTGGGCATGCCGTTTGACACCAAGGATCTGCCCACGCAGATCCTCACCCCGCAGAACATCAAGTCTGCGGTGCTCACCGCCGAGGGCGACTACCTGGGCGTGAAGGACTACGTCAAGCAGTTCAAGACGCTCTGGCGCAAGTAGTACGCACCTGCTCCACCGCAAGGGCCCGGTCCTCGGACCGGGCCCTTGCCTTTGCCGCAGTATCTTTACTTGACGTTCAGTAACCGCTGATGCAGAATCGAGCAACCCCGACTGAGGAGCCTGTACCCATGACCGAACTGGCGTCCCCGCAGCGCGAGTCCCTCGAGCCGCCGAGCCCGCGCTCACCCGGAACCAGCGTCCAGGAGTACCTGGACAACGATGCCCGACCCGTCCCCGCGGTCCTGCGCTACGACATCAACGAGGACCTCGGTACCGGCGACCTGGACGCCGAGCGCTACATCTCCCGTGAGTTCCACGACCGCGAGGTGCAGAAGGTCTGGCGCAAGGTATGGCAGTTCGTCTGCCGCGAGGACCACATCCCCGAACCGGGCGACCACATCACCTACGACATCGCCGACGACAAGCTCATCATCATGCGCACGGCGGATGGCTCGATCAAGGCGCTGTACAACGTGTGCCTCCACCGGGGCCGTGCCTTGCGGCAGGAGGGCGGGCGGGTCAGCGAGCTGCGCTGCCCGTTCCACGGGTTCTCGTGGAACATCGACGGCAGCCTGAAGAACCTGCCGTGCCAGTGGGACTTCCCGCAGGTCACGCCGGAGGAGTTCAGCCTCCCGGAGGCCAAGGTCGCGACCTGGAACGGCTTCGTCTTCATCAACATGGACCCCGACGCCGAGCCGTTGGAGAGCTTCTTCGGCTCGATGCTCAACGACTGGGAGCGCTGGGACTACACGGATCGGGTCGTGTACTCGCACTTCGGCGGGATCGTCGACTGCAACTGGAAGGTGGCGGGCGAGGCGTTCATCGAGGGCTTCCACTCCCTGGCGACGCATCCGCAGATGATGGAGTGGCTCGGTGACGAGAACACCCAGTACGACGTCGTCAAGGGCGAGAACTGGAATCGCCAGATCGTCCCCCAGGGCGTACCGAGCCCGACGATCGCCAACCACATCAGCGAGCAGGAGGTCCTCGACTCCTACTACGAGACCCGTGCCTTCTACACCCAGGGCAAGGGCCGCGACCTCTCCGCGGGGGACGACGGCACCCCGCAGGTGCCCGAGAACTCGACCGCTCGCCGTGAGCTGGCTGCGGCCATGCGCTCGGCCCTCGCCGAGCAGTTCGGCAGCGACCAGGACCACTGGACCGACTCCGAGCTCCTCGACGGGATCCAGTACTTCGTCTTCCCGAACTTCTACGTCTTCGCGGGACCGCGCACCAACGCCGTCTACCGGTTCCGTCCGCACGGCAACGATCCCGACAAGTGCATCGCCGAGGTCTTCCTGCTCGCGCAGCAGCCGGCCGACGGGACGCACCCGAAGCCACCTGCACCGCGGTGGCTCCAGCCCGGCGAGACGTTCTCCGACATCAAGGAGATCGGCCTGCTCGGCCCGGTCTTCGACCAGGACATGGCGAACATGCCGTACATCCAGCAGGGCCTGAAGTCGCTCCGACGCCCGGGCATCACCCTGGCGCGTTACCAGGAGAACCGGATCCGCCACTACCACCAGATCCTCGACGACTGGCTGGCCCGCCCGTAGTCGAGCCGACTATGGCGGTCCCGGCTGCCTGCTCGTGACGGCAGGCTCGCGCGGGGCGCCTACAGGTCGTAGCGCAGCGTGTAGCTGACCCTGTCCATCCGGGCGCGACGGCACACGCGCAGGACCGGCACGCCGGCCGAGTTGGCGGTGAGTCCGTCGCGGACGAGGATCGGGGATCCCGCGCGCACACCGAGGATCTCTGCGTCGTCCATGGCGGCCGAGTCAGCGGAGATCGTTCGCCAGACCGGCGTCGGCTCGCCGATGGCCTCGTTGAGCTGGCCGTACAGGCCGGACACCGTGCTCCAGTTGCGGGCGGGATCGTCGAGGAGGTCCCGCGAGAACCACGAACTGGACCACATCCACGCGCCGCCGTTGACGACAAGGGCGTTGTCGACCCGCCACAGCGGCCCCGGGGGCAGCTCCAGGCTGACGTTCAGCCGCGGGGAGTTCGCCTTGGCGATGCGCAGGAGCATGTCCTCGTAGGTGTAGCCATGCTCGGCGATCTGCGAGGTGATGCCGCTGACGAGGGAGTCGGTGGAGAGTCGCTGCGACAGCGGCAGCCGCACGATGGGTGCGCTCACGTAGGTGCCCGACCCCTGCCGTGACTCCACGGCGCCGGCGCGGGCGAGTTCCTCGATGGCGCGCCGCACGGTCAGGCGGTTGACCCCCAGCTCCTCGGCCAGGCGGGATTCGCTGGGCAGCCGGTCGCCCGGAGCATAGGTGCCGTCGTCGATGGAGGCGGCGATCGCCTGTCGCACGCGCTCGTAGAGGGGCAGCTCGGCCATGTCGGGACCGTATCGGGGACGGTGCCCGGATGCATGCAGGGGAGGGTGTGGATACAGGGACCCCCTACTTTCTGTAGTCCAACTACAGTACGATCCGGACGTGGCGGTCTCCCTCGAACAGCGCGTGCAGCGGCTCGAGGACAGGTTCGCGATCAACGACCTGGTCGTGCGGTACGCCACCCTCCTGGATGACGCGCAGTGGGACGAGCTCGGCGAGCTGTTCACCGAGGACGGGGTCTTCGCCTCGCCCAACAGCACGACCACGGGACGCGCCGCCATCATCGAGAACTTCAAGGTCAAGCACGCGCCGTTCGATGCGACGTGGCACGACCCCCACGCGATCACCGTCGAGTTCGACGACGACCACCACGCGAGGGGCACCGTCATCGGCTACGCGGAGCTGGGCACGAGTGATGTCACGGTGGCCACGTCGATCCGGTACCAGGACGACTACCGGCGGGAGTCCGGCATGTGGCGCTTCGCGCGCCGCCATGTGCTGAGCCTGTACGGCATGCCGATGACGGAGCTCTCGGAAGGCGGGCTGGGCCTCGACGAGCGCAAGCGCTGGCCGGG
>JAHECS010000012.1:31463-68470 GCA_024641635.1 Actinomycetes bacterium | reverse complement strand
ACCGGCGGGAGTCCGGCATGTGGCGCTTCGCGCGCCGCCATGTGCTGAGCCTGTACGGCATGCCGATGACGGAGCTCTCGGAAGGCGGGCTGGGCCTCGACGAGCGCAAGCGCTGGCCGGGACGCCCGGCTGCGGCGGCCGAGCTCCCCGACTACCAGCGCCGCTTCCCGGGGTACCCCGGATGACGAGCGGAACAGTCGACCGTTCCCACGCGGTCACTCCTGACGTCGTCGACCGTTCCCACGCGGTCACTCCCGACGTCGTCGACCGTTCCCACGCGGTCACTCCTGACGTCGTCGACCGTTCCCACGCGGTCACTCCTGACGTCGTCGACCGGAAGGTCGAGCTCGGGGGCGTCTACAACGTCCGTGACCTCGGTGGCTACCCGACCGCGGACGGCCACGTGGTCCGCACCGGGCTGATCTTCCGTGCCTCCAGCCTTCACCGGCTCACGGATGAGGAGGCGTGGCGCGAGTTCGGCGCTGCATCCGTCATCGACCTCCGGTACCAGCGCGAGATCGACGCCTTCCCCCTGCCGGACTTCATCTCGCCGGCGACGCACGCCCCGGTCCTGCTCGAGGGCTGGCAGAGCGGCCGGGTGCGGCGGGACGAG
The DNA here is from genome assembly GCA_024641635.1 of Actinomycetes bacterium. Lineage (GTDB taxonomy): Bacteria > Actinomycetota > Actinomycetes > S36-B12 > S36-B12 > UBA10649. The sequence continues at coordinate 67,857 of JAHECS010000012.1, read as the reverse complement.
AACGCGGTGGAGCACCTCGCATGGGTGTACGAGTGCATGCTCGAGCTCGGCGCGCACACCGTGCAGGAGATCCTCGCGCAACTGGTCGACGACGAGGCGCTGCCGGCGATCTTCTTCTGCATGGCCGGGAAGGACCGCACGGGCTTCGTGGCCGCTGTCCTCCTGTCGATCCTCGGAGTCAGCGACGAGGACATCGCCGACGACTTCGCCCTCAGCGGCGCCGAGGTCCTCGCTCTGGTCGACTGGCTCCGGAGTCGCGAGGACTTCGAGAACCACCCGATGATGAACCAGTCCGAGGAGCTGCTGCGCGCGCCGCGGGGAGCCATGGAGCTGTTCCTCGCCCGCGTCACGTCCGACTACGGCAGCCTGCACGACTGGGCACTGACCCTCGACCTCGATCCGTCCACCATCGAGACCCTGCGAACCCGACTGCTCGCCTGACATCACCACCACACTCACTGGAGGAACCGTGATCGAGCGCCCCGACCTCTACATCGACGGGCAGTGGGTGTCGCCTGCGTCCACCGAGGTCATCTCAGTCGACGAGGCCGCCACTGGGGAGATCATCGGCACGGTGCCCGCCGGTGCCCCCGCCGACGCCGAGCGTGCCATCGTGGCGGCGCGCCGCTCGTTCGACACGTGGGCGCAGGTGCCGATCGCGGAGCGGGCCGACGTCGTGACGGCGATCGCTGCGGGCCTGCGCGAGCGGGAGTCGGAACTGGCTCGGATCATGACCCAGGAGGTGGGCACGCCGATCGCCACGTCGGCGCGCGTGCAGGTCGGCCTGGCCGCGTCCGTGTTCGAGACGATCGCCGAGGCCGCGCGTGAGCTGCCTGCCGAGGAGCGCATCGGCAACTCGATGGTCATCCGGGTGCCGGCCGGCGTCGTCGGCGCGATCACCCCATGGAACTACCCGCTCTACCAGCTGGCGGCGAAGGTCGGCCCCGCACTGGCCGCGGGCTGCACCGTGGTCGTGAAGCCGAGCAGCGTGGCCCCGCTCGCGACGTTCGTCCTCGCCGACATCGTCGACGGCCTCGGCCTTCCTGACGGCGCCTTCAACCTGGTCTCCGGCCGGGGTGCACTCGTCGGGGACATGCTGTCCTCGCATCCGCAGGTGGACATGGTCAGCCTCACCGGGTCGACCGGTGCCGGAGTGCAGGTCGCGAGATCCGCAGCGGGCACCGTCAAGAAGGTCGCCCTCGAGCTCGGTGGCAAGTCGGCCTTCCTGCTTGCCGAGGGTGCGGACATGGATGCCGCCATGGCCGCCGCCGTCCGCGGCTGCTTCGTCAACAACGGGCAGACCTGCTCCGCGACGACCCGCCTCATCGTGCCGCAGTCACTGCTGGCCGAGGTGGAGGAGCGGGTGGCGGCAGCCGTGAACGCGATGCGCGTGGGTGACCCGCTCGACGAGTCGACGGACCTCGGCCCGGTCGCCTCCGAGGGGCAGTTCCGCACAGTGACGAAGTACATCGAGATGGGCATGAGCGAGGGCACGCTGATCGCCGGAGGCCCTGGCCCGGTGGAGGGCATCGATCGCGGCTACTTCGTCAAGCCGACGGTCTTCAGCCGACTGGATCCCGGGGCCACGGTGGTGCAGGAGGAGATCTTCGGTCCGGTGCTGTCGATCGTGTCGTACGACGAGGGCATCGAGCAGGGCATCGCCATCGCCAACGACAGTGAGTTCGGCCTGTCGGGTGCGGTGTTCGCCGAGGACATCCCCACCGCCGTGTCGATCGCCCGACGCCTGCGGACCGGCCAGGTGGCCGTCAACGGGGGGCGGTTCAACGCGAAGGCGCCCTTCGGCGGCTTCAAGGCGTCCGGAGTCGGGCGCGAGCTCGGCCATCACGGGCTGATGGAGTACTTCGAGATGGTCAGCCTCCAGTTCCCGTCCGCTGACGATCTCGGGGCCTTCGGGCAGACCGTCTAGTGGCGGTCGTCGTGCAGCCCTGTGAGCTGCTCCTCGTCCGGCATGCCGCACCGCAGCCCGACGGAACGCTGGATCCGGGCCTGAGCGACGACGGTCGGATGCAGGCGGCCGCGCTGACCCGGTACCTCGACGGTGAGGCGATCACTGCCGTGTACGCCAGCCACCTGAGGCGGGCCGTCGAGACCGCGGAACCGATCGCGGGTGCGCGGGGACTGCAGGTGCGCACCGACGAGGGCCTGCGTGAGTGGAAGTCGAACGCCACGCACTACACGGGCACCGAGAACATGGCCGACTCGTCGCGCACCGTGGCCTTCCGCGAGGGCAGGTACGAGGAGGGCTTCCTGCCCCCGCACAATGCCGACGAGCTGCGGGCGACCATGGTCGCCACGGTGCGCCGCATCGGGCAGTCGCACATCGGCGAGCGCGTGGTGGCGGTCAGCCACGGGGGCGCGTCCAACACCTTCCTCGCCGAGGTCGTCGGCAGCCCGCGCCGGTTCTTCTTCAACCCCGGGTACGCGTCGGTGTCCCGCGTGCAGGTGTGGCCGGACGGCCGCTTCGTGCTGGTGAGCATCAACGAGCCGGGGTGGCGCGGTGCCCAGGACCCGGCCCTGATGCCGGGCGGATAGCCCCGCCGAGAGGCACGCTGTGGTCGCGAAACCACCCGGTTTCGCGACCACAGCGTGCCTCTCGGCGGTGAGGTCGGGACCAAAGGCCCGGGGCGGTGGGCGAGGTGTGCCCCTAGCCTCCAAGTCATCTAGATGACTTGGCCGGGATCGGCCGGAAGTGGAGCGACCCATGACCGAGATGATCGACGTCGCCGTCGACGTGCCGCTGATCGACGACGAGGAGATGCCTCAGTACCTGCGCAGCGATGTCCTGGACGGGCGCGCTCGCGACGAGGCCCTCGGCATGATGCGTCGGCTGGCCCAGCACCTGCGCGACAAGACGACCGATCAGGCGCCATCGACGATGGAGGAGCCGATCGACAACTACCTCGACGAGGACCTGTTCCGCGCCGAGGTCGACCTGATCTTCAAGCGCATCCCGCTGCCGCTGGCGCTGTCGTGCGAGCTGCCGGGCAGGAACACCTACAAGGCCGTCGAGGCTGTCGGCGTGCCGGTGGTGATCACCCGTGACGCCAAAGGCGAGGTGCACGCCATGCTCAACGTGTGCCGCCATCGCGGCGCCCTGCTCTGCGGCGCCGGGCACGGGACGGCGCGAGCGCTCACCTGCCCGTACCACGCCTGGAGCTTCGGCATGGACGGCGAGCTGCGCGGCATGTACGGGGAGTCGACGTTCGGCGAGGTCGATCGGTCCAAGCGAGGCCTCATCCAGCTGTCGTGCGTGGAGAGGCACGGCGTGGTCTTCGTCTGCCTCACCCCCGGCCTGGAGATCGACATCGACTCGTGGCTGGGCGACTGGGGCGATCAGCTGGCCAGCCTGAAGCTGGACGAGTGCCACCTGTTCTCGTCGCGGATGATGCCCGGGCCCAACTGGAAGGCGGTCATCGAGGGCTACCTGGAGGCCTACCACTTCGCGGCGACCCATCCGAACACCGTCTTCAAGATCAACCACGGCAACACGATGGTCTTCGACGGCTTCGGCCCACACGAGCGGCTCGGATTCGCGCTCCGGTCGATCGACGACGTCATGGATGCGCCGGAAGCGGAGTGGGACCCGGCGGCGCACGTCGGTCCCATCTTCTGGACGTTCCCGGGCCTGTCCATCGCCGGCGGCTGGCGCCAGCGGATGACCGTGGCCCTGTGCCTGCCCACCACGAAGGTGGGGGAGTCCGTCACGGAGCACCGGATCGTCGTGCGTCACGCGATCGACACCTCGGTCCAGCACGACCTCGAGGTGATGCGGGACTGGTTCTACGACGTCGTCTACAACGAGGACTACCTGACCCAGTACGGGGTGCAGAAGGGCGTCTCCGTCACGGGCGGCCACACGCAGGTGTTCGGTCGCAACGAGATCGGCGTGCAGCACCTCCACCGGACGATCAACCGACTGCTGGACGAGAACCACGAGGAGGGCTACGCACTGCCCAGGGAGGCCTGACCGGCCGGGACCGGACCCGAACCGAACGCGGACCGGACTCGGGCGGGGCATTGCCCCGTGGGCGACCGGCGCCTATAGTCATCTAGACAACTTGGGCGCCGGGATGGCCGCGCGCCCTGCGAGTGGTGGGAGAGCCCGTGGCCGACGTCGCCGAGAAGCTGCAGCCGGAGGTCGTGCCGGCCTACATCCCGAGCACCGTCCTGCAGGGGCCGGCGCGGGAGGAGGCCATCGACATGATGCGCCGCCTGGCGGAGCACGTGCGCAACAAGACGACCGACCAGGCGGACGGCAACTGGCTGGAGCCCGTCGACAACTATGCGGACGAGGAGCTCTTCCGGGCCGAGGTCGAGACCCTGTTCAAGCGCATCCCGCTGCCGCTGGCGCTGTCGTGCGAGCTGCCGGGCAAGAACAGCTACAAGGCCATCGAAGCCGTCGGCGTCCCTGTGGTCATCACGCGTGACGCCAAGGGCGAGGTGCACGCGATGCTCAACGTCTGCCGTCACCGCGGCGCCATGATCTGTGCCGAGGGCACGGGCTCCTCGCGGGCCCTCACCTGCCCGTACCACGCCTGGTCGTACGGGATGGACGGCCAGCTCAAGGGCATCTACGGGGAGTCGACGTTCGGAGACTTCGACAAGGACGAGCGCGGGCTGGTCCGCCTGCCCGTCGAGGAGGTGGCCGGCCTCATCTTCGTGTGCCTGACGCCTGGCATCGAGATGGACATCGACGCGTGGCTCGGGGAGTTCAAGCCGATCGTCGAGAGCCTCAAGCTCGACGAGCTCCACCTGTTCTCGTCGCGGATGATGCCCGGCCCGAACTGGAAGGTGGTCATCGAGGGCTACCTCGAGGGCTACCACTTCGCGTCCCTCCACCCGAACACGGTGTTCAAGACGAACCTGAGCAACACCGCGATCTTCGACGGCTTCGGCGCGCACGAGCGCGTCGCGTTCGCCCTCCGCAACCTCGAGGCCAACATCGACGAGCCCATCGAGTCCCTGGACCCGTCGGCCAACGTCGGCTCGATCATCTGGCTGTTCCCGGGCATGTCCTTCGCCGGCTCCTGGCGCGAGCGCATGACCTGCTCGCTGGTGCTGCCGACCACGAGGGTCGACGAGTCGATCACCGAGCAGCGGGTCTTCACGCGCAGCCCGATCACCGATGAGAACCGGGAGGACCTCGGGGTGTTCCGGGACTTCTTCTACGACGTCACCTACGAAGAGGACTACATCACCGGCTACGGGGTCCAGAAGGGCGTCCGCAACGTCAGCGGCACCACGCAGATCTACGGACGCAACGAGCCCGGGGTGCAGTACGCGCACCGCACGATCAACCGGCTGATGAAGGAGAACCACGTCGACGGCTTCGCCCTGCCTCAGGAGGCGTAGCGTCGCGCAACCGAATAAAGCATGGACGACCTATTTTCCGATTTCCATTGACGAATGCTCACCGATCCGGTGTGATGACCCACGGCGGCGTCCCGGCCGCCCCGACCTGCAGGAGTGATCATGGGCACGCTCGACGGGAAGGTCGCGGTCATCACCGCCGGCTCCACCGGCATCGGCTTCGGCATCGCCAAGGCGTTCGTCGACGAGGGTGCCACGGTGGTTCTCGGCAACCGTTCGGAGGAGAAGGGCGCTCACGCCCTCGAGCGGCTCGATGCGGGCGACCGCGCCGCGTTCAAGGCCACGGACGTGCTCGACTGCGGCCAGGTCGAGGCCCTGGTGGACTTCGCCGCCGAGACCTACGGCGGCGTCGACATCCTCGTGAACTGCGCAGGCGGCTCGGACGGCTGGGCGATGATCGACTCGCTCAGCAACGAGGCCTGGCAGAAGGCCTTCGAGTGGAACTGCTCGTCCGCCTTCTGGGCCACCCGCCGCGCGCTGAAGTACATGCTGCCCAAGGGCGGCGGCCGCATCATCAACATCTCGTCCATCGAGGGCAAGCACGCCTCGAAGATGGCCGTGAGCCACTACATCATGGGCAAGCACGCCATGAACGGCCTCACCAAGGCGACGGCCGCCGAGTACGCCCAGCAGGGCATCCGCTGCAACTCCATCTGTCCCGGCCCGATCGAGACCGAGCTGATGCAGGATGCCGGTGCCCAGGTGGCGGCGGCAGCCGGGATCACCTACGAGCAGTTCCTCGACGAGTTCGCCCAGGACACGATGACCAAGGAGCTCAACACGGTCGAGCAGGTCGCGGGCATGGCTGTGCTCCTCGCCGGTCCGCTGGGCAACGGAATGACCGGCACCCTCTACAACGTCGATGCCGGCACGGTGCCCTACTAGGCCGTACCCAACCCCAGACACCTGCGCCGCCGGACGACCTGTTGGCCCGGCGGCGCCGGTACGTCCGGCCCCGGAAGGATGACTGATGGTGGACTCCTGGCTCGTCGACTGGTCCCGCAGCGAGCGGCTCCCCTTCTACACCCGCGCGAACGCCGGGGAGGTGCTCCCCGACCCGGCGAGCCCGCTCGGGTGGACGCTGGTCTTCGAGGAGGGGCTGCTGCCCGGCTGGTACCGCGGCTTCGTCGAGTTCGGCATCTACGGCCCGGAGGAGTTCAACACCCCACCGCGCATCCCGGTGGTCGGCATCTTCGGCGGGTACTTCTACCTCAATCTGTCGCACATGAGGCTCCTCGGACTGCGGCTTGGCGCGGACCTGGCCGAGTTCGACGCGGGACTCCTCGGCTCGCACCCGGACACGCCGCCGTACGAGCCGCACCCGGACGACGTGAACCCAGACCTGTCGGCGAAGGCGGCGGCCACCATCGGCGAGATCCTCGGACGGTCCTCCTTCCCGGAGATCGACGAGGACCGTGCCCGGACGGCGGCACTGGCTCAGGATCGTCCCGACCTCACCGCGATGACCGACGCCGAGCTGGTCGCGCGGGCGCGTTCGTTCGCCTGGGAGCTGGACAACGGCTTCGCCCGGCACGACTACTCCAGCCTCGCGTCCACGATCGGGCCGAGCATCCTGGCCGGGCTGTGCGCCTCGATCGGGGAGCCCGGTCTGCAGCTCGAGCTCATCTCCGGACTCGGTGACGTGGACTCCGCGTCGCCCTCCTGGGGGCTGTGGCGGCTCTCGCGCGACGCCAACGCCTCGACCGAGGTCACCGCCCTGTTCGACGAGGGCCCCGAGGCAGTGCTGGCGGCGATCTCGGACCCGCAGACGGATGCCACCCGCGCCTTCGCCGAGTCGGTCGCCGACTTCATGCGCGAGTCCGGCTCCCGAGGCCCGAACGAGTGGGACATCCACGCCCTCTCGTGGGAGTCCGACCCCCTCCAGCCGCTGAAGCTGGTCAACGGCATCCGCCGCGCCTCGGACGCTGATTCGCCGCAGGCCCGTCACGACCGGCTCGAGGCGCGCCGGCGGGCGGCTGCCGACCGGCTCCGCACGGCCTTCGCCGGCAACGACGAGACTCTCGGCACGCTGGAGATGGCGCTCGCGTCCACCACGCTGTGCGTGCCCGCCCGGGAGCGGACCAAGGCGACCTGTGTCGCCGTGGTCAACGAGGTGCGCATGACCATCCGTGAGCTCGGCCGCCGCGGAGTCGCGGCCGGGCTCTACGCGAAGCCCGAGGACGTGATGATGCTGCTCAGCTCGGAGCTGGAGCGCTACGTCGCCGATCCACTCGCCTTCCGCGAGCTGATCGCCGCGCGCCTGAGCGACTACGAGGAGCTGTTCGAGCTCGATCCGCCGTTCATCATCGCGTCCGACCCGCCGCCGCTGTCCGAGTGGGAGCGGCGCACCGAGCGCAGCCTGCCGCCGTTGAGGGAGGGCGAGGTCCTCGCCGGCCTGGGGGGCGGCGCGGGGCGCTACACCGGTCGCGTCTGCGTGCTGCACGATCCCGCCGACATGGTCCGGCTGGAGCCGGGCGACGTGCTCGTAGCCCCCTTCACGGACGCTGCCTGGACCCCGCTGTTCCTCATCGCGGGCGCGGTCGTCGTGGACGTCGGCGCCATGAACAGCCACGCGGTCGTCGTCAGTCGTGAGCTCGGCATCCCCTCGGTGCTGTCGGTGACGACGGGTACGAAGCAGCTCCTCGATGGCATGGAGGTCACCGTGGACGGGACGGCGGGGACCGTGACGGTCGATTCGGCCCCTGCCGGGGCTACCGTCTAGCCATGGCGTACGTCTACGAGGAGTACCGCGACCTGGTCGTCATCGAGCGGGTCGAGGAGGCCGAGGGAGTCGTCTGCATCCGACTGGCGGCGCCGTCGGGGGAGAAGCTGCCCACCTGGGAGCCGGGTGCGCACATCGATCTCCAGCTCGGCACGGGAGTGGAGCGGCAGTACTCGCTGTGCAGCCACTTCCGGGCGGACACCTGGCGGATCGCGGTGCTGCGCGAGCCGAGCAGCCGAGGCGGGTCGTCGTACATCCACGACCACATCCAGGTCGGGGACGCCGTCAAGACCCGAGGTCCCCGCAACCATTTCCCCCTGGTCGACGCACCGTCGTACGTGTTCATCGCGGGCGGCATCGGCGTCACCCCGATGGTCCCCATGCTGGGCGAGGTGATCTTCGACAAGGATCGTCCATGGTCGTTCTGGTACGGGGGTCGCACGCGTGCGTCGATGGCCTTCCGCGACCGGCTCGAGCCGCTCGGCGTGCATCTCTGGCCGCAGGACGAGAAGGGGATCCTGCCGCTCGACGACATCCTGCGGCACGCCGCACCCGATGCCGCCGTCTACTGCTGCGGGCCGGAGCCGCTCATCTCGGCCGTCGAGGCCAAGTGCGCCGAGCTGGGGCGCCCTATGCCAGTCGTCGAGCGGTTCGCGGCCAAGGCCGTCGACACCACCGGGGATCCGGGCGACCATGAGTTCACCGTCGTGGTCAACAGCACCGGCCAGGAGTTCACGGTCCCGCGCGACAAGAGCATCGTCGAGGTCCTGCTGGCGAACGACGTTCGGATCATGACCTCCTGCGCCGAGGGCGTGTGCGGCACCTGCGAGACGAAGGTGATCTCAGGGGACATCGCGCATCGCGACTCGCTGCTGTCCGATGAGGACCACGAGGAGGGCGTCTACATGATGCCCTGCGTCTCGCGCTGCAAGGGCGATCGGCTGGTCCTCGACATCTAGGGTCGATCTCGTGTCCGGGCGTCACGGCGCCCAGCCGGTGTTTATGTGGAAGTCCTTGCACAAGTCATCTAGACAACTGTAGGGTGACCGAGCCTGACCGACCCGAGAGGATCGTCCCCGATGACAACTCCCTTCGTCCCGCCGACCCGGGGCGACGGCCCCCTCCGCTTCGCCCCGGAGATCCCGAACACCCCGGGCAAGTCCGAGACGGTCCCGTCGAGCTGGTACACGGACCCGGAGCGCTTCGAGCTCGAGCGCCGGTACGTCCTCAACCCGAGCTGGCAGATCATGTGCCGCTCGGAGCAGCTGCAGCAGGCGGGCGACCACGTCGTCTGGGAGGGGCACGGCGAGACCATCGTCATCACCCGCAAGAAGGACGGCTCACTGGGCGGCTTCCACAACGTCTGCCTGCATCGCGGCGCACGGATCGTCCGCGACAGCGGGGAGTGCGCCCGTCGGTTCAAGTGCCCGTGGCACGACTGGGTCTACGACTTCGACGGCACCGTCGTCGGCGTGCCGGACCGCGATGACTTCGACCAGGACATCCTCACCGGCCTCAAGGCACATCAGGTCGAGCTCGACGAGTGGGGCGGCTGGGTGTGGGGCGTCCTGGCCGGACCCGGCGTCGCGCCGCCGCTGAAGGAGTGGCTGGGCGAGGACATCCTCCAGGATCTCGGCGCCTACCGGATGGAGGACATGTTCCTGAAGGAGAAGCTCGTCTGGGACGTCGACGTGAACTGGAAGGTCGTCGTCGATGCGTTCAACGAGTTCTACCACGCGCCTGCGCTGCACCACATCCCGCCGCAGGACGTGAAGGACGGCCGCGAGATGCGCATCTTCGAGTTCGACCGTCACTCCATGATGGTGGTGCCGCTCAAGGGCTCCCTCCCGAAGCTGCAGGAGAATCCCGACCACCAGTCGGTGGCGATCTGCCACTACACGATCTTCCCGACGGGCGTCTTCAACAACAACCCGGAGCATCTCCAGCTGTTCCGCTCCGTCCCCATCACCCACAACAAGACCCGGTTCGAGACGTGGGAACTCTGGTACAAGACCGACGACCCGGACTACCTCGAGCGGACCCAGCGCCACTGGGACCACCTGAAGATCGTGGTCGGCGAGGATGTGTGGACGTGGGAGGACGTCTCCGCGGCCTCACGCTCCTCGTACTACAAGGAGAACTTCTTCAACGACCGTGAATGCAAGATCCCGTTCTTCCACAATCAGGTGCAGCGGCTGATCGACGAGGGCATCGCGCGGGACCTCGGTGGCCGGTAACCCGCTGCCGGAGGTCGCCGACTTCACCTTCTCGTTCAACTGCACCGGTGAGGTGCCGCTTGACGAGCGGTTCGCTGCTGCGCGAGCGGCCGGGTTCGTCGAGGTCGGGCTCAGCGTTCGCTGGACGAAGGCCTGGCTCGAGGACGGTCACACGCTCGACGAGCTCGACGCGCTGATCGCCGAGCACGGCGTTCGCATCGGGGAGCTCGAGGCGATCAGGGTGATGCGCGAGGACCAGGACCCGCTCGAGGACCTCGCCGCCGTTCTGGCCGAACGCCTACGACCTCTGCGACTGCAGGCCATCGGGCCGTACGACGGCACGGTCGACGACGCCGCGCAGCGAGCCGGCCGCGTCGCCGACCGCTTCGCGCCCTGGGGGGTCGACGTCGTGCTCGAGCCGCTGCCCTTCACCAACATGCAGACCCCGGCGGATGCCGCGGGGATCATCCTGCGGGCCGACCGTCCCAACCTGTCCATGTGCATGGACGTATGGCACCTGTACCGGATGGGCCTTCCCCTGGACCACCTGGACGGGCTCTGGCCGTACATCTCGACGGTGCAGTTCAACGACGGCACCATCGAGTGCCAGCTCCCGGAGGACCTGCGGGAGGACTGCCTGCTCAACCGTCGCGTCCCGGGCGAGGGCGAGTTCGACCTCGTGGGCCTCGTCCGTCGCCGCAACGCCGAGCGGCCCGACTCCACGTTCTCGATCGAGGTCATCAACCGCACCCTGCGGGAGCAGGACGCGGCCCTCTCGGCACGCCAGATCGCCGAGGGGCTCGATCGCGTCCTCGCCGCCAGCCGCTCGTAGCGCCCACGACTGCCCCCACCGACGAGCAGAAGAGAGAAGGAACCATGAGCAGCGCCCGCCTCGACGGCCTCCGCTTCCCGGATCGGCACGACATCGAGCAGCTGATGTACACGTACGCCAAGGCTGCGGACATGGCTGATGTCGAGCTGCAGGTCTCCGTCTTCAACGACGACTGCCGCGTGCTCTTCAGCGGCGACACCTGGATCGAGGGCAAGGACGCCCTGCGTGCGTCACTGCGCAACGCCTTCACGCGGTACGCGCAGACGTCGCACGCGGTCACCAACATCTCGATCACCTTCACCGGCACGGACGACGCCGAGGCCGAGAGCCTCATCACCGCGTGGCATCGCGACGCGGAGGGCAAGGAGTGGACGCTCCACGGCCGCTACCTCGACCGCTGGTCCAAGGGCACCGAGGGCTGGAAGATCCAGACCCGTCAGATCCTGGCCGCGGGCGCGGTCGGGCGCGACGAGTCCCGGCTGACCATGCTCCAGCGGCTGACGATGAGCGACGGACACTGATGGCCCGACTCGCGGGCCGCAGCGCCGTCGTCACCGGTGGGGCGCGCGGCATCGGTGAGGGCATCGTCCGCAGGTACGTCGCCGAAGGTGCCTCCTGCGTCATCGCCGACATCGACGTGGAGGCAGGCGAGCGCCTCGCTGCGGAGCTCGGCGACGCCACGGTGTTCATCCGGACGGACGTGACGTCGGAGAGCGACATCGTGGCCGCCATCGACGCATGCGTGTCGCGCTTCGGCTCGCTCGACATCATGGTCAACAACGCCGGGATCGTCGGCGTCACCGGACCCATCGGTGACACCGCCCTCGAGGACTACGACCGGACGATGGCCGTGCTGCTGACGAGCGTCTTCCTCGGCACCAAGCACGCCATGCGGGTGATGAAGGGCCAGGGGGGTGGCGCGATCATCAACACCTCGAGCACGGCAGGGGTGCAGGGCGGGCTGGGGCCGCACGTGTACTCGACCGCCAAGCACGGGGTCATCGGGCTGTCGAAGTCGGTCGCCGTCGAGGCGGCACCGCTGGGGATCCGGGTGAACGTCCTGTGTCCCGGCGCAACCCTCTCGTCGCTCACCGCAGGACTCGTGGCCGGCGGCAAGGACGACCTCGACGCGGCCTACGAGCGGCTGTCGTCGAAGTACCCCGGTGGCCGCGCACCCCGACCCGAGGACATGGCGAACGCGGCCGTCTTCCTGGGCGGCGACGAGGGCCAGTTCATGAACGGGGCCGTCCTCGTCATGGACGCGGGCAAGGAGGTCCTCTCCGACCGCGCCGCCAAGTTCTACCCCCTGGACTGACGGGCATCGAGGCCTCGACGGACCAGGGTGAGGGCTACCGACCCGCGGTCGCGACGCCGGCCATCAGCTGCTCGTTCGCGATCCGGGTGTGCAGCAGCTCCTCGCCCCGGGTGACCAGGTCGCCGAGGCCCGCGTCCATCGCGATCTCGAGTGCCGAGCCGAAGGAGTCGCTGGCCCGCGCGTACTCGGCCACCACCGCGTCGAGATGCAGGCGTGCGGCCAGGGGCGGGACCGATTCGGCCGGACGCAGGTCGTCCCGGCCCGTCGCGTCGGCGACGGCGTCGGCGTAGTCCCGATAGGCAGCGGTCTCCAGCGTCATCAGCGCGATCTCGGAGCCCGCGCGGACCGCGCACTGCCCGAGGACAGCGGTGATCATGTGCAGCCGGATCTGGTCGGTGGAGTCGTCGAGCAGCGGCATGATCTCGCGGTTCAGCTCGTCAGCGAGGTCGCGCAGCAGCTGGGGGGTCGTGGGACGGATGTTCACCGGGCCACCTCCGGGTCGGCCGAGCGGGGTGAGTACGGCAGCGTGAGGCAGATGCCGAGGAAGAGGTTGCGGAAGTGGGTGATCGAGCCCAGCAGGTAGGGCCCGAGGACGCCGCGGTGCTCACCGCGCGCGATGGCCTCGGCGGCATCGATCATCTGCTCGAGAAGGTGCACCATGCCCAGCAGCATGAAGTAGCGGACGACCTGGGGGTTGACCTGCTCCTCGGAGTACCCGGTCAGTTCACGGTAGATGGCCAGGAACCCCTCGGGGTCAGGGTGGTAGAGATGCGGTGGCATGGGGATCTGCAGGTAGTAGCCGAGGTCCTGCCGGGGGTCGCCGATGTGGCCGAACTCCCAGTCGATGATGACGGGATCCTCGCCTGAGGGCAGGAGGAAGTTGCCGGGCTGTGCGTCCCCGTGGACGAGCCCGAGCGGCACGGCCGGTGGCCGGTTGGCGCGCATCTTCCGGCGCACGTACCGCAGCACGGGGTCGCTGTCCCCATTGCCGTGCGCCTTCTCGATGATGCGGTCGTAGATGCCCATGATCCGGTCGATGTGCTCGTCCCAGCTCGGTGGCTGCTCCACGGTGCCCGAGATGAGGTCGACGGGGGTGGTGTGGATGCTCGCCACGATCCCGATGAAGTCGCGGCGGGCCTGGTCGAGATCGGGTCCCGACTCCAGGAAGGCCTGCATCGACGACGTCGGGATCGCCTCGGAGACGATGCACTTGGTGCCGAAGTACTCGCCGGTGGCGTCGTAGTAGCGCGGCCTGGGGATGCGGAACGTGGGGACATCCGCCAGGGCGTTGAGCAGGATCCACTCCCTGTCCCGGTCGCTGCGGAAGACGGACTCCTCGATCGCCGGGTCGCCACGGAGCACGAGCTTCTCGGTGCGCCCGTCCGCCCAGCGCACCTCGGCGATGACCGTGTCGCGGCTGTAGCCGCCCGGGATCGGCTCGGCGCTGATGACGGACGGACCGCGTTCGGGCTCGACGGCGGTGAGGAACTCCTGGAGGCGGGCGGCGTCCATCTAGGCCTCTTCCGGTCGGTAGCTGAGGTCGCTCGCGTCCCGCGATCCGCGGACGGTGTGCGGGCGGAGGGTGAAGTACTCGTCGGCGATGGGCTCGGTGCGCGTCCAGTCGACGACCTCGGTGCGATGCGTCATCAGCCATCCGTCCTCGCGGCGGGCGTAGCGATCGATGTAGCGACCGCTGATGAAGCGGTCGAAGCCATCGGTCGCGTGCTGGTGGTAGGCCTGGAAGTAGACCTCTCCGGTCGCGGAGTCGCCGTCGACCGCGAGGTTGATCTGGCCGAGGATGTGCTGCGTTGTGCGGTACGCGGACAGGGCGCGCATCGCCATGGCGGCCATCTCGGCCGGGCCGCCCGTGAAGGACCCGTAGTGGGTGGTGGCATCGTCGGCGAAGACCGACCGGACGAGGGCCTCGTCGAGACGGTCGAGCCCGCGCATGTAGGTGGCTGCCAACGCGCGCAGCTCGTTCTCGTCGAGCAGGCGCGCCAGACCAGGGTCACGTTCCGTCATGGCGCGAGGACACACTCCAGGTGGCCGAAGCCGCGGTCGTCGGGATCATCGAGGTTGACGCAGGTGGCGAACTGCTCGGCCCACGCGTCCGGGCGCTGGCGGAACCATCCAGACGGGTCAGCGACCTCCACGGGCCCGGTGATGTCCCACACCTCGCCCTCGTGGTGGTCGTCGCCGCGAAAGACCCCGCGACCCTGACGGTCGGCGAACCCGTCGTGGTAGCCGCCGCCCTGCAGGTAGACGGGATCACCGACGGCGGTCAGGTCGAACCGGTCGACGGTCCCGTCCGGGCGAGTGAGCTCGACTCGACTCGAGAGGGCGCGCGGGGCGCCATCGGCCCGCACGGCCTCGGCCCGGGCGTCCACGTACCGCCAGGCGAGGCCGCCGTCGCGCGGGATGACCACCGCCTCGAGTGGTTCGAAGGAGCCGTCGTGCTGCAGGTGGAACTGCCAGAACATCACCCGGTCGGGCATCCGGATCATCGTCCACTGCCGCATCGCGAACCCCCGCCGCGGGTCACGACCGGCTTCGGGGGCGATCGCGGCGGACGAGGCGCCACCGGTGCGGCCCATCCCCCAGGAGTGGTCCCGGACGCCGACCCAGGTGGCGGGGTCCACGGTGAGCGAGCGATCCGCCACCGAGATCGACCCGGACACGTCGCAGCACTGGTCGTAGTTGGTGCGGTCGTAGACCTTGCGGCCGCCTGAGTAGCGCACGATCCGGTCCTCGAGGTACGGCTCGTGCAGGCCCCGCCAGTCGAGGTCGAAGGTGATCCCGTACGGATTGTCGACGCAGGCCAGGCGCAGGTGGGACAGCGGCTCGCGGATGTCGAGGCGCAGCGGGCCGACCACCAGGTCGTCGATCGCGGGGCGCAGGCGGCGGGAGAAGCGTGCGTTGTGCTGTCGCCCGTCGAGGCTCACGCACACGAAGCCGTCCATGACGTCGGTGTTGGCGTACAGGCGGAGCGCCGCGAACAGTGAGGTCCCGGTGGCCTCGTCGCCCAACGTGAAGTAGAAGCCGTCGTTCCAGTGGACGGAGTCGCTCGCGACCGTGTCGAAGGTGCCGCCCTGCTGGTGCCGGGGGTACTCGTCCATGCGCGTCAGGCGGCCGGCGTCGGTCATGGCGGGAGCCTAGCGGCTCGGGGCTAGTTATGAGACAAAATGTCCTATAGAGTCCTGAGGGTGAAGACCCTCATCCTCGGTGGCAGCACGTTCGTCGGTCGGCGCCTGGTCGACCAGCTCTCCCGGGAGGGCCATGAGGTGGCCGTCCTCAACCGTGGCAGGACCGCGTCCTCGCTGCCCGACGGCGTGGAGCGGATCGTCGGGGACCGGACGAGCACCGAATCGATGCGGTCGGCACTCGGCGGTACCGAGTGGGACGCCGTCATCGACGTCTCCGGTTTCGTGATGGCCGCGGGTGGCGGGGAGTTCGAGGATCTGCTGGGTCTCCTGGACGGCACCGTCGGGGCCTACGTCTTCGTCTCCTCGATCATGGCGTACGAGCCCAGTGGCGTGATGCCCTGGCAGGAGGACGCACCGACCACCCAGGACCCGGTGACGACGTACGGCGGGTTCAAGGCGCACGCCGAGCGGGCCATCCTCGAGCGCCACGCCGCGACGGGGTTCCCGGGCTCCGTGGCCCGTCCGGCCGCGATCTACGGCCCGGACAACAACATCCATGACATGGAGACCGCGATGTTCCTGCGGCTGAGGCGCGGGCTCCCCATCCTGCTGCCGCACGAGGGACTGGTCACCACCAGCTACGGACACGTCGACGATCTGTGCCTGAACCTGCGCGAGATGGCCCAGCTGCCGGCGGCCGCGGGCCAGATCGTGAACGTCACCGGCGAAGGAGCCTCCGCGCGGGCATGGACACTCCTGCTCGCCGGCATCGTCGGGGCGGAACCGGACATCGTGGAGGTCCCCACGGGTTTCACCGACGCCAAGCCGCTCTACGGCCATCTGTTCGGGACCAAGCACCACGGCATCCTGTCCGTGGCGAAGGCCGCCGACCTGGGGCTGACCGTCGAGCGCGGCATCCGTCGCGGGTACGCGGAGACGTACGAGTGGTTCTGCTCCTCGGCACTCGTCGACGCGCCGGACCTCCTGTCGGATCCCGTCTGGGGCGCGGGCTACGACTTCGGCCTCGAGGCGGACGTCGTAGCCGCGCTGAGAGCCCGATGACGCCCGTCGAGCCGTTCGTCGCCGACGCAGTCATCGAGGCGGCGATCGCCGCCGGGCTCGCGGACCCCTCCCTCGGGTCGGCGGCGCAGTGGGCTGCCGTCCGGCAGTACCTCGACGGTCGCGGGGACGATCCCTGGCCGGATCGGAGTGCACGGATGGCGGTCGGCGGGACGTCGCTGGCGGACCTGCAGTCGTGGCTGGCCGAGGACGTGGCCGTCGCCGCACCGCTCATGGGCGCATTCACCAGTCACGACACGAGCATCGACCACGCGGACGTCATCGTCGATGAGCGCGAGCGCGCACAGCTCGGCGCCTGGCTCACGCAGGTGTCCGGCCGTCCGTGTGACGTGGTGTCGGCCACCGTGATCGGTGGCGGATTCTCCCGCCGGATGTGGCGGGCGACGGTGCGGCAGGGGGGAGCCGACCGGCGGGTGATCGTCCGCATCGAGCAGGGCGGCATGTTCGGGACGGACACCGTGACCGAGGTGCGGTCGATGCGCGCGCTGCACGCGGCCGGGTACTCGGTGCCGGCCGTGGAGGCCGTGGAGGAGACCGGCGACGTGCTCGGGGAGCCCTTCTTCGTGATGGAGGAGGTGCCCGGGGTCGTCCGGCTGGACGATCAGGGCCTCGACGACATCATCCGCAGCGTCGCCGACCTGCACTCCGTCCCCGCCTCCATCCTCGACGCGAGTGGTCACTCCGCGCAGGACGTGGTGGCGGCGAACATCGAGGGCTGGCGCGAGATGTACCGCAGGCATGCCCCGGAGATCCCGCTCATCGAGCACGGGGCAACCTGGCTGCACGAGCACCTCGAGGCGACCGGGCCGTCGGTGATCGTCCACGGAGATGCCGGCCCGGGCAACGCGCTGTTCGACCCGGAACGCGGGCTGACCACCATCGACTGGGAGTTCGCCCATGTGGGCGATGCGGCTGAGGACTGGGCCTACCTCGCGCTCATCCGCGGTCGGCGGACGATGGATGCCGACGCCTGGAAGCGTCGCCTGGCCGAGGTGGCGGGGGTGTCGTACACCGACGAGCAGTGGCGGATGTGGCTGGCGTACAACCACTTCCGTGGCGCGTGCGTGAACCTGTCGGCGCGCACCGTCTTCGAGCGCGGACCACGTCGCACGGCCGACCAGCTCGCGATCGGGGTGGCCGTCCACCTGCGCTTCCTGACCCAGCTGACGGAGATCACCTGCGCATGAGTGACGCCCGCTACGAGCGATCGAGGTCCGCTGTCCACGAGGCGGTCTGCTCGGTGCTGGTGGAGCAGGGACTCGGCGGCCTGACCGTCGATCGGCTCTCGGCCGAGTCGGGTATCTCGAGGAGCACCATCTACCGCAACTGGCCGGACATGGCGGCGCTGGCGTGCGAGGTGTTCGACGAGCTCGTGCACCGCGACGACGTGTCGGCCGAGCTCGACACGGCGGAGACGCTTCGGTCATATCTCGTCGACTACGCCCGTCGCCTGAACGACCCCACCTACCTGGCGGTCCTCGTCGCCCTCATCGACGGATCGAGCCGAGACGCGGCGTTCGCCGACGTGCATCGGCGGATGTTCTCGCAGACGCGGTCGCGGGCCGGCGCGCTCGTCCGGCGCGGGCAGCAGGTTGGGGTCATCGACCCGGCCAGGGATGTGCAGCAGTGCGTGGAGGACCTGGTGGCGCCCTTCCTGTACCGGCGACTGGTGACGCAGACGCGGATCACCCCCGCGCACATCGCGGCCCTGCACGCCGATCTGCTCGGCCGCTGGGCCCGCTGAACCGAGCGGTCAGGAGTCCAGGGACCGCTGGCGTGCGCCCTTGTCGTGGTAGTCGTACTCGGCCGCCACCTTCATGCCGTCGAAGACGAGGAACGACAGTCCTGGGACGCTCCAGCGCTTGCCGACGTGCTCGCCGCCCATCGAGTCGTCGACCACCGAGGCGCTCATCTCCCACTGCAGGGCCAGGCCGTCCGGTCGTGCCCAGAACTCGCCCGTGGGCACGAGGGACAGGTCGGGGTAGCGCTCGAGCCCGTGCCCGAAGTACTCCCTGATGGCGGGCCAGCCCTCCTTCAGGCCGCCCACGCTGTCCCACAGCACCGGCTCGTCCGTCAGGTGGGGGCGAGGCGCGTCCACGTCCCCGCTGGACCATGCGGCGAACAGCGCCGTGGCCACCTCGATGCGCTCAAGATCGGTGTCGTCGAAGGTGCTCATGTGACTCCTTGTGGGTCCTCAGCGTGGTCGCTGCTCAACGGGGTCGCTGGTCAGCGGGATGCTTGGTCGACTCGTCGTTGGTCAGCCCGGTAGGTAGGTGCCGCCGTTCGCGGTGATGACCTGCCCGTTGACGAAGCCGGCCAGCGGGGAGGCCAGGTAGGCGACCGCGCTGGCGATCTCCTCGGGGGTCCCGGGCCGACGGGAGGCGTTGCCGGCCAGCAGGCGCTCGTGCCGTTCCGGGGTGATGCGACCGGCGAGGAGCTCGGTGCCGGCGGTGTAGCCGGGAGCAACGACATTGGCGGTGATTCCGTCCGGACCGACTTCGCGCATGAGGGACACCGCGTACGTCTCCAGGGCGCCCTTGGCCGAGGCATACGCCGGGCTGCCGGTGCCGAGGTTCGCGGCGAAGGACCCGATCATGACGACCCGTCCTCCGGGTCGGGCCAGGAGGGGCTTGAGCCCCTCGGTGACCAGGACCGCGCTCAGCGTGTTCGCCCGCCAGGTCGACTCCCACGTTGCTGCCACATCGGCCAGGCCGCCGGTGATCCGGGGCTGCGGCGAACCGGCGTTGTTGACGAGGACGTCGACGCGGGGGAGGGCATCGTGCGCCCACGCGGCGAACCCCTCCACGGCGGCGACGTCGGAGACATCGACGGATCGGGCGTCGACGACCGACGCCGGGTGGGCGTCCCGGATCTGGGAGGCGACGTCCTCGAGCCTGTCCAGCCGACGACCGAGGAGGACGAGCCGATCGCACGACTCGGCCAGGGCGTGGGCACACGCCGCACCGATTCCGCTCCCGGCACCGGTCACGACGGCGATGCGCTGGTCAGCCACGGCTGCCTCCCGATATTTGCTAGGACGTCCGTATACATGACGACCAAGGACACGCTACCCTCAGATCACCCCCACCGGAGGAGAACCCGTGACCACGTCTGTCGTCATCGACGGTGCCCGCACCCCCATCGGCAAGCTGCTCGGCGCCTTCGCGTCGCTGTCGGCCGTCGACCTCGGGGCCGTCGCCATCCGCGGCGCGCTCGAGCGCGCTGGCGTGGGTCCCGACCAGGTGGATGCCGTCGTGTTCGGCCAGGTGCTGCAGGCGGGCGCCGGGCCCAACCCGGCCCGCCAGGCCGCTGCTGCCGCTGGCCTGCCGATGTCGGTTCCGGCCGTGACCGTGAACAAGCTCTGCCTGTCCGGACTGGTCGCCGTGGCGATGGCGGACCAGATGATCCGCAGCGGGCAGCATGAGGTCGTCGTCGCGGGGGGCATGGAGTCCATGACCGGCGCCCCGCACGTGCTCCTGGGCGCTCGTCAGGGCTACAAGTACGGCAACACGGTCGCGGCGGACGTGCTCGACCAGGATGCCCTCGTGTGCGCCTTCGATGCCATCTCGATGGGCGCCGCCACCGAGCAGTACGGCAGCCCCTACGGCATCACGCGGGAGGAGCAGGACGCGTTCGCCGCCCGGTCGCACCGACTCGCCGCTGAGGCGACGGCATCCGGACGCTCGGCCCAGGAGATCGTCCCCGTGGACGTGAAGGGGCGCAAGGGCACCGTGACCGTGACGGACGACGAGGGCATCCGCGCCGAGGCGACGCAGGAGTCCCTCGGCGGCCTTCGGGCGGCGTTCGCGAAGGACGGCACCATCACGGCGGGCAACGCGTCGCAGCTGTCCGACGGCGCCGCGGCCCTCGTGGTCGCGAGCAAGGAGTGGGCGCAGGAGCATGGCCTGACCTGGATCGCGGAGATCCGCGCACACGGTGAGGTGGCTGGCCCGGACCCGTCGCTCCTGCTGCAGCCGGCCAACGCGATCAAGGACGCCCTTCGCCGTGACGGCGAGCTCACGGTGGACGACCTCGACGTCGTCGAGATCAACGAGGCGTTCGCGAGCGTGGGGATCGCCTCGATGCGCGACCTCGGCCTGCCCGAGGAGAAGGTCAACGTGCACGGTGGCGCGATCGCGGTCGGTCATCCGGTCGGGATGAGTGGTGCCCGCATCCTGCTGTCGGCCGCCTACGAGCTCAAGAACCGTGGTGGAGGAGTCGGGGCGGTCGCCCTGTGCGGCGGCGGCGGCCAGGGCGAGGCCATCGTCTTCACGACGCCAGAGGGCTAGCCTCCGGGCGTGGCTTCACCAACGTCTCGATCCGGCAGGCGCGTCGACGCCGAGGCCAAGAGTGCCTACCGCGAGTTCGTATCGGCGGCCCTGTACATGGCCCTTGTGCTGCTGGCAGCGCTCACGGCGCTGCCGGATGACCGCATCCCGGAGAGTTGGGGTGTGCTCGCCCTGCTCGTGGGCACGGCGGTTGGCTTGATGCTCGCCCACTGGGTCGCCTTCCGCCTCGCGACGCAGCTGGCCGAGGACACTGGGGTCTCGCCGGAGTCGGCCGCGAGGGAGGCCGGCGCACAGGTCGCCGGCGGCGTGCTCGCGGCGCTCATCGCCGGACTGCCGCTTCTCTTCCTGCAGGGGCAGGCCGGTGTCGTGGCATCCCAGGCTCTGCTGTCCGGTCTCCTCGCGATCACCGGACTCCGGATCGGCCGGCTTCGCGGCTGGTCCTGGCCGCGGAGCATCGTGACCGCGGCGATCGTTCTCGCGGTGGCGCTCGCCGTCGTGGGCGTGAAGGCCGCGCTGGGGCACTGAGGTCCCGCGCGCTGATCGGGATCGTCAGTCGTCTACCAGGGGAAGAAGGGGGGCAGGTCGGATGAGACCCGCCCAGTGAACTCCGACGGTCGCTTCTCCAGGAACGCCGCAACGCCTTCCTTGCCGTCGCCGGTACTCGCATAGAACATTGCGAGCGACTCCACCCGGTGGGCCTCGAGCGGATCGGCCTGCGCGCTGTTGCGGTACACCATCTGGCGCATGAGCGCCGTCGCGACCTGCGACCTGCCCTGGACGAAGCGCCGGGCCAGGGCGTAGGCGGTCGGCAGCAGGTCCTCCGGAGCCACGACCTCGCGAACCAGTCCGACCTCCCGCGCCTGATGTGCGTCGAGGACGTCCGCCGAGTAGACCAGCTCGAGTGCTCGGCTGATGCCGACGATCCGGGGCAGGAACCATGTGGAGCACGCCTCGGGCACGATGCCCAGGCGCCCGAACACGAAGCCGATGCGCGCACTCTCGGAGGCGATGCGCACGTCCATCGGCAGGGTCATGGTCGCACCGATGCCGACGGCGGCACCGTTGATGGCCGCGATCACCGGCTTGGTGCAGCGATAGATGGCCAGCGACACCCGGCCGCCGGTGTCGCGGACTCCGTCGACGATCTCGGGGTCGTCGAAGCGCTCGACCATATCGGCCATGGTCGGCTGCTGCGACTCGTCGAGGCCGAAGACGTTGCCGGGGGTGGACAGGTCCATGCCGGCGCAGAAGGCGCGCCCGCTGCCGGTGACGACGATCGCCGCGACCTCGTCGTCCGCGCTGGCGCGGTCGAATGCCGCCTCGAGCTCGTCGGCCATCGTCACGGTGAACGCGTTGAGGCTGTCGGGTCGGTCCAGCCACAGGGTGAGGATCTGGTCCGCCACCTCGTAGCGCAGTGTCTGGTAGGTCATGCCGCCTGCCTCGTGAAGTCCCTGATCCGACGGTGCACGTGCTCGGTGGACAGGCCCGCCCTCTCGCGGATCCACTCCTGGCCGCCGATGATATGGGTGGCCGCATCGTCGAGGCCGAGGGGCAGGATCGGCGTTCGCCATCCGCGCACCGCGAAGGCCTCGAGCACGGCGCCCCCGAAGCCGCCCATGACGGTGTGCTCCTCGAGCGTGACGATGCCGCAGGTGCCTTCGGCCGCAGCACGGACCGCCTCGGCGTTCAGGGGCTTGATCACCGGGCAGGTCAGGACCCGCACGGACAACCCCTCCTCGGCTGCGGCCTCGGCGACCTCGAGGGCCTGAGTCACGATCGGCCCGGCCACCAGGACGGTCACGTCGACGCCCTCGCGCAGCAGGAGCGGCGCTCCCGTGGACAGATCAGGCTGGTCGGCGTGCATGAGCGGTTCCTTGTTCTTGCCGAGCCGAAGGTAGGCCGGAGACGGGTCCTTGAGGATCTCCTCGACCGCCGCTCGGCACTCCATCGCGTCGGCCGGGGAGTAGACCCGCATGCCGGGAAGGGCGCGCAGGATGGAGATGTCCTCGACCGCGTGGTGCGTGTAGCCGAGTGCGCCGTAGGCCAGTCCGGCCCCGACCGAGACGATGGTCACGCCCAGTCCGTGGTAGCAGACGTCGTTGCGGATCTGCTCGAGCGGTCGCAGGGTCGGGAAGTTCGCGATCGAGTACACGAACGGCCGCCGGCCCGATGCGGCCATGCCGGCGGCGATCCCGACCATGGACTGCTCGGCAACCCCGCAGTTGAGGAACTGTCGTGGGAACGCGTCGCCGAAGTTGGCTACCACGCCGAACCCCAGGTCCCCGACCAGCAGCATGATCCGTGGATCGTCGGCCGCCGCCGTGGTGAGCTTGGCAACGAATGCATCCCTCATGCCGGCTCCTCCGTCGTGTTGGTCTCGAGCTGCGCGATCGCTGCGGCGAGGTGCTCGGGGCTCGGCACGAGCGTGTGCCACTCCACCTTGTCCTCCATGAAGTCCACCCCCTTGCCCTTGACGGTGTGGGCGATCACCAGGCGGGGTCGCGCCTCCTGCGCGCCGGAGCGAGGCGCCAGGGCGGCCGCGAGCTGTCCGTGGTCATGGCCGTCGACCTCGGTGACGTCCCAGCCGAAGGCGCGCCACTTGTCCGCGAACGGCTCGAGACCGAGGACGTCCTCGGTGCGACCGAGGATCTGCAGCCGGTTGCGGTCCACGATGACGGTGACATTCCCGAGCCGGTGATGGGCGGCCATCAGGGCCGCCTCCCAGTTGCTGCCCTCGGCGCACTCCCCATCCGACAGGACCACGAAGACGTGCCGGTTGACCCCATCGAGCCGGTCGGTCAGGGCCCGGCCGACGCCGAAGGGGAGGGCATGGCCCAGGGCGCCCGTCGACAGCTCGACGCCGGGGATGCCATGCGCAGTGACGTGGCCGCCGAGGTGGGAGCCGTCAAGGTAGTAGTCGTCGAGCCACGCGACGGGGAAGTAACCGGCGTGGGCGAGGACGGCGTAGACGCCTGACGCCGAGTGGCCCTTGGACACCAGCACGATGTCCCGGGACGGGTCCTCGGTTCGGTGGGGGTCGACATCGGCGACCTCCCCGTACAGGACGGCCAGGATGTCGATCACGGACAGGGCCGCCCCGATGTGCGAGGCGCCCGACTGGGAGCACATCGTGACCGCGCTCAGGCGGGAGAGCCGGGCGAGTTCTTCGGGCACGTGGATCCTCTCGGCCAATTACTTGGACACCATATAGTCGGATACGCAAGAATGTGGCTCCGTTCGGCAGATCTCCCCGGGGGATCAGGTGGATGGGAACGCGGGGCTGACGCAGGTCCGTCGCGGCAGCTTCCTCGACATCGCAGTCGAGGAGGTCCCCCGACTGACCCACGAGAGCGCCAAGCGGGCAGACTGAGATGGTCGTCGAAGGAGGCGTGGCGCGATGAGCCGGAGCAAGCCGTGGGTCATGCGGACGTATGCCGGCCACTCGTCGGCCCGTGAGTCGAACGAGTTGTACCGACGGAACCTGGCCAAGGGTCAGACCGGCCTGTCGATCGCCTTCGACCTGCCTACGCAGACGGGCTACGACCCGGATTCCCCGCTGGCGCGGGGGGAGGTGGGCAAGGTCGGCGTCCCGGTCGTCCACATGGGTGACATGCGGATGCTCCTCGAGGGCATCCCCCTGGACCGGATGAACACGTCCATGACGATCAACGCGACGGCGATGTGGCTGCTCGCCCTCTATGTCACGGTCGCCGACGAGCAGGGTGCGGCCCGTGGTGACCTTGCGGGGACGACGCAGAACGACATCATCAAGGAGTACCTGTCGCGCGGGACGTACGTCTTCCCGCCGGGGCCGTCGATGCGGCTGATCACGGACATGATCGCCTGGAGCGTTGCGAACACTCCCAAGTGGAACCCCATCAACATCTGCTCGTACCACCTGCAGGAGGCGGGTGCCACCCCCGTGCAGGAGGTCGCGTTCTCCCTCGCGACGGCCGTCGCGGTGCTCGACGCGGTCCGCGACTCGGGCCAGGTGAGTGCCGAGGAGATGACCGACGTCGTGGCCCGGATCTCCTTCTTCGTGAATGCCGGCCTGCGGTTCGTCGAGGAGATGTGCAAGATGCGGGCCTTCGTCGCCCTGTGGGAGGAGATCACCCGGGACCGCTACGGCGTCACGGATGACAAGGCACGCCGGTTCCGGTACGGCGTCCAGGTGAACTCCCTGGGCCTGACCGAGGCCCAGCCGGAGAACAACATCCAGCGGATCGTGCTGGAGATGCTCGGTGTGACCTTGTCGAAGGACGCGCGGGCCCGTGCCGTTCAGCTGCCGGCGTGGAACGAGGCGCTGGGACTGCCTCGGCCGTGGGATCAGCAGTGGAGCCTGCGCATGCAGCAGGTGCTGGCCTTCGAGACCGACCTGCTGGAGTACGACGACATCTTCGCCGGGTCGACGGTGATCGAGGCGAAGGTGAACGAGATCGTCGCCGAGGCCCGGGCGGAGATGGCCCGCATCGAGGAGGCGGGCGGGGCCGTCGCCGCCGTCGAGTCCGGATACCTCAAGACCGCCCTCGTGGCCTCGCACGCCGACCGGCGTCGCCGCGTCGAGTCCGGCGACGAGGTGATCGTCGGGGTGAACCAGTTCACCTCCACCGAGCCCAGCCCGCTGACCGCCGATCTCGATGCCGCGATCCTGCGAGTGGACCCCGCGGTGGAGGAGCGCGCGATCCTCGCCCTCGACGAGTGGCGCGCGCAGCGCGACCCGACGGCCGCCGCGTCCGCGCTGGAGCGCCTGGTCGCCGACGCGACGTCCGGCGTGAACCTCATGGACGCGTCGCTGGCGTGTGCGCGGGCCGGCGTGACGACGGGCGAGTGGGCTGGCGCCCTGAGGGGCGTCTTCGGCGAGTTCCGTGCACCGACCGGTGTCAGCGGCTCCGTCGGGGCCGGCGAGCGGGCCGGCCTGACCGAGCTGCGCGCCGCGGTGGCGCGGACCGGGGAGGAGCTCGGCCACCGGCTTCGGATCCTGGTGGCCAAGCCGGGCCTGGACGGTCATTCCAACGGCGCCGAGCAGGTGGCCGTCGCCGCACGGGATGCCGGCTTCGAGGTCGTCTACCAGGGCATCCGGCTGACCCCTGCGGAGATCGTCGCGGCGGCCGCCCAGGAGGACGTCGACTGCGTGGGCCTGTCCATCCTGTCCGGCTCGCACCTGCAGGTCGTCCCCGAGATCCTCGCGGGGCTGCGCACCGCAGGTCTCGACGACGTGCCGGTCATCCTGGGCGGGATCATCCCCGAGCAGGACGCCCGCGCCCTGATGGACGCCGGCATCGCCGCGGTCTTCACCCCCAAGGACTACGACCTCAGCGAGGTCATGGGGCGCGTTCTCGACGTCATCCGCACCAGCAAGAGGTCCCAGCCCGTCTAGCTCCCACCGTTCCAGCCGATCCTGAACAGGAGTCACATGTCTCAGCAGTTGCGCTCGCGCCGCTCCAACCTTGCGGTGCCCGGGTCCAGTCCCAAGATGCTGGAGAAGGCCAAGGGCCTGCCGGCGGACCAGGTGTTCATGGACATCGAGGACGCGGTCGCCCCGATCGCCAAGCCCGACGCGCGCAAGAACATCGTGGCGGCGCTGAACGAGGGCGGGTACGAGGGCAAGGTGCGGTCGGTGCGGGTGAACGACTGGACGACCCAGTGGACGTACGCCGACGTGGTCGAGGTCGTCGAGGGTGCCGGAGCGAACCTGGACTGCATCATGCTGCCCAAGGTGCAGACGGCCGACCAGGTCGTCGCCCTGGACCTGCTGCTGACCCAGATCGAGAAGAGCAACGGCCTGGAGGTGGGCCGGATCGGCATCGAGGCGCAGATCGAGAACGCCAAGGGCCTCATCAACGTCGACGCCATCGCCCAGGCGAGCCCCCGCGTCGAGACGATCATCTTCGGGCCCGCCGACTTCATGGCCAGCATCAACATGAAATCCCTCGTGGTGGGGGAGCAGCCCCCGGGCTACGACGTGGGAGACGCGTACCACTACATCCTCATGCGGATCCTCATGGCGGCGCGCGCGTACGACAAGCAGGCCATCGACGGCCCGTACCTGGCCATCAAGGACCTCGAGGGCTACAAGCGCGTGGCCGGGCGGTCCGCAGCCCTGGGCTTCGACGGCAAGTGGGTGCTGCACCCCGATCAGGTCGCTGCGGCCAACGAGGTCTACTCGCCCCGCCAGGACGACTACGACCACGCGGAGCTCATCCTCGACGCGTACGACTACTACACGTCGGCCGCAGGCGGCGCCAGGGGCGCGGTCATGCTCGGCGACGAGATGATCGACGAGGCCTCCCGCAAGATGGCGCTGGTCGTCTCCGCGAAGGGACGCGCCGCCGGCATGAGCCGCACCAAGACATTCGAGAAGCCGGAGGCCTGAGATGGGACGCCTTGCACAGACCGAGGGACTGACCGACGATCAGCGTGACATCCTCGCCGCGGTTCGCGAGTTCGTCGACAACGAGATCATCCCCGTGGCGACGGATCTCGAGCACAAGGACGAGTACCCGCAGGCGATCGTGGACGGCCTGAAGGAGATGGGCGTCTTCGGGTTGATGATCCCGGAGGAGTACGGCGGCCTGGGCGAGTCGCTGCTGACGTACGCACTGGTGGTGGAGGAGATCGCCCGGGGCTGGATGAGCGTGTCGGGTGTCATCAACACGCACTTCATCGTGGCCTACATGCTGATGCAGCACGGTACGGAGGAGCAGAAGCAGAACTACCTGCCGCGCATGGCGACCGGCGAGGTCCGCGGTGCCTTCAGCATGTCGGAGCCGGGCTGCGGGTCCGATGTCGCCGCGATCACGAGCAAGGCCGTGCGCGACGGCGACGACTACGTGCTCAACGGGCAGAAGATGTGGCTGACCAACGGTGGATCGTCCACCTTGGTCGCGGTCCTGGTGCTGACCCCCGGTGAGGTCGCCGAGGGTTCGAGCGTCTACAAGACGATGACGACGTTCCTCATCGAGAAGCCCGAGGGCTTCGGCGAGGTCCGGCCCGGCCTGACCATCCCGGGCAAGATCGACAAGATGGGCTACAAGGGCGTCGACACCACCGAGCTGGTCATGGACGGGCTGCGGCTGTCCGCCGCCGACGTCCTCGGCGGCGAGCCGGGCAAGGGCTTCTACCAGATGATGGACGGCGTCGAGGTCGGCCGCGTCAACGTTGCGGCGCGGGCGTGCGGCCTGGCCCAGCGGGCCTTCGAGCTCGGCGTCGAGTACGCCCAGCAGCGCGTCACGTTCGGCAAGCCGATCGCCGAGCACCAGGCGGTGTCGTTCCGGCTCGCCGACATGGCCACGAAGGTCGAGGCGGCACACCAGATGATGATCATGGCCGCTCGCAAGAAGGACTCCGGGGAGCGCAACGACCTCGAGGCCGGCATGGCGAAGTACCTCGCGAGCGAGTACTGCCGCGACGTCGTCGAGGACTCGTTCCGCATCCACGGCGGCTACGGCTACTCCAAGGAGTACGAGATCGAGCGCCTCTACCGCGAGGCGCCCATGCTGCTCATCGGCGAGGGCACCGCTGACATCCAACGCATGATCATCGCCCGTCGGCTGCTCGAGGACTACAAGAGCCGGGGCTGAGCCGGCCGCATGGGAACGACGGGTGAGGAGTTCGTGCCGTGCGTCGGCGCGATCGTCCGCGACGAGCGTGACCGGCTCCTGCTGATCCGACGGGCGAACCCGCCGGCCCAGGGCCAGTGGTCGCTGCCGGGGGGTCGGGTCGAGCCCGGGGAGGACTGGCACGACGCCGTCCGCCGCGAGCTGCAGGAGGAGACCGGCCTGGTGGCGTCCGTCGACCGTTTCGTCGGCGAGGTCCACCGGGACGCTCCCGGCGGCTCGGTGTACCTCATCCGCGACTACCTCATGTCCCTCGAGGGGGCTGGGGTTCCGCGAGCGGGCGACGATGCCCTTGAGGTCGGGTGGTTCGAGCCGTCCGAGCTGGGCGGCCTGGACACCAGTGCGGGACTCGTCGAGGCCCTCACCGGCTGGGGCGTCCTGGGTCAGTGAGGTGCCGGTCCGGCGAGGCTGACGTCGGCCCACACGTCCAGCCGGTCGCCTTCGCGGGACCAGCCGACGTCCGAGGCGAGGGACTCCACCATCGCAAGACCACGCCCGTGACCCTGCTCCTCGCCGGCGGCGGTGATGTGCGGGTCGGCCATGGATCCGTGGTTGCCCACCACGACCCGGACCCGATCCGCGTCGAACTCCAGACGCAGCGTGACGGGCGGCTGGCCGTGCCGGACAGCGTTGGCGGCGAGCTCGGAGGCGATGAGGACGACGTCATCGGCGATCACGTCGGGGATGCCGCGCCGCCCGAGGTCCTCCGACACGAGGACTCGCGCCTCGCGGGCTGCGGTGAGGTCGTCGGGCAGCGCCCACTCCACGATCATGGCCCGGTCCTACCCCCCTCGCCGCCGTCCCAATCACGATAGGCCTAGTGTCCTTGGCGTGGTGCGGATCCTCGCGGTGGCGAACCAGAAGGGCGGCGTCGGGAAGACCACGACGGTGGTGAACCTCGGCGCGGCGCTGGTCGAGCGGGGCGATCGGGTGCTCGTGGTGGATCTCGACGCGCAGGCCTGCGCGACCTTCTCGCTGGGACTGGACCCGGAGGATCTCGACGAGACGGGCGCCACGGTCTTCATGAGCGCGGAACCGGACCGTTCGACGGCCGACCTGATCACGACCACCCCCGACGGAGTCGACCTGCTCCCGGCGTCGATCGACCTGGCGGGTGCCGATCGTGCGCTGGCCGGGGTGGTCGGGCGCGAATTCGTCGTGCGGGAGGCACTCGAGCCGCTTCGCGAGGCCTACGACTGGATCCTTCTGGACTGCTCCCCGTCGCTCGGAATCATCACGGTGAATGCCCTGACGGCGGCGGATGCGGTCCTCGTCCCACTCCAGTGCGAGACGCTGTCCCACCGGGGCGTGGGCCAGCTCATGGAGACGATCGCGGACGTCCAGCGTCTGACGAATCCCCGGCTGCGCATCGCCGGCGTGCTGCCCACCCTCTTCGAC
Organism: Actinomycetes bacterium; assembly: GCA_024641635.1. Lineage (GTDB taxonomy): Bacteria > Actinomycetota > Actinomycetes > S36-B12 > S36-B12 > UBA10649. Next base: position 37,855 of record JAHECS010000012.1, on the reverse strand, counting down.
GGACGCACGACGCATGCCAAGGCCGTGCTGGCGGACCTGGGCCCCCGCTACGGCGTGCGGGTGTTCCGTCCGATCAGCCGCTCCATCCGGTTCGCGGAGGCGCCTGCCGCCGGGCGAAGCATCCTTGCGACGTCCACGGCCTCGAAGGGCGCTGGCGACTACCGGACCCTTGCTGCCGAACTGGGCGACGCATGGGGCGACGTCACGTGACCGGGGTGCGACCTACTCCGACGGCGTGACGGGCTCGCCGCCCCGGGTGCGGCGACGCTGTCGCGCGCGACGTGGCTTCGACTCGGGGTCAGGCTCGGTCCGGGCCACCGCTGGGGCGTGCTCACCGTGCTTCTTGCCGTCGTTCCGCTTCTCGCCGTGACGCTTGTCGTGGTCGCCCTTGTGGCCACCGTGACGCTTGTCGTGGTCGCCCTTGTGGCCACCGTGACGCTTGTCATCTCGCCCGCTGTGCTCCGGCTTCCGCTTCTTCCCGGTCTCGCCGAGGTCCTCGACCGCCTCGGCGGCAAGTCCCTCGCGCGTCCGCGCCGACCTTGGCAGCGTGCCCTTCGTGCCGGCCGGGATCTTGAGGCCCGTGTACACGTGATCGCTGGTCGAGTAGGTCTCGATGGGGTCCTTGAACGGCAGCTTGAGCGCCCGGTCGATCATCTGCCAGCGGGCGATGTCCTCCCAGTCCACGAACGTCACCGCGGTACCTGAGTGACCGGCTCGGCCGGTGCGCCCGATGCGGTGCAGGTACGTCTTCTCGTCATCCGGGCACTCGTAGTTGACCACGTGGGTGACGTTGTCGACGTCGATGCCGCGTGCGGCGACGTCGGTCGCGACGAGCACGTCCACCTTGCCGGTCCGGAAGGCGCGCAGCGCCTGCTCGCGCGCGCCCTGGCCGAGGTCGCCATGCACGGTGCCGACTGCGAAGCCGCGCTCCGTGAGGTCGTCGCACACCCGCTGGGCCTTGCGCTTCGTGCGCGTGAAGATCATCGCCAGGTCGCGGCCCTCGGACTGCAGGATGCGGGCCAGCAGCTCGACCTTGTCCATGGGATGGACGCGCCAGACATGCTGCTCGATCGCGTCAACGGTGGCGTTCTCGTCGCCCATGTCGGCGGCCCGAAGGTGCATGGGCTGGTGCATGTAGCGGCGGGCGAGGTTGACGATCTGCCCGGGCATCGTGGCCGAGAACAGCATCGTCTGCCGCTCGGTCGGGATCATCGCCACGATGCGCTCGACGTCGGGGAGGAAGCCCATGTCCAGCATCTCGTCGGCCTCGTCGAGGACCAGCACTCGCACGTGGGAGAGGTCGAGGTCGCGCCGGTTGGCCAGGTCGATGATGCGGCCGGGGGTGCCCACGACGACGTCGATCCCCTTCTCCAGGGCATCGATCTGCGGCTCGTAGGCGCGGCCGCCGTAGATGGCGAGGACGCGGACCCCCTTGATTCGGCCCGCGCGCTCGATGTCGGTGGCCACCTGGAGGCCGAGTTCGCGCGTGGGGCACACGACGAGGGCCTGCGGCTTGCCCTGCGCGTCGGCGGGCAGGTCGGCGTACTCGGGGTTCGCGGGGGCGACCATGCGCTGCAGCAAGGGGATGCCGAAGCCGAGGGTCTTGCCCGTGCCGGTCTTGGCCTGGCCGATGAGGTCGGTGCCCTTGAGGGCCAGTGGGATGCACTGCTGCTGGATCGGGAAGGCGTGGGTGATGCCGTCGGCCTCGAGGGCCGCGGCAAGCTGTGGATCGGCGCCGAGCTCGACGAACGTCGGGGCGGAGGTGGGATCCACGGAGGAGGTCTGGGGGGCCGATACGGCCGTTTCGTCCGTTGTTGCGTTGCTCAGGGGGTACTCCTGCTACTCGATCATCACGCTTGTGATGTTGTGCGAACTCTACCGTGGCCGCCTCGGTAGCCTGAGCCCACCATGACCGAACAGGGACCGCCGTCGTCGGCGCTGGAGACCGATCCGGACTATCGCGCCGCCGTCGTCGACCTGATCGCCGTGCTCGCCTATGGGGAGCTGACCGCGTTCGAGCGGCTCGCCGCGGATGCGGCCATGGCGCCCACCATCGACGACAAGGCCGCGCTGGCCGGGATGGCCACCGCCGAGTACCGGCACTTCCTCGCGCTGCGGGACCGGCTCGCCGAGCTCGACGTCGACCCACAGGAGGCCATGGGGCCGTTCCGGCGCGCGTACGAGGAGTTCCACGCGCAGACGCGGCCCAGCGACTGGCTCGAGGGCCTGGTCAAGGCGTACGTGGGCGACGGGATCGGCACCGACTTCTACCGGGAGATCGCCGTCTACGTCGACGATGACACGCGCGCGCTGGTGGACAGCGTGTGCGACGACATGGGCCAGTCCGCCTTCATCGTCGACCGTGTTCGCAGTGCTATCCAGGACGACCCGCGGGTCGGTGGCCGCCTGGCCCTGTGGGGGCGCCGACTGGTGGGCGAGGCACTCTCGCAGGCGCAGCGCGTTGCGGCGGAGCGCGACGCCCTCTCCACGCTGCTCGTGGGCGGCGTGGACCGTCCGGGGACGGACCTGGCCGAGATCGGACGCATGCTGGCGCGGCTCACCGACAACCATGCCCGCCGGATGGCCGCACTCGGCCTGGCGGCCTGAGCCCGCACGACTCGCGGCGCTGCTCCTGGGACTAGGAGCCGAAGCCGACGCGACCCTTGCTGCTCGCGCCGACCTCGACGTAGGCGATCTTGGCCGCGGGGACGATCACGGTGCGTCCGCGGTCATCGACCAGCGTGAGCAGTCCGTCGCCCGCCAACGCCTCGTTGACGGCCGCGATGACCTGCTCGGACGTGTCGTTGCTGTCCAGGGTCACCTCGCGCGGGGTGTCCTGCACGCCGATCTTGATCTCCACAGCGTCGTCCTTCCGGGATCGATGGCTCGTCGTGAGCCCATCGTGTCAGCAGCCTAGGCATTCCGGCCACCGGGGCGAGCCCGGTTCGCCGACAGCGCAGCGGCTACTCCGCCTGCGGCGGGTGCGTCAGCGGGAACCCGCTGATGCCGCGCCACCCGAGATCGCAGATGAGCTCGGCCGCCTCGGCGCGGGTGGTTCCGGGGGAGCCGTCCCGCAGCCACCGCCGGGCCGCGACCTGCGTCATGCCCTGCATGCCGGAGGCCAGGATCAGGGCCTGCGCGTCGCTGAGACCGGTGTCCTCCGCGATCACGTCGGCGATGAGCCGTGCGACGGCCGTGTCGAGGGCATCGACCCGTTGCCGGACGGCAGGCTCGTTCGCGAGGTCGCTCTCGAAGACGACACGGAACGCGCCGGCCGGATCCTCGACGAAGGCGAAGTACGCGTTGGTCATGGCGCTCACCCGCAGGCGGTTGTCCGTCGTTCCGGTGAGTGCGTCGCTCGAGGCGGCCATGAGGTCCTCGATGCCCGCGTCGAGGATGGCGAGGTAGAGGTCGAGCTTGCCGGGGAAGTGCTGGTAGAGGACCGGCTTGGACACGCCGGCGTGCTCGGCGATCTCGTCCATGGACGCCGCGTGGTAGCCGGCCGTGGAGAACACGTCGAGGGCGGCTGCCAGCACCTGCTGGCGGCGCTGCTCTCGGGGCAGCCGAGGGGCACGGGTGGACCCGTTGACGGCCGACCCGCTCCCGCCGCTCTCGGTGGTGGTCATCAGGACAGCCTACTCACGGGTAACAACGATTCGGGTGGTTCCGCGACCGCCCGGCGCTCGTCGTACGCTGCCCACGTGACCGAGCCCCTTCCCGCCTGGCCCCGCGAGGAGCTGTCGCTGCCGGGACGGACCCTGAGCGTCCGCCACGCGCCTGGGACGAAAGCGGATCTCCCGCCGGCGGTGTACGTCCACGGCTTGGGCGGCTCGTCCCTCAACTGGACCGATCTCATGCACCTGCTCCAGCCGTCCGTGTCCGGCTGGGCCCCCGACCTGGGCGGCTTCGGCTACTCGCCGCCGCCGAGGGACGGGGACATGACTCCCGCCGGCCATGCGCGCGGTCTGGTGGAGCTCATCGACAGGATCGGCTCCCCGGTCCACCTCTTCGGGAACTCGCTCGGCGGATCGGTGGCCCTTCAGCTGGCGGCCCGCCGACCCGATCTCGTGGCGACCCTCACGCTGGTCTCGCCCGCGCTGCCCTCGCTCTTCGCGACCCGCTCCAACATCCATCTTCCGGTCATCGCGGTGCCCGGCGTGGGAGAGCGGCTCATCCCCAAGTACCTGGAGACGGACGCGAGTGGTCGCGTGCGCGGCACGATCGACGTCACCTTCGCGGATCCGTCGAGGGTCCCGCCGCAGCGTCTCGCCGAGGCGATCGAGGAGGTGGAGAAGGGCGACCACCTGCCGTACCGGTCGGAGGCCTTCCTCGGCACCCTTCGCGGCCTGCTGCGCACCTTCGTCGACGTCGGGCCGAACCGACCCTGGAAGCTGGCGGAGCGGGTGACCTGCCCGACGCTGGTGGTGTACGGACGCAAGGACCCGCTGGTGGACGCACGCAGCGCGCACCGAGTCACCCGTCACTTCCGCGACGCCCATGTCGTCGTCCTGCCGGACTGCGGGCATGTCGCCCAGATGGAGCACCCCGAGTTCGTCGCGGCTGCCTGGGAGCGGTTCCTGCGCGACTGAACTGCCCCGTCCGCGGCTATCGACCGGAGTCCCGGCCGGGTGGATGATTGGCCCTTCGGGAGCGCGGTCTCGTGACCGCGGCCAGCAGCTCTCCTCCAGATCGGAGTGCCATGGACGCCGCTGCCCCAGTCGTCGATCGCGTGTCGGACATGCTCCTTGCCTCGATGGACGCGTGCGTCATCGTCCTGGGCGATCGGCTTGGGTGCTGGTCCGCGATTGCTGAGGCCGGCGAGGCTGGAGTGGATGCTGGCGGCCTCGCATCGGCGTGTGACTTCCACGAGCGGTATGCGCACGAGTGGCTCGAGGCCATGGGGTCCGCAGGACTCCTGAACGTCGCTGTGACGGAAGGCGGCACCCATCGGTTCTCGTTGGCGCCGGGTGTGCGGGAGGTGCTCGTCGACCCGGAGTCCCCGTCGTACCTCACGCCCTTCCTGCGGCAGGCCGTTTCCGCGGCCGCTGCGCTCCGGGCCCTGGAGCGGGCCTATCGCGGGGGTCACGGCGTGGGGTGGTCCGAGCACGACGCCGACATGCGCGACGCCCAGGGGGATGCCAACCGCCTCCAGCTTCGCGACTTCACGGGTGCGTGGGTGCGCGAGCACCTGCCCAGGGCGGCGGCCCGCCTCGACGCGGGCGGTCGTGCCGCCGATGTGGGTTGCGGGTACGGCTGGGCGTCCATCGGGCTGGCCCGGTCCTTCCCGGCAGCAGCCGTGGACGCGTTCGACGTCGACGCTCCGAGCATCGAGATGACAACGCGGAACGTCACCGACCACGGACTCGCGGACCGGGTCTCCGCCCACCTGTCGGGCATCGACGCGGCGATGCCGGGGACCTATGACCTGGCGATCCTCGCGGAGATGCTGCACGACGTGCCGGACCCGATCGGCGTCCTCTCGGCGACCAGACGTGCGCTCGCGCCGGGCGGCGTGGCTCTCGTGGCGGACATGAAGGTTGCGGACGAGTACGCGGTGCCCGGAGACCCGCTCGAGCGGATCATGTACGGATACAGCCTCCTGGTCTGCCTGCCCGACTCGATGGCCAGCCAGCCGACGGCGGCCACCGGCACCGTGATGCGTCCGCGCACGCTGCAGGCGTACGCCACGGCCGCCGGAATGCGGACGGTCGAACTCGACATCGAGCATGACGGCTGGCGCTTCTGGGCGCTGACCGCAGAGGAGTAGTCGGCCCGCCGTCTGGTTGGGGTGCTCGACGGGCAACCCGTCTTCGGACCTGCCATGGTGGAGGAGTCACTCCGGTCAGCGACGGAAGGACAGACCATGAGCGACCAGACCCCTCCTCCGCCCCCGGGCGCCAGCCCCCCTCCGCCGATGCCGCCCCCCGGTCCGCAGGGCCCCACCCCGCAGAACGGCCTCGGTACGACCGCCCTGGTGATGGGCATCCTGCAGTTCTTCTGCCTTGGCCCGATCGGTTCGATCCTCGCGATCGTCTTCGGCTGGATGGGCATGAACAAGGCCAAGCAGGGGCTTGCCGACAACGGCGGTGTCGCGAAGACGGGCTTCTGGCTCGGGATCGCCGGGATCATCCTCAGTGTCATCGCCGGGATCCTGTTCGCATTCGCGGGCGCGGCGATCTTCAGCACGGTGTCCGCGAGCCTCGACCCCGAGAACAACAGCAGGACGGGGCTGGCCGACGGCCGCTACGTCATGACCCCGGACTCGTTCCTCTACGCCTTCGACCAGTGCTCGTACACCGGAGTGCCGTACTCGGAGGACACCAAGACGGCCGGTCCCGCTGACGTGACGATCGTGGGCGAGGGATCGACCCAGTGCCCGGCCTCCAACAGCG
>JAHECS010000012.1:14642-31363 GCA_024641635.1 Actinomycetes bacterium | reverse complement strand
TACGCCTTCGACCAGTGCTCGTACACCGGAGTGCCGTACTCGGAGGACACCAAGACGGCCGGTCCCGCTGACGTGACGATCGTGGGCGAGGGATCGACCCAGTGCCCGGCCTCCAACAGCGTGACGATCAGGGTTCGCTCGGTGACCTTCACCGTGTCGGGGGGAACGGCCGCCATCGACAGCGTGCAGACGACCGAGCTGGGACTCATCGAGAACGAGTCCTGAACCCCGGCTGTCCACAGGCGCGCGATCGGCGCTGGTGGTCAAGGGGATTCGCCGCCTACCGTCATCGTCGTCGCCGGATCTCGACGACGACCTGACGGGGGGCGGCGTGGACGCACAGGCAGCGGTCGAGGAGCGTGTGCGCGCTGCCGTGCGTGAGCAGGGCATCGACCCATTGCGTGATCCCGAGACAGTCCGCCTGCTCATCGATTCGGCCGTCTCCGATGCCATGGCCGAATGGGCGGGTTCGGATGTCAGGGCGGGGGACGGCGCCGCCGAGATCTCCCGCAGCACCTTCGACGCGGTCGCCGGATTCGGCCCGCTGCAGCGGTTCTTCGACGATCCCACCGTCGAGGAGGTCTGGATCAATGAACCGGGGCGGGTGTTCATCGCCCGCGACGGGCGCAGCGAACTGACCACTGTCGTACTCGATGGCGACCAGGTGCGCGACCTCGTCGAGCGGATGCTGCGCGTCTCGGGCCGCCGACTCGACCGGAGCAGTCCGTTCGTCGACGCCATGCTCCCGGACGGGAGCCGGCTGCACGTGGTCATCCCCGACATCACCCGCGAGCACTGGGCCGTCAACATCCGAAGGTTCGTCGTCCGGGCGAGGACGGTCCGTGACCTGGTCGGCCTCGGCATGCTCACGTCGGCCGCTGCGAGCTTCCTCGACGCCGCCGTGGTCTCGGGACTCAATGTCCTCGTGGCCGGTGGAACGCAGGCCGGGAAGACGACCTTCCTCAACGCACTCCTCGGCAGCGTGCCGTCCACCGAGCGAGTGATCACCTGCGAGGAGGTGTTCGAGGCGCAGGTCAGCCACCCTGACCACGTCGCCCTTCAGACGCGCGATGCGGGCATCGAGGGCACGGGTGAGATCCCACTGAGGAGGCTGGTGCGGGAGGCGCTGCGGATGAGGCCCACCCGCCTCGTGGTGGGGGAGGTACGACAGGCGGAGGCGCTGGACCTGCTCGTGGCGATGAACAGCGGGATGCCGGCCATGGCGACCATTCACGCCAACAGCGCACGCGAGGCCGTCACGAAGCTGTGCACCCTGCCCCTGCTTGCGGGACCCAATGTCGATGCCGCGTTCGTCGTCCCGACCGTGGCCGGCTGCGTGGACCTCGTCGTGCACCTGGCCGCAGACGCGTCCGGTCGTCGCGTGCGGGAGATCGTCGCGCTGCCGGGGCAGGTGGAGGCGGGAGTCGTCGCCACGGCCGACCTCTTCGTCGACTCCGGTGCGGGTCTCGTTCGGGCCGGCGGCTTCCCTCCGCATGAGGAACGCTTCGCCCGGGCCGGGTTCGACGTTGCCGCCCTGCTGCGGGCCGAGGCGGACCGGCCGTGACCCGGGCGATCCTCGGAACAGCGCTCGGCCTGCTCGCGGGCAGCGGCGTGCTGCTGGCCCTCGCGGCAGTGCTGCACCCGCTGCCGAGGCGCCGACCGGAGGGGTGGGCTCGACGACTCCTGCGCGAGGCTGACCTCACTCGCGTGCGTCCTGGGCGGCTGCTGGCTGTAAGCGTGCTGCTGGGTCTCGTCGCCGGGCTCGTCGCCCTGTCGGTCACCGCCGTCCCTGTCGCCGCGCTGCTCGCGGCAGGTGTCGGAACGGTGACGCCGCTTCTCCTCGTTCGCCGCCGAGCCGCAGCCAGACGGCAGGCCCTGCGTCGGGACTGGCCCGATGCCGTCGACGTTCTGGTGTCCGGGGTGAGAGCTGGCATGTCCCTCCCCGAGGCGGTGGCTGCCCTGGGGTCGAGGGGCCCGGAGTCGCTGCGGCCCGCGTTCAGCGACTTCGCCGTGGAGTATCGAGCGACGGGTTCGTTCGCGGACTCGCTCAGCCTGCTCGAGGAGCGCCTCGCGGACCCTGTCGCCGACCGGGTCGTCGGGGCCATGCGGATGGCTCGCGAGTTCGGCGGGACGCAGCTGGGCGAGATGCTGCGCACCCTCAGCGGCATGCTGCGGGAGGACGCGCGTACCCGTGCCGAGATCGCCGGCCGTCAGAGCTGGACGGTCGCGGCTGCGCGGATGGCGGTGGCTGCCCCGTGGCTGACGCTGGCTCTGCTCTGCACCCGCCCCGAGGCCGTGCGTGCCTACGCCAGCGGTGCGGGGGCGATAGTGCTGTGCTCCGCGGTTGCGCTGTCCGTCGCGGCTTATGCGGTCATGCTGCGGATCGGTCGGCTGCCCGCCGAAAGACGGGTGCGGCCATGATGGCCGCGCCGGAGGGTGCGCTGGTGGGCCTGTCACTGGGTGCCGCCGTGCTCTCGATCGCCTGGTGGATGTCGGACCGGCGGCCGCTGCGGATGGTGGACCGGATCGCTCCCTTTGCCGGGATTCCCCGTCGCGCGTCGACCTTCCGGCCCGATCCCACGCTGGGACTCACGGCGATGCTCAGCCTCGCGGGCCTCGACGTCGTCCGACGGCCTACGGACCCACGTCTCGAGACTCGCTTGGACCAGGCCGGTCGGCCGGGCCTGGCCCGCTACCGGGTCGAGCGCCTGGTGTGGGCATCAGCAGGTGCTGTGGCCGGCCTCGTCCTCGCAACTGGGGTCTCCGTGTCTGGGACCACCGTCGCCGCCGCGGGCGTGCTCGCCGGCACGGGCGGGTTGGCGGGTTGGCTGGCCAGCGACCTCCTGCTCCGCATCCGGGCTCGGCGGCGCCAGCGCGAACTCGAGCAGCAGCTGCCGAACCTGGCCGACCTGGTCGCGCTCGCGGTCACGGCCGGGGTGCCGCCCCCGGCAGCCCTGGAGCAGGCCGCCGGAACCCTCGGCGGCCCCTTGAGTGGCGAGGTGCGCCGAATGGTGGGAGACGTCCATGCGGGGCAGGGATTCGATGCGGCCATGCGCGCCCTCGCGGAACGAGTGGGGTTGCCCTCACTGCACCTCTTCGTGGAAGGGATCCTCGTCGCGGTCGACAGGGGCACGCCGATGGCAGATGTCGCGCGAGCCCAGGCGACGGACCTGCGCACCGAGGAGCGGCGCCGACTGATGGAGTCGGCTGGTCGCAAGGACGTCTCGATGCTCGTGCCGATCGTGTTCCTCGTCCTGCCGACCGTCGTTCTCGTCGCGCTGTTCCCGGGCTTGCAGTCCCTGCAACTGGTCGTGCCCTGACGCCCCCTGCATCCATCTGAACCGACAACCCGGCGGTATGACCGCTGGCCGACGAAGTGAGGTCATCATGAGGATCCGTCTGCTCGTCCGAACGATGCTCGAGCGCGTGGACGACCGCGGGGACGTACCCGGCTGGGTGCTCGTCGCTGTCATGACCGCCGGCCTCGTCACGGCGATCTGGCTCGTCGCCGACGACCAGCTGACCGCCGTGCTGGGCCGGGCGATCGGCTCCGTCACGCACCCGTGAGCCCCCAGTGTGGACGATCGCAGAGGTGCGATCGAGGGAGCGCCGTCGTCGAGTTCGTGCTGGTCGTCCCGTTGCTGGTCGTGATCGCGCTCGCGGTGCTTCAGCTGGCGCTTGCGCTGCACGTGCGCGCGACATTGACGGCGGCGGCAGCCGAGGGAGCGCGCGCGGCCTCGCTCGCCGGGGCCGATCCGGCGGCAGGCGTCCAGCGAGCCCGGGAGGTGCTCGACGGGAATGTCGCCTATTCGGTGGTCCGGGAGGTCACGGCCCGCCGAGGGAGCCTCGAGGGGCGGGCCGTCATGGTGGTGCGAATCGAGGCTGGCCTGCCCCTCGTCGGCCTGCTCGGCCCAGAGGGGCTCGCCGTCGAGGGCCACGCCCTTCGGGAGGACGGGTGATGAAGCGTCGGTGTTCGCACGGGCCGTTCGCCTGCCGCTGCCGCACCTCGCCGAGGGGTGAAGGCGGCTCGGCGCTGATCGAGGTGATCGTGATCGGCGTGGGGATCCTCGTGCCGATCGGCTACCTGGCACTGGCCGCGGCGACCGTGCAGTCGGCAGCGTTCGCCAGTCAGCAGGGCGTCCGGGAGGCAGCCCGCGCCTTCTCGTCAGCGGCGACAGTCCGCGAGGGGGGTCGGCAGGCCGAGGCGGCAGCCGAGCTTGCCTTCTCCGACCACGGCCTCGATCTCCCGAGCGATGCGCTACGGATCGTCTGCTCCGGTGGCTCGTGCCTTGCTCCCGGCTCGGGCGTCGAGGTGGAGATCGCCTGGTCTGTGCCGCTGCCGTGGCTGCCGGCCCCGATCGCAGGAGACGCGCCGGTGACGGTCCCAATCGTCGCGACCCAGCGGGTCCCGGTCGACGACTACCGGGGGGACCCGGCGTGAACGGCCCGGCGGCCGACGAGACCGGCAGCGTCACGGTCCTGGGCATCGGACTCGTCGCCGTGTGCCTGCTGGCCATGGTGGTGCTGGTGGACGGATCGGCGGCCTTCCTGCAGCGGTGCCACCTGCTCGCGCTGGCCGATGCCGCCGCCCTGTCCGGCGCGCAGGGGATCGACCTGGGCGTGTACTACGCGGAGGGCGCGTCCGACCGGACCCGGCTCGACCCGGGTGCCGTCGTCTCCCGAGTTCGTGGCCATCTGGCGCGGGCCGACGCCGGTGCGACGCCCGGGCTGGTCGTGGAGCGTGTCTCCTCCGACGGACGCGAGGTTCTGGTCGAGCTGAGTGCGCCGCTGCGCCTGCCCTTCCTGTCGGACGCCTTCGACACCCGTGTGGCGGTCGCCGCAGCCGCGAGCCTGTCGTTCCGTGGAAGCGACGACGCAGGGGCGGCAGCCGGGTCTCGTGGCTAGATCGCCTTGTAGGCCAACTGGCGGTACCGGAAGGTGGATCGGTCGTTGAGGATCCGGACCGTCGCGGTGGCCCTGAACGGCGCCCGCTCCGGAGGGGTCTTGACGCTGCGCGGCAGGCTGCGGGCGTACTGCGTCTCGATGATCACGGCGCCGACCAACCGGTACGAGGCGAAGCTCCACACGCTCTCCTGCTCACCCGAGCCGATGATCGACTGGAAGACAGTGAACCCGCCCGTGCCGTACTTGTCCGGCAGGGGGCTGACGCGCTGGAAGTAGTCCGTCGTCGAGGTCGCGTCGGAATCGCTCCCGCTCGTGCGGCACTGGTCCAGCCTCCCGACCAGGAAGGTCCAGGCGGTCTGGGCACGCTCGGGTGAGGGGTACTGGAACAGCGCGGAGTCGATCATCGTCTTCGTGCCGGCCTCGTACATGCTCGAGGCCTGCGACGACGGAGGGGTGAATCCGACCTGTTCGCACACCGCTACCCGATTGATGCCCCCGGTGGCGCTGCTGTTCGCGGTCGGCTTCTGCACGACGCTCACAGGACCGAACCAGCTCGGGACCTCGGCGGGTTGGGTCACCACGGCTGCCCGTCCGGTGGCGTTCAGTTGCACGTACTCCTTCGTGACCGCGTTGGCTGGTAGCGACGAGGCGAGCGTGACTGAGATGACGAGCGTGCTTGCGGCGGCCAGGAATCTGCGCATGGGAACTCCTCCGAGGATTCGTTTCCCCCACGCTATGCAGGCAGCACGCGAATTGCACGGTGCCGCGCAGAGGCTAGGGGGATGGCCGCCCCGGGCGGCCCGTACCCTTGGGCCACCATGGCAGACACCGACCTCCCCGAGCGCCTCAGCGCGCTCGAGACCACGATGGGCAGCATCGAGACCGTTCTGGACGTGCCTGCGCTGAAGGCGCAGGTCGCCGACTTGGAGTCCGAGGCAAGCGCGCCCGACCTCTGGGACGACCAGCAGAACGCCCAGAAGGTGACGTCGCGGCTGTCCTTCGTCCAAGGCGAGATCCGCCGCGTCGAGGCGCTCCGCAGCCGACTGGACGACCTGCCCATCCTGTTCGAGCTGGCCGAGGGGGAGGATGACGCGGCGGCGCTCGCCGACGCGGAGAAGGAGCTTGCTGCTGTCGAGGCAGCAGTGGCCGAGCTCGAGGTGCGCACACTGCTGTCCGGCGAGTACGACTCTCGCGAGGCGTTCGTGTCCATTCGCTCCGGGGCCGGTGGCGTGGATGCGGCGGACTGGGCCGAGATGCTGCTGCGCATGTACACCCGGTACTGCGAGCGCCACAACTGGCCGTTCGAGGTCAACGACACCTCCTACGCCGAGGAGGCGGGCATCAAGTCGGCGACCTTCCACGTGAAGGCGCCCTACGCCTACGGCACCCTCTCGGTCGAGCAGGGCACCCACCGCCTCGTCCGCATCTCGCCGTTCGACAACCAGGGGCGGCGCCAGACCTCGTTCGCGGAGGTCGAGGTCATCCCGGTCGTCGAGCAGACCGACCACATCGACGTGCCCGACGACGAGCTCCGGGTCGACGTCTACCGATCCTCCGGACCCGGCGGTCAGGGCGTCAACACCACGGACTCCGCGGTGCGGATCACGCACCTGCCTACAGGCATCGTCGTCTCCTGCCAGAACGAGCGCTCCCAGCTGCAGAACCGGGCCTCGGCCATGGCCGTCCTGCAGTCGAAGCTGCTCGAACGGCGTCGCCAGGAGGAGCAGGCCAAGATGGACGCCCTCAAGGGCGACACCGCCGGATCATGGGGAAACCAGATGCGCTCCTACGTCCTGCACCCCTACCAGATGGTCAAGGACCTCCGTACCGAGGAGGAGACCGGCAACACGGCGGCCGTCCTCGACGGGGAGATCGACAGCTTCGTCGAAGCCGGCATCCGCTGGCGCATGCAGTCCGCCTAGGACCGCGCGCCGCAATCCCGCCTGCCCGGGCCTCCCGGGTTCAACGCTTACACTGTCGGGCGTGATCCTCTTCGACCACGTGACCAAGGTCTACGCCACCCAGCAGCGGCCTGCGCTCGATGACGTGTCCCTGGAGATCGAGAAGGGGGAGTTCATCTTCCTCGTCGGCCCGTCGGGATCCGGCAAGTCCACCTTCCTCCGCCTCGTCCTCCGTGAGGAGCGCCCCACCAAGGGGCAGGTCTGGGTCCTGGGCAAGGAGCTGAACCGCCTGTCGAACTGGAAGATCCCGGCCCTTCGCCGGCAGATCGGCACCGTGTTCCAGGACTTCCGCCTGCTGCCGAACAAGACCGTGTTCGAGAACGTCGCGTTCGCCCTCGAGGTCATCGGCAAGCCGAGCAGCCACATCAAGAAGGTCGTGCCAGAGGTCCTCGAGGTGGTCGGGCTCGAGGGCAAGGAGGGCCGTCGGCCCGACGAGCTCTCTGGCGGCGAGCAGCAGCGCGTCGCGATCGCCCGGGCGTTCGTCAACCGCCCAATGCTCCTCATCGCCGACGAGCCCACGGGCAACCTCGACCCGGGAACCTCGATCGGCATCATGAAGCTGCTCGACCGCATCAACAAGCTCGGCACCACGGTGGTCATGTCCACGCATGACTCGCAGATCGTCGACCAGATGCGACGTCGCGTCGTCGAGCTCGAGACGGGACACGTCGTGCGCGACCAGTCGCGTGGCGTCTACGGGTATGCCCGATGAGGGCAACATTCGTCGCCAGCGAGGTCGGCAACGGCCTGCGGCGCAACCTGACGATGACGCTGGCCGTGATCATCACGGTCGCCGTGTCGTTGAGCCTGTTCGGGGCGAGCCTGCTCGTTCGGGCGCAGGTCTCGACGATGAAGGACTTCTGGTACGACAAGGTCGAGGTGTCCATCTTCCTGTGCAGCAAGGGCAGTGACACTCCTTCCTGCGCCGGCGGCGCGGTCACCGCAGCTCAGCGCGACCAGATCCAGACGGACCTCGAGTCGCTTCGGCCACTCGTTCAGGACATCTACTACGAGTCCAAGAAAGAGGCGTACAGCCGCTTCAAGGAGCAGTTCCAGAACTCCCCGATCGTGGACAACGTCAACGAGAATGCGCTCCCGGAGTCGTTCCGAGTCAAGCTGGCAGACCCGACGAAGTACGACGTGGTGGCGTCAGCGTTCGCGGGACGTCCGGGCATCGAACAGGTGAATGACCAGCGACAGATCCTGGACAAGTTCTTCCGGCTGCTCGGTGGACTTCAGCTCATCGCCCTGCTGATCGCCCTGGTCATGCTGGTCGTCACCGTGCTGCTCATCGTGAACACGATGCGGGTCGCCGCGTTCAGCCGTCGTCGCGAGACGAGCATCATGAGACTGGTCGGCGCCTCGAACTTCTACATCCAGCTGCCGTTCCTGCTCGAGGCGGCGCTCGCGGCGGCCCTCGGGGCCGTGGTGGCCATCGGCGCACTCATCCTCATGAAGACGGTCCTCATCGATGAGGTGCTCGCGCCCTCCTTCCAGTTCACCGCATTCGTGGGCTGGGATGCCGTGGCGGCCATCGCGCCGATCATGCTGCTGACCGGAGTCGGGCTGGCGGGCATCGCGGCGTTCTTCACGCTGCGCAAGTACCTGCGGGTGTGAGCGCTCTCGGCGCCATCGACCCGCTTCCGCGTACCCGCAGAGGCTGGGTGATCACGGCGATCATCGCCGTCATCTTCCTGACGTCCTACTTCCTCGTCGTCGCCTTCTACAGCGCTGAGGGCGGCAGTCGGATCGAGGGTGGCGTCGGCTCCACCGGGTCAGAGGGACTGCTCGTCACGATCAAGCCGGATTCGGTGGACGCCAGACGGAACGTGGCGGCCGTCCACCTCGTCTTCGAGGACCAGGGCAGCGGCCTGATCGACGACGACGGACGGCTGTCCGAGAACGTCCGGATCACCGTCGGCTCGAGCGCGGGCCTCTCGGAGACGATCTTCCCGGAAGGAACAGCGCTGGGTCAGCTGGACACGAGCCTCGCGCTGGTGGGCGAGGAGGCGGACTACCCCTTCGACAGGCATCGCGGAGTCATCACCGTGGTTGCGGACACGTATGTGCTGAAGCCCACTGGAGCCCTGGCATCGACGGGCACGGTGCCGATCGGCATGAACGGCCAGGGCGGCGTCAACGGCTGGGACACGACGCTGAACCTGACCGAGGGCATGGCTGAGAGTGTCTCTGCGTCTGTGACGTACGATCGGGCATTCTCGACGCAGGTGTTCGCGCTGCTGATCATCTTCCTCGCCGGGGTGCTCGCGCTGATGGCCCTTGCGGTCGGACTACTGGTGCAGGCGGGCAAGCGACCGGCGGAGGCAGCGCTGCTGTCCTGGACCGCCGCCCTCCTCTTCGCCCTGCCGGCGCTGCGCTCCTACCTGCCGAACGGGCCTGCCGTCGGCGCGTCGATAGACATCTACGCCTATCTGTGGATCCTGGTCGCCGCAGGATTCGCCGCTGTCATGGTCATCCTGGGCTGGAGTGCCCAGCGCCGCTCGCACGCGGAGCACGGCGCAGCCTGAACTCGAGCTAGGCCAGCGAGTCCCAGATGGCCTGAACCTGGCTCGACAGCGTCATGGGGTCGAACGGCTTAGCGATCACGTCGACCGCTCCAAGGGCCGTGTACTCCTCGACTTCGTGCCTCTGGATCTTCGCCGTGACGAAGACGACGGGCAGATGCGCCGTCGCGGGATCCGAGCGGATCGCCTCGAGGGTCGTCGGTCCGTCCATGCCGGGCATCATCACGTCGAGAAGGACGATGTCGGGGTGCTCGGCCCGCAGGGCCTCGAGTGCGGCGATGCCGGATTCGCAGGGCGTGACGCGAAAGCCGCCGACTGCGGACAGGGCCATCTCCGCCACCTCACGGATATCGGGATCGTCCTCCACATAGAGGATGTGGCGCAGTTCGCTCATGCCTGCTCCGTCCTGTTCGCCGCGTCATCGGTGTCGTCCGCCACTGGCAGGACGAAGGAGAATGTCGAGCCGACGCCCACGGTCGATTCGAAGGTGAGAGCTCCGTTCATCCGCTCGATGAGCTCCTTCGAGATGGCCAGACCGAGCCCGCTCCCTCCACGTCTGCGCGTGTCGGAGGCGTCTGCCATGGAGAACTTCTCGAAGATGCGGTCGCGGAACTCCTCGGGAATGCCAGGGCCGTGATCGGTCACGTCGACGCGGACGACGCCGTTCGAGACGTGGGCGTCGATCCGCACAGCCGTCCCGCGGTCCGAGAACTTGGCCGCGTTGGAGAGCAGGTTCGACATCACCTGGATCAGGCGGAGGCTGTCGACCCTGACCCAGACATGGTCCGCTCGCTCGCCGATGTCGAAGGTGACGTCGTACTTCGCCCCGTACGACTGGTTGTCGGCGACGGACCGCTCGAGGATCTCCATCAGCTGGTGTTGCTCCGCCTCGATCGGCACGCCGCCCTCGATCAAGCGCTCGAGATCAAGCAGGTCGTTGATGAGTTCCGCGAGGCGGTGGCTGTTGGTCTGCGCGATCGAGATCATGCGGTGGGCACCTTCCGGCAGGTCTCCGGTGACTCCGGCCGCAACGAGATCGAGGGATCCGGCGATCGAGGTCAGTGGCGTCCTGAGCTCGTGGCTGATCGTCGAGATGAACTCGTTCTTCATGCGCTCGACCCGCTTGCGCTCCGAGATGTCCGTGACCGTGACGAGGAATCCCTCCACCTCGGCCTCCGGTCCCTGCAGCGGCGTTCCGGCCAGGTCCACCCACAGGTGCTGCCCATGACGGTTGACGACCCGCAACTCCATCGAGAAGGGCGTGATGCTCGACATAGAGTCCAGGATCTCGCGCTCGCTTGCGGCGTCGGTGCCCGGTCCGTGCAGGATGTCCCGAGGCCGGGAGCCAACGAGCTCGGTCAGGCTGTACCCGAACATGCGGCAGAACTCCTCGTTCACCCACTCGATGTGGCCCCCGAGGTCCGTGACGACGACGCCGTTGGTCATCTGGCTGGCCACCTGGGAGAGGCGGAGGATGGACGCCTGGTCCTTGCGTCGCACCTCCTGAGCGCGCACCGCCTCGATGAGCTGAGCGATCGTGGTCGTCAGGGGCTCCAGCACGTCGACGAGGGACTCGTCGAAGCCACCCGGGCGGTTGGCCAGGCCCAGCATCCCGACGAAGCTGTCACCGAGGTGCAAGGGGAGCCCGAGGTAGGAGCGCATGGGCGGGTGGTCCTTCGGCAGTCCCCCACGCCGCGGGTCGCCATAGGGATCGTTGGCCACGACCGGCTTTCCCGTCGACAGCGTGCGCCCGAAGAGAGTGTCGAGGTTGCGGAACTCCAGGCCGGCCTCGTTCTGCTCCTCGTAGAGCTTCGCCGTCGCCTCGTTCCACGCGATATTGGTCAGCGAACGGGTCTTGAGATAGGGGTTGCCTTCGGGGTCGTGCAGCACCTCGCCGATGAAGCCGTACTCGCACCGGGTGAGCTCGAGCACGTTGTTGAGGAGGTCGGTGAACGCCTGCCTCCGGTTGGTGTTCTGGATGAACGTCGATTGCGCCTTGGTGATGACGGACAGGATCTCGCGCTGCTCCTGCAGCCGATCTGCCTGGAGCTTCCGCGCGATCGCGCCCTCGAGCCACCGGCCCAGGAGCCGGACGAAGTCGGCCTCGCCGGGAGTGAAGGTCGGCGTCCGATGAGGGTCGGGGCCGGAGAAGTTCAGCGTGCCGAACAGCTGCCCTTCGACGGTCAGCGCCACCCCGATGTACGCCTCCAACCGGAAGGCGTCGTAGCACGGGTGACCGGAGCGGCTCGACGCACTCATGTGCGCGATGCCAAGGACGTCGTTGCCTTCCAAGGTCATCTGGCAGTACGTCTCGCCGAGGTCGAAGACCTGACCGTCCGCCAGTGTCCCGGGTGGGCTGGTCTGGACGACGACCTCGTATCTATCGCCCTCGATGCGGCTGACAATGCCCATTGGGAGGCCGAGATACGAGGCCCCGACCGCCAGTGCATCCCGCAGGCGCTCGTCGTGGTCCGCAGCGCCCAGCGCCGTCGCCGCCGTCAGCGTGAGGAGCGCCTGGTGCTCGCCACGTGCGCTCCGGACGAGGATCTCGTCGACGACCAGCCGGGCGAGATCCTCGAGGGAGGCGGTGTCGGAGGCCGACCACTCCCTGGGCTTCGTGTCGACGACACACAGGGTGCCAAGGGGCAGGCCATCCGGGGAGAAGAGCGGGGCCCCGGCATAGAAGCGGATGTCGGGCTCGGCCGTCACGAGCGGGTTGTCGTCGAATCGGGGATCCGCCATCGCGTCAGGGACGACCATGACCTGCTCGCCCAGGATCGCATGGGCGCAGAACGACACGTCTCGTGGTGTCTGGGCAAGGGGGAGCCCGCGGCGGGACTTGAACCACTGTCGGTCCCGGTCGACGAAGGACACGAGTGCGATGGGGACGTCGAAGAGGGCCTGCGCGATCCTGGTGATCCGCTCGAAGCCCTCCTCAGGAGGGGTGTCGAGGATGTCGAGGTCGCGCAGGGCGGCGAGGCGTTCCTTCTCGCGCGGATGCGGCGGGGCCGGTTCCATGGTTCCTTCCTGGGCCGGAGATCATGCGAAGGGCCGTCGGGTAGACAGTCTGGCAGTCTGCGGCCCGCCGGTGGGCCTTCGCGCGCGAGGGCGCTGGAACGTGAGCGAAGCGTGAGCCACCGGGCCGCACTCCGACCCACGTATGATCGCTGAGCCCCGCATTCCGGGACCCGACGCCGCCGAGGGGGTGGATCATGCCGCGCGAGAAGGGCCGCAAGCTCATCGCCCAGAACAAGAAGGCGCGGCACGACTACTCGATCGAGGACGTCTACGAGGCTGGCATGGTCCTCACCGGCACAGAGGTGAAGTCGCTGAGAGCCGGGCGGGCCTCGCTCGTCGACGGTTTCGCGACCCTCGACGACGGGGAGATGTGGCTGCGCGGCGTCCACATCCCGGAGTACACGCAGGGCACGTGGACCAACCACGAGCCGCGGCGTGCTCGCAAGCTCCTGCTCCGGAAGGAGGAACTGCGGCGCATTGCCAACAAGGTGAAGGAGAGCGGCGTCACGCTGGTGCCGCTGGCTATGTACTTCCAGGACGGCTACGCCAAGATCGAGATCGCCGTCGCCCACGGCCGCAAGCACTACGACAAGCGGCAGGCCATCGCCGAGCGCGAGTCGAAACGAGAGACCGACCGTGCGCTCGGCAGGCGCAGCAAGGGTCTTGACGGGTAGGTCGAGACGGCGTGTCGGAGCTCCGGCCTGAGCCCGATGGGGATGGCCGGCCCTGGAGGCCGGCGACGACTACTGTCGGTCGGGTGCCACGCATCCTGATCACGGGCATGTCGGGGGTCGGGAAGTCGACCCTTCTCGGCGAACTGGCTCGACGGGGCCACCTCACGGTGGACACCGACTACGGCAGCTGGCACGAGCCTGACGGGACGTGGGATGAAGCTGCGATGAGCGAGCTCCTGGCTCGTCACGGCGACCTCGTGGTCAGCGGAGGCGTGGAGAATCAGGGGCGCTTCTACGACCGCTTCGAGCACGTCGTCCTCCTGAGCACTCCGTTGGAGGTGCTCCTCGACCGCGTGCAGCGCCGGACGAACAACCCCTACGGCAAGACCACCGAAGAGCGGGCCGAGATCGAGCACTACTTCCACACGGTGGAACCGTTGCTTCGCCGCGGCGCGACCACCGAACTCGACGGCAGGCTTCCCGTCAGCAACCTCGCCGATGTCGTCGAGCGAATGCTGGCGAGCCCCGACCCGGGTTGATCGCAACCCATTCGGGTGCCTCCGTCCTCGTCGGTTGACGCCGGGTCATGACGGTGTGGCCAGGCGGGGGTCTGACCGCGGGTCCAGCGCGAGACGGCCTCGTGGGGAGGTTTGGCCCCGGCGGGAGGTCGGCGTACCATCGATGAAGGCCCGCTCCGCAGGGCCTGTTCTTGATAACTCAACATGGGGGTGACAGGTTTCGACGGACAGATGTCTTGACCGGTGAAGCGTGTCGAGAAGCCAAGGTGATCTCGTTAAGCATCCTTGGAAACAAATAACTGCCAACACTAAGCAGTCGCAGGTCCACTTCGCCCTCGCGGCGTAAGGGATAAACCTGCCGTCAGCCCGATGCGTCCCCGAGTCGGGAGCTGGCGTCGCTAGGGGACTCACCAATCGCTCCGGTCACGGGAGCGGGCGGAAAACCAAGCAGTGACTGGGCCGCCACCGCGTAGTGCCGCACGAAGCGCGGGGGCCGAGAAGCGAGAGCGCGGCTACACACGTAGAAGAACGGAAGAGGCCTGCACGGACCCGGGTTCGATTCCCGGCACCTCCACACACGCCTGACGACACCTCGGTGCTGGCAGGCGGACCACGGCCCGCTGTGGGACCCCGCGAGGGGCCTGCGGCGGGTTTCGTCCGTCCTGCGCGCGAATGCGGAATCGCCAGTCAGGAGCGAAGGACGAACCGGAAGAAGAAGGCTCCGAACAGCAGGACCGTACCGACGTTGGCGGCCAGACGCTCCCACGTCCAGGTGGCGTCGCGGAAGAAGAGCAGGTCCATCCCGACGATGACGACGATCATCGCCACCAGCCACATCGCACCGTTCATCGGGCTACCCATGCGCCGCCTCCAGGCCTGCACGTCCATGAGCCCATTCTGCTCCGGCGGTCAACGTCGATGTCTTCGATCTGGTGCCCCGCGGTCGTGACGACGGACCCGGGGTAAGGGCCGACTCAGAGCCGTCGAAAGTGAAGCGAGACCCCTACACACACTTACGTAAGTGTGTGTAAAGTAAGTGCCTCGATGCCCGCCCGAGGGCCGTAGGGAGTGCGCATGAGCGATCAGACCGACGACTTCGACCTGGAGGTCGACGTCGTCGTCCTGGGCACCGGAGGTGCCGGACTCACGGCTGCCCTGGCGGCCCACGACTTCGGGGCAGGCGAGGTCCTCATCCTGGAGAAGTTCGGGATGATCGGCGGCACGACTGCGATGTCGGGCGGGATGCTCTGGATCCCCCTGAACGACCAGCAGGCCGAGCACGGCGTGGAGGACTCGTTCGAAGAGGTCGTCGCCTACCTCGACGGCCTCGCCGAAGATGGACATCTCGACCCCGAGGCCCTCGGCGCCTTCCTCGAGGAGGGGCCCGAGATGCTCCGCTGGTTCGAGGAGAAGACGCCTGTCCGCCTCCGACTGTTCCCCGGCTTCCCCGACTACCAGTCCTACGCCGAGGGCGCCAAGGAGTTCGGCAGTCGGTCGCTGGACAACGACGCCTTCCCGTTCGCGGAGCTCGGCTCGTGGGCCAAGTGGGTCAACCCGCCGAAGACCGGCTGGCCGCGTCGCACCAGCATGATCGAGGACTACTACACGCCGGATCTCGGCGACGAGGCGATGGCCGACCGCGAGGAGCGCGACTGCCGGGGACAGGGGCAGGCGCTGATCGGCTCCCTGCTCAAGGGCGTCCTCGACCGCAACATCCCGCTGCATCGTGAGTCCCGTGCGCGCCATCTCATCACCGATGGCACACGGGTCGTGGGTGTGGTGACGCAGGAGGAGGGCAGGAACCTGAGGGTCGGGGCGCGGAAGGGGGTCATCATCGCCACGGGTGGATTCGAGTGGAACGAGAAGCTCGTCAACTCGTTCCTCCGCGGTCCGATGACCGGCCCAGTGAGCGTTCCCGAATGCGAGGGCGACGGCCTGCTCATGGCGATGGAGGTGGGCGCGAGCCTGGGCAACATGGGCAAGTCATGGTGGCTCCAGTCCAGCCAGGAGATGGCCGCGCACGGACGCGGCAAGGCCAACTACCTGATCGGTAACTCGGAGCGGACCCGCCCAGGCTCCATCCTCGTCAACCGCGCGGCGAAGCGCTTCGTGAACGAGGCGGCCAACTACAACGCCATCGGACCCGTGCTGCACAACTTCGACGGCAGCTCACATCAGTACGTCAACCTGCCGTACTGGATCATCGTCGACCAGCGATATGTCGACACGTACCGCTTCTTCAACACCACGACCACGGGTGCGGCTCCCAGCTGGGCGATCTGCGCGGACACCGTAGAGGAGCTCGGCGACAAGATCGGCGTCGACGGCACGGTGCTCCACGAGACCGTCGAACGCTTCAACGCGGACGTGCGCGCGGGGCGGGACACCGAGTTCGGCCGCGGTGACAATACGTACGACAACTTCTGGGGCGACAGGTCCTTCGACGGGCCGTACCGAACGCTGGGCGTGATCGACCAGGGTCCGTTCTACGCGGTCCAGATGGAGTCCGGAGTGCTGGGCACCTGCGGCGGTCCACGTCCGAACGCGAATGGCCAGGTCATCGACTGGGATGACAAGCCGATCGAGGGTCTCTACGTGTGCAGCAACGCGATGTCCTCGCCCACGGCGGGCGTCTACGGCGGGGCGGGCGGAACCCTTGGCCCAGGCATGACCTTCGGATTCATTGCGGGTCGTCACGCCGCGCAGCAGGGCTGAGCGGCGGCCTCGCCCGGCCATTCGAGAAGCTTCGGGGCTTGATTCACGAGGCAGGTCCGGTGCCACGATCACAGGGCCCGGGGTTGCCCCGGGCCCTGTGATGTGATCCTCGGATCACTGAGCGGCGGCGTCGGACAGGCGCATGGCCTGCGGGATGCTGACGCCTGCGTACTCGGCCGGGATGGCGGTGGTGACGGCGGCGGCGTCGGACAGGCGCATGGCCTGCGGGATGCTGACGCCTGCGTACTCGGCCGGGATGGCGGTGGTGACGGCGGCGGCGTCGGACAGGCGCATGGCCTGCGGGATGCTGACGCCTGCGTACTCGGCCGGGATGGCGGTGGTGACGGCGGCGGCGTCGGACAGGCGCATGGCCTGGGGGATGCTGACGCCTGCGTACTCGGCCGG
>JAHECS010000012.1:0-14542 GCA_024641635.1 Actinomycetes bacterium | reverse complement strand
GGGATGCTGACGCCTGCGTACTCGGCCGGAACCGCCGACACGGCAGTGGTCACCGGTGTGACCTCCTGGATCGTGACGTAGCGGTAGGCGGCCATCGTGCCGAGAACCAGAACCGTGGCGATCAGTGCGATCACCGCATACAGACGACCGTGGTGCTCCCCGTGCTCCTGGCGCTGAGGCAGCTGCGCGGTAGGAGTCGGCGGGCTGGGCACCCCGGCTACGGGCACCCCCATGGGCATCGAGAACGCCACGTGCGCTGAAGGCATGTGCGCCGACGGGGCACGGGCGGGGCCGAAACTGCGTGTGACATTGTTGGCCAACATCTGAGACACCTCCCAACGTGGGTCTCTCCACTTCCATTGTCCCGCAGATGCCACGGCCGAAGGTCCCGTCCGGGACGCGGCGACGCCGACCCGCGCGTTGTGGTTCCGGAGTCGGCATCACGGCGTGGCTGGCAATCGTGCGCTCTGTCCACGTAGCCTCGTGGTGCGGGTCGGCCCAAGGGGAGGTGCCCATGCCTGTGGCGGTCGGACCGTGGCGCGTTGTCGGCCTCAACCTCGTCGTTGCCCTCGCCTACGCGGCGCTGGGAGCAGTCGGCCTGGTCGTCCAGGGTGAATGGGGGCTGGCCGCCCCCGTATGGCCGGCCGCCGGCATCGCCATGGCGGTCGTCCTGACCTACGGGTGGCGCCTCGCGCCAGGAGTGTTCCTGGGTTCGGTGCTGGTCACCGGGCCGCAGGTGGTGGGCGCGGTCCCGAATTCAGTGACGGCCATCGTCGCGGTGGCTGCCGTGGCCTCGGGGGTGGTGCTTCAGGCGGCTGTTGGGGCGGCGCTGGTGCGGCGCACGGTCGATCCTCGGCTCGCACTGGCCACCGCCGGGGACATCGTGCGCTTCCTCGTCCTCGCGGGACCCCTCGCCTGCCTGGTGAGCGCGACGATCGGATTGTCTGCGCAGCTGTGGGCTGGGATCGTCCCCACGAGCGGCTTCGTCATGCCGTGGCTGAACTGGTGGGTGGGCGACTCCATCGGCGTCATCGTCTTCGCACCGATCACCTTGATGCTGCTGCCACCTTGGCGCGGAGTCTGGGCCGGACGGCGGCTCACGGTGGCCATCCCGTCGCTGACGGTCGTGCTGATCGCCTCGTGGTTCTTCCTCTCGGACGCCGCGGTCGAGGTCTCGGTGCAGGACAGGATCGTCGGTCGCGTCGCGCTGGAGGCCGAGGCCCGGCTCGATGTCACTCTCGAACGCCAGCTTGCCGGCCTCGTGGGCATCAGCGGTCTTGTGACGTCGTCGGATGCCGTCTCCCGCCGTGAGTTCGCCACGTTCACTCGCGGCGCCCTCGCAGACCCACGGGGCCTGCGGGCGCTCGCCTGGGATGCATGGGTGCCGAACGAGCAGCTGCCCGCCTTCGTTGACTGGATGCGGACGGAGGGCGGGGTTCCCGGGTTCGACGTGACCGAGCGCTCCGCCGAGGGCGTCGTCGTGCCGGTCGCAGATCGGCCAGTCCATGTGGTCGTCGCCTTCATCGAGCCGCTGTCCGAGAACGCCGAGGCGGTCGGCTTCGACGTCATGTCCGGTGAACGGCGTGCCCAGACGGTGCTCGCGGCCCGTGACTCCGGAGAGGCGAGGGCGACTCCGCCGATCGAACTGGTGGTGGGCGAAGCCGGCCAACCGGGAGTGCTGGTGTATTTGCCCGTGTACCGCGGCGGCGTCGTCCCCGCGACGACCGCCGAGCGCGCTGAGGCGATCCAGGGTTTTGCGGTGGGGGTCTACCTCACGGACGATCTGCTCGCCGCAACCTTCGACTCTCCCGCCTTCGACGGTGTGGACCTGCAGCTGCTCGACGTGACCGAAGGTGAGGGCCCCGTGGTGCTCGCCACCCGAGGCTCGATGGACGAGCGCGGAGCGCCACGCCGGGTCGCGCAGACGCGGGAGGTCGGTGGGCGGACATGGGAGCTCATCGTCCAGCCGACATGGGGGGTCGACGGGTTGGCGCCGCCCAGCGCATCGCCCGAGGTCCTGCTCTCAGGGCTCGCCGTGACGCTGCTGCTGGAGGCCTTCCTCCTGTTGCTCACCGGCACCGAGCGACGAGCTCGCAGGGACGCGGAGATCAGCAGTTTCGAGGCCAACCACGACTCGCTCACGGGCCTGTTCAACCGCCGTGCCTTCATCGAGCTGCTTCGCATGTCGCGCGATCGGGCTGTCGATGAGGCGTCCCGTCACGTCCTGCTCTTCATGGACCTCGACGGGTTCAAGGCGGTGAACGACACCGCGGGCCACGATGCCGGAGATGCCATGCTCGCCGCGGTTGCCAGGGCGCTGAGCGGGAGCATCCGCGAGAGGGACGTCGTCGCCCGGATCGGTGGCGACGAGTTCGCGGCCATCCTGAACAACTGTCCAGAGGAGCGGGGGCTCAGCATCGCCGAGTCCATGACCCGCGCCGTTGACTCCTGTCGGGCGGAGGGCTTCCCGGGGACTCCGGGCGTGGGACTCAGCGTGGGCCTGGCCATGATCGACGGGGTCGAGTCGGTCAGTATCGACGAGCTCATGCAGCGCGCGGACCGGGCCTGCTATGACGCCAAGAATGCGGGGCGCGGCCTTGTGCGGAGGTTTACACATGCATACGATCTGTAAACTCACCGAGAGGGCGGATCGTGGCCGAGGAATGGCGGGACGGCAAGCGGGCACTGTGGCTCATGGCGCTCGTGATGCCCGCGCTGCCGTTCGCCGCGATCGGATTGGCGACGTGGACGGGCTGGGCCGTGTGGTTCTGGCTGGGCCCGATCGTCATCCTCGGAGTCGTCCCGCTGATCGACCTCATGACCGGACTCGACCGGTCCAGCCCTCCTGACGAGGCCATCGCCCGACTCGAGAAGGACCGCTACTACCGCTGGCTCACCTTCTGCTTCCTGCCGATCCAGTACGCAGGCTTCCTCGCCGCCTTCTGGTTCATCGGGACCGCCGACGTCTCCGTGACCGATCGGGTGGGTCTCGCCGTCACCGCGGGATTCGTCGCCGGGCTGGGCATCAACACGGCGCACGAGCTGGGGCACAAGCGGGAGAGCCACGAGCGCTGGCTGGCCAAGATCGCGCTCGCGCAGAGCTGGTACGGCCACTTCTACATCGAGCACAACCGCGGACACCACGTGCGCGTCGCGACGCCCCAGGATCCGGCGAGCAGCCGAGTGGGCGAGAGCTTCTATGCGTTCTGGCCGCGCACGGTACTCGGGTCGTTGCGAAGTGCGTGGGGCATCGAGAGGCGGAGGTTCGGTCTGCGGCGGCTGCACCCGTTCCGCCTCGGCAACGACGTCGTCAACGCCTGGCTCATGTCGGCGGCGCTGTGGATCGTCATGGTCCTCTGGCTCGGGCCCGGCGTCCTGCCGTACCTGGTGATCCAGGCCCTCGTCGGGATCACGCTCCTCGAGGCGGTGAACTACCTCGAGCACTACGGGATGCTGCGTCAGGTCGTGGGCGCGCCCGGCCGGGAGCGGTACGAGCGCGTCGATCAGAGCCACAGCTGGAACTCGAACAACATCGCCACCAACGTCTTGCTGTACCACCTCCAGCGGCACAGCGATCATCACGCGAACCCGACTCGGCGCTACCAGGCGCTCCGTGACTACCAGGAGTCTCCGGTGCTGCCCACCGGCTACGCGGGCATGATCCTGCTCGCGCTCGTGCCACCGGCCTGGCGCCGGGTCATGGATTCTCGGGTACTCGGGCACTTCGACGGGGACATGAGTCGTGCGAACATCTCGCCGCGTCGGCGGTCCGCTGTGCTCGCCGCGCACCCGCGATCGGCATCCACAGCAGTCACGGCGCCGCCGCCGTTGCCGGCTCAGACGGGGGCGGCCGGGGATGAACCCGTGGTGCGGTGCCCGGGTTGCGGATACGTCTACGACGCGGCCCGCGGGGACGTGCGAGAGGGCTTCCCCGCCGGGACCCCATGGGCCCATGTGCCCGAGCGCTGGACGTGTCCGGACTGCGGCGTTCGCGACAAGGCCGACTTCGTGCCAGCCTCCCGATCGTGACGACCGTCGGCGCGCGCCCCTCGACGCGGGAGCGGATCATCACGGCGGCCATCGTCCTGACCGCTGAGCGCGGCTGGGCAGCGCTGACCATGGGTGGCCTCGCCGACGATGTCGGCGTCAGCCGCCAGACCGTCTACAACGAGGTCGGGTCCAAGCCACTGCTCGCCGAGGCCATGGTCCGGCATGAGCTCGCCGGCTTCCTTGCGGTCGTCGATGCGGCCTTCGAGGAGCACCCCGACGATCCGGTGGATGCCATCCGTGCGGCGACGGCCCGCGTCATGTCGCGGGCCGCCGGGACGCCGCTTCTCCGCACGATGCTGTCCGTGCACGAAGGTGGGAGCGCCGAGCTGCTTCCGATGCTCGCGACAGACGCCGGCGGGGTGCTCGAGGGAGCCCGAGCCGTCCTGGCCGGCCATCTGGCCGCGCGGTCGGGGGAGCCTGAGCAACCCGACGTCGACGTGGTCGCGGACGCGATCGCCCGCCTCGTCCTCAGCCAGGTGATGAACCCGTCGGGGACGCCGGCCCAGGTGGCCGACAGGGTCGGCTGGGTGGCGGAGCGCCTGCTCGGTCACATCGCGGGGAACGGCCCCACGAGGTCCCATCCGCCGTCGGCGGCGAGCGTCGTCCCGGTGATGTAGTCCCCGGCGGGGGACAGGCAGAAGGCGATGATGGCCGCCACCTCCTCGGGTGTCTGGAGGCGCTTCAGCAGCATCGACTCCGCCACCTTCGCGGGGTCGAGGCCGTAGCCCTCCCAGGCGTCCGTGTGGACGATTCCCGGGGCCACTGCTGCGAGACGGATCCCGTACTGACCCCATTCGACGGCCAGCGTCTTGGTCAGGCTCTCCACGGCGGCCCGGGCAGCCGAGGAGTGCGCCATGTAGGGGATGCCGCGTCGCGGGGTCATCGTGACGCTGACGACCTTGCCGTATCCGTTCGGGATCATCGAACGCGCCGCCACGCGCGTCGTCAGGTACCACGGAGCGTCGAGGTTGAGGCGCGTGACGGCGCGGAACCCGTTGGCTGAGACGGTCTCGGCGGGGGCCAGGAACTGGCCGCCGGCATTGTTGACGAGCAGGTCGATGCGACCGCACTCGGTCAGGATCCCGTCGAGCGCCGCGTCCACCTGGTCGAACTCCCGCAGGTCAGCGCTGACAGCGGTGATGGGCGCGTCTGCTGGGGCGAGGGCCACCGTCTCGGCCAGCTTGTCCTCGCGTCGGCCGATGATGACGACTCGGGCCCCGAGGCGGGCAAGGGCGAGGGCGGTGGCCCGGCCGATGCCGGTGCCGCCGCCGGTCACGAGGCCGACCCGCCCGTCGAGGCAGCCGGGAGCGAGGACGGAGAGGGGATCGGCCGCGTCGGTCATGCCCGCACCCTAGTGGGAGATATTGACGCGCGTATCAACTTGACGCTAGCGTCAGTTTCATGGCCCCGGTCCTCCGCACGCATGTCGACCTGCGCTCGGAGGAGTACGCGGCGAACCGAGCCGCGCTGCTGGCCGCGCTGGACGACATCGACGCCCTCTACGCCGGGATCGCCTCGGGTGGAGGCACCGCGGACCCTGAGAAGAACGCGCGCACCGTGGCGCGGCACCGCGGTCGCGGCAAGCTGCTCCCGCGCGAGCGCATCGGCCTGCTCCTCGATCGCGGATCACCCTTCCTCGAACTGTCGCCGCTCGCCGGCTGGGGAACCGATGACGCCGTCGGTGCCGGCCTGGTGACCGGCATCGGCCGCGTCAGTGGAGTCGAGTGCGTCATCAGCGGGAACGACCCGACGGTCAAGGGCGGCTCCCAATCGCCCATCACCGTCACGAAGGCGCTCCGTGCCATGGAGATCGCTCGCGTCAACCGGCTGCCGCTGATCTCGCTCACCGAGTCCGGAGGTGCCGACCTGACGAAGCAGGTCGATGTCTTCAACCCCGGCGGAGCGTCCTTCCGGAACCTCACGAGGCTGTCGGCCGCCGGCATCCCGACCATCACGCTCGTCTTCGGATCCTCGACCGCCGGTGGGGCGTACGTACCGGGAATGAGCGACTACGTCGTGCTCCAGAAGGACGCCGCGCGGGTCTACCTGGGCGGGCCGCCCCTGGTGAAGATGGCCATCGACGAGGACGCCGACGACGAGTCGCTCGGCGGCGCCGAGATGCACGCCCGCGTGTCGGGCCTGGCCGACTACCTCGCGCTCGACGAGGCGGATGCCCTGCGCATCGGGCGTGACATCGTCGGCCACCTCGGCTGGCGGAAGGCCGGTCCCGGGCCGGCGGCGATCCCGCGTCCCCCGCTGTACGACTCGGAGGAGCTCCTCGGCATCGCCTCGGCCGACATCCGCATCCCCTTCGAGGCCCGCGAGGTCCTCGCCCGCGTCCTCGACGCGAGCGAGTTCGACGAGTTCAAGCCGCTGTACGGCACGACCCTCGTGACGGGCTGGGGCCACGTCAACGGCTACCCCGTCGGCGTTCTGGCCAACAACGGCATCCTCTTCAGCGAGGAGGCGCACAAGGGAGCGCAGTTCATCCAGCTGTGCAACCGGATGGACGTGCCCATCCTCTTCCTCCAGAACATCACCGGATTCATGGTCGGAACGCGCTACGAGCAGGGCGGCATCATCAAGGACGGCGCCAAGCTCATCAACGCCGTGAGCAACTGCGGCGTCCCCATGATCACGCTGATGATGGGTGCCTCGTACGGCGCAGGCAACTACGGCATGGCCGGCCGCGCCTACGACCCTCGCTTCATCTTCAGCTGGCCCAACCACCGGATCGCCGTCATGGGCCCCAAGCAGCTGGCCGGCGTTCTCACGATCGTCGCCCGCCAGAAGGCCGAGGCGGCAGGGCAGGAATGGGACGAGGAGGCGTTCGCTCCGATCCGCGACGCCTTCGAGCAGCAGGTGGAGGACGAGTCCACGGCCCTCTTCGCCACCGGCCGACTGTGGGACGACGGCATCATCGATCCCCGCGACACTCGCACGGTGCTCACCCTCGCCCTCTCGGCGGTCCACTCCGCGCCCGTTGCCGGCACCGACGCCTTCGGCGTCTTCCGGATGTGATGACGATGACTCCGCGCATCCGCCGCATCCTCATCGCCAACCGGGGCGAGATCGCAAGCCGGGTGATCCATACGGCTCGACGCCTCGGCATCGAGACGGTCGCCGTCCACTCGGACGTCGACGCAGCTGCCCCGCATGTCGCCCAGGCCGATCGTTCGGTCCGGCTGCCGGGCGTCTCGAGTGCGGACACCTACCTGGACGGCGAGCAGCTCATCGCGGCGGCGCTGGCCGCAGGGGCCGATGCGATCCACCCCGGCTACGGATTCCTCTCCGAGAACCCGGGCTTCGCCCGCGCCGTTGGCGAGGCCGGACTGACCTGGATCGGACCCACGCCGGAGTCGATCGAGGCGATGGCGCTGAAGGTCGAGGCCAAGCGCATTGCGGCGGAGGCCGGCGTGCCCCTGGTCCCTGGCGCCGAGCTTCCTCGGGGCCTCAGCGACGACGATGCGGTCCTCGCCTGTGCGACTGTCGGGTACCCGCTTCTCGTCAAGGCGAGTGCCGGTGGTGGGGGCAAGGGCATGCGCGTCGTCACGGACCCCACCAGCCTCCTCGCTGATCTGCAGAGCGCGCGACGCGAGGCCGCCAGCGCCTTCGGCGACGACACGGTGTTCGTCGAGCGCTACCTGGCCGGCGCCCGCCATGTCGAGGTCCAGGTGTTCGGGGACCGGTACGGCACCGTCGTGCACCTGTTCGAGCGCGAGTGCTCGATCCAGCGTCGACATCAGAAGGTTGTCGAGGAGGCGCCCTCGCCGGGGGTCACCGCCGGGGTCCGTGAGCGACTGCATGACGCTGCCGTATCGCTCTCGCGCGCGATTGCCTACGAGGGCGCGGGCACGGTGGAGTTCATGGTCTTCGGCGAGGGCGACGATCAGGAGTTCTACTTCCTGGAGATGAACACCAGGCTGCAGGTCGAGCATCCCGTCACCGAGGCGATCACGGGCATCGACCTTGTGGGCTGGCAGATCGCTGTCGCGCAGGGCGAGCCCCTGCCACTCGCCCAGGACCAGATCATCGCCAGCGGCCATGCCATCGAGGCCCGGCTGTACGCCGAGGATCCTGCCCATGACTACCGGCCCGGTACCGGGACGATGCACCGGTTCGGCCATGCAGCCGAGCCGTCGCTGCGCGTGGACGCCGGCGTCACGGACGGGAGCGTCATCACTCCGCATTACGACCCCATGCTCGCCAAGGTGATCGCGCACGGGGCGTCGCGGACTGAGGCCGCAGCGGTTCTCGCCGATGGGCTCTCCCGCCTGACGCTGCACGGGCCCGCCACCAACCGTGACTCTCTCGCCGCGATCGTGCGGTCCCCAGCGTTCCTGGCGGGCGCGACGACCACGTCGTTCCTGGACGAGCATCCCGATCTGCTGGCTCCCGTCGCGTGCCCAGAGGACGAGCAGCGTCACGCGATCGCCCTCGCAGTCGCGGTGTGCGAGCCGGACGCCGACGCGCGTGTGCATCCGGGCTGGCGCAACGTGCCCGGGGTGCCCGAGTCGGTCACTGCGATCCGGCGCGGCGGCAGCGACGCGACGACGATCCTGGTGGACCGGGGTCGTGGTCGCCTCGGTATTCGGATCGCGCGCACTCCTGATATTCCGTTCACCGCGGCGTTCGCCCTCGAGGGCGAACGCATCGAGGATGCCACCGCGGATGTGGCCCGGGGCTCGGCCGATGGTCCGACGATCGTGACCGTGTCGGTCGGCGGCGTCGCAGCGCGCTGCACCGTGGCGCGCTACGGGGACGAGGTGTTCGTCGACGACGGCATCCACGCCTCGGCGTGGACCCTGGCACCGCGATTCCCGGACCACTCGCGGGACGCGGTGGGTCACGGTGCCGTCACGCCGGTGCCGGGCACGATCACGGGCGTGCAGGTGGCGCAGGGGGATGTCGTCGAAGCGGGGAGGGTGCTCGTCGTCCTCGAGGCGATGAAGATGGAGCACAGCATCCGTGCCGATGCGGATGGAGTCGTGACGCGAGTGCTCGTCGAGGTGGGTCAGTCCGTCGATGCGCACGCCCTCGTCGTTGAGATCGAACCCGTCGAGGAGGCGACGACATGAGGGCGCCGGTGCGGATCGCCAACTGCAGCGGCTTCTTCGGTGACCGCCTCTCGGCGGCGAGGGAGATGGTCGAGGACGGCCCCATCGACGTGCTCACTGGGGATTGGCTCGCCGAACTGACCATGCTCATCCTCGTCCGCCAGAAGCTCAAGCGGGGCAACGGGTACGCGGGCACGTTCCTCACGCAGCTCGAGGAGATCCTGGGCACCTGCGTCGACCGGGGCATCCGCGTCGTGAGCAACGCAGGCGGCCTCGATCCCG
Source organism: Actinomycetes bacterium (assembly GCA_024641635.1). Taxonomy (GTDB): domain Bacteria; phylum Actinomycetota; class Actinomycetes; order S36-B12; family S36-B12; genus UBA10649. The sequence continues at coordinate 5,153 of JAHECS010000012.1, read as the reverse complement.
GGCTGCTCGGCCAGTCGGTGACTGAACTGGGTGACCGTCTCGGCATCGCGGTTCGCGTGGGCGTCGTCTCCGGGGACGATCTCATGCCCCGCATGTCCGAGCTCGTCGCGGAGGGGGAGGCGTTCGTCAACCTCGACACCGGCGAGACGCTGTCGCAGGTCGGGGTCAAGCCGGTCACCGCCAACGCCTACCTGGGGGGCGAGTCGATCACGTCGGCGCTCGCCCAGGGTGCCGACGTGGTTGTTACCGGGCGGGTGACGGATGCGGCCCTCGTCATCGGTCCGGCGGCCTGGTGGCACGGCTGGGACTACGCGGCTGCGCGCGCTGGCGACCAAGCGGCCCTGGACGCCCTGGCCGGCGCACTCGTCGCCGGTCACGTGATCGAGTGCGGGGCGCAGGCGACGGGCGGCAACTACGCCTTCTTCCGTGATGTGCCCGGCCTCGAGCACCCCGGGCTGCCGATTGCCGAGGTGGCCGGTGACGGGAGCGCGGTGATCACCAAGCACGGCGGATCCGGGGGCATGGTCACGGAGGGGACCGTCACCGCGCAGCTCCTGTACGAGATCGCCGGTCCGGAATACCTCAACCCCGACGTCTCGGCGCGTTTCGACACCATCCGCCTTCGGCAGGTCGGTCACGACCGCGTGCTCGTCAGCGGCACCACGGGAGTCGCTCCGCCCGAGCGGCTCAAGGTGGCGATGAACTACCTCGGCGGGTTCCGCAACTCCCTCACCCTCGTGCTGACCGGCCTCGATCCGGAGTCGAAGGCCGACCTCGCACTGCGCACTGTCACCGGGGTCTCCCTCGAACGGTCCCGCCAGCTCCGCGACGACCCTCAGTCCCTGGCGGATGAGTCGACGCTCGATGTCACGGAGCTCGCCGTCGGCCTCAGCCTCAGTGCGGTCGAGGATCCCGCGTGGCCGGACCAGGCGCAGTCGCTCCTGCGCATCACCGTGAAGGATCCGGACGCCGACCGCGTCGGCAAGGCGTTCACGACGCGCGTGATCGAGGCGACGCTGTCCTCCTACCCGGGCCTGTTCCCCACGACGCCCCCCGGCCCCGCCAGCCCCTTCGGCGTCTACTGGCCGAGCACGGTGGCCCGTGAGCACGTCGACGTTCTGGTCACGGTCGACGGGCCGACGGAGGTGTCGCCATGAGCACCGTCCGGCGTCCGTTGGGTAGCTTCGTCGGCGCCCGCAGTGGTGACAAGGGGGGCGCGGCCAACGTCGGCCTGTGGGTCCGATCGCCGCGCGAGTCGGCCGGTGTGGATCTCGCCCACGGAAACGACGCGGACCTCGACGCGACCGAGTCCGAGGAGGAGCTGGCCGACGCGAGGTACGCATGGCTGGTCGAGGTTCTCACCGTCGACGGCGTTCGCCGGCTGCTGCCCGAGACCGGGGGCCTGCGCATCGACGTGCACCCATTGCCGAACCTGCGCGCGGTCAACGTCGTCATCCACGGCCTCCTGGGCCGAGGGGTGGCCGAGACCTCGCGGGTGGACCCGCAGGCGAAGGGCCTGGGCGAGCAGCTCCGCGCCAGGCTCGTGGACATCCCGTCCGTCCTTCTCGGGGAGGGCACGTGACCGCGCTGGCCGAGGGTGGGCGCACACCGCTGTCGGATCGAGGTCGTCGGACCCGGGCGCGGCTGGTGGTGGCGGCCCGGGCTGTGTTCGAGGAGCGCGGGTTCAACGGAACTCGCATGGGCGACATCGCCACGGCCGCCGGCGTGAGCCATGGCACGGTCTACACGTGGTTCCCGACCAAGGAGGATGCGCTCCACGCGGTCGTCGACTCCATCACCGAGGACATGTACTCGGTCCTGAGCACTCCTGATGTGAGCGATCCGATCGAGCGCATCGCGATCGCGAACGAGCGATATCTCGAGGTCCACCGCGATACCGCTCGCCTGCTCGAGGTCGTGGCCCAGGCAGCCGTCGACGACTCCTCGTTCCGCGCCGTCCTGACGAACCTGCGGCGCACGCACGTGGATCGTGTCGCGAAGTCCATCGGATCCATGCAGCGAGAGGGGCTGGCCGCCGCGACCATCGACCCCCGGATCTCGGCTGCCGCGCTGTGCGCGATGGTCGAGGGCTTCGCGCGGCACTGGATGGTCGGAGGCGACGAGGTCACCGAGGACCTGTCCCCGGATCCACGGGCACGTCGGACCCTCACGGAGCTGTGGGCACGCGCCCTCGGGCTGATCGACAAGGAAGGAACATGATGCTGTTCACGCCGGAGCACGACCAGTTCAGGAAGTCGGTCCGCAAGCTCGTCGAGGACGAGATCAACCCCTACTGCGACGAGTGGGAGGAGGCGGAGATCTTCCCGGCCCACGAGCTGTTCCCCAAGCTCGGTGCGATCGGAGCCTTCGGGCTGGAGTACGACCCCGAGTACGGCGGTGGCGGAGCGGACCACTCGTTCACGACCGTCCTGGCGGAGGAGCTGGGTCGGGCCGACTGCGGAGGCGTGCCCATGGCCATCGCCGTCCAGGCGGGCATGGCGACCCCGGCCCTCGCGCGGTACGGGAGCGACGAGCTCAAGCGTGAGTTCCTCGTGCCGACCCTCGCCGGCGACCTGGTGTGCTCGATCGCGGTCAGCGAGCCGGGCGCCGGTTCCGACGTCGCCGGCATCACGACCCGTGCACGACGAGACGGTGACGACTGGGTGATCAACGGGCGGAAGATGTGGATCACCACAGGGACCCAGTCGGACTGGATCTGCCTGCTCGCCCGTACGTCGGACGAGGGCGGCTATCAGGGGATGAGCATGATCATCGTGCCGACGAGCTCGCCCGGGTTCAGCGTCGGCCGCAAGATCAAGAAGATGGGCAACAACTCCTCGGACACGGCCGAGCTCGTCCTCGACGACGTGCGGGTGCCGGTGCGCCACACGATCGGCGAGGAGGGCCGCGGGTTCCAGATGCAGATGTCCCAGTTCCAGGACGAGCGACTGTGGATCTCGTACATGGCCGTCACTGGCGCGCGGCGCGCCATCGACCGCACGCTCGAGTACCTGCAGCTGCGGGAAGCCTTCGGGAAGCCGCTGCTGGCGAACCAGTACATCCAGTACACGATCGCCGAGCTCGTCGCTGAGATCGACATCGTGCAGGGCTTCCTCCACCACACCGCGGAGCGGTACGTCGCTGGGGAGGACGTCACCCGGGCCGCGACGGTCGCGAAGCTCAACAGCGGCCGGCTCAGCCGGAAGGTCGCCGACGCTTGTGTCCAGTTCCACGGGGGTATGGGCTATGCCGAGGAGATGTGGGTCGCGCGCTACTACCGGGACTGCCGACTCGGCAGCATCGGTGGCGGTGCCGACGAGGTGATGCTTCGGATCATCACCATGCTCGAGGGGATGGGTCGCCCGTGACCGGAGTGCGCTACGACGTGGCGGACTCCGTTGCGACGATCACGCTGGACCGGCCGGAATCACGGAACCGGCTCGACGCGGCCGCGATGTCGGAGCTGGTCCGCCACCTCGGTCAAGCGGCTGGCGACCCGGGCGTACGGGCGATCGTGCTCACCGGCACGGGGTCGACCTTCTGCGCGGGCGCGGACCTGTCCGCCGCTGTCGGCGGCGACGAGGCCGGCTTCGCGGGCAGCGGGCCGCAGGCGCTCGTCGGTGTGCTCAGCGCGATGCTCGCGCACCCCAAGCCGATCGTGGGAAGGATCCAGGGTCACGTCGCCGGCGGCGGCAACGGCCTGGTCGCCGCGTGCGACGTGGCGATCGCGTCCGCGGACGCCCGGTTCGCGTTCAGCGAGGTGCGGATCGGCCTCGCCCCCGCGGTCATCTCCGTCGTGTGCCTGCAGGTCATGCACCGGCGTGAAGCTCAGGAGCTCCTCCTCACTGGCGAGCGCGTGGACGCCGAGAGGGCGCTGCGCTCGGGACTCGTCACCCGGGTGGTGCCGGCCGACGAGCTTGATACGGCGGTCGACGCGTCCGTGACGACCTTCCTTGAGTGTGGCCCCCAGGCCCTGGCCCGGACGAAGGAGCTGCTGCGTCGTGTCCCGGCACTGGATGCGCACGCCGGCTTCGACATGGCGGCCACCATGTCGGCTGAGCTGTTCGCATCTGACGAGGCGCGCGAGGGCATGACCGCCTACCTGGAGAAGCGTCGTCCGAACTGGGCGCCGCACGACTGAGCTGCGCCTACGGGGAATCCGCGGCGAGGTTGGTGCTCCGGTGCCGCTCCAGCAGGCACATCGCGGCCAGCGAGGTCGAGTCGGTCATCGTGCCGGCGTCGACCATCGCCCAGATCTCGTCGAGGGTGAAATCCCCGGTGCGCAGGTCCTGCTCCTCGTGGTCTCGGGGTGCAGGGGCGGCCGTGAGACCGGTCGCGTAGTAGGCGTGGAAGCCGTTGGTCGTGCGGCCGTAGCTCTCGTGAAGGAATCCGAGGTGCACGAGGGTCGCGGCAGCGAGCCCGGCCTCCTCCGCGAGTTCGATCCGGGCCATCTCCTCCGGGGTCGTGGTCGCGGGATCGCCGGCCGACCCCTGCGGGAACTCCCACAGGCGAGCTCCGACGGGGTAGCGATACTGCTCGACCAGGTGGTATCGCTCACCGTCGAACGGGATCACGAGGACGAAGTCGGGGCTGTGAACGACGCCGTAGAGACCGGTCGAGCCGTCGATTCGCCGAACCTCGTCCTCCGTGAGGCGCATCCAGGGGTTCTCATAGACCACCCGGCTGGACAGGCGAAGCACGGCGGGCATTTCCGCGGATTCGGACACTCCTCGAGGCTATCGAGAGGTTGCTTCGGGCACCGATCGACAACGCAGAGTCGGTCGTGAGAGTTCCGTGAGTTGGCTTCTGAACACTTCAGGGCATGACACGACGAGTTGCGACCTTCCGCATCGCCCAGCGCGACGACCGCGGTGCTTCCGCGGTGGAGTACGCGCTTCTCATCGCCCTGGTTGCCGTGGTGATCACGGTGGGCGTCGCGCTGGTGGGCGGAAAGCTTGCCTCGAGCTACGCGACGGCTGCCGAGGGCGTCTCGGGAGCCCCGGCGGCGGCGGAGCAGGCGGCGGCGGAGCAGGCAGCCGAGGAAGCGGCGGCCCAGGCGGCGGCGGAGCAGACGGCGGCGGAGCAGGCAGCGGCGGAGCAGGCAGCGGCGGAGCAGGCAGCGGCGGAGCAGGCAGCGGCGGAGCAGGCGGCGG
>JAHECS010000035.1 GCA_024641635.1 Actinomycetes bacterium | reverse complement strand
CCCTCCCTCACCCGGATTGGGGGAGCCGACAACCGCTTGCCCCTGCTAGCCTCCGAATGAACGGCCGCCGCATGTGGCGAGACCGCTATCCCACCAAGGAGACACCATGCCTCTCGGCCCCGTCGACGTGTACATCATCGGCTTCCCGGGCAACAAGTTCAGCGGCGAGATCGTGCCGGCAATCCTCGAGCAGGTCGACAAGGGCGTCATCCGCGTCATCGACATTCTGTTCGTGGTCAAGGACGCCGACGGCACCGTCGCGACCCTGGCGATCGAGGACCTCGGCCCCGAGGGAGCCGCGTTCGTCGACGTCGAGGTCATGCAGCCCGGGGCCCTCAACGAGGAGGATGCTGACGAGATCAGCGAGGACCTCCCGGAGAACAGTTCGGCGCTGCTCATCGCCTACGAGAACACCTGGATGCAGGATCTCGTTGGGGCGTTCGCCCGCGCTGACGCCATCGTGATCGACCAGATCCGCATCCCCGCCGTCGTCGTCAACGAGGTCGTCTCCGCCTGAGGCGGGGCACCCCTCACACCGAACCGAGAGGAACCACCATGGGACTCATGCGCATGGCAGCACGCACAGCAGTCGTCGCCGGCACCGCCACAGCGGTATCCGGCCGCGTCGCCCGCCGGCAGCAGGGCAAGTACGAGGAGGAGTCGCTGGAGCGTCAGGCCGCTGCCCAGCAGCAGGCGGCTGCCGCCGCCCCCGCCCCCGCCGCGGCCCCGGCCGAGGACGACATGTCCGCCAAGCTCACCCAGCTGGCCGACCTGCACGCCAAGGGCATCCTGTCCGACGAGGAGTTCGCGTCGGCCAAGGCGAAGGCCCTCGGCATCTGAGCACTCTCGACGGCTACGCCCGTCTGGCAGGGGTCTACGACGAGCTCGTCGTGGACCCCTGCCATTCTGCGTGGGCCGACTGGGCCTGCGAGCGCTGGTCCGGTGACCAGGTTCACCGTGTGCTGGACGTGTGCTGCGGGACGGGGCTGATGACCCAGGCCCTGATGGACCGGGGACTCGACGTCGTCGGCGTCGACGCGTCCGCCTCGATGCTGGCCCGTGCCCGAGTGCTGCTCGGGGACGACGTCCTCCTCGAGCACGCCGCGCTGCCGGAGCTGCCGGCAGGAGTCCCGCTCGACGGCCCCTTCGACGCAGCCGTGTCGACGCTCGATGGCCTGAACTACCTGTCCCTGCCCGACCTCCGCGCAGCATTGGGCGCCCTGGCCACCCGCCTGCGACCCGGCGGCTGGCTCGTCTTCGACCTCCATGCGGACGCCGCTCTCGACCTCCTGCGTGACAACCCGGTGCTCGAAGGCCAGGACGACGGCACCCGGTTCGTGCTGAGGAGCTTCGTCGACGATGCCACGCGGCGATGCGTCACGGTCATCGACCTGGTCGCTGCCGACCCGGCCGACTCATTCTCCGAGGAGCACGTCCAGTACGTGCATGCGGAAGCGGACGTCCGCGCGGCACTGTCGGACGCCGGCTTGGGCCTCGTGTCGGTGACCGACGAGTACACCGACGAGCCCGTGACCGCCAGCACCCTGCGCGCCACGTGGGTCGCCCGTCTGGTGGAGTCGTGATGCCCAGGTTCGTCGTGCTGCTTCGCGGGATCAACGTCGGCGGTCACAACCGGCTGCCGATGGCGGACCTGCGCGCGTCCCTGGCGGCGGCAGGCCTGACGGACGTCCGCACGTACATCCAGTCCGGCAACATCGTGGCTTCCGCGCCTGCGAAGGACCCCGAGGCGGTGGCCGCACACGTACGAGCGGTCATCGCCCGCGAGTTCCAGCTCGACATCCCTGCCGTGGCCCTGACCTGCGACGCGCTGCTCGGCGTCATCGACGCGAACCCGTACCCGGACGTGCAGGACCCCAAGCGGCTGCATGCGATCGTCCTGCCGTACGCACCCACCGAGGCCATGCTCCACGCGGTCGCTCACCGGCAGTCGGCCGCAGCGGCGAAGGGCAGCCGGGACACGGTGACGATCGTCGGCCACGTCGCCTACCTGCACACACCGGACGGGTTCGGTGACAGCGTGCTGGCCCGGTCGCTGCACCCCGGGTCGTCGAGCCCCCTCACCGATGGCACCGCCCGCAACTGGGCCACGGTCACCACCCTGGCCGAGATGTGCGCGCAGTGACCACTCGCCGCAGCGGTGCGCGCAGTGACCACTCGCGGAAGCGTGCGCGCAGTGACCACTCGGCGGTGGGGTGGGGACGTCACCAGTCCGTAAGGACTCTGCGGTAGCCGGTCCCCTCGATCCGTGGTCCCATGGGGTCATGCAGGAGCAGGGCACGGAGCAGAAGGGCACTCCCGTCGGGCGACGCGTCGTCCTGGGCATCATGGGCCTCGGTGCGGCGGGGGTCCTCGCCGGACGGTGGCTCTCCGAGGGTGTCAGCGACGTCGTGGCCTCGACCGCACCCGGCCTGGCCGGCGTCATCCCGGCCGCGGGCGGCTTCCGCGTCTACACCGTCACCGGCGGCTACCCCGGCTTCGATCCCGCCACCTACCGGCTGAACGTGACCGGCCTCGTCCAGCGCGACCTCTCCCTCACCCTTGACGACCTCGCCGCACTCCCCCAGACCCAGATGACCAAGGACTTCCAGTGCGTGACCGGCTGGCGCGTCCAGGACGTGCCGTGGTCCGGGGTGCTGCTCCGCGACCTCCTCGCGGCCGCCTCCCCCGAGCCCGACGCCATTGCCCTGCGCCTCACCTCCTTCGACGGGTCCTACACCGAGTCCCTGACGATGGAGCAGGCCGTCCGCGACGACATGCTCGTGGCGACGACCATGTACGGCGAGCCGATCGAGCTGAAGCACGGCGCCCCGGTGCGGCTCATCGCGGCGCCGATGTACGGATACAAGTCGATCAAGTGGCTTGACGGGATCGAGCTGGGCCGCAAGGTCGAGCCCGGCTACTGGGAGAACCTCGGGTACGACGTCGACGCATGGGTCGGCCAGTCGAACGGACGCAGCGATGAGCCTGTCGTCTGACTCCGTGACCGTGGACCCGCTGCCCCGCTTCACGACCGCCGAGCGGTGGGTGCATCGGTCGCTCGGGATCGTCATGGGCGTGCTCCTGGTCACCGCCGCGCTGCTGTTCTTCCCCGACCTGGGCGGCCTGGTCGGCAACCGTCCGACCGTGCGCCTCATCCACGAGATCGCGGGCTGGGTCGTGCCGATCCCCCTGCTCCTGGCCCTGCTCTCCCGGGCGTTCCGCTCGGACGCGGGCCGGCTCAACAGGTTCCGCCCCACGGACTGGGAGTGGCTGCGCAGCCGCGACCGCCGCTCCGGCCGCATCAAGGTGGACAAGTTCAACGCGGGACAGAAGCTGAACTCCGCCTTGACGCTCGGCGCCATCATCGTCATGTTCGGCACCGGAATGGTGATGTTCTGGAGCAGCCTGTTCTCGGACTCGATCCGGACGGGAGCGACGTTCGTGCACGACTGGACCGGGGTGGCATTCGCGCTGCTCGTCCTCGGCCACATCTACATGGCGTTCAACGACGCGACGGCGCGTGCCGGGATGCGGACCGGGTCCGTGCCGCTCTCCTGGGCCCAGCGGGAGCACGGCGCGTGGGCAGAGGAGCTGGTCGGCGCGAAGGTCAGCGACTCGCTGCCCGGATCTCCTCCACCCCAGCAATGAGCCGGTCGACGTCGTCGGCGTTCGTGTAGGGGGCCAGCCCCGCCCGCACCGCGCCCTGCGCGCCCAGCCCGATCCACTCGGCCGCCTCGATCGCGTAGAAGGAACCCGCCGGCGCGTTCACGCCCCGGTCCGCCAGCTCCCGGTACACGTCGGCGGCGGCCACCCCGTCCACGCTGAACAGCTCGGTCGGCGTGCGCAGCGGCGCATGGCCGTGCAGGTGCACCCCGTCGATCGACTCGAGGCCGGCCCGCATGCGATCGCGCAGCCGGTCCTCATACTCCTCGAGGATGGTCATCGACCGGACCAGCCGTCCCCGTCGTGACATCGACTGCTCGCCGCCTGGCACGAGATCGGCGAGCACGTCGATCGCGGCCGTGACCCCGGCAAGCAGCTCGTAGGGCAGCGTGCCGAGCTCGAACCGCTCGGGCACGTCCTGCGTGCTGGGGCGCAGCTTGTCCGGGTGCATCGTCTCCAGCAGGGCGGGTGACGCTGCGAGCATGCCCAGGTGCGGCCCGAGGAACTTGTAGGGGCTGCACACGTAGAAGTCCGCCCCGATGGCTCGCATGTCCACCGGCGCGTGCGCGGTCAGGTGCACGCCGTCGACGTAGAGCAGCGCATCCATGTCGGCCAGCGCGGCACCGATGGTGGCGAGATCGGGACGCGTGCCCAGGAGGTTCGAGGCCCCGGTGACCGCCACGACGCGCGTCGCGTCGGAGACGAGCGAGAGGACATCGTCCGGCTCGATGGCGCCGGTCTGCGGGTCGAACTTCGCCCACCGCACCGTCGCGCCGGAGCGTTCCGCGTAGGTCACCCACGGCCGGATGTTCGCGTCGTGGTCGAGGTGCGTGACGATGACCTCGTCGCCGGGGCCCCACTCCTGCGCCAGGGTCCGCGCGACCTGGAAGGTCAGCTCGGTCATGCTGCGACCGAAGACGATCCCCTCGGCGTCAGCGTTGACGAGATCGGCCCCCGCCAGCCGCGCAGCGACCGTGATGTCGTCGGCGTTGCGCTCCGCCTGGGTCACCCGCCCCCGGTTCGCCAGGCCCGCCTTGAGCGCGTCGGCCATCGCGTCGGCGACGATGTCCGGGGTCTGCGTCCCCCCGGGGCCGTCGAAGTAGGCAGTCCCGTCGTCGAGGGCGGGGATGCGGGCCCTGATGCGGTCGACGTCGTAGCTCATCGGGCCACGTCCCACCACACGGTGGCGACTTCACGCGGGCCGGCGCCGGCCCCGGAGATCAGGGCCTCGGCCACCTCCGCGTCCCGCTCCTCCGGAAGGCACAGCCGGATCCGCGCGAAGCGGACGCGCTCGTCGTCGGGGAGCTCCACCCGTCGACCCCAGGTCTCGTCCTCCCACATGTCCAGGTGCGCGTCGTAGCCCAGCTCGCGGGCGATCGCGGCCAGATCACCTGCGGTGGGGCGCGTCGGCCGCTCGAGGTCCCAGAATCGCTTCCAGAGCGCGTTCATGTTCGACAGCGGGTGGTGCTGCGGCAGCTCGATCACAACGCGCCGGATGGCGTGCGTATCGAGCGCCTCGAGGAACGGCGCGATGTCGGCCACGTTGTACGCGACGTGATGGCAGACGACGACGTCACACTCGGGGACCGTGGCCGCGACATCTGGCCAGTCACCCAGGAAGACCTGTGAGCGCACCCCACGGCGCAGCGCCGCATCGGTGTAGGCCTCGAGCATGCCCTGCTGCTGGTCCACCGCCACGAGCGTCCCGGCCGGCGGCACCAGCGCCATCGACGCCCGGCCGCCGCCACTGCCGACATCCAGCACGCTGCCGCCGTCCGGAACGGCGGCTCGGGCCACCTGATGAGAGTGGGAGTCGGGAATCTCGTCGTCCACGGTGAACATCGATACCGGGTGAATCCACGGGTTCTCGGGCGCCTGCTGGAGGATCTCTTCGGGGATGGCCCACGCTGCGAGATCCGCGCGCCACTGGTCGAGGAGCGGGCGAGCGTCGGAACCGGGACGGTGATCGGGCACGTCAGTCACGCCTAGACGGTAGCCGCTACGGTGTGCGCGTGGCTCAGCAGGACGCAGCAGACGACGGGGAATCCCCGGTCGGCGGCGAGCAGCCGTTCGCACGACTTCTCGGAGGCGTCCGCGGCGCGCTCGAGAGCATCCTCCCGCCGTTGGTCTTCGTTGCCGTGTACCTGGGCATGGGCGGCGACGCTGCCGAGGACCTCACCTGGGCCATCATCAGCGCCATCAGCCTGGCTGTCGTTTTCACCGTCTGGCGCCTCGTCGAGGGCAAGCACCCCGCGCGGGCCGTCGGCTCGATGCTCATCGTGCTCGTGAGCGCCTACATCGCCGCCCGGACCGGCAGCGCGGCCGACTTCTTCTGGCCGCGGGTGCTGCTGAACGCCGCGTCGGCGGTCGCGTTCATCATGGCCAACCTCATCGGCTGGCCTCTCATCGGCGTCATCCTCGGCCCCTTGGTCGGCACGCGGATGACGTGGCGCCGCGACCCGGATCTCATGCGGGCCTACAAGCGGGCCTCGTGGCCGTGGGCGGTTCTCAACGCGGTCCGCGCCCTCCTGCTTGCGCTCTTCATCGACGGCGACAACCTCTGGGCCCTCGCCGCATCAGGCGCGTTCTTCTACGCCCTCACCATCGTCACCATCGTCATCTCCTGGCGACTGATCAAGCGGGCCCTCCCGGCCGACCACCTCGGCATCCGCCACCCCCACGTCCCCTCGCCGGATCAGGTGGCCTGACAGGCCGGGCACCAGTAGAGCTTGCGTCCCTGCAGGTCGGCAACGCGGACCTCGGTCCCGCACAGGTAGCACGGGCGCCCGTCCCTCCGGTAGACGTACACCTCGCCCCCATGCCGGTCCTCGCGCGGCGCCCGGCCCATCGCCTCGGGCAGGTGCTCGTCCCGGACCGTGTCGATGCGCCCGCGCCTGGTGCCCGCTGTCATCAGCAGGACGAGATCCCGCCACATGGCGTCGAACTCGGTGGCACTCACCTCCCGGCCCGGCCGATAGGGCGACATGCCGTGGCGGAAGAGCACCTCGGCGCGGTAGATGTTGCCCACCCCGGCGAACACTCGCTGGTCCATGAGCAGGCCGCCGATCGGAGCCGAGCTGCGCTGCACCCGGTCCCAGGCCGACTGCGGGTCGGCGTCCTTGCGGATCGGGTCAGGTCCGATCCTCCGCACGGCGGGCCGCTTCTCGTCCTCCGTGAGCACCTCGCAGACCGTGGGGCCGCGCAGCTCCGCGAACGCCCCCTCCGTGTGGATCCGCATCCGCACCTGGCCCACCGGGTCGGGCAGGTCCCCCCGACCGATCCGCCACTTGCCGAACAGGCCGAGGTGCACGTGCACCCACAGCCGGTTGTCGAACCCGATGAACAGGTGCTTGCCGTGCGCCTCGACCTTCCGGACGACGTGCCCGTCCACCTGCCCAGCCCCGTCGGAGAAGCGGCCCTGTGGGCTGTCGACCCGGACCGGGTGCCGGGTGAACGCACGGCCCAGACGGCGCGCGTGGTGGTGGATGACATTCCCCTCCGGCACGGTCACGCATCCTGACAGGATGCCGTCATGGCGGCCAACCGAGGCTCGGCGGGCCGGGCGGTCGGGATCGACGGCTATCCGCACGGCTGGGTGGCCGCGCGTGCAGACGGGCACGGCGTGACGTGGGCCACGACGACCGTCGAGGGCATCGGTCAGCTGCTGCAACCGGACGTGGCCACCGGGATCGACATGCCCATCGGGCTGCTGGACGCCGGCGAGCGACCCTGTGACGGCCTCGCCCGCCGGGAGCTGCGCGGCGGCGCGTCCCGGGTGTTCACCACTCCGCCGCGCGCCGTCCTCGAGCTGGACCCTCGGGTGCCCAACGAGGAGGCCCAGCGGGTCAGCCGATCGACGATGGGCAAGGGGGTCAGTCGCCAGGCGCTCGCGCTCGGGCCCCGCATCCTCGCGCTCGACGCGCACCTGGCCCGAACGGCCGGGCTCGTCGTCGTCGAGGTGCATCCCGAACTGTCCTTCGCGCAGCTGGCAGGCTCTGTCCTGCCGCGCAAGAAGTCGGCGGAGGGGGTCAGCCAGCGCATCGACGCACTGGCCGGGTGGCTGCCCGGAGTCCGAGGGATCCTCGATCACAGGCCGGCCGGGGTCCCGGTCCACGACGCCCTCGACGCACTGGCCGCCCTCTGGTCAGCGGGGCGCTGGCGGGACGGCTCCGCCCGCACCCTCCCCATGGGAGCGACCGCCCCTCCCTTCATCGCCATCTAGCGCACACGCGGGGGTCGCGCCGGGGAGCCGGTGCCGGTTCGCGGCCACGGCGGCATAGCCGCGGACCACCAGGGGCGCCATCACCCGAGCCGACAACAAGCCCCCCATCGCACGCCAGGGCTGGCGACAGCACTGCAGAGCCCGGGCGACGGCCTGGCCGCCCCCGAACCGCCCGTCCGGGGCTATGCACCGCACCGCCTCCGCGCACTCCTCCGCCGTCAGGCCCATCCCGGCGAGATCGGCTCGCTGCCAGGGGACGATCGCCAGTTCGTCCGTGCTCCACCGACGCAGGCGCTCAGCACTCCACGTGCAGAAGCCGCAGTCCCCGTCGAACACGAGGACGGCTCGAGGCGACGGGGTGCCGCTCACTCGAACCGGATCTCCTCGTCGCGATCCCGCTTCAGCTCGAAGAAGCCCGGGGTACCGGCCAGAACGAGCACGGCATCCCAGACCCGCGCCGCGTCCGCGCCGCGCGGTGCCTCGGCGATGATCGGCCCGTAGAAGCCCACCGGATCGCCGTCCGCGCCCGGGAGCTCGATCACGGGTGACCCGACTCCCGGCCCGCTCAGAGCGACCGCAGTCCCGTGGCTCTCCCGTACCCGTTCGTCCCACTCGGCCGAGCCCGCGGCGTCTGCCACCGACGCGGGCAGCCCGGCCTCGGCGGCGGCCTCACGAGCCACCGCGTCGAGGTCGCGCCGCTCGTCGAGGTGGACACGGCGCCCCAGGGCCGCCACGAGTGCTCCCACCTTGTCGGGGTCGACCTCCGTCGCCGATGCCATGACCCGAAGCGGCCCCCACGACTCGTCGGGCGAGGCAGACGGGTCCGAGAGCAGCGACAGCGACATCGGATGCCAGCGCACCCGGACCTCGCGCTGACGCTGGACCTCACCGATCCACTGGACGACCACATGGGACCACGCGCACAGCGGGTCCATGTACAGGTCGACCGAGGTCATCCCCATGGAACCCATGATGATTGGATTCCACCATGACCGCATCCGAGAACCTCACCCGGGCCGAGGCTGCTGAGCGTTCAGCAATCGTGTCCGTCGACTCGTACGACGTCGTCCTCGACGTCACCTCGGCGGGGCCGACGTTCTCCTCCTCGACCACGGTCACCTTCGGGTGCGTCACTCCGGGCGCGACCACCTGGATCGACCTCATCGCTCGCACCGTCCACTCGGTGACGCTGAACGGTCGCTCCCTCGACCTCGGCGACGTCGTCCACGGGCTGCGCATCACCCTCCCCGATCTCCAGCCGACGAACGTGCTGGTGGTCGAGGCCGACTGCGTGTTCATGAACACCGGCGAGGGACTGCACCGCTTCATCGACCCGGTCGACAAGGAGACGTACCTCTACTCCCACTTCGAGGCGGCCGACTCGCGTCGCATGTACGCCAGCTTCGAGCAGCCCGACCTCAAGGCGAGCTTCCAGCTGACGGTGACGGCGCCTTCGCACTGGAAGGTCGTCAGCAACTCCCCGTCACCCCTGCCGACGGATCACGGTGATGGCACCGCCACGTGGGCCTTCGACCCGACGCCGCGCATCTCCACCTACATCACGGCGCTGGTCGCGGGCCCGTACCACCACATCGCCGACGAGTACGTCGGACCGCACGGCACCTACCCGCTCGGCCTGTACTGCCGCGAGTCACTCGCGAGGTTCCTCGACTCCGACGAGATCCTCACCGTGACCAAGGAGGGTTTCGCCTACTTCGAGCAGCAGTTCGGCGTCCCCTACCCGTTCGCCAAGTACGACCAGCTGTTCGTGCCGGAGTTCAACGCCGGGGCGATGGAGAACGCCGGCTGCGTGACGATCCTGGAGGACTACATCTTCCGCTCGCGCGTGACGGACGCCGCCTACGAGCAGCGCGCGAACACCGTCCTGCACGAGCTCGCGCACATGTGGTTCGGCGACCTCGTCACGATGACCTGGTGGGACGACCTGTGGCTCAACGAGTCCTTCGCGGAGTGGGCAGCCCACTGGGCCAACGTCAACGCGACCCGCTACACGGACGCCTGGACGACCTTCGCCAACCAGCGCAAGGCGTGGGCGTACCGGCAGGATCAGCTGCCCTCGACGCATCCCATCGCCGCCGACATGGTCGACCTCGAGGCCGTGCAGGTGAACTTCGACGGGATCACGTACGCGAAGGGGGCATCTGCCCTGCGCCAGCTCGTGGCCTGGGTGGGCGAGGAGGAGTTCCTCGCAGGTGTCCACGCCTACTTCACCAAGCACGCCTGGGGCAACACGCGCCTGCGCGACCTGCTGACTGAGCTCGAGGCGGCAAGCGGCCGCGACATGTCCGAGTGGACCGCGCAATGGCTGCAGACCAGCGGAGTCAACGCCCTCCACCCCAGCGTCGAGGTCGACGAGGCCGGCAACTACACGTCGGTCGTGATCGAGCAGGAGCCGCCGCGGTCGCCTGCGGGGGTGGCCCCCACCCTCCGCTCGCACCTGGTCGCGTTGGGGCTCTACGACGTGACGGAAGGCGGCCTCATCCGCCGAGACCGGTTCGAGATCGACGTGGTGGGTGCGAGGACGGAGGTGCCCACGCTGGTGGGGATGCGCCAGCCGGACCTGCTGCTCGTGAACGACGACGACCTCACCTTCGCGAAGGTGCGCCTCGATGACCGTTCGTGGCGGACGGCGACCGAGCATCTCGGCGAGCTCGTCGACCCGCTGCCGCGCGCCCTCATCTGGGGGGCGGCGTGGGACATGACGCGCGATGCCGAGGCCTCGACCGGCGACTTCCTTCGCCTCGTCCTCTCGGGGATCGTTCGCGAGAGCGACATCGGCGTCCTCCAGGGCGTGCTCCGGCAGCTCCGCACGGCCATCGACGTGTATGCCGCCCCCGAGCACCGCGTGGACTACTTCGTGACGTACGCCGACGCGGTGCTGGATCATGCTCGAAGTGCCGAGCCGGGCAGCGACCGTCAGCTGGCGTTCGCCCGGGCCTTCGTGACGGCAGCGACCACCGAGCAGCAGCTGGACGTCGTCGCCGGCCTGCTCGACGGGTCGGTCGTGTGGGACGGGCTCGCCGTGGACGTGGACCTGCGCTGGTTCCTCCTGCAGCGGCTCGTCGTCAAGGGGCGACTCGAGGAGGACGCCATCGAGCGCGAGCTCGACTCCGACGACACCGCCACCGGACGCCGCCAGGCGGCGGTGGCTCGGGCCGCGCGCCCGACGGCCGCCGCCAAGGACCTCGCCTGGGCCGAGATCATCGAGCGCGCCGATCTGCCGAACGCCATCATGGAGGCGACCATCGGGGGCTTCGTCCAGCCCGACCAGGTCGACCTCCTGCGGGCGTTCCGGGACCGGTACTTCGAGGCTCTCCCGGCGGTGTGGGAGGAGCGGACGATGGAGATGGCCCAGAGCATCACCATGGGCCTGTTCCCGGCGCTGCTCGTGGAGGAGGAGACGCTCGCAGCCGCGGATGCGTTCCTGGCGCGGGACGGGTTGAGCACGGCGTGCCGCCGCCTGGTGGGCGAGGGTCGCGACGGCGTCGTGCGTGCGATGGCGGCCCGAACGAAGGACGCCCAGCACTAGCCCTTCGTTGAGTGCGGAGTTGTTGGTGCTCTACCGGCCGGTAATTGCCCAACAACTCCGCACTCAACGAAGAAGGGGGGTCAGGCGGGCTCGTCCAGATGCAGCACGCGAGGGTGCCGCGCGTGCTGCGCCAGCAGGGTGACACCCTCGCGGATGCCGCCGACGAGGTCGTCGGCCACGAAACAGGACGTCATGGCCAGGACGGCCAGCTCGCAGGACCGGTCGTCAAGGTTCACCGCGACGTTCACGCCGGTGACGATCTCGATGGCGCGCTCGGACGGGTCCACCGCGATGAGCAGCGCCGACGCGGGGTCGCGCAGCGAGGCATGTTCGGTCACGGCCGAGTCGCGACCCTCGGGCAGCGGGCCGACGTACACGCCGAAGCCGTAGCCGCTGATGGACCGGGCCCTCTCGACCACGCGGGTCAGGTCAGCTCGCTGTGCCGGGGAGATCG
The DNA here is from genome assembly GCA_024641635.1 of Actinomycetes bacterium. Taxonomy (GTDB): domain Bacteria; phylum Actinomycetota; class Actinomycetes; order S36-B12; family S36-B12; genus UBA10649. The sequence goes on along the minus strand of JAHECS010000035.1, from coordinate 14,394 downwards.
GGCTCACGACACCGCTCCCCGCAAGCTCGTACGCGTCACCAGCGGGCACTGACGCCACCTCCCGCCACTGTCCGTGCGTCGGAGCGCTCGCTCGGCACCCGTGACGGATCCGGCACGGCCGGGTCGCTCGAAACGAGGAAGGGGCCCTCGTCGTAGTCGGCGCTCGCGCGGCCGGACCGCGTCCACGACGACGCGTACACCAGCGCGGACACGACGATCGCGAAGGCGACCGGAATCCCGATGAAGGCCCCGAGGGCCTGGAGCGTGGTCACCTCGCCACCCTAACGGACGGCGGACACCAGACGTCTGAGCAGATCGGAGCCGGCCACGACGGCGTCGAGGGTCACGGCGCTCCCGGTCGCGTCGGTCAGGGGCACCCGCCAGTTGGGGTACTCCTGGTCCGTTCCCGGCTGGTTCTGGGCGCGCCGATCGCCCACGGCGTCCGGCAGGGACACCCCGACGAGGCGAGCGGGCGAGCCCGCCACAGCCCGATGCAGCGCGACGGTGAACTCCTCGAGGCCCTCGTCGGTGCCGAGGTCGACGTCCCACCCGAGCCAGCCATGCTGTCGGAGCACATCGGCCCACGCCTGACGCTCTCGATCGGCGTTGGCGCGCTCGTCCTCCGCGGGTGTGGTCAGCAGGCCCAGCTCCGCACGGATGCGCACGTGCTCGTCACGCAGGTAGCCCGCGGTCGGAGGCAGGTCGTGCACGGTGACGCTGGCGAGGACATCGCGCCGCCAGCCCGTCGGGTCCTTGATGGCCCCGTCCATGGTCTCGAACCACAGGACGCTGGTGCCGAGGATGCCCCGCTCCGCGAGCGCGACCTGCACCCACGGCTCCATGGTGCCGAGGTCCTCGCCCACGACGAGGGCACCGGCGCGGTGCGCCTCGAGCATGAGGACGCTGAGCATGGCGTCGTAGTCGAAACGCACGAACGTGCCCGCGTAGGCCGGGAAGCCCTGGGGCACCCACCACAGCCGGAACAGGCCGAGCACGTGGTCGATGCGAAGGCCACCCGCGTGGCCCAGGACCGTGCGAAGCATGTCGCGGAACGGGACGAACGCCGCCTCGGCCAGCGCATCGGGGCGCCACGGCGGCTGGGACCAGTCCTGCCCCATCTGGTTGTACATGTCTGGCGGCGCGCCCACGCTCACGCCACGAGCGAGCACGTCCTGCAGCGCCCACGCGTCGGACCCCTCCGGGTGCACGCCAACCGCGAGGTCGTGCATGACCCCGATCGCCATCCCCGCCTCGCGGGCCGCATGCTGAGTCGTGGCGAGCTGGTCGTCGATCAGCCATTGGAGCCACATGTGGAAGTCGACGCGGCCCGACTGCTCCCCGCGGAACGCGACGACCGCCTCGAGCGCTGGATGGCCCAGGTCGTCCGGCCAGTCGGCCGGCTGGCCGTGCACGTCGCTGATCGCGCACCAGGTCGCGAAGTCGACGAGCCCGGAACCCTGTGCGTCGACGAAGTCCCGGTAGGCGCGGGCGCGCTCGTCACTCATGCCGGCCGCGTGGATGGCCTCGAGCGCCGTGCGCTTGGCCGCCCACACCGCGTCCCGGTCGAGCAGGTCGGCGGTGAGATCGAGCCTTCGCAGCTGGTCCGCCAGCACCTCGACGCGCTCGGCGACCGCCGGCGACAGTCGGGCGTACTCGGGGACGTCCTCGATCCGCAGGTACATCGGGTTGGCGAAGCGCCGGGTCACCGGGAGGTACGGGGACGGCGACATCGGCGGCACCGGCGACGCCGCATGAAGCGGGTTGATCAGCACGAATCCGGCGCCGAGATCACGTCCGCTCCACGCGGCCAGGTCGGCGAGGTCGCGCAGGTCTCCGAGTCCCCACGACCTCGTGGACCTCATCGCGTAGACCTGTGTCATCAGCCCCCACTGGCGGTCACCCGCGATCGCTTCCGGGTCGAGTCGCTGCGGCGCCACCACAACCGGCGCAGTCGCCGCCGTGCCCTCGGACTCGGCGTGCAGCGTGTGCCACCCCAGGGGCAGGTCCCCCGGCATCCGGAAGCTGGCCTCGCCGACAGCCGCGCCGTCCACGATGACCGGATCCACCCAGAACTCCATCTGGTCCAGGTCGAGCCGGGCACCGTCCTCGAGGTCGAGCCATGCGCGGACCGGCTTGCCGTCACTCACGTGCACCCAGACGCGCCCGTCCTGCCCTTGGCGGGTGACGTAGACCGGCGGGAGCATCCGTCGCCAGTCCCGCAGCCGCTTCTCCTCCAGCGCGGCCTCGATCGACTCGGAGCTGGAGACGTCCAGCCCGAGGGCGGTGAGCACGGCGGCCACGGTGACCGCCCCCACGCGGACGAAGGTGCCGCTCTGGTCCCAGTAGTCGGTCGCGACGCCGTAGGCCTCAGCCAGCAGCGCCAGGTCGTCCGGGACAGGAGCCCACTCAGGGGCTTCGGGAACGCTCACCAGACCTCCGGATGTCGATGGGCCCACGGTCGCGCTGCCTCGAGCTGCGCCGCCAGGCCCAGCAGGACCGACTCTCGCATCGGACGCGCGACCAGTTGCACGCCCACGGGCAGCGAGCCGATCTCCGACGCCTGTGCCGACGATGCCGGGATGTCCCCCGTCCAATGCAGGGGCAGACTAACGGCCGGCTGCCCGGTCATGTTGTAGGGCGACGTGTAGGGCGTGAATCTCTTCTGCGCCTCGAAGTCCGCGGCGGGATCGCCGTCATCGCGGATACCGCCGATCGGTGCCGGAACATCGGCCAGGGTCGGCGTGAGCACGATGTCGAGGTGCGCCGTCTCGGCGAGAGCTCGATCGGCGTGCTCCGCCATGAGGTTCAGCGCCTCCTGCAGCTCCCCCGGGTGCAGCGCCCGACCCCGCTCGCGCAGCCAGCGGGTGAGCGGCCGGAGAGCACCCTCGCTCTCGGCCGGAAGCGGGATGCCCGCCGCGCCGGCCGCCCACACCCGTTCGAAGTGCGGCACGGCCCCGAGGGGCAGGGGGACGTCGATGTCGACGATGCGATGACCGAGGGACTCAAGCAGTGCGGAGGCGTCCTCGTACGCGGCGAGCGCCTCGCCGTGCGGCGTCGTGTCGGCGATCACCGGCCGGTGGTAGCGGCCGATGAGCAGCGATCCGGGTTCCCTCAGGGCGTGCAGGTACTCGTCGTCCGTGCCGGTCATGACGCCGAGAAGCGCCGCGGCGTCGGCGACCGTGCGAGCCAGGACGCCCTGGACGCCGAGTCGGCCGGGACCGTCGGGCATCGGCCCGTTCGACACGAGGCCTCGCGACGGCTTCAGGCCGACGAGCCCGCACACGCTCGCCGGGATCCGGATCGACCCTCCGCCGTCCGAGCCCTGGGCGATCGGGGCGAGTCCGGCAGCCACAGCGGCCGCCGCGCCGCCGCTGGACCCACCCGCGCCGCGGGCAAGGTCCCACGGTGTTCGCGCGTACGGGCCGACGTCGCTCTCCGTGTAGGCGGGCAGGCCGAACTCGGGAGTCGTGGTCTTCCCCGTCATGACGGTCTTGCCGTGACGCAGCCGCTCGACGACGTCGTCGTCGAACTCGGAGACGATGTCGACGACGGTCGAGCCGAAGCGAGTGCGGACCCCGCGGACCTGATTGAGGTCCTTCACGGGCACGACGACGCCGTGCAGCACGCCGAGGTGGCCGTCGGCGTGCGACGCCAACCGATCCGCCTCGGCCGCCTGCTCGAGGGCCAGGTCCTCGGTGAGGGTGACGAACGCCCCCACCGTGTCGTTGAGGCTCCGGCTGCGCGCAAGGTAGTGCCGGGCGAGCTCGCCAGAGGAGATCTCGCGTCGGCGGATCGCTCGCGCCTGCTCGAGGGCGGTCAGGTCATGCAGCTCCACCCGTGCAGCCTAGGGGGGCAGGGCCTCCCTCTCGCGGGGCGAACCGCCGCCCTTGCCTAGGGTGGGCCCGTGACCAAGAGCATCGGATACCCGGACGCACCCCGGCTCGACCTCGTCGATGACCTGCACGGTCAAGCGGTGCCCGATCCGTACCGCTGGCTCGAGTCGTCGGAGGATCCCCGCACGGTCGAATGGCTGGCCCAGCAGGCGGAACTCATGGCGACCGAGCGCGAGGGATGGACGGCACGCGACCGGTTCGCGGAACGGGTCGACCGGCTGCTCGGGGCCGGCACCGTCTCCCCGCCGTACTGGCGCGGAGACCGGCACTTCCTGTCGCGCCGCGAGCCCGGTCAGCAGTTCTCCGTCCTGTACTGCGTCGAGGCGGACGGCACCGAGCGCACGCTGATCGACCCGATGGCCATCGACCCCACCGGCGTCACCACGCTCGACGGCTGGCAGCCCTCGAAGGAGGGCAACCGCCTCGCGTACCAGCTGTCCGTCGGCGGGAACGAGGAATCCCTTCTCTACGTCATGGACGTCGCCACCGGCGCGACGATCGAGGGGCCGATCGACCGGTGCCGCTACTCCCCCGTCGCCTGGCTCGTCGGCGGCGAGGCGTTCTACTACGTGCGGCGCATCGCACCTGAGCTCCTGCCGGACTCAGAGGAGGGCTTCCACCGCCGCGTCTACCTCCACCGGGTCGGCACGCCCGCCGACGACGATGTCCTCGTCTTCGGCGCGGGGATGACGATGACCAACTACTACGGCGTCGAGGTCAGTCGCGACGGCCGGTGGCTCCAGGTGTCGGCCGCCGAGGGCACCGAGCCACGGAACGACCTGTGGGTCGCCGACCTCGCCGAGAGCCCGGCCGAGGCGCCCGCGTTCACCCTCGTACAGGGCGACGTCGACGCCCAGACCGGCCTCACCTTCCTGCGGGACGGCCGAGTGCTCGTCAGCACCGATCTCGCCGCTCCGCGTGGCAGGGCCGCCGTCACCACCCCGGGCGCGTGGGCCTCCGCCCAGTGGCGGGACCTCATCCCGGAGGATCCGGAGGCCGTCCTCGAGTCGCTCACCGTCCTCGACGGGCCCGAGCTCGACGAGGACCTCCTGCTCGTGGTGCGGACGAGTCACGGAGTCGCGCACATGACACTCCACCGCGCCGTCGACGGCACCCACCTGCACGACATCGAGCTGCCGGGCGCGGGAACGATCGGCGGGCCTGTCGAGCACATCGACGGCGGCCCGCTCACGTGGTTCGTGTTCACGGACCACACCACCGTCCCGACCGTTTATGCCTATGACGCGCGGACCGACGAGGTCGCGTTGCACGCCCGGCCACCGGGGACCGTGGAGGTTCCCACCGTCCATTCGCAGCAGGTGACGTACACGTCCCAGGACGGGACCGAGGTGCGGATGTTCGTGCTGTCGCCGACAGCGGAGCCCGACGGCCCACGGCCGACGATCCTGTACGGCTACGGGGGGTTCGGCGTGCCGATGAGCCCCGGGTACTCCGCCGCGATCCTCGCGTGGGTCGAGGCCGGCGGCGTGTGGGCCATCGCGAACATCCGCGGCGGAGGCGAGGAGGGCGAGGACTGGCACCGGGCGGGCATGCTCGGCCGCAAGCAGAACGTGTTCGACGACTTCCACACTGCGGCCGAATGGCTGATCGACCAGGGCTGGACCACATCAGCTCACCTCGGCATCTATGGCGGATCCAACGGCGGCCTTCTCGTGGGCGCCGCGATGACGCAGCGTCCTGATCTCTTCAACGCCGTCGTCTGCGTCGCCCCCCTGCTCGACATGATCAGGTACACGACGTCAGAGCTCGGGCCGACCTGGACCGTCGAGTACGGGGACCCCGAGGATGCCGAGCAGTTCGGCTGGCTCATCGGCTACTCCCCCTACCACCGCGTCGTCGACGGCACCGACTACCCGGCCACGATGTTCGCCGTGTTCGACAACGACACCCGCACGGACCCGATGCACGGACGAAAGATGTGCGCCGCTGTTCAGCATGCGACGGTTGGCACGAGACCGGTTCTCCTGCGGACGGAGGGCGACGCCGGCCACGGCGCGAGGTCGCTGACCAAGTCGGTGGACGAGACCGCGGACACCTTGGCGTTCTTCGCCCGGTGGACGGGCCTGTCGTGAGGGCCGTCGCGCTCGTCGTTGCGAAGGATGATCCGGCGACCGTCTGGCAGGCGGTGGGCGACTGGCTGCTCGGTGTTCCGCTCGAGATCGTGTTCATCGTCATCGGCGCGCTCATCACCCAGCTCGTCCTGACCTGGGTCATCCGTCGGGTGGTCCGCCGCGCTACCGAACGTGCGAAGCACGAGCGCCTCGCCCAGACCCGCAAGATCACCCGCACCGCAGAGCTGTCCGAGGTGCTGCTCACCGAGCGCACCGAGCAGCGGGCCGCGGCGATCGGCTCGCTGCTCCGGAGCGTCGTGATCATCACGGTCTGGGCGATCGCGGTCATGACCATCCTGCCGCTGCTCGGCATCGACATCGCACCCCTGCTGGCCAGTGCCGGCGTCATCGGCGTGGCCCTGGGCTTCGGCGCCCAGACCCTCGTCAAGGACTACCTGTCGGGGATCTTCCTCATCATCGAGGACCAGTTCGGCGTCGGCGACATCGTCGACGTGGGCTCGGTCATCGGCACGGTCGAGGAGGTCGCCCTGCGATTCACGAGGCTGCGCGACTTCACCGGGGTGGTCTGGTACGTGCGCAACGGCGAGATCCTCTACGTCGCGAATCGTTCGCAGGGGTGGACGCTCGCCATCGTCGACATCCCCATCGGCTACAACGAGGACATCGAGAAGGTCCGCGGGCTCGTCGAGAAGGTGGCCGAAGACATGGACGAGGACCCGACCTACGACGACCTGCTGCTCGGCAAGCCGGCCTTCGCCGGAGTCGAGTCGGTCTCGGGCGAGGCCGTGTTCATCCGGATCACCGCCAAGGCGGCCCCGGAGCAGCAGCTGAAGCTGGCGCGGACCATCCGCGAGCGCATGAAGCTCGCGTTCGACCGCGCCGGCGTCACGGTGCCTGCGCTCGTGCGTCCGATTCAGGGGATGCCCGGCTCGCCCCCCGCGGGCGGCCAGTGAACGCCTCCGCGAGAATCGTCCTGTGACAGACGAATCGGCAGACACCACCGCCAGCACGCCCTTCGACGACTTCGGCGGGGAGGAGTTCTTCGCTCGGCTCGTCGGCGCGTTCTACGGCCGCGTCGAGCACGATCCGATCCTGCGCCCGATGTACCCGGACACGGACCTGGCCGCGGCCGAGCGTCGTCTCCGCCTCTTCCTCATGCAGTACTGGGGAGGCCCCCAGACCTACAGCGAGGAGCGTGGCCACCCACGGCTCCGCATGCGGCACGTCGGCTTCCACATCGACGCCGTCGCCCGGGACCGCTGGCTCACGCTCATGCACGACGCGATGACGGAGCAGGGCCTCACCCCGGAGCGGGAGGACCGGCTGTGGCTGTACCTCGTCAGCGCCGCCTTCGGAATGCAGAACGTCCCCGACGACAACCCGGGCACCCCCCTTCCCACGGAGACCATTCGATGACGCCGACCTCCGACCCCGCCGCGCAGACCGCTGTCGACCCATCAGCGGACTGGTGGCGGCACGCGGTCGTCTACCAGGTGTACCCACGCTCGTTCGCAGACAGCGACGGCGACGGCATGGGCGACATCCCCGGACTGGTCTCCCGCCTCGACTACCTGGCCGACCTCGGCGTCGACGCCATCTGGATCTCCCCGTTCTACTCATCGCCGCTCAACGATGGCGGTTACGACGTCGCCGACTACCGTTCCATCGACTCGCGCCTCGGCAGCATGGACGACGTCGACCGGCTCGTCGCCGAGTCCCATGCCCGCGGCATGCGCGTGATCATGGACATCGTCCCCAACCACACGAGCAGCGAGCACCCGTGGTTCCAGGAGCTGCTGGCCTCCGAGCCCGGTTCCCCGGCCTGGGACCGCTACGTCGTGCGTGAGGGCCGCGGGGCCGACAGAGGCCAGCCGCCGAACAACTGGCGCAGCGTGTTCCACGGATCCGGCTGGTCGCAGATCCGCACACCCGCCGGCGAGCCGACCGGCTCCTGGTACCTGCACCTGTTCGACACCACCCAGCCGGACCTCGACTGGGACAACCCTGAGGTGCATGCGGAGTTCCGGGACATCCTCCGGTTCTGGTTCGACAGAGGCATCGACGGCTTCCGCATCGACGTCGCGCACGGCCTGGTCAAGGAGGCCGGACTTCCCGACTTCGACTATCCGCATCCGGATGAGGAGAAGCAGCAGGCGATGTTCGAGGACGACATCGCCCATGCCCCCTTCTGGGATCAGGACGGCGTTCACGACATCTACCGGGAGTGGCGCTCCGTCGCCGACGAGTACGACCCGCCGCGGGTGTTCTGCGGCGAGACCTGGGTGCCCAACCCCGAGCGTCTCGCGCGCTACCAGAGGCCCGACGAGCTCCATACGTCCTTCAACTTCATCTACCTCGAGGCGGGGTGGAACGCGGCCGCGATGCGACGCACCATCGACGAGACCCTCGCCAACCACGCGGCCGTAGGGGCTCCACCCACGTGGGTCCTGTCGAACCACGACCTCGTGCGGCACCGCACCCGGATGGCCCCGGTCGACGTGTCCGGCGCACGCGACCTCGACCGAGGACTCCGGCGCGCCCGTGCCGCGACCCTGTTCACCCTCTCGCTGCCCGGGTCCATGTACCTCTACCAGGGCGAGGAGCTGGGGCTTCCGGAGGTCGTCGACCTCCCGGACGATGCCCGTCAGGACCCGGCCTGGCACCGCAGCGGTGGCACCGACGGAACACGCGACGGCTGCCGGGTGCCGATCCCCTGGTCCGGCGACGCGCCGCCGTACGGATTCGGCTCCGATTCGGCCACCTGGCTGCCCCAGCCGCACGATTGGGCCGACCTCACCGTGACGCGCGAGCTGGGCGACCCCGCGTCGACCCTGGAGATGTACCGCGCGGCGTTGCGCATCCGGCGCGCCTCGTCAGCCCTGGGCGAGGGGTCGCTGCTGTGGCTCGATGCGCCCGGCGACGTCGTCGCGCTGCGCCGCCCCGGGCGAGACGGCACGGATGTCGTGTCCGTCATCAATCTCGGCACCGGAACGGTCCGGCTGCCGGCGGAGTGGGGAACCGACCTGCTCGTCTCGTCGAGCGACGACGTCGCGGCCCTGTCCACCGACGACGGGCCCCCGTCGATGGTCGTCGGGGGAGAAACCGCGCTTTGGCTGGCCGCGACGTCCTAGTGTGACGGGATGCAGGTCGAATTCCACCCGTCGGAGCGGAGCTCGCTAGGCGTCGAGGTCGAGCTCGCGCTCGTCGACATGTCGAACGGGGCGCTGGTCGGCGCTGCTCCCGGCGTGCTCGCTGAACTTGCGCGGCGACGAGGGGGTGAGGAACACCCCCGAATCAAGGCCGAGCTCTATCAGTGCACCCTCGAGGTCATCACCGGCATCTGCGACACCGTCGCCGACGCGCGCTCCGACCTCGAGGACGGGATCGCCGAGATCCGCGGCATCCTCGAGCCGCAGGGCGTCGGGATCATCAGCGCCGGACTGCACCCGTTCACGCACTGGCAGACCCAGGAGCGATCCGTCGGCGAGCGCTACGACGCCATCGTCGAGCGCGTCCAGTGGCCGGCCCGGCGCCTGCTCACGCACGGCATCCACTACCACGTCGGGGTCCGGTCCAACGAGAAGTCGATCGCGATCACGAACGCCCTGGCGACCATGCTCCCGATCTTCCTCGGGCTGTCCGCATCCAGCCCGTTCTGGCATGGCATGGACACTGGCCTGGCGAGCGCCCGCACCAAGGTCTTCGAGGCGCTTCCGTCGACGGGACTGCCGCCCCGCCTGGAGGACTGGACCGAGTTCGAGAGCTTCATGACCTCCCTGATCAACGCTGGCACGATCAGCACCATCCGCGAGGTCTGGTGGGACATCCGGCCGCATCCGAACTTCGGCACGGTGGAGCTGCGGATGTGCGACGCGATGCCCACCATGACCGAGATCGCCGCCCTGGCTGCCTTGGCGCAGTGTGCGGTCGAGCGCTACGACGAGCTCCTCGACCGCGGATACCGGCTTCCTTCGGATCGCGACTGGGTGCTGCGCGAGAACAAGTGGCGTGCCGCGCGATACGGCCTCGACGCCGAACTCGTCCTCGACGCGGCCGGTCGCACCCGGCACATCGCCAACATCATCGAGGAGGCCGTCGAGGAGCTCATGCCCTTCGCCCGACGACTCGACTGCGCCGACCAGCTCGGAGACGTGATGGGCATCCTCTCCTCGGGCACCGGCTCCACGCGGCAGCGCCGCGTGTTCGAGCAGACCGGTGACCTCACCGCGGTGGTCGCGGCCCTGCGAGCAGAGCTGGCCACCGACACCGCGGGGGCGACCCTCGCGTGATCGACCTCTCCGGCATCCTCGCCGCCCACGATCACGAGCTCATGGCCATCCGGCGCCACCTGCACGCCGAGCCCGAGGCGTCGGGCAAGGAGTTCCTCACCACCGAGCTGATCGTCGAACGGCTCAGCGTGGAAGGCCTTCGCCCGCACGTGCTGGGTACGGGCACGGGCGTCGTGTGCGACCTGCCCCTGGACCCGGCGATCGACCTGGACCCCGCCACCGTGCCGGTCGTCGCCCTGCGCGCCGACATCGATGCGCTCGCGATGGACGACCGCACTGGCGCTGCGTATCGATCGCGGGTGGACGGCCTCGCGCACGCCTGCGGGCACGACGTGCACACTGCCGCGCTGATCGGAGCGGCCCTGACCCTGCTCGAGGTGCGCCAGAACTCGCCGCAGGCCGCCATCGTGCGGCTCATCTTCGAACCCGCCGAGGAGACGGTGCCCGGCGGCGCAGTCGACGTCATCGCCGAAGGCTGGCTCGAGCACGTCGGCTCGGTGTACGGGGCGCACTGCGACCCCAAGCTCGACGTCGGGCGACTGGGCCTGCGCACGGGGGCACTGACATCGGCTGCCGACCAGTTCGAGCTCACGATCACCGGCCCCGGAGGACACACCGCCCGGCCCCGCGAAACCGTCGACCTCGTGCGCTGGGCCGCGCGGATCGCCGACCGCCTGTGGGACGACGTGCAGGCACGACTCGGCACGCCCGTCACGCTGGTCTTCGGGGCCGTGCACGGCGGTGCCGCGGCCAACGTCATCCCGTCGACGACCACCCTTCGCGGCTCCTTCCGCACCGCCGACCGAGCCACCTGGGCGGAGGGCGAGGCCACGGTGCGCAAGGCGCTCAGCGAGCTGCTGGTCGACTCTGACATCGGCCCGGCCCCTTTGTGGGACCTCGACTACGGGCGCGGACTCCCGCCCGTGGTGAACGACCCGGCAACCACCGATCTCGTGCGACGGGTGGTGTCCCGGCAGCTCGGCCCCGAGGCGGTGGCCGACACCCCGCAGTCGGTGGGCGGGGACTCGTTCGCCTGGTACACCGAGCTCGTGCCCGGTACCTACGTCCGCCTCGGGACTCACGACCCCGCGAGCGACGCCGACCGCCGGGACCTGCACTCAGCCACGTTCGACGTGGACGAGCGGGCGATCACGATCGCGGCGGGCGTGCTGGCCGGCTGCGCCCTGGCCGCCCTGACCCCCTGACGGCCAACCCCCGGACCCGCCGAGAGGCACGCAGTGGTCGTGAAACACGGGCGTTTCGCGACCACTGCGTGCCTCTCGGCGGTGCGGGCGGGGGTCAGCGGACGACGTGCAGGGCGAGCCGCGCCACCGGACCTGCCGTATAGGCGAACACCTGACCTCGCGGAGTGCTGAACCGCTTCCACGGCCCGGAGGTGGCTGCGGACACCTTCGCGCTGTCGGTGGTGATCATCCCGAGGCGCCGCGCCGCGTGCAGGGCGCGCAACGGCAGCCCGCCGAACACGTTGCGGTCCCAGATCTCCTCGGCCACGCTCTCCTGATCGCGCGGGGGAAGCCCCTTGGACCGCGCCTCGAACTCCGCCGTCGCGTCGTCGACCAGCGGCACGAGATCTCCTGAGACCCCGAAGATGGGCAGCTGCCAGCCGTCGGACGGAGGCAGGTGCTGCAGTGACGGGGAGCTGCCGCCCGGCACGAGCGCACGGGGCAGGTCCGCGAGCCTGAGGCCTTCCGCCGAACGGTCTCGGACCTCGTCAGCGAGCTGCTGGAGAGGGACGATGGCGTCTGCCGCGTCGCTCGCGAGCACCGGGTCTCGCGTCGGCACGGCGAAGAACACGAGGACACCCAGCGGGGGGGCGGTGAACACGCCCACAGCCCGGGTCGCGGTGACCACACGAGCCGGCAGTGCCGCGTCCCAGGCCACCTGCCGCCTGCAGAAGCCCTCGAGGATGCGTGCCTCGGGCTCGGCCAGTCGGATCGTCACGCGTCGATTGTCAGGGGCTCGAGCAGTGCCCGCAACTCCGCCGACATGCGAATGGGCCGGCCCGACTCGGGCTCGACGACTGCCATGAGCGTCGATGCCTCCGCAGCGCAGTCGCCGTGCTCGTCGATGATCCGGTAGCGGATCGAGTACGAGGAGTTGCCCAGGTGCTCGATCCACGTCTCGATCTGCACCGGTTCGGGGGCCAGCAGCAGTGGCTTGCGGTGGGTGATCTCCTGCTTCACGACGACCTGGGCAAAGCCCGGACCTCGAACGAAGTCGAGATTCCGAAGCAGCCCGACGCGTGCCTCCTGCAGGTAGTCGTGGAAGACGACGTTGTTGACGTGGCCGAGCGGATCGAGGTCGCTGAACCGTCGATGGACTGGGATGACCTGGACGTCCGCCATGGCGGCTAGTGCCGGGTGAGCTTGCGATACGTGGCCCGGTGCGGCCGGGCGGCCTCGACACCGAGCCGCTCGACCTTGTTCCTCTCGTAGGACTCGAAGTTGCCCTCGAACCAGAACCACTGCGAGTCGCCCTCGTACGCGAGGATGTGCGTCGCGATCCTGTCCAGGAACCAGCGGTCGTGCGAGGTGATGACAGCGCAGCCGGGGAACTCGAGCAGGGCGTTCTCCAGGGAGCCGAGGGTCTCGACGTCGAGGTCGTTGGTCGGCTCGTCGAGCAGGAGGAGGTTGCCGCCCATCTTCAGCGTGAGAGCGAGGTTGAGCCGGTTCCGCTCGCCGCCGGAGAGCACCTTCGCCGGCTTCTGCTGGTCCGGACCCTTGAAGCCGAACACCGACACATAGGCGCGCGACGGCATCTCGACGTTGCCGACCTTGATCCAGTCGAGGCCGTCGGACACGACCTCCCACACGTTCTTCGTCGGGTCGAGCCCCCCGCGGCTCTGGTCGACGTAGGAGAGCGTCACCGTCTCCCCCACCTTGACGTCTCCAGAGGTCGGCAGGTCGGCCTTGTCGTCGGACCCTCCCGCCGCAGCGGCGACGATCATCTTGAACAGGGTCGTCTTGCCGACTCCGTTCGGCCCGATGACGCCGACGATGCCGTTGCGCGGGAGCGTGAACGAGAGGTCGTCGATGAGCAGGCGGTCGCCGAACCCCTTCGTGAGGTGACTGGCCTCCACGACGACGCTGCCCAACCGTGGGCCCGGCGGGATCTGGATCTCCTCCATGTCGAGCTTGCGGGTCTTCTCGGCCTCCGTCGCCATCTCCTCGTAGCGATCCAGGCGCGCGCGGCTCTTCGTCTGCCGGGCCTTCGCGTTCGACCGCACCCACTCGAGCTCGCCCTCGAGGCGCCTCTTGAGCTTGGCGTCCTTCTGCCCCTCGACCCTGAGCCGGGTCGCCTTGGTCTCGAGGTACGTCGAGTAGTTGCCCTCGTACGGGTAGCACTTGCCGCGGTCGATCTCGAGGATCCACTGGGCAACATTGTCGAGGAAGTAGCGGTCATGGGTGATCGCGACGACGGTGCCCGGGTACTTCTCGAGATGCTGCTCGAGCCACTGGACGCTCTCGGCATCGAGGTGGTTCGTCGGCTCGTCGAGCAGGAGCAGGCCGGGCTGCTGCAGCAGCAACTTGCAGAGGGCGACGCGGCGCTTCTCACCACCGGAGAGCACGGACACGTCCGCGTCCCCCGCCGGGCAGCGGAGGGCGTCCATCGCCTGCTCGAGCTGCGCGTCGAGGTCCCACGCGTTGCGATGGTCGATGTCCTCCTGCAACTTGCCCATCTCGGCCAGCAGGGTGTCGTAGTCGGCATCCGGATCGGCCAGCTCGGCGGAGATCTCGTTGAACCGATCGATCATGCCCTTGGTCTCGGCCACGCCGTCCTGAACGTTCTCCAGGACGGTCTTCGACTCGTCCAGATTCGGCTCCTGCATGAGGATCCCGACGGTGAACCCCTCATGGAGCATCGCCTCGCCGTTCGAGACGTCGTCGACGCCGGCCATGATCTTGAGGAGGCTCGACTTGCCCGCGCCATTCGGACCGACGACGCCGATCTTGGCTCCCGGCAGGAAGGACAGCGTGACGTCGTCGAGGACGACCTTGTCGCCATGCGCCTTGCGTGCCTTGCGGAGGGTGTAGATGAACTCGGCCATGGGGCCAGAGCCTAGTCGGCGCCTTCGTCGGCGCATTCGCCCGTGACGCC
>JAHECS010000034.1 GCA_024641635.1 Actinomycetes bacterium | reverse complement strand
GGCTAGGGCTGCGCGCGGTCAGGAGTCGGACGCGAGGGTGGCGTCCGGGGGCGGCGCGGACGCCATGCCGTCATAGGTGGCGTCGAGGAAGCGCACGGTGCCGCGCTCGGCGTAGCAGCCGACCACTCGGCCGGTGAACCCCTGAGCGGTCTCGTAGCTCCAGTAGCGCCCGTCGAGCTCGACGAGCTCCGTGGTGCCGGCCCCCGACTCCACGCTGAGCGCGATCCGCTCGCCGCCGATCTGGCCGCGGCGAAGGTCGATCGGGAGGAGGCGCGTGGACAGCCGGAGGCGGACGGGTCCGGTGGCGACCGTGGCGCTCCAGGTCCGTGACAGTCCGGAGAGCTCGGCCCGCGCGACCACGGTGGTCAGGGCGCCGTCGTCGTGCGCCTCGATCGCGACGGTGTGGTCCTCCCGCATGCGCATGGCGATGCCACCGGTGCCTGCGGTCGCATCGACCAGTGCCGAGAAGGACGACTCGTGATGGCGTTGCCGGCGACCGACGAAGGCCGGGTGCGGGCTCGTCAGGCCGTCGCCCGTGCTCGTGATCGCAAGGGCGGCACCCTCGATCCGGGCGATGGAGTGCGGCAGCGCCCGGACGCCGATCCACGCGGGGTCATCGAGCGCCTCGTCCGAGGTGAAGGCAAGCGACACGTGCTCGGCCGGCGTGCCCCCGCCGAGGTCGGGGAGGCTGGCGACGGGCCAGCCGTCGTGCCAGTCGATCCGCGTCGCGAAGGTCTCGCGGCCGAGAGGGGAGAAGCCCAGCGCGACGTCGACCGGACGCACCCCCAGCATCACCATCGCGTCGCCGCCGTCGGGCGCCTCGACGAGGTCGGCGTGGCCCAGGTTCTGCACCGGATGGGCCGTGCTGCGGGCGCTGAGGAAGGGATTGCCGTCGAAGCCCTCGAACGGTCCGGACGGCGACGGTCCGCGGGCGATGCTGATGGCATGCCCGCGATCGGTGCCTCCCTCGGCGATGAGGAGGTACCACTGGGCGCCCCGGTGGTAGAGGTGCGGTCCCTCGGGCGCCAGCAGGCCGGACCCGGACCAGATCACCCGGGGGTCGGCCAAGGCCTGCCCCGTGATCAGGTCCACGGGCAGCTGCTCGATCCCGCGGCCGAAGGCGGCGTACGTGACGTAGGCCGTGCCGTCCTCGTCCCACGCGAGGTCGGGGTCGATCCCGGCGACCGCGTCGATGACGACGCCGTCACTCCACGGCCCTGTGGGGTCGTCGGCGGTGAAGACGACACACCCGCGTCCGCCGAGGAACACCGTGACGATGACGTGGAAGAGACCGGCGTGGTGACGGATCGTGGGCGCCCACACCCCTCCGGGGGTGGGGACGTCAGTGATGCCGATCTGGTCAGGTCGCGTTGCGACGTGCCCGATGTGCTCCCACTCGAGCAGGTCCCGGCTCCGGTAGACGGGCAGGCCGGGGAGGTACTCGAACGACGACGTGACCAGGTAGTAGACGCCGTCGACCAGGACGATGCTGGGGTCGGGGTTGAACCCGGGGATCAGAGGGTTGCGAAGCGGCGTCACCGAGGTTCCTCCACCGGGGGTCGCGTGCTCGCCGACGCCGTCGTGGAGGTCCCGCGATCGGGAGCCGGCGCCGTGGACGCCCGCACCACCAGGGTCGGCTGGAAGTCCATGTGCCGATGGACGTGGGTGCTGCGGTCGCGGCACTCGCCGACGACGAGCTCGGCAGCCGCCCGACCCAGCTCGTAGCGTGGCTGGCGCACGGAGGTGAGGGGGACGGCGGCACTCGCGGCGAAGTCGATGTCGTCGTAGCCGATGACGCTCATGTCGCCAGGGACCCGAAGGCCGCTGTCCCGAAGTGCCCGCATGGCGCCGACGGCGATCAGGTCGTTGGCGCACACGAGAGCGGTTGCGTCCAACCCCTGCGCGAGGGCGCGCCGCACGGCCTCCTCGCCGGCCGCCGCCGACATCGACTCCGCAGGGAGGGCGGTGACGGTCAGGCCGTGTTCCCGGGCGTACTCGCGGACTCCGTCCTCGCGTGCTGCCACCTGAGGGATGTCCCGCGGACCCGCGACCCAGGCGATCCGGCGATGCCCGAGGCTCGAGACGTGTCCAACGGCGAGCCGTCCTCCTGTCTCGTGATCGACGGAGACGCTGCAGACCTCGGAACCGCGACGCGGGCTGTCCAGCAGGGTCACGGCGACACCCCGGGCCAGCAGGCGGTCCAGCGGCCGGAGCGTCTGGCGCGCGGGCGTGATGATGATGCCGCTGACCCGCTGCGACTCGAGGATCGTCAGGTAGCGGTCCTCTCGGGCTGCCTGCTCGTCGGTGTTGCAGAGCATCACGCTGTATCCGGCGTCCAGGGCGGCATCCTCGACGCCGCGGGCCACGTCGGTGAAGAACGGGTTCGAGATGTCCGGGACGACGAGACCGAGGACCTGGGCACGCTGGGCGCGCAGGTTGCGCGCCGGGGCGTTCGGCACGAAGCCGAGTTCATGGATCGCCGACTCCACCCGCGCGCGGGTGGGTGCCGCCACCCGGTCCGGTCGATTGAGGACGTTGGAGACGGTGCCCACCGAGACGCCCGCCCGCGCCGCCACGTCCTTCAGGCTGGCTGGCACGTCACTCCGTCTCGTTGTCCGGGCAGTGTCCACATGCTAGGGTGATTGAATCGTTTCAACAACCCTAGCTGGAGCGCGCGGTGGACCCTGAATCGGCGATGAGGCACCTGGATCAGCTGAGCATCGAGGTGCCCTCGTGGGCATACGGGAACTCGGGAACCCGCTTCAAGGTCTTCGCCCAGCAGGGTGTCCCGCGCGACCCCTTCGAGAAGGTCTCGGACGCGGCCGTGGTCGCCCGGCTCACCGCAGGCGTGGGCTCGGTGGCGCTGCACATCCCGTGGGATCGCGTGGACGACTATGGGCTGCTCGCGAAGCACGCCGCTGCCGAGGGCATCGCCATCGGGACGATCAACGCGAACACCTTCCAGGACGACGACTACATGCTCGGCAGCGTCTGCCACCCGGATGCACGCGTACGTGACAAGGCGATCGCGCACCTGCTCGAGTGCGTCGACATCATGGACGAGACGGGGTCGCGCGATCTCAAGCTCTGGTTCGCCGACGGGACCAACTATCCCGGTCAGGACGACATCCGAGCCCGTCAGGACCGACTCGCCGACGCCCTGGCCGCCGTGTACCAACGGCTCGGTGCCGACCAGCGCATGGTTCTGGAGTACAAGTTCTTCGAGCCCGCGTTCTACGCGACCGACGTGCCGGACTGGGGAGTCTCGTACGCGCACTGCCTGAAGCTCGGACCGAAGGCGAAGGTGGTGGTCGACACCGGCCACCACGCCCCCGGGACCAACATCGAGTTCATCGTGGCCTTCCTCCTGCGCGAGGGGATGCTCGGCGCCTTCGACTTCAACTCGCGGTTCTACGCCGACGACGACCTCATCGTGGGCGCCAGCGATCCGTTCCAGCTGTTCCGGATCATGCATGAGGTCGTCAAGGCCGAAGCCATCGCACGGGGCGGCGACGTCTCGTTCGTCCTCGATCAGTGCCACAACATCGAACCGAAGATCCCGGGGCAGATCCGTTCCATCCTGAACGTGCAGGAGGCTGTCACCAAGGCGCTGCTCGTCGACCAGGCCGAGCTCGGGCGGATGCAGGCGGCCGGCGATGTCCTCGGGGCGAACGCCGTGCTCATGGATGCCTACGACACCGACGTGCGACCGCTGCTGCGCGGCTGGCGCGAGGCCAGGGGGATCGATCCGGACCCGCTGCGCGCCTACGCGGCCAGCGGATACGCCGAGCGGATCGCCGCCGAGCGCGTCGGCGGCCAGCAGGCCGGGTGGGGGGCGTGACGTCGCCCGTGGCCGACCTCATCGGCCGATCCAACCGATTGGGCAGCGACCGCCGCAACACGAACTTCGCCGGCGGCAACACGTCGGCGAAGGGCACCTCCAACGATCCGGTCACCGGCCAGGATGTCGACCTGCTCTGGGTGAAGGGATCAGGTGGCGACCTGGGCACGCTGACGGAGGCGGGGCTGTCGGTGCTGCGCCTGGACCGGCTCCGCTCCCTCGTCGAGGTCTACCCGGGCGTCGACCGGGAGGACGAGATGGTCAACGCGTTCTCCTTCTGCCTCCATGGGGCGGGGGGAGCGGCCCCGTCGATCGACACCGCGATGCACGGCCTCGTCGAGTGTGACCACGTCGACCACCTGCACCCCGACTCCGGGATCGCGCTGGCCACAGCAGCCGACGGGCCCGAGCTCACCCGTCAGTGCTTCGGTGACCGGGTGGTGTGGGTGCCCTGGCGGCGTCCAGGGTTCCAGCTCGGCCTCGACATCCGGGACATCCAGCGGGCCAACCCCGGGGCGATCGGCTGCATCCTGGGCGGCCATGGCATCACCGCGTGGGGGGACACGAGCGAGGAGTGCGAGCAGAACTCACTGTGGATCATCCGGACGGCCGAGGAGTTCATCGCCGCGAACGGCCGGTCGGACCCGTTCGGCGCCGTGCGCCCGGGGTACGAGCCGTTGCCCGAGGGTGAGCGTCATGCCAAGGCGGCCGCCCTGGCACCCGTCATCCGAGGTCTCGCCTCACATGACCATCGCACGGTCGGGCACTTCGACGACAGTGCCACCGTCCTCGACTTCATCAGCCGAGAGCGGCTCGCGGAGCTCGCCGCCCTCGGCACCAGCTGCCCGGACCACTTCCTGCGGACCAAGGTCCGGCCGATGGTGCTCGACCTGCCCGCCTCCGCCCCGATCGACGAGTGCGTGGCGCGGCTGGCCGAGCTGCACGAGGAGTACCGGGTGGACTACGCGTCCTACTACGCGCGCCATGCCACCCCCGACAGCCCAGCCATGCGCGGCGCGGACCCGGCCATCGTGCTCGTGCCCGGCGTGGGCATGTTCTCCTTCGGCGCCACGAAGCAGACCGCCCGCGTCGCCGGGGAGTTCTACCTCAATGCCATCAACGTCATGCACGGAGCCGAGGCCCTGAGCACGTACGCGCCCATCGACGAGAGCGAGAAGTTCCGCATCGAGTACTGGGAGCTCGAGGAGGCGAAGCTGCGGCGCATGCCCAAGCCCCGTCGCCTCGCCACGAGGGTGGCGATGGTGACCGGCGCTGCGAGCGGCATCGGGCTGGCGATCGCCCGGGCCCTCGTCGCTGACGGTGCCTGCGTCGTCATCGCCGACCTCGACCACGACAAGGCGACCGCTGTGGCAACCGACCTGGGGGGTCCAGACGTCGCGATCGGCGTTCGGGCCGATGTCACGAGCGAGGACGACATCCAATCCGCCTTCGCGGCCGCGTGCCTGGCCTTCGGCGGCGTCGACATCGTCGTCAACAACGCCGGGCTCAGCCTGTCCCGACCCCTCCTGGAGACCTCGGCTGCGGATTGGGACCTGCAGCACGATGTCATGGCCCGCGGATCCTTCCTCGTCTCACGCGAGGGGGCCCGGGTGATGATCGCCCAGGGAGTCGGCGGCGACATCGTCTACATCGCGAGCAAGAACGGAGTGTTCGCGGGGCCGTCCAACATCGCCTACAGCGCCACGAAGGCCGACCAGGCGCATCAGGTCCGCCTGCTGGCCGCCGAGCTCGGGGAGTTCGGCATCCGCGTGAACGGCGTGAACCCCGATGGCGTCGTGCAGGGGTCGGGCATCTTCTCCAGCGGCTGGGGTGCCAACCGGGCGGCTGTGTACGGGATCGAGGAGGAGGATCTCGGGCAGTTCTACGCCAACCGAACGATCCTCAAGCGCGAGGTCCTGCCCGAGCACGTGGCGATGGCGACGGCCGCCCTCGTGTCCGACGAGTTCTCCCGCACCACCGGACTGCTCGTACCGGTCGACGGCGGGGTCGCCGCCGCGTTCCTCCGGTAGTCGGCATGACGACGGTCGCCGCAGTCGACGTCGGCGCGACGAGCGGGCGCGTGATGGTCGCGCGCCTGCAGGACGACGCCGTCGCCATCGCAGAGGCCTCCCGATTCCCCAACCGGCCACGTCAGCAGGGCGGCCGGTGGACGTGGGACGTGGGCGCCCTCTCGATGTCGGTTGAGGACGGCCTGAGGCATGCGGTGCGGTCGGGAGCGGCAGCCTGGGGCATCGACACGTGGGCCGTCGACTACGGGGTGCTTCGAGACGGCCGGCTCGTCGGACCCGTGTACTGCTACCGGGATCCGCGACATGCCGAGGGGGTGGCGCGCGTCGACGCGGCGATCCCGTGGGAGGAGCTGTACACGCTCACCGGCACGCAGTTCATGGCCATCAACACGATCTACCAGCTCGCCGCCGAGGATGCCCCGCGCCTGCGTGAGGGGTCGACCTTCCTCATGGTGCCCGACCTGCTGTCCCACTGGGCGACGGGCGCGCTCGCGACCGACGTCACGAACGCCTCGTCCACCGGGATGGTGGACGTGCGGACGAGGCAGTGGTCGGCTCCCGTGCTCGGGGCCCTGGGGCTTCCCGCGTCGGCCTTCCTGCCCCTCGACGAGCCGGGCAGTGTGCGCGGCGAGTCTCGCCAGCCGGGCCTGAACGGCATCCCGCTCATCGGCGTCGCCACGCATGACACCGCCAGCGCGTTCGTCGGCACGCCGATCGCGGACCGTGACGCGGCGCTCATCGTGTCCCTGGGCACGTGGGCCCTCGTCGGGGCAGAGTCGGCTGGGGCGCTGCCCACCGAGGAGGCGCGTGCCATCAACGTGACGCACGAGCTGGGGGTCGACGGCACCGTTCGGGTCCTCCGCAACGTCACGGGCATGTGGCTGCTCGAGGAGTGCCGGCGCCACTGGGCGAGCCAGGACGGGGTCGAGCCGCGCATCGAGACGCTCCTTGACGCCGCCGAGAGGGCCGAGCCCATGAAGGCCGTGCTCGACGTCGACGACCCCGAGCTCGCGGTCCCCGGTCAGGGTCCGCAGACGATCGAGCGCCACCTCGTCGGCCGATGGGACGGCTCGCGGGGAGCCGTGGTCCGAACCCTGCTCGAGTCACTTGTCGTCCGGCTGGCGGAGCGATCGCGCGAGATCGAGCGCCTGCTCCGCACGCCACGCGACACCATCCACGTCGTCGGGGGGGCCAGCCGGATGGCCCTGCTCATGCAGTGGCTGGCCGACGCCACCGGCAAGGCCGTGGTGGCCGGACCCGTGGAGGCGACGGCACTCGGCAACGCTGCCGTGCAGTGGCGCTCGCTCGGCGCGGTCGCGAGCATCGCCGAGGCCCGGGCCCGGGTCGCGCGGATGCCGGAGATCACGGTCTACGAGCCCAGGGGAGACCGCGCGGTCTGGGATGCTCTTGCTGCGAGGCTCGGGGACAGGGAGGCGACATGACGCGACGACGACTTCCGCGACCCAGTGACGTCCTGCCCCTCATCGGCATGCCCGACCGGACTCTGACGTCACTCCAGCGCCGGCTCGAGCGCTGCGCGAGCGTGTGGGACGTGCGCGCCATGGCGCGCCGGCGCGCACCCAAGGCTGTCTTCGACTACGTCGACGGTGCCGCGATGTCGGAGACCAGCCTGCGCCGCAGCCGTGACGCATTCCGGCGCGTCGAGTTCACCCCGCGCGTCATGCGCAACGTGGCCGACGTCGACACGAGGGTGGAGGTCCTCGGAAGGTCGAGTGAGCTGCCGTTCATCTTCGCGCCCACAGGCTTCACGCGCATGATGCACACGGAGGGGGAGCCGGCCGTGGCCCGCGTGGCGGCGGACAAGGGCATCCCCTACGGGCTGTCGACGCTGGGCACCACGTCGATCGAGGACCTGGCCGCGACGAGTCCGGATACTCGCCGCTGGTTCCAGCTCTACGTCAACCGTGACCGCACCGAGCCGGAGGAGCTCATGCGGCGGGCGGACGCCACCGGGTACGACACGCTGATCCTCACGGTCGACACCGCGGTCGGCGGCATCCGACGTCGCGAGGTGCGCAACGGACTGACGATCCCGCCGCAGCTGACTCTCGGCACCATGGCGGAGATGGCGCTGCACCCGCGGTGGTGGTTCGACGTGCTCACAACGGAGCCGCTGGGCTTCGCGAGCCTGACCTCCACCGGTGGAACGGTGGGGGACCTGCTGACCCGGGTGTTCGACCCGGGCGTCACCGGTGACGACATCACCTGGATACGCGAGAACTGGTCCGGACGGGTCATGGTCAAGGGCATCCAGAGCGTCGACGATGCGCGGCTGGCCGCACAGCTGGGCGTGGATGCCATCGTGCTGTCCAACCACGGCGGACGCCAGGTGGACATGGGCAACGCGCCCCTGGAGCTCCTTCCGGACGTGATGTCGGCGGTCGGCGAGCGAGTCGAGGTCTACATCGACGGCGGCATCATGAGTGGCACCGATGTCGTCGCGGCCCTCGCCTTCGGGGCGAGGGGGGTGCTCGTTGGCCGCGCCTACCTGTACGGGCTCATGGCGGGTGGCGAGGATGGCGTGCGCCGCGTCGCGGACATCCTCGAGAAGGAGGTGCGCACGACGATGCAGCTCATCGGCGCTCGTAGTCTCGACGAGGTGCGTGGGACCGAGGTCCGGTTGCGCACCAGCTGATGGACCAGCGCATCGATCTCATCACGGGGCGGCGGGGCATCGCCACGATCGTGATCCTTGCCGCACTCACCGCCCTGGGCCCGCTGTCGATGGACGCCTACCTGCCCGCGTTCCCCCAGCTGGCCGAGGACCTCGGGATCGAGGCGAGTGCGGTCCAGGTGACGCTGGCCGCGAACGTGGCCGGCATCGTGCTCGGGCAGCTGCTCCTGTCGCCGTTGACGGATCAGCTGGGTCGCCGGCGCATCGTCCTGGCGGCCACGGCCGTGCTGGCCGTGTCCTCGTTCGGCCAGGCGCTGGCCGGATCCGTGGACGTTCTGGTGATCCTGCGCTTCTTCGCCGGCGTCGCGGCCGGGGCCGGCATCGCGATCGCGCGCGCCATCGCCGCCGACGTGGCCCGGGGGGAGCGTGCCGCGCGACTGTTCTCGCTGTTCATCGCGCTGTCGGCCGTGGCTCCGATCGTGGCCCCGCTTGTCGGTGGCGCGCTGCTCGCTGCCACGGGCACCTGGCGATCCTCCTTCGTTGCCCTCGGGATCGTGGGAGTGGTCCTGACCGTCGCGCTCCTCGTCGCCATCCCCGAGACCCTGCCACGTGAGGAGCGGCATGCCGGAGGACTGCGCACTCTGGGCCGGACTTTCGTCTCGTTGGTGCGCGACCGGCCGTTCGTGGGCTATGCCCTCGTGCTGGTGTTCGGGTATGCCGCGCTGTTCGCCTACCTGTCGGGCGGACCCTTCGTCCTGCAGGAGCAGTACGGCCTGAGCGCGACCGCCTACAGCGTGGTGTTCGCAGTCAATGCAGGCGGCATGGTGACCCTCGGTCTGGTGAACGCCCGCCTGGTGAAGAGCCGCGACCCGCGGCGCATGCTGACGATCTCACTCCTGATGGCCACGGTCGCGGCACTCCTTCTCGTCGCGGTGCTCGTCATGGACGCGCTGGGCGTCGTCGCCGTGCTCATCGGCCTGTTCGTGGTCGTCGCCTCGCGTGGCTTCATGACTGCGAACGCGATGTACCTGGGCGTGGAGCGCTCGAACGCGCGCGGCATGGCCTCGGCGATCCTCGGCGCCGGCATGTTCGCCGGCGGGATCCTCGTCACTCCACTCGTGGGGTTGACGCCAGGCGAGCCGGGGACGTCGATGTCGCTGGTCATCCTCGTCTCGACACTCCTGGCCGTTGCCTCCCTCGCCCTGACGCGGACCCGGAGGCATGCCTGAGGGCGCCTGGCCGTGAGCAGATTCCCGTTGCAGGGCAACGGAATGCCCTCTGGCGGAGGTCGCGCCCCAGGGGCGTGGATCAGCTCGGTTCGACCCACGACTCCGGGGTACTAGGGCAGTTCGCCGATCCGGGTCGCCTTGAACGGGGCGGCCGCTAGCTCGAGCAGTGGCGCGTAGACGCCCGTGGCCATGGCCTGCGACACCGCGGACGCCTGAGCTTCGGCCGACTCCCACTCGGCGATCTCGACGAGGCCGTCGGGGGAGTCGAGGGCCTCGTACAACGTGCTGCCCATGAAGCCCGGTGCCGTCGGCCCGTGCTTCTCGGAGATCTCGCGGAGAAGGCTCGCCAACGTCGAGCGTTCGCCGGGCTTGGCCTGGAACTCGATCACGACCATGATCGTCACGTTGCTCTCCTTGGCTCTCGAACCGCTCCGTGGCGAGGCAGGTTCATCGGCCCGAGACTAGGTCGCGCGCAGTGCTGTGACCAGTCCCGATGCGTCCAGGGACGATTCCCCGCACCACAGCTGCGCCGCACGGCGACGGGTCAGCCGACGAGGGATTCGAGCCGGGCGTGGATCTCCACGACGGCGTCGGCGCTCTCCGGCTTCATCACCGTGCTGCGCATGATGCGCCCGGTATCCACGTCGCCCACGACGGCATGTCCCCGTGCCGCGAGTGCGTCGGGCTTCACCGCATACGTCGCCAGGTGCACCTGCTCCTCTGGGGGGAGGGCAGCCGCAGCGACGAAGAGCTTGGCGCTGGCGGCGTCGATCTCCGACAGCGACGGCCGGTCGGGGAAGTAGGTGACGATGTCGAGCTCGGGGTCCTGGTAGGCGGTGAACCGTGTGGACTCGTCGAGCAGCCGCTTCCATTCCCGAGCGCCTCGGCGGTTGGCGCGGAGCACCTGGCCGAGGCCCGCATCGGTGAGCGGGATGACCTCGAGGGTGAGCCAGAACGCGGCTGCCGCGGCGCCGGCGCGGCTGCACTCGAGGGAGATCTCGCCTAGGTGCAGCTCGTCGGAGGAGAAGTAGGTGTACGGGGAATCGTGCACGTAGAACCTGCCCACGGCCGGGTCCGAGAAGAGGACCGCTCCACACCCGTACGGCTGCAGCCCGTGCTTGTGCGGGTCGACGACGACACTGTCGACGCCGGCGATGGCCGCGAACGGGGCACGAGCCACGCCGTCCGTCGTGTCGTCCGCGATGAGGGTGAAGAAGCCGCCGTAGGCCGTGTCGACGTGGACGCGCGCACCGTGGGCCTGTGCGAGTTCGATGATCTCCGGGAGGGGATCGAGGGCGCCGAGACCGGTGGTACCCAGCGTGGCCACCACCGTGCCGATGCGTCCCGTCGACAGCTCCTGCTCGAGCGCGTCGAGATCCATGCGGCCGCGTGCGTCGGTCCGTACCGGAACCCCCTCGACTCCGATCACCTGGCACATGCGCGAGTGCGTGTAGTGGGCGTCGGTGCTGAACGCGATGGCCTTGCCGGGGTGCGACTCGCGGGCCACCCACAGCGCCTCCAGGTTGGCGGTTGTGCCGCTGGAGGTGAGGTGCCCGAGGTGGTCCGGCAGTCCGAACATCCGCGCGAGCTTGATGACCACCTCCTTCTCCATCTGCGCCGTCGCCGGCCCGCCGTCGAGGGCATGGTTGTTCGGGTTGATCAGCATCGCGGTCAGGTAGCCGAGGACGGCGACCTCGTGCGGCGGCTTGAGCATCTGGCCGACGTATCGAGGATGGCCGAAGGGGTAGTTGTCGCGGAGGCGGTCCGTCAGTTCCGTGAAGGCACGCTCGAGAGCCGTGTCGTCGACGCGCAGGGAGGGGTGCTGCTCGAAGGCGCCGAACTGGGTCATCCACCGGGCGTTGGCGTCGACCGCGCGAGGCAGCCAGGAGCCGAGGTCGGTCATGCGGTCTCCCACGTGTTGACGTTGGTGAGCCCCTCAGTGTCGCTGAGGTAGCCGACGAACACCCCCTGCGGGTCCCAGGTGCCCGCGATGGTGCGCAGTCGGGCGAAGTGCTCGTCGGACATGAACTTGACGGGACGGCGGCCGAAGTCGGAATCCCCGATGTACTGGCCCACCGTCCACGGCTCCATCTGCGTCACTGCATCGGTGGTCCAGGCGATCATGCGGTCATCGTCCGCCTCGTCCTCCCACACCGTGTACGCCGAGAAGTAGATCTCCGACTGCAGGTCGAAGGCCATATCGGAGATGGGCGGCAGTGGTGCCTGGTGGTACCAGAGCGTGAACGTCTTGCGATTCGGCAGTTCGCTGAAGGCGCGGGCGAAGGCGTCCGCGAAGTCCTCGCGATCGCCCTGCAGCCACGCGTTGTTGACGTAGTAGCGATGTCCTTCGGGGTTCTGCTGGTACTGCATCTCCAGTTCCTTGGCGAGGGAGGTCGGGATGTGGCGCTCGACCGCGATCGCCTGGTCGAGCACCGGACAGGTGTCGAACGGCTCGAGAAGCCGCGCGCCCTCCTCCGCGTCGTCGACGATGGCCACTCCGGAGACCATCGCGACCGGGCCCACGTCGACGCCACCGGTCTGCTCCGGCGGGAGGTGCTGCCCGACGATGACGATCTCGACGCGAGAGTCGACGTCGGTGAAGGTGTCGTAGGCCCACCGGAAGATCTCGGGCGTGAGCGAGATGGGGTACACGTAGACGTTGCGCACCCACGCCTTGGGGCGAGGGTGGACCCTGAGGTAGAAGTTGACGACGACGCCGAAGAAGCCGGCGCCCGCTCCGCGCGCGGCCCAGAACAGGTCGGCGTTCTCCTCGGTGCTCGCGTGCACGAGGTCGCCGTCCGCGGTCACGACGTCGATCGACTCGATGAACTCGGCGGACCAGCCCACGCCCCGGCAGTTCCATCCCTGGCCGCCCTGCAGCAGGTAGCCGCCGATGCAGACGGTCGGGCAGTGGCCGCCGAAGAAGATGAGCCCGTGCTCGCCCAGGAACGGGTTGAGCGTCTCGCCACCCCTGATGCCGGGTCGGGCACGCAGGATCGTCCGGTCCTCGTTGAGCTCCATGTCCTGCATCGGGTAGGTGTCGATGAGGAGCGCGCCCTCCTGGATCGAGTAGCCGGCCCAGGAATGTCCACCGGATCGCACGGCGATGCGCCAGCCCTCCTCGCGGGCCCAGCGCACGGCGGCGGCGACGTCGTCGTTGCTCGCGGCAGCGACGACGGCCGTCGGCAGTCGGTCGGGGACCCGGCGGTTGAACTGGCGGCCGAAGACCGCGTCCTCGAACCCGGGATCCCCGGGGAGCCAGACGTCGCCGGCGAATGACGGTGTGCGCATCGGAACCTCCTGTGAGGAGGATAGTGGCGGATCACCCTCTTCTCTCGCAATGTGGCAATTTTCTCCCACATTGTGGGCATACGATGACGCTCACTCCTGAGAGGATCTGCCGCATGACATCCCCCGGTTCGCGCACTCCACGCCTTCGCGCCGCCCTCGACGGCATCCCCGCCTACAAGGCCGGCCAGCGTCCGGCGCTGCGCCCCGGTGTCACGCCCTTCAAGCTGTCGAGCAACGAGAACCATCACGACCCGCTGCCGTCGGTGGTGGCCGCGATCGAGGACGCCCTCAAGGAGATCCACCGCTACCCGGACTACGGCTCCGAGGCCCTGCTGTCGTCGCTCGCGCAGCGTTTCGACGTTCCGGTCGACCACCTGTCCGTCGGCACGGGCAGCGTCGGCATGCTCCAGCAGCTCGTGCAGATCACCAGCGGTCCGGGTGACGGCGTCATGTTCGCGTGGCGGTCGTTCGAGGCCTACCCGATCATGACCCAGATCGCGGGGGCAACGGCGCAGATGGTTCCGCTCGACGAGAACGACCGCCATGACCTGTCGGCGATGCTGGCCGCCATCGACGACACGACACGCCTCATCCTCGTGTGCAACCCGAACAACCCGACGAGCACGGCAGTGGGGGAGGCCGCCCTCGCGGAGTTCGTCGAGGCCGTGCCGTCGGACATCCTCGTGGTCATCGACGAGGCGTACCGCGAGTTCGTCGACCCGGACCAGGTTCCTGACGGCCTCGACTTCTACCGCGAGCGCGAGAACGTTGCCGTGCTGCGCACCTTCTCGAAGGCGTACGGCCTCGCCGGCCTGCGCGTCGGCTTCTGCGTCGCGCATGACGCCGTGACCGAGGCGATGCGCAAGGTCCAGGTGCCGTTCGGCGTCTCGACGATGGCGCAGGTCGCGGCGATCGCGTCGCTCGAGCACGAGGACGAGCTCCTCGACCGGGTGCGGACCATCGTGTCGCAGCGGGCGGTCATGGAGGAGGGCCTGCGGGCGGCGGGGCTGCATCCGGCCGAATCGGAGGCGAACTTCCTGTGGCTGCGACTCGGCGCGGACACCCCGTCCTTCGCGATGGCCTGCGACGAGGCCGGCCTGTCGGTTCGGCCGTTCAACGACGAGGGCGTCCGCATCACCATCGGCGAGCCCGAGGCCAACGCCCGGCTCGTCGAGGTGGCCGCCGCCTGGGCCGCCACCCGCTGACCCCCCCTTCTTTCGCGTTGAGTGCGGAGTTGTTGGGGTCCAGCGCCCGCTGAATACCCCAACAACCCCGCACTCAACGAACGGGGGGTATCGGTGGGGCTGATGGCGGGCATCGTCAGATCGGTATTGCCTATTGGTGGCGGGGGCAGCAGAGTCGGGCCACGATCCCAGCGACGTGAGGCGGCAGCGTGTACGAGTACTTCCCGGGGAACTACGTCTGGAACCTCAGTGTCGTCGCCACCCTCAACAACGGCGGGCTGATCGACGAGGTCGACCGGGCCTGTCGGCCGCTGCGGGAGGCGGCCGCGCGCGGTGAGGACGCCGGCACGCGGGAGTTCCTCGAGGTCTGGACCGGACTGGTCGACCACCTGCTGGTCGAAGCGGACGAGCGGGTCGCGTCGGGCCGGACGCGCAGTGCCGGAGCCATCTGCAAGCGGGCGCTCAACTACCTGATCCACGCGGAACGGATGCAGAGCCGCCACGAGCCCGAGCGCCTGGCCACCTACCAGCGCTGCCTCGACCTCGCCGAACGCACCTTCGACCTGATCGACCCGACGACGGTCCGGGTGGAGATCCCGTTCGAGGGCTCGGCGCTTCCCGCGTACTGGCACCCTGCGGCCGCGACGGCGGCTGGTCCGGCACCCGTCATGGTGATGTTCAACGGGCTGGACTCGTGCAAGGAGCACATGTACGTCTCCGACTTCTGGGCGGAGATGGATGCCCGCGGCATCTCCACGCTCATGGTCGACACCCCCGGAACGGGCGAGGCCCTCCGGATGCGCGACCTCACTGCGCGTATCGAGACCGAGGACTTCGCGCGCGCGATCTGCGACTGGCTCGTGGACCGTGACGACGTCGACCCGGGGCGCATCGGCTTGGTGGGCTGGTCGCTGGGCGGCTTCTACGCCCCCCGCGCCGCCGCCTTCGAGGACCGCATCGCGCTCGTCGTGGCGTGGGGCGCGAACCACGACTGGGGCCAGGTCCAGCGCCGCCGACTCGAGCGTGAGGGCGAGCGACCCGTCCCGCACTACTGGGACCACGTCATGTGGGTCTGGGGTGAGGAGGACCTCGACACGTTCATCGAGCACGCCGACGGGGTCAACCTCGAGGGCGTGGTGGAGCGGATCCGCGTCCCGTTCCTCATCTGCCACGGTGAGAACGACCGGCAGATCCCGGTCGAGTACGCGCATCGCTCGTACGAGCAGGCGGTCAACTCCCCGAAACGCGAGCTGCGGGTGTTCACGGCAGACGAGGGCGGCGCCGAGCACATCGGCCTCGACAACCTGCCCTATGTACGGGACTTCATCGCCGACTGGGTGGGCGAGACGTTCGACGAGCTCGCGAACGGCTGACGCATCGCACCCGCCGGGGGCGCACACCGCTGTCATCTAGGGTGCCGGGCATGACGCCCGCGCTGTCGATCCGGCCGCAGTGCCGGGTGATCGTCGACAACGACTGGTCCGGGGACCCGGACGGCCTGGTCGCCCTGGCGCACCACCTGCTGTCCCCGACGAACGAGGTCGTGCTCGTCAGCAGTTCGCGACTGCACGACATGTTCCAGTACGAGCGATCGTCACCGGAGGCAGCGGCCCTCATGGCGGCTGAACTCGTCGACGTGGTGCAGCCCGCACTGACGCCGCGAGTCGTCGCTGGTTCGGCGTCGTGGTTCGCCGACGGAGCGGGGAGCCCGGCGGCAGACGCGATCGTCGAGGTGGCGTTGCAGGACCACCCGCTGCCCCTGGTACTGGTGTGCGCTGGCCCTCTCACCAACGTGGCGCAGGCCCTCGACCAGGAACCAGGCATCCAGACGCGGCTGTCCCTCGTGTGGGTGGGTGGGTCGCTGACCGACCGCGATGAGTACAACCGGGATGCCGATCGAGCCGCAGCGGACTTCGTGTTCGCGCAGCCCGACCTGTCGATCTCGTGGTTCCCGGTCGAGGCCTACCGGCAGGTCAGCGTCTCGGTGGCGGAGCTCCAGCACGAGCTGGGAGCCGGGTGCGGAGAAGTGGGCCGGGCGCTGTGGGACGCCTTCGTCGCGCTGCCCATCCCGGACGGCGTCCACGTCGGTGGCACGTGGGTGCTGGGTGACAGCTGCCCGCTCCTGCTCACGGCCCTCTCAGCAGACACCAGCTCCAGAGAATCGACGAGCAGTCCCGGCATCCGCGCGGAGCGGACGGTCTTCACCTCGGTCGACTCGCGGCTGCTCATCGCCGACATGTGGGCCAGGTTCCGCCTCCGCGACGCCTAGATAGCGCCCCGGCGAGCGGCTATGTTGGCGAGGCCCGGCTGCCTGGCGCAGCGCTCGAATCCTGAGGAGGCGTCGTGACCGAGGTAGAGCGAATCGTGCGCATCTTCCACGAGTCGTGGGACCTGCGCGATCCCGAGCGCGGAGTCGGAGTCATCGCCGACGACTGCGCGTTCGAGGACGTCGCCCGCGGCGAACCCCAGGTCGGCCCGGACGGCTACCGAGCCGACTACCACAGGTGGCGCGCGGCGTTCCCCGACGGCGAGGTCAAGATCGTCCGGGTGATCGTGGATGGCGAATGGGCCGTGGTGGAGTTCGTGAACCGCGGAACGCACACGGGGACGCTGAAGTCGAGCTCCGGCGACTTCGCGCCCACGGGTCGATCCATCGAGATCAGGTACTGCAGCGTCATGCGCGTGCACGAGGGCAAGGTCGTCGAAGGGCGTGACTACTACGACTCGGCCAGCATCCTCAGGCAGCTGGGCCTGGCCGGCTGACTGAGCGCTCGTCACCGAACAGGCCGCGCAGCCATGCGTGCTCCGGGTCGTCGTGGTGGACGGGATGCCACCACAGCGCCTCCACCGCGGGAACGACGTCGAAGGGTGGCTCGACCATCCGCATCGACGACGACGTCGGCAGTCCGATCGAATCGGCCAGCGCCCGGTGCATGATCGACACGCGGTCCGTGCCGCGCACGTGGTGCGGCAGGGCGAGGAAGCCCTCCACGACCAGGCGCACGTCCGGGTCGATCCCCAGCAGCTGCAGCTGCCGCATGGGCGGCATCAGTGCGGTGTCGGCGTGATACGGGAGTACCCACGGAACGCGGCCGAGGTCGGCCAGGGTTGGCGCATCCGGAAGCGCCGCGTTGTCGCGGTCGGCGATGAGCACCCAGGTGTCCTCGGCCACGACCTGCGAGGGGAACCCGGTGAGCACGCCCGGGGGGAGCAGCATGGCGTCGCACTGGCGGAGGGTGGCGGCCGCCTCCGCGACCCTCGCGGTGCTGTGGTGCTCGAGTCGCAGGGTGGCCAGCGGTGCCGACTCGGCGAAGGCGGCGGCCGCCGACCGTCCGACCACCGCCATGGCGTAGTCCGAGCCGAGCACCGTGAACGTCCGCGTCGTCGTCGAGGGATCGAACTGCGCCGATGCCTCGTAGACCCGCGACGTCGCGGCGAGCGCCTCCTCGGTCCGGGGGAGCAGGCGCACGGCAAGCGGAGTGAGCTCGTAGGTATTGCCGACCCGCACGAGCAGCGGATCGTCGTAGTGCCGGCGCAGGCGGGCCAGAGCGGCGGACAGCGACGGCTGGCTGAGACCCAGCCGGTGGGCGGCCTTGCTGACACTGCGCTCGTGCAGCAGCGCATCGAGGGCGGGCAGCAGGCTGAGATCGGGGCGGGCCATGCGCGGACTATAGACAGAGGTGATGGTGCCCATAGGCAGATTCGCCTTCCCTGATAGTCGTGGGCAGGGCAGCATCAGCGCCCATGGGGCTTCTCGAGGATCACGGCTTCCGGGCTGACGACGCCGAAGCGGCCATCGCCGAGGTTGCGCCGCGGGTGTCGAACGCGGGGCGGTGGGGCGCGGACGACGTCCTCGGGACGATGAACTTCCTCACCGACGAGAAGCGGCTCGAGGGCGCCAGGCTCGTGCGCCACGGCCGGTCGTTCTCACTCTCGATGCCGTTCGACATGGACGGTCCCCAGCGCGGGTGGCGCCGGCGGACCAACCCGGTGCACACCATGCTCGACACGGGCACCGACGCCGAGCGCGGCGTGCAGGGCTTCCCTCATGGCATCGGCGGTGCCGACGACGTCATCGCGATGCCGCTGCAGTGCGCAACGCAGTGGGACGGCCTGGGCCACATCTTCGACCACGGCATGGCCTACAACGGCCGTCGCGCGGGGGACGTGGTGACAGGGCTGGGCGACGCGATCACGGGTATCGAGACGGTGGCGGACCGTATCGCTGGGCGGGGCGTGCTGCTCGACGTCGCGCACGTCATCGGCGGGGGCGAGCTCCCTGACGGCTACCCGATCAGCACGTCCGACCTCGAGCAGACCGCGGCTGCGCACGGCATCCACGTCGGCCGCGGCGATCTCGTCCTCGTTCGCACCGGGCAGATGGGGCGAGCGAAGCGCGACGGCTGGGGTGAGTACGCGGGCGGACCAGCGCCCGGACTGTCGTTCACCACGGCGGACTGGCTGCATCGCGCCGAGATCGCGGCCATCGCCACGGATACGTGGGGCTTCGAGGTGAAGCCCAACGAGTTCGAGCCGGGCTTCCAGCCGCTCCACCAGGTGGCGATCCCGCACATCGGCCTGTTCATCGGGGAGATGTGGGACCTGGAGGAGCTCGCCGCCGACTGCGTGGCCGATGGCGTCTACGAGTTCCTGCTCGTGGCCGCCCCGCTGCGCGTCACCGGTGCGGTCGGTGCGCCACTCAACCCGATCGCCATCAAGTAGTCGTCAGTCGTACCCGCTCGAGAAGGGAGCAGCCGTGGCTGCAGTGGACAGGGTGTTAGTCATCGGAGCGGGTGCCGCCGGTGCGACGGTCGCATCGTTCCTCGCTGAGGGGGGCGTGTCGGTCGACCTCATCGAGGCGAAGCCGGACGTGACCGCGCTCGGCTCGGGCATCACGCTGCAGGGCAACGCCCTCCGCGTGCTCGAGCAGGTGGGCGTGTGGGACCGGGTGGAGGCGTCCGGCTACTCCTTCGACAGCCTCGGCCTGCGGGCACCCGATCCGGCCGGAACCCTCATCGTCGAGATGCCCGACGTGCGGACCGGTGGCCCCGACCTGCCGGCGACCTGCGGGGTCTCCCGCCCGGAGCTGGCCGGCTTCCTCATGGACCGGGCCGCGTCCCTCGGGGTCGTCGTCCGCTTCGAGACAGAAGCGGTCTCGCTCGTCCAGGACGGTCAGGGAGTCGACGTCGAGTTCACCGACGGGAGTGCGGGTCGGTACGACCTGGTCATCGGCGCCGACGGCATCCACTCCTCGACCCGGTCGATGATCGGGATCGACGTGGAGCCCACGGGCAACGGCATGGGCATCTGGCGCGCGTTCACGAAGCGACCGGCAAGCGTCACCAGGACGGACCTGTACTACGGCGGCCCGTCCTACATCGCCGGCTACTGCCCGACCGGTGAGGACTCGCTGTACTGCTACATCGTCGAGGACTACCAGGACCGTTCCGGGCTGTCGGCGCAGGAGCGGCTGGCGGTCATGCGCGAGGAGTCGCTGGCCTACCACGGTCCGTGGGACGACATCCGCGAGGTCCTCACCGACCCCGCGACGGTGAACTACGCCAGGTTCGACACGCACGTCGTCCCGGCGCCGTGGAACCGCGGCCGCGTGGTGATCATCGGCGACGCCGCTCACACCTGCCCGCCCACGCTGGCGCAGGGTGCGGCCATGGCCTTCGAGGACGCAGCCGTCCTCGCCGAGCTGCTGCTCGCAGCCGGGTCGGTCACCGACGCGCTGTGGGACGCATTCATGGCGCGACGATTCGATCGTGCCGGGGCCGTGGTCGAGGCCTCCAACCAGCTGGCGCAGTGGCTGCTGGACCACACGCAGGGCGACGTGCCCGGCCTGATGGGCCGTGTCACGTCGATGCTCGCCGAGCCCGCCTGACGAGCGCATCAGTCCGTCCACCCAAGGAGCGCAGCATGACCGAACGACTCATCACCCACCTCCGACACGTCGCGCTGGCCATGCCCGACTACGAGACTCAGGTCGGCTTCTACAGCGGACTCTGGGGCCTCACCCCTGTCGCAGACGATTCCGGCGTGACCTTCCTCGCTGCCGAAGGCTCGCCCGAGCAGTACGTGGTGCGGCTGCGCAAGGCCGATGACAAGCGCATCGACCTGCTCGCGTTCGGCGCCGCGTCGGTGGCCGACGTGGACACGCTCGCGGCCCGGCTGGTCGGTGACGGCGTGGGCCTGGTCACCGAGCCGGGCGCCCTCGACACCCCCGGCGGCGGCTACGGCTTCCGCTTCTTCGACAACGAGGGCCGCACCGTCGAGGTGTCGGCTGACGTGGCGGTCCGGCAGCACCGGATCATCGAGCCCGCCGAGTCGATTCCTGTGCGGCTCTCGCACGTCGTGGTCAACTCCACCGATCCCGAGGGGACCGTGGCGTTCTACGAGCGCCATCTCGGCTTCGCCCTGTCCGACACGCTCATGCATCCGCACATGGGCCACATGATGTGGTTCATGCGCTGCAACCCGTTCCACCACAGCTTCGCCATCGCCCGCTGCCCGCACGCGTCGCTCCACCATGCGTCGTTCGAGCTGCGCGGGCTCGACGAGTTCATGCGCGGCACGGGCCGGATGTACCGCGCCGAGGTCGAGAAGGTGTGGGGTCCGGGGCGGCACCTGGCGGGCAACAACACCTTCAGCTACTTCCTCGATCCGGTCGGCAACACCGTGGAGTACACGACCGAGCTCGAGGTCGTCGAGGAGGACACCTGGCATCCGCACCTGTACGACTTCACCGACCCGAACGTCTCCGATCAGTGGGGCACGGCGAACCGGATGGACGAGTTCGTCGCGAAGAAGTCCTTCAACGACCCGGATCGCGGACTGTTCGTCGCGCCCCCGCTGTAGCACGATCCGACCATGCGCCTGCTCACGTTCGACGACAACGGCACGCCTCGGGCCGGGATCCTCGATGGGGACCTGGTCCTGCCCCTGCGCCGTGGAGTGACGGTCCTCGACGTCGTCCGGGCCGGGCTCCCGGTTGACGCCGGTGCGTGGCTGGGGGGCGACACGGCGATTCCGTTGGACGAGGTCGCCCTCGCGGCCCCCCTGTCGCCGCCGACCATCCGGGACTTCGTCGCCTTCGAGGAGCACGTCGAGGGCGTGCGCAAGAGCATCGAGCGCAACCCGGGCATCCCCGAGCAGTGGTACGAGGCGCCCACGTTCTACTTCTCCAACCCTCACGCCGTCGTGGGGCCGGGGGAACCGGTTGCCGTCCCCGATGACTGCCACCGGCTCGACTACGAGCTGGAGGTCGGCATCGTCGTCGGGCGAGCGGGATCGAATGTCCGGCCCGAGGACGGCCTGGACCACGTGTTCGGCCTGACGATCTTCAACGACTGGTCGGCGCGCGACATCCAGGGACGCGAGATGAAGGTCGGCCTCGGTCCCGCGAAGGGAAAGGACTTCGCGAACAGCATCGGGCCCGTCCTCGTGACGTGGGACGAGTTCGCGGATCGTGTCGACGCGGACGGCTTCCTCGACCTGGCCATGGCCGTCGCGGTCAACGGGGTGGAGACCGGCCGTGATTCGCTGGCGAACATGGGCTGGCCGATCGGGGACCTGGTGGCGTACGCCTCCCGTGAGACCTGGGTACGGCCGGGAGACCTGCTCGGCACGGGAACGTGCGGCAATGGTGGCTGCCTCGCCGAGCTGTGGGGGCGGCGCGGAGCCCTCGACCCGCGGCCGCTCGAGCCGGGTGACGTGGTCACCATGTGGGTCGAGGACCTGGGGACGCTGACCACGCCGGTGGTGGCGGGCCGCCCGGCGCCTGCCGTGCCGCCCGCTCGCCCTCGGCCCCGCACGCGCCCCTCGTCGGTGGGCCTCGGCGATGCCTGAGCCCGCCGCGGGAGGTCGGCGCACCGTCGTCGTCACGGGGGCGGCCCAGGGCATCGGGGCGGCGGTCTGCGAGCGGATGCGCGCGGAGGGCTGGCAGGTCCTCGGCCTGGACCGGAAGG
The DNA here is from genome assembly GCA_024641635.1 of Actinomycetes bacterium. Lineage (GTDB taxonomy): Bacteria > Actinomycetota > Actinomycetes > S36-B12 > S36-B12 > UBA10649. The sequence continues at coordinate 4,311 of JAHECS010000034.1, read as the reverse complement.
CGGCACCGGGAACCGGCGTGCTCGACGTCGCGGATGAGGACGCCTGGAGGCAGTGGGCGGCGACCCTCGACGGTCCGGTGCACGGGCTCGTCACGGCGGCCGGCATCGCCGTTCGACCCCGGCTGCTCGATGCCACTCCCGCGGACCTGAGCTCCGCCTTCGACGTGAACGTGGTCGGGACGCTGCTGGCCATCCAGACCGTGGCTCCGCACATGCCGTCCGGGGGGTCGATCGTCGCCGTCGGATCGATCGCCGCCCTCACCGGCCACCACCCGGTCGCGTACACCACCAGCAAGTGGGCGGTGCGCGGCCTCGTGCATGCCGCCAGCGCCGAGCTCGGTGGTCGCGGTATCCGGGTCAACGCCGTCCACCCGGGTTTCATCGACACCCCGATGACGCGGGACACCCCGCCGGCCTTCCGGGACAGCAATGTCGACCTCACGCCACTCGGGCGGGTTGGGCGGCCCGAGGAGGTGGCTGCCGTGGTCGCCTTCCTGCTCAGCGACGGTGCCTCCTTCGTCTCCGGCGCGGACATCCCCGTGGATGGCGGGCTCACCGGCCATGGCGGGACGTACCCCGTGTCCGTCGCCCTGCGGGACCCGTCCACGTGACCCGGCGCCTTGACGGGCGCATCGCGCTCATCACGGGATCGGCCAGCGGCCTGGGCCGGGCGGCCGCGCTCCAGTTCGCCGATGAGGGGGCCGTCATCCTCGGCGCGGATATCGACGCGGCAGGCAATGTCGCGACGCAGGAGTCGGTGCGACGGGTCGGCGGTTCGATGCACGTCGGCGACCCCGTCGACCTCCTCGACGAGGACGGCGTGCGGGCGTGGATCACCTCCGCGACGGCCCGGCACGGGGATCCCGACATCCTCTACGCCAGTGCCGGCGTCACGCGCTTCGGAGCGGTCGACGAGGTCCCGATGGACGACTGGGACTTCGTCATGCGGCACGAGCTGGACATCGTGTTCATCCCGGTGAAGCAGGCGTGGGCGTCGCTTCGGCGCAGCGCCGCGGCCAGGGCCTCTGGCTCAGCCGTCGTCCTCGTGGGGTCGACCGCCGGGGTGCGTGGGTCGATGACCAACCGGCGGGTGGCCCATGCGGTGACGAAGGGCGGGATCATCGCGATGACGATGCAGCTGGCGGCCGAGGGAGCGGGCTACAACATTCGGGTGAACTGCGTCAGTCCCGGGATCATCCGCACGCCGGCCACGGAGGGGGACCTGCTGGCCCCCGACTCGCCCATGCGAACGGCGGACGAGTCGGTACCGCTGCGGCGCTTCGGCCGACCGGACGAGGTGGCCCGGTGCGCAGCGTTCCTCGCCAGCGACGAGGCCTCCTACGTGACCGGCGCGAACCTCATGGTCGACGGCGGCTGGTCGGCCGTGCTTCCGGGCGGCTGACCCCTTCGCTTCGTTGAGTGCGGCGTTGTTGGGGTCCGCGGCTGCGCCGAGTGCCCAACAACGCCGCACTCAACGAAACCGGGGGAGGGGGATTGCTGGTTCTGCTCACAATCTGGGACTGTTCTCCCATAATATGGGAGCCCAGTCGCCGACCTCGTCCCCCGGGAGCAGCCGTGATGAAGTTCTGGATCACCACCCGCCCCCGTCCTGGCATGGACCGGGAGCAGTTCGACTACGAGTGGGGCATCATCCACACGTCGATGATGGTGACCACGCCCAGTGTGCTCAACGGCTCGTTCCGCCGGTACACCCAGCACCGCTCGGTCCTCGAGGGCTTCACGGACGCCGATCTTGTCTTCCCGCGATCGGCCGAGGGCTGGTACTCCTGCGCCGATCACCTGTGCGGCTCCTACGAGGACGTCGTCGAAGCGGTCACGGCGCAGGACTACCGGCGCCGCATGTTCCCGCACCGCTTCTCCGACAAGGCGATGGTCGTCGAGCTGACGGCAACGGACGTCCTTCACGACGAGACCCCGACCCGCCTCGATGCGGGCGGGGTGAAGGTCGTCAACCACGTGAAGGCCAAGGACGGGGTCGGGCTTCCGGAGTTCACCGAGTGGTGGCGATCGGTCTACGGGCCGGCTCTCCTGGACGCGGCGGGCGGCCGGATCCACCGGTACGTGCAGAACCCGTCGGTGCCCGGCGACCCGGAGTTCTTCAAGGGCAGCCTCTTCGAGCTCGGCAACACCGGCACCTACGCCGGCATCGACGAGCTGTACTTCGATGACCTCGACGAGATGGCGGCCGTCACGCGGGCCACCTCCGACCGCATGCGCGAGGTTGCCGGGGAGATGCTCGAGGTCGACGACTGCTTCGGCCTGGTGCTCGTCGAGCGGGTCGTCTTCGACTTCACCGGTGACCGCGCCCACCTCGCGCCGGCCGTGCGCACCGAGGGGTCCGTCGAATGGCAGATGGTTCAGTCCGAGCGCGGCTGGGACTCGTGGAACGCCATCCGGCCTGTCGGGTCGGCCAAGGTCGCGGGGGAGTAGTCATGAGCATCTTCGGAACCACGTGGTCGACGTCGCCGCGCGAGTACGGCGTCATCCGCGATCGCGACGTCACGATCCCCACCCGTCGCGGCTACGACCTCGACTGCCAGGTCTTCCGCCCGGACGGCGAGGGCCCGTTCCCCGTGATCTTCGCCCTCGCGCCCTATCCGATCGACGACCAGGCAGCCGACTACGTTCCGGTGCCCATGCGCTACCCGAACGCGCACATGGAGGCCGGCGACCCCAACTTCTACGTGCGCCGCGGCTACGTCCACGTCATCGGCAACCTGCCCGGCACCGGCGCGTCCGGCGGCGAGTTCGACCATATGGGACCCGAGGCCATCGACGCGGTGGAGGACGGCATCGCCTGGGCGGCCGCGCAGCCGTGGAGCAACGGCAGGGTCGGCATGTTCGGCATGTCGTACTACGGCATGGTGCAGGTGCTCGTCGCGATGCGGCAGCCGGAGGCGCTCAAGGCGATCTTCTGCCCCTTCTCCGTCACCGACCAGTTCCGGGACACCTACTACAAGGGCGGCATCTTCGGCTATGCCTTCCTCAAGGGCTGGTCGGTCGCTCTGCGCAAGGCCCGCGTCAAGCCGATGATGGCCGAGGCGATCGGACGGGAGAACTTCATCGCACTCGTCGAGGAGGCCAAGGCCGATCCCGAGAACCAGCTGGTCCCGACGATCATGGAGGTCCTCGAGAACATCGACGACCCGGTCAACGAGTTCCTCGCCGAGTTCATCGTCAACCCGACCTACGGCCCGCACTACGAGCCGCGCAACGTCGACTACGGGCAGGGCTGCACGGTGCCGGGCTACTTCGGTGCCTGCTGGGGCATCTACGGCCTGCACCTGAACGCCGCCTTCCGCTCCTTCGTCAACTGGAACGGCGACGCCCGCGTCACCGTAGGCCCGCCCGCCTACCTCGACCGACCGATCACCCAGTACCAGGACGAGTCGCTTCGCTGGTTCGACCACTACCTCAAGGGCATGGACACCGGGCTCGACGCGCAGCCGCCGGTGCAGGTGTTCATCGACGACGCCAACGAGTGGCGGTCGGCCGAGGAATGGCCGCTGCCGCAGACGCGGTTCACCTCCTTCTACCTGCACGGCGCCCAGCAGACCGGGGAGGGCCTGCTCTACGAGCACGAGCCCTGGCCCGACTCGGTGCCCGACGAGGTCGCCGACTCGCCGGATGACCGGGGCACCGCGGTGTTCACCACCCCAGCGTTCCGCGACGACGTCGAGCTCTGCGGCCCGATGCTGCTGAACCTCTGGGCGTCGACCACGGGCACGGAGGCACTCGTCTACGCGTCGGTCTACAAGGTGTACGCCGATGGCGAGGAGCGACTCCTCACGCGCGGATGGCTGCGCGCCTCGATGCGCGAGATCGACGTGGCGGCATCGACGCCGTGGTGGCCCGTGCACGCCATGACCGGCCGGGAGCCGCTCGAACCTGGCGTCGTCTACCCCCTCAGCATCGACATCCGGCCCTACGGAATCCTGCTCGAGAGCGGCTCACGCCTGCGGCTCAGGATCCGGACGACCGACCAGGGCGACCCGAACCCCGACATCCTGAGCAACCACGCCGTGGGTCTCAAGGCCGGTGCGCAGAGCAACGTGCTGTCCATCCACCACGATCCGGAGCATCCGTCCCACCTGGTCCTGCCGATCACCCGCGGCAACGTCATCAACACCTTCCTGTCGGGCGGCCGCCTCGAGCCGCTGGAGAACGCCTGGACCGGCGGCGGGCACTGATGGAGACCACGTGATGGACGCCGACGACGCCCTGCTCGACGCGGCCCAGCTCGTCCTCGACAGGGACGGCTTCCATGGGGCAACGCTCGAGGCGGTGGCG
>JAHECS010000011.1:73913-89342 GCA_024641635.1 Actinomycetes bacterium | reverse complement strand
CCCACCTTGAGCGACTGCAGCTGCGCGGACTCGTACTCGTCGACGAGCGCGGAGGTTGTCGCCTCGTCCAGGCCCGCGTCTGCGGCGGCTGCCGCGACCTGATCCGAGGACACGAAGTCGACGCCCGACGACACGGACGTCGTCACCTGTGTCGACACTTCCGCGCTGATCGCGGGGTTCTCCTCGATGTTGGAGATGAACGTGCTTGTCAGGCCCGACAGCACAACGGCCCCGATGAGGGCGACGCCGAGCGACGAGCCGAGCTGCTGGCTGGTGAACTGAAGCCCGCCCGCCTCACCACGGCCCGACGTGTCGACCGAGGCCTGGACGACCTTGCCGAGCTGCGAGGCGAGGAACCCCATGCCGACCCCAAGCCCCGCCATCGCGAGTGCGAAGGCCGTGTCCGCGAGCGTGGGCTGGACGGTCCACAGCAGGACGAGGATCGAGGCGACGGTGATCGACAGGCCGGTCCGGACGATGGCGCGCACGGAGAAGCTGCTCGCCAGCCTCGCGCCCAGTGCCGACGCGATGAACATGGCGATGGACACCGGCAGCATCTTGATCCCGGTCTCCAGCGCATTCAGGCCAAGGACGAGCTGCAGGTACAGCGGGACGGTGAAGAACACCCCCATGAGGATGAGGTTCTGGCTGAGCAGGCCGATGAGCCCGGCCCGCAGCGGCGGTATCCGGACGAGGTCGAGGTGCACGAGCGGGTCGCGGCCGGTGGCCTCGCGATGCCGCTGCCACGAGACGAACGCCCACAGGAGCATGGCGCCACCGGCGATGACGAACAGCGTGAGCGAGAAGCCGAACGGCTCGACGGGGGAGTCCTTGGGCTGGATCCACCCCCACGTGCTGGACTGCAGGACCCCCAGCACCATCAGGCCCAGGGCGCTTGCGGACAGGACGGTGCCGACCGCGTCCAGCCGGGGCGCGGGCGCGGGTCGAGCGGCGTCGTGGACCTTCCCTGTCAGCGCGAGGATGACGAGGACGAGGACCACCTCGCCGACGAAGACGATGCGCCAGGACAGCTCCGTCGTCGCCCATCCGCCGAGGATCGGCCCGACGGCGATGCCGGCGCCGGCCACTCCGCCGATCACCGCGTAGGCGACGTTGCGCTCCTTGCCCTCGTAGTTCCCGGCGATGAGCGCGACCAGCGCTGGCATGACGAGCGCGGCGCCGAGCCCCTCGAGGATCGACCAGCCGGCCGCGAGGACCGCGACCGAGGGCGCGATCGCCGTCAGGGCCGACCCGCAGGCGTAGATGGAGAGGCCGATGACGAAGGCGCGGCGCCGGCCGATGATGTCGCCGATCTTGCCGCCGGTGAGCATGAACATCGCCATGGTCAGGCAGTACAGCGTGATGACGGACTGGATGGTCGTCACGGTCGTATCGAAGTCGTCGACGAGGGTGCTGATCGACACGTTCATGACCGACTGGTCGAGGACCATGACGAACTGCGCCATCGCAAGCGCGACGAGGGGCCACCAGCGCTTCATACCCTCGCCACCGCCTATGCCCGGGACCTGCTCGTGATCTCCTGCCCGGCACTCTAGTGCGGCTAGTGTTCGCAACGATGAACGCAGCATTGGAGCGCAGCGGCGCCGCGCGGTTCGGCTGGCGCGACCTCGTGCGGGTGTGGTCGTCCGCGGCCGACGGCCGACGCATGCGGCGGCCCACCGACGTGCTCCTTCTCCTCGGATCGCTGCTGACACTGGTGGCGCTGGGCATCGTGGCCCCTGGTCCCACTGGCCTCGACACCGCCGTCGTGCGCGTGCTCGACTCATTCCCCGACGTCACGGGCCTGCTCTGGGGCCTCTCCTACACGGTGCTGTCCGCGTGGGCCCTGATCCTGCTCCTGCTCCCGCTTGCCTTCCGCCGCCGCCGACGGCTCGTCGTCGACTTCGGACTCGCGGCGGTGCTCGCCCTCGCGGGTGCCGTCGCAGCCGGGTCCGCCGCGGGCACCGCCACGGCTGACTCCCTCGACGCCTTCCTGTCGGTGCCGTCCTCACCCGTCTACCTCGCGGCCCGCCTGGCCGTCGCGACCGCGATCATCGTCACCGCCTCCCCCCACCTCAGTCGGCCCCTCCGCTACTGGGGGCGCGTGGTGATCGTCCTCGGCGGCCTCGCGACGATGGCGCTCGGCGCTGCGTGGCCGATCGGCGCAGTCGCGGCGGTTGTCACGGGTCTCGGCGCTGCTGCGCTCGCCCACCTGGTCCTCGGCTCCCCGCAGGGGCTCCTCACCGCCGATCAGGTGGAGATCGCCCTCGCGGATCTCGGGATCGACGTCGACGACGCGTCCGACACGGCGGACGAGACTCCGGGCGAGGTGCTCTGGACAGTGCATGCGGACGACGGGCCCGACCTGCTCGTCAAGGTGTACGGCCGCGACGCATGGGACACCCAGGCAGTGGGCTCCGCGTGGTCGGCACTGACCCGCCGTGGCGAGATGCCACGGCTCGGCCGGAGCCGACAGTCCCGGGTGGAGCACGAGGCGCTGGCCATGCTCCTGGCCGAGAGAGCCGGGGTCGCCGTGCCGGCCTTGGTGGCTGCCGGCATCTCCGGGCAGGGGGACGCGCTCATCGTCACAGAGGTGCCGCAGGCGACCCTGTCCGAGCTGCCCGACGACGAGCTGTCCGACAACCTGCTCGACGGGCTGTGGACGGCGATGCGTGCGCTGCACGATGCCGGCATGTCGCACGGTCGGGTCGACGGACGGCACCTCGTCGTCCGTGCGGACGGGGTACCCGCGCTCGCCGACTTCGCCGACGCCGAGCTCAACGCGGACGAGGGCGACCAGCAGGTCGATCGGGCCCGATTGCTCGCGTCGACGGCCCTGATGGTCGGGCACGAACGGGCACTGGCCGCGGCGGTTCGGGTCGTCGGCACCGATGGCATCGTCGAACTGCTGCCGTACCTCCAGCCAGCGGCCATGGGGCGCACCACGCGCCAGCAGATCCGCGGCGAGGAGTGGAGCCTCAAGGACCTCCAGAAGGCTGCGGTCACCTCGCTCGGGGTCGAGGCGCCGCCCCTGCAGCAGCTGCATCGGGTGTCCCTGAAGTCCATCGCGATCATCGCGATCATCGCGCTGATGGCCTACACGCTGGTAGGGGCATTCTCAGGGGTCGACTTCGCGAGCGTGGTGGACGCCCTGTCCTCGGCGAACTTCCTGATCCTTCTCGTCGCCCTGCTGCTCTCGCCCTTGGTGCAGGCGTCGCTGGCCTTCTCCACCATCGGCTCGACACTGACGCGGTTGAGGTACGTCCCCGTGCTGATGCTGCAGTACGCGATCCAGTTCATCGCGCTCGTGCTGCCAGCGACGGCCGCTCGCCTGGCACTTGAGATCCGCTTCTTCGAGCGCTTCGGGATCGCTGCTGCGCCCGCCGTGACGATGGGCATGATCGACAGCTTCAGCGGCTTCACGGTGCAGGCGTCCCTGATCGTGCTCATCCTTCTCGTGGGCGCTCCAGGATTCGCTCCTTCCTCCCTCGGCAGCTCGGGAAGCAGCGACGCCAGCGGTTCCGGCTCGGATCCGTCCCTCCTCGTGATCATTGCCGTGCTGGCCGTGGTGATGCTGATCGTCTCGATGGCTGTCCCCGCGCTGCGTCGTCGCGTGCTCGGGGTGATCCCGCGGGTCCGCTCCTCGATCGCCGAGCAGCGCATGAAGGCGGGGAGCGCCCTGCTGGTCCTGCGCAACCCGCGCAAGATCGGCACGATGCTGCTCGGCAACCTGGGCGCCCAGGTGATGCAGGCGATCATCCTCAGCGTCACCCTTGCCGCCTTCGGCCAGAGCGCGCCGCTCTACCAGCTGATTCTCATCAACACGATCGTCAGCCTCTTCGGGGGGCTCGTGCCGGTGCCCGGCAACATCGGCGTGGCTGAGGCCGGCTACACCGCCGGCCTGCAGGCGATCGGCATCCCGGCGCCGATCGCAGTCTCGACCGCGCTCGCCTTCCGCCTCGTGACGTTCTACCTGCCACCGCTGTGGGGCTCGGTCGCCATGAGGTGGCTGCGTCGCCACCAGTTCGTCTAGCGCTGCCCGTCCTGGATCAGTGACTCGAGTTCGTCGATGGCCGACTGCTGGCGCGCGGAGAGCGCCTTGAGCTCCTGCAGCTTGACCTCCAGCGTCGAGGGTGTCGTGTCCGCCTCTTCCTTGGCAGGGCTGAGGAACAGGTTGGCGAGGTAGCCCGTCAGGGTGCCGAAGATCCCGACGCCGACGACGATGATGACCGTGCCGAGGGTCCGGCCGCCGTTCGTGACCGGGTACTGGTCGCCGTAGCCGACCGTCGACATCGTCACGATGATGTACCAGACGGCGTCGGAAGCGGTCGTGATGTTGGCATCCGGTGATGTCGACTCCAGGCGCAGCATGAACAGGCTGCCGAACTCGAGCACGAGGATGGCGATGAACAGGAGTGTCAGCAGGGCGCTGCCGGCCTTGTCCTTGACCACGCTGCGAACGATGTTGCGGACTCCGTAGTCCTGGAGCAGGCGGTAGACCTTGATGAGACGGAAGAGGCGCAGGATCTTCGTCTGCTGGAAGGGAAGCGATGCCAGCAGGTCGGCCCAGCCCCAGTTCCGCCAGAAGTACTCGGACTTCGAGGGGGCCGTCTTGAACCGGTAGAGGAAGTCGAGGATGAAGATGATGGTGATGGGGACGTTCATCAGCCCGAGGACCAGTTGGAGATTCGGGTCCTTGATCACCAGGCCCATGACGAGGTTGAGGATGGACAGGATCGACAGCAGACCGATGAAGATCTCGTAGCTCGGGTTCCGGAGTCCGGCCCTCTCTTCCGCGGCGTCGATCTCGGCGTCGGTGGGCATGCGGCCATCCTCGCGCAGGTCACTGATGATTCCCGGTAACCGACGCGTCACTACGCTGCCAGACATGAGCGACGTCCCGGAGCGCGCACGCGTTGTCGTCATCGGCGGCGGGATCATCGGCACGTCGATCGCCTACCACCTCGGCCACCTCGGGTGGAGCGATGTCGTCCTGCTCGAGCGGGACCGGCTCACGTCGGGGACGACGTGGCACGCGGCCGGCCTGATGACGTGCTTCGGCTCGCTGTCCGAGACCTCGATGAGCATGCGGCAGTACACCCGCGAGCTGTACTCGCGCCTGGAGGCCGAGACGGGGCAGTCGACCGGCTTCCGCCCGGTGGGGTTCATCGAGGCTGCCGCGGACGCCGGGAGGCTGGAGGAGTACCGGCGGGTGGCGGCGTTCAACCGGCACGTCGGGCTCGACGTGCACGAGATCACCCCGAGCGAGATCGCCGACCTGTTCCCCTGGGCCGAGACGTCCGACCTGCTGGCCGGCTTCTACGTGCCGCAGGACGGCCGGGTCAATCCCGTGGACGCCACCATGGCGCTGGCGAAGGGTGCCCGCATGCAGGGCGTCCGCATCGTCGAGGGAGTCAGCGTCGACCGCGTCCTGACCGAGCGTGGGCGCGTCACCGGTGTCGCGACGTCGAGCGGGGAGATCGAGTGCGAGTACGTCGTGAACTGCGCCGGCATGTGGGCGCGACAGCTCGGCGAGCGCAACGGAGTGGCCATCCCGCTCCAGGCGGCCGAGCACTACTACCTCATCACCGAGCCGATCGATGGAGTCGACCCCGCGTGGCCGGTGTTCGAGGATCCGTCACGCCATGGCTACTACCGCGAGGAGGGCGGCGGCCTCATGGTCGGCCTCTTCGAGCCCGTGTGCGCCCCGTGGAGCATCGACGGGATCCCGCCTGACTTCTCCTTCGGTGAGCTGTCACCCGACTGGGATCGGATGGGGCCATACGTGGAGCGCGCCATGGAGCGCGTGCCGATCACCCTCGAGGCCGGTATCCGCACGTTCTTCTGCGGGCCGGAGTCGTTCACGCCCGACCTGGCGCCGATCGTCGGCGAGGCGCCGGACATCGACAACTACTTCGTCGCCGCGGGCATGAACTCGGTCGGCATCCTCACCGGCGGCGGCATGGGCCGGATCGTCGCCCAGTGGATCGTGGACGGGCGGCCGGATGTCGACGTCACGGGGTTCAACGTCGATCGGATGCACGAGTACCAGCTCACGGCGCGCTACCGGGCCGAACGGACCGTCGAGACGCTCGGCATGGTGTACCAGACGCACTTCCCCGGGCGTTCCATGCTGACCGCGCGTGGGATCAAGCGCTCGCCCATCCACGATCGCCTCGTCGAGCAGCGTGCGTACTTCAGGGACGTGAGCGGGTGGGAGGGCGCTGACTGGTTCGCCCCTCCGGGCGTCGAGCCCCGTGTCGAGGAGCTGTCCTGGGGGCGCCAGAACTGGTTCCCCTACTGGGAGCAGGAGCATCGGGCCGTCCGCGAGGGCGTGGGACTCATGGACATGTCCTTCATGTCCAAGACGCTCGTCGAGGGGCCGGACGCGGGTCGCGTCCTCGATCGGGTCTCGGCGAACGCGGTCGACGGCGAGAGCGGCGTCATCACCTACACCCAGTGGCTGAACGACGGTGGCACGATCGAGGCCGACCTCACCGTGACCAAGCTCGCCGACGATCGGTTCCTCGTCGTCGCCTCCGACACGGCGCACGGTCACGTGCGGGCGTGGCTGCGAAGGCACACCGGCGACGCGCGGGCACACGCCACGGACGTCACCGGGGCATTGGCGCAGGTCAACGTCCAGGGGCCGCGGTCGCGCGAGCTCCTGCAGTCCTGCACGTCGGCGGACCTGTCGAACGAGGCCTTCCCCTTCCGCGCCGCGGCGTACATCGACATCGGCCTCGCGCGAGTGCTGTGCGTGCGGATCACCTACCTCGGCGAGCTCGGCTACGAGCTGTACATCCCCGCCGAGCATGCCTCGCACGTCTACGACGAGCTCCTCCGGGCGGGCGAGGCGGTGGGCCTGCGGCACACCGGGCTCAAGGCCCTCGCCAGCCTGCGAATGGAGAAGGGCTACCGCGACTACGGCCATGACATCGACAACACCGACTCCGTACTGGAGGCGGGCCTCGGATTCGCGGTCGCTCTCGACAAGCCTGGCGGGTTCGTCGGTCGTGATGCCGTCCTGCGTCAGAAGGAGTCGGGTCCGCTGAGGCGGCGGCTGCTCCAGGTGCGCCTGCAGGACCCCGAGCCGCTCATGCACCACGCGGAGATCGTGCTGAGGGACGGCGTCGAGGTCGGGTACGTGCGCGCGGCGTCCTACGGTCACACGCTCGGAGCGGCAGTCGGGTTGGCGATGGTGGAGGCGCCGGAGCCCCTGACGGGGGAGTGGCTCGCGGCAGGGGTGTGGGAGGTTGACGTCGCGGGCGCGCGCGTACCGGCGACGACGTCGCTGCGCCCGATGTACGACCCGGCCAACGAGCGCATCCGCCGCTGAGTCCACGCCCCACGGTCACCCGGCGGTTCCTTGCACGGTGGCGTGGGTGCCGCGTCTCAGGCGCCCGGGGGGCCGCTGATGACGCCGAGCCGGGCGAGCACGCTGGGGGTGTCCGCGAGGGTCGGGTCGAGGTCGGCGATCTCGATGGGCGCCGAGCCCCACTCCTCGAGCTGGCGCTGGATGGACTGGCGGGCCTTGTCGAGCTTGCGGGCCACCATGCGGCGCGTGGCCCACTCCTGCTCGCGGCTGCGCAGGGCGGCCTCGATCGCCTCAGCCTGCTCGGGGGAGGCCGAGAGCCCGAACGCGTTCTGCAGGCCCAGGCGGATGTCGATGCGGTAGTCGTGGCCGCGCCGCACGAAGGTGCCGGGCTTCGACTGCATGCCGTTGAACAGGTCCACGGTGGCCAGCACGAAGCTGGTGATCGGCCGGTACTTCGTCTCGCGAGGCACGAGGGGCGGGCGGGTGGCCGGCGGCCCCATCCACCACGGGGGCTGGAGGACCATGCGGAAGCCGTACTTGTTCACCGGGTCGTCGTGGTGCACGACCATGAGGTGACGCATCCGGCCGGGGGGCGGAGGGGCGATCTCGTCGGGCTGGCTGACGAGATCGAGAAGCCCCTGCGGGTCCACGTGGTGCGGTGCCTCCCGCCAGGCGTTCCACATCCGGGTCCGGAACGGGACGCCGAGGTAGACGCCCCCTGCCACGCCCAGCGTGGCGAACCCCGCCGTCGAGGGATAGCCGGAGGGTCCTGCGGCGACGTCGAGCGCGACGTTGGCGCCGAGGCTCTCGCCGACGAGGACCACGCGTGGCCTCCGTTCGGCCGGGATCAGGGCCAGTCGGTCCCGGATGCCGACGAGCACCTGTCGCGTCAGCTCCTCCGCCTCGTGCGTCTTCGTCAGCGCGAGAGCCGAGGGAACGAGGGCGTACTGCGGGACGACGATGGCGCAGTCGCCGCGCGTGAGGTACTCCAGCGCCTCGGCCACGGAGTAGTTGAAGTACCCGACGCCGGTGGGCGACCCGACGCAGATCAGGCTGCGCTCGAATGCGCCGGTCGCCTCCATGTCCTGCAGCGTGAGCCGGGCGCGCTCCTCGATGTCCGCGGATACCTCGAAGCCGCCTACGACGCGAACGGGATCGACGGCCGGCTCGCCCATGAGCCCCGCAATCTGGTCTGCGGACAGTGCCATGAGGACGAAGCGGCGGCCCTCCTTTCCCAGGGAGTCGAAGGGCATCGCGCTCGCGGGGCCTGCGGACACGTGCCTGGACGTCGGCGGCGCCGGGTATGCGGGCTCGACGATGTCGTCGCGCCGTTGGATCTGCTTGGTGACGATGTTGAGCGCCTGGAGACCGCCTGCCGTGAGCGTTCCGAGGATGAGCCCGTGGGCGAGGAGCGTGCCGAGCGCGCCGCTCTCCCGGCCCAGGGCCCGGTCCATGCCGCGCTCGAGCGCGTGCGCGGCCACCTGCTCGCCCGCGGTCGCGGCGGTGAAGGCGAGGCCGGAGACGACACCGACACCCCCGGCGCGAAGGGCCGACCGCACGCCGACGCCGGCGACCGCACGCCGGTCGGGCTCGACGATGCCGTACTTCGCGGCGCGGCGACTGCGGTTCAACAGACTGAAGGCGACCACGGAGGCGCCGGTGGCCACCGCCGGCAGCATCGTCGTGTCGAGACCCGGGGTGAGTCCGAACCGGCGGTGAAGGAGGTGGTCCCATCCGGTGGCGGCCCCGCCGGCCAGGGCGGCGAACGCGGTGATGCGCCCGGCCGTACCGAGCGCGGCAGCCGTCATCGACTCATCCGAGGCGCGGTCGGCCAGCGCTGACATGGCCAGGCCGCCGACGATTCCCGCTCCGGAGATCACGAGGTTCGCGCGTGCGCCCGGGCGCTGCCCGGGCAGGGCGCCCAGGGCCTGGAGGGTGGCCCACGCGGTGGCCGTCAGCTCATAGTGGGTGGCAGCGACGACGCCCGTGGACACCGCCTGCTGCATCGGATCACGCGGCAGCAGGCCCCGAGCGAAGGTGCCGGCGATGGACCACGACGCGCCCGCGATGCCCGCCTGAACGGGCGTGTCCGTCGCCCAGCGCGTGAGCAGTCCTGATCGTCCGCCGATGAACCCCATCCGGCGATTGTCTCGCAGCGGATGTGCCGGGTTGTGCGATACCGGCGAACTAGCATCGTGCGCGAAGGACCAGTCGATGGAGGGGTGACCATGGGAGTGAGACGCTCGGTGCGTTCGGCAATGGCCGCGGTCATGGGGGTGGGCCTCGTCTTGGGTGGACTCCCCATGCTGGCGGTCGCACCCGCCAGCGGGGCCACCCAGGCGGTCACGATCACCGCCAAGGGCTTCGTGCCACGCGACCTGACCATCCAGCCGGGCGACTCCGTCACCTTCCAGAATGCGGATGCCACCGTCCACCAGGTCGAGTTCAAGACGACGACCGGCCTCACCTGCTCGGCGAGCCCGCTCGTCATCCAGCCCGGCCAGTCGGCCTCGTGCACCTTCGCGACGGCGGGAACCTTCTCGTACACGGATCCGAACACGAAGGGCAACACCTTCCGGGGATCGGTGACCGTGGCCGCCCCGCCGGCCGCCAAGGGCGGCGTGACGCTGGCGGCGTCCAAGGCCGTCGTCGTGTACGGCACGAAGGTCAAGCTCTCGGGCAAGGTCACGCCGGTGAAGGGAGGCGTCACTGTCGAGCTGTGGTCGCGCCCCTACCCGGAGCCGGCCTTCGCCAAGGTCGCGACGGTGGCAAGCGCCGCCGACGGCACGTACGCGTTCGCCCTGCCGACCCAGATCCGCACCGAGTACCGGACGCAGTTCACGGATGGGGGGACGCAGGGCCAGAGCGCGGTCGTCACCGTCAAGGTGCGGCCCAAGGTCACCCTCAGCGTGAAGTCGAAGTCCGGCGCCAAGGCACGGCTGCGTACGGGCGTGGTATCGACGATGTCGTATGCGGGCAAGCAGGTGCTCCTGCAGCGGCGGAACAGCCAGGGGGGCTGGACCACGGTGAAGAAGGTCACGCTGGGCCAGTTCTCGTCGCGGACGTTCAGCGTCCGGGTTCCTTCGGGGTCGAGCAAGTGGCGCACCTACCTGCAGGCCACCGTGGCGGGTGCGGGCTACGTGGCGAGCTACAGCCCCACTCGTACGGTCCGACGCTGAGCCCCTGCTGACTCCCGGCTGGTGACGTGAGGATCCTTCAGGGGCTGCTCGCCCTGGCCGGGCTCGGCGTCGTCGCGTGGGTGTTCCTGACCACCTGGGACGCGGTGGTCCACGGGCATCCGGCGTATGCGGTCCTGCTGGGGCTGACCGCCCTCGGCTGTCTGGTCCTGCTGTGGTGGTCGTTCCGCCCCCGCGCCGCGGTGCCCCGGTGGCGGACGGCCCTGGCCCTGGTCGGCTGCCTCCTGCTGGCCGGATGGCTGGCCGGGTTGGCATGGCTTCGGCCGTTCGTGGCGGTCGAGCCGGCACTGTCCGCCATGGCCTCGACGGCCACGGTCATCGTCACCGAGTCGCCGACGGGGATCGTCATGGTGCCCGGCCTCGACCCGAGTGCGACCGGGATCGTCTTCCAGCCGGGCGCGCGCGTGGACGCGCGTGCGTACGTGGCCATCCTGCGGCCGCTCGTCGATGCCGGCTACACGGTCGTCATCCCGAAGCAGCCTCTGGGCATCGCCTTCCTCGCTACGGGTGCCTTCGAGTCGGCGAGGGATTCGCACCCCGAGATCACCCAGTGGGTCGTCGGTGGGCACTCGTTGGGTGGCACGGTCGCGGCGATCGATGCCGAGGACCACCAGTTCGATGCCGGCGGAACGGTCTCGGCACTGCTCCTCTACGGGTCCTATCCCGCATCGGACATGAGCACCTCGCTGTCGACCGCGGTGCTGTCGGTGTCCGGCACGCTCGACGGCCTCGCCACGCCCGCCGACATCGAGGCCTCCCGTGCTGACCTGCCTGCGGAGGCGTCGTTCGTGCCCGTCGTCGGAGCGGTGCACGCGTTCTTCGGCGACTACGGACCCCAGCCGGGCGACGGCACTCCGACGATCTCGCATGACGACGCTCGTGCGCAGATCGGCCAGGTGAGCCTGGACTTCGTCAGCTCCCTGGTACCTCGATGAGCGCCTCGCTCAAGGGCTTGCGCTCGAGGTCGGGCACCTCGCACTCGGCGGCCGGGTAGCCGATCGGGAACAGGATGTAGGGGCGCTCCGTGGCTGGCCGTCCCAGGATCTCGGTCAGGAATCCCATCGGGTTGGGCGTGTGGGTGAGCGTGGCGAGACCCATCGAATGCAGGCTGGCGATGAAGAGCCCGCACGCGATGCCGACCGACTCGTTCACGTAGTAGTTCTTCCGAAGTGACCCGTCCGGCATCGGGGTGGACTTCTGGGCGAACACGACGACGATCCAGGGCACGACGTCGAGGTAGGACTTGTCCGACGTCGTGCCGAGCGGCTCGAGAGCCTGCCGCCAGGCGTCCGGCAGCCGGCCGCCCTCGTAGTTCTCCCGCTCCTCCTGCTCGGCGGCAACGCGAATGAGGTGTCGGATCTCGGGATCGCAGGTCGCGACGAATGTCCAGGGCTGCTGGTGCGCCCCGCTCGGTGCGGTGTTGGCGGTCGCGACGGCAAGCTCGATCAACTCGCGAGGGACCGGCTCCGGGGAGAAGTCGCGGACGCTGCGGCGGGCTGCCATGAGGGACAGCAGTTCCCGGCCGCGTGTGACCGCCTCGTCAGCGGGTACCCGCGCCGGCTGGTACCGCATCGTGGGTCAGCTGCCCTCGTTCGGCAGCGTCAGGGTGCCCGTGTCCAGGTCCGCCGGTCCGCCGTTGACGAAGGTGAGCCGCATGCGCGAGAAGACTGTGAGGCCAGGTCCGGAGGCCACGCGGTCGAGGACGAGGCGAGCGCGGTACTTCTGCTCGATGCCGCTCGCGCAGTCCGTGGGCAGGCAGGTGTTCCACACGAGCGTGCCGCGCCCTCGAGCCCTGTTGTCGGTCCACGACCGCCACGTGATGTTCTGCACGGAGATCCCGGCGTCGGCGCACGCGAACACGATCTCGTTCGGCTTGACCACCTTCTTCCCGAGGCAGTTCACGATCACCGTCTGACCGGGGTCGACGGCATGGGCGGCGGGGGCCGCCGCCAGCGCACCGCCGGCCACGACGGCGGAGGTGGCGAGTGCGGTGAGTACGTGGCGAGTGTTCATCGTGCCTCCGGTCTCGGGCTTGGGCTGGCCCGCCGTCGCGAACCTACTCCGGTTGCCGGGTCGCTCTCTCGGTTTGGCCGTGCTGATAACGGTCCGGTAACGTCTCTCGGAACATTCCGGCCGCCCGCCCCGGCAGCATCCCCCACGGAGGTCCCATGCGCCGCACGATCGCCGCCCTTGCGGCCGTCGTCGGGCTCCTGGTGACCGGCCTGGCCGCCCCGGCTTCGGCGTCTGCCGCGCAGGCCTCCGGCCCGCGGGTCTGCCCGACGCAGGACTTCTGGGTGGGGGCAGGCTGGGGTGCCGATCGCGGCCGTCGGGCGCACACCGGAATCGATCTCGGCGGCAAGCGCGGTACTCCCATCTACGCCGTGGAGGCCGGAGTCATCGACCGCACGAAGAAGCAGAGCAACGGCGCCGTCCAGATCGTCATGAAGGGCAGGAGCGGCTCGAAGTACTACTACGGGCACATGGACACGGTGCTCATCAAGGGTGGCCAGCGGGTGAAGGCGGGGCAGGTCATCGGCCTCATGGGGGACACAGGGTCACCGGGTGCCGTGCACCTGCACTTCGAGTACTGGCGCAGCGGTGGCGAGTCTGCCGCCGTGAACCCGGAGCCGCTGATCGAGCGGATCTGCCAGGCCGGCGCGAGCGGTGGAGCGACGGACCCGGAGCCGACCGCACCTCCGGAACCGGAGAAGCCGGTCGAGGCGGCGGATCCGAACGTCGCCGGGGATGTCTTCACCAACTGACCCAGTTCGACGAGATCGGCTCATGGCTCGCCGGCGATCGCCGGCGAGATGACTGTCTCGACGATCTCCGTGGCCCTGGAGAAGCCGAGCCTCTGGTAGAGGCGGTTTGCCGTCCCGTTGTCCGCGTCCGCGTACAGCATGATCTGCGCGCATCGCGGAGCGAGGTCGCGAACGATGAGGGCGGTGATGGCGGCCGCGTAGCCGTGGCCGCGCTCGCGGTCGGGGGTGTAGACCGGTCCGATCCGGGCTACCGCCCCGCCAGGACCGTCGACGACCGGCGCATGACCGCCCATCGACACGGCACGGCCTTCGACCTCCCACAGCCACAGTGCGCCGTCGGCGACTCGTGCGTCAAGCGACTCCTCGACGTCGTGGAGGGGCAGCCCGGCGTCCTCGCCGAACTGCACGTGCCATGACACGAGGAGGTCCCTGTCCTTCTCCACGGCCCGGCGGCCCGATCCGGGAACCCCGCTCGGCTCGAGCAGATCGGTGAGTGAGTACAGCACGTCCGTCATCGCGACGTGCCTGTCGCGATCCGACGGAAATGCGTCGAGCACGACGTCGACGACGTCGCGTGGCCCGTTCACTCCTGGCACCCCAGGGTCGGCGGAGAGGACGAACTCGCCCAGCTCTCCCGCGGCCCATGCCGGCATGTCCGAGACCGCGAGGTTCCAGGGCGCCGTGCGCATCGCTATGCCGACGACTGCGCCGCTCGGGTCCTCGATGGTGAGCCACATCTCCGACTCGTAGCCCCGGCCATGCGCGACCCCGACGGCGACCGATCCCATGATGTTCGTGAGGAGAGGTTCGCTGGCCCGGTATGCCATCGTCGCGGCCAGGAAGGCGTCGGCCGTGGCATGCCTGACGATCGTCATGTCCGTGTTCCCCCTGCCTCCCATGTGCTGCGGTCGAGGCGGTAGACGACGCAGTCGTCGGTGCCGAACCGCCGTGGGCCGACCTCGGCGAAGCCCAGTCGGGCGTAGAAGCGGCGAGCTCCGGTGTTGCTGGCCAGGGGGTCGATCACCACGGCCCGGACCTCACCCGGCGCGAAGCACCTGTCGAGTGCCAGTCGCATCATCGTCGTGCCGTGTCCCCGGCCCAGATCGGCCGCCTCGCCGATCCAGATGTCGATGGCACGGAGATCCGGTTCGCACTCCCCCCAGTAGTGCGTGCGCTCGCGCGCCGGGTCGATGATCTGCACGACGCCGATCGGACGCCCGGCCTCCTCGGCAATGAGGTGCTGGACCACGTCGTCGCCCTCGGCCTCGGCTATCTCCGCCGACCAGTCGGCCCCAGGATCGTCCCCGGTGGCTGCGATGACGTGCGGCTGCTGGTCCCAGTGGGTGAGCAGCGGAACGTCATCGACGGTCGCGGGGCGCAGCATCACGGGGGAGCTCCGACGACGTGGGCGAGTCCGGTGAGCCCGGGACACGCACGTGGGACCACACCTCGAGGTCGTGCAGCCCGTCCCTGCGGCCCTGCGCCATCCGCAGCGTGCCCTCGTAGGCGAAACCGGCCCGCTTGAGGGAACGCTGCTCGGCGATGTTGGCGACGTCGGTGGAGGCCTCGACGCGGACGATGCCCCGGTCATGCAGTTCCTCGGCGAGCAGCTGCTGTGCGGCCGTTCCGATGCCCTTGCCCCGGTGCGCCTCGATGAGGCTGATGCCCATGTTCATGGCGCGGGATGAGGGGTTGGGCCCGTACCAGACCGGGTGGGCGGACAGGTCGCCGACGACCGTGGCGGAACCGCCCTCGGGCGTGAGCTCGACGAGCCAGCGCTCCAGCTGCATCCCCGTGAGGGCGGGGTCGCGCTCGCCCCAATCGGACCATTCGCTGGGCGACTGGGGCGGGGGCGGGTCGGCGGGAATCGGACGGATGGAGACCGCCCCGACGTCGAGGTGAACGGAGCTCACCATGGGCGGAACCTGCGCAGGATCGGGAGGCGGATGGTCGCCCGGAACGTGCTCGCGAGCGGCTGTCGATGCATGTCGGTCGATGGCGGTGCGCCGACGCGCACGGCGTCAGCTGCGGTTCGTCTCACGGTCACGTCCTCCAGCCGCATTGTCGCCGCATGATGGCACAACGACGCCACGTAGGGTCGCCCCATGACGTGGACGGTGAGGTCGATCGTCTCCGGTGACGCAGCTGCCGT
>JAHECS010000011.1:0-73813 GCA_024641635.1 Actinomycetes bacterium | reverse complement strand
TTCGTCTCACGGTCACGTCCTCCAGCCGCATTGTCGCCGCATGATGGCACAACGACGCCACGTAGGGTCGCCCCATGACGTGGACGGTGAGGTCGATCGTCTCCGGTGACGCAGCTGCCGTGGCCGACGTCTTCCGGCGAAGTCGTGCCGCCGCGATGCCGTGGCTCCCCGTCCTGCACTCGCCGGACGAGGACGACGCCTTCTTCGCGCGCGAGGTCGCCTCCTCGCTCGGCTGGGTGGCCATCGCCGAAGGTGGCATTGTCGGTTTCGCTCTCGCGAGAGCCGGTTGGCTCAACCACCTCTACGTGATGCCCGAGTGGCACGGACGGGGCATCAGCTCGGAGCTCCTGCGGCGCGTGCAGGAGTCTCATCCGGGGGCGACGCGCCTGTGGGCGTTCCAGCGCAACTCTCCTGCCATCGAGTTCTACGAACATCGCGGCTTCGTCGTCGCCGAGTGCACGGACGGCTCGGCCAACGAGGAGCGCGAGCCGGACGCTCGCCTGGTCGGCGTGCGTGGCGTGCGGCCCGGCGTCCCCGCCGACGCCGAGTCGATCGCCCGGGTCCACACGGCGGCCTGGCAGAGCGCGTACCCGGGCCTTCTGCCCGACGACGTGCTGGCGGCGTTGGACTGGCGTGATCGGGTGCCGCGATGGCGGGAGCAGCTGACGGTGGCGGGGGACACCCGGATCCTGGTCGTGGAGGTCGGAGATCGCCTGGCCGGGTTCTGCTCCAGCGGACCGGCCCGCGACGAGGACCTCCCCGCCTGGTTCGAGGTCTACTCGATCTACGTGGCACCGGACGGCTGGCGGGCCGGGGCGGGGTCGCGCCTCCTGGCGATGACCCTCGCCTGCCTGCCCCGTGACGTCGCCGGGGTCGCGCTGTGGGTCCTCGAGGGGAACGCCCGGGCGCGGGCCTTCTACGAGGGCGCCGGCTTCCGTCCCGACGGGCGGCGGGCCGACGTGGATCGTGCCGGGCACACCGTGCCCTCCGTGCGGTACGTGCGGGCCCACGACAGCGGGATCTGACCCGTCGTCGCGCCCGGATGGCGACCCTTAGTCATCACGATGTAACGTAAGAAACATGCGACACACCGATGGTATTCAGTCCCATCAACCCCATTTGCCCCTAGCCTGACAGAGCAAGGCTGCTTCCCCCTGCGGCCCCCTGGCCGCCAGTTGCCGATCGGAGCCTCACGCCATGACCGCTGACGCACATCTGCTGCACGCGTCCGGGATGGTCGACCTCGCCCCGGAGATCTACCGCCAGCGCCTCGTCGTCGAGGGCCTGGTCACGGCACCGATCGGGGCGCGACAGATCGAGGACTACCTGGCGCGTCTCTCCGACGAGCTGGACATGGTGACGCTGCTCAAGCCGGTCACCCACCAGTCGGACACCTACGGCTGGGCCGGGTGGATCCACTGGGAGACGTCGGGCGCCCACTTCTACGCGTGGGATCAGCCGAGGCTGTTCTTCAGCGTCGACGTCTACACCTGCAAGGCGTTCTCTGCGGACCGCGCGGTCGACTTCACGCGCGACTACTTCGATGCAACAGAAGTGGTCTACCGAGAGTTCTGAGGTCCCATCAGCCCCATCTGCAACACCTGTTACCTACATGGATGTGATTTCCGGCCGTCCACTTTGATCGAACATCACGGGATCCGCTCGGGCTTCTCACATCATCCGCACAGTTCTATGGTCCGAATCGAGCCGGCCTAGTCGGCCCAGCACTCGAGGAGGATCAGTCGTGAACGCATTGCTCAACCTGCATTTCGATCCACGTGGTGACCTGCTGGAGGAGGCCCGCCAGTGCGAGGAAGACGTCTTCCTCCAGGCCTTCGGGAACACCCGGTCACAGCTGGAAGACGAGTACGGACCGTACAATGACCAGTCAGTCTTCGTCGCCGTTTCGGACGATTCTGGACGCGTCTTCGGGGCCTGCCGGCTGATCACGCCGGGTTCCACCGGGCTCAAGACGCTCAACGATGTGGCCCGCGAACCGTGGGGTGTCGACGCTTCTCGCAGCGCCCGACTCGCCGGCATCGACGTCGCGCGCACCTGGGACATCGCGACGCTCGGCGTACGTCGCGACTACCGCGGCGGCAAGCTCATGGTTGCCCTCGCCATGTACCACGCCATCATGAAGGCGACCAAGATCAACGACGTCGCCACGGCCGTCGCGATCATGGACGACCATGCCAACCGCGTGCTCAGTGGCGCTGGCTACATGTTCTCCGCACTGCCCGGCACGCGGCCCGCGGAGTACCTGGGCTCGGCGTCGAGCACTCCCGTGTACGGCCACTGGTCGGGGCTTGCGGATGCGCAGCGGCGCACACACCCGGATGCCTACCGGCTGGTCACACTCGGTATCGGCCTCGACGGGATCGCCGTCCCGGACGACGCCTCGTTCGAGCTGCGTCCGCGTCTCGCGTCGGTTCCGGCCAAGGAGGGGCAGAGCAAGGTCGCCGCTGCCTAGCCGGTGTGCGATGGGCCGTTCAGGACGCCGACGATCCTCGGTATCCGTTCGTGCCGCTCGATCGTGTGGGCGCGGTCAACGACTGCTGCTCGTTCCAGTCCCGGGTCCACGCCTCCACCTGGTCGCCAGGCATCGGCGGGGACATGTGGTACCCCTGAAGGAGGTCGGCGCCCAGAGCCACGACCTCGGCGCTGACGGCCGCACTCTCGACGCCCTCGGCGACCACCCTCAGGTCGAGTGCATGCGCCATGTCGATCGTCGAGGAGACGATCAGCCGGCTGCGGTCGTCCGTGCAGACGGTCGCGACGAACGACCGATCCATCTTGAGCTCGGTGACGGGCAGGTCCCGAAGATACGCAAGCGAGGAGAAGCCCGTCCCATAGTCGTCGATCGACGTCTTCAGCCCGTGCCGCCGTACGTCCAGGAGCACGTCGCGTGCCCTCTCCGGATCCGCGAGGAAGGTGTCCTCGGTGACCTCGACGGTGATCATGTGCGAGGGGATGCCCGCCTTGTCGATGGCGTCATAGAGGATGGGCAGCAGCTTGCCGCTGAGGAGTTCCGACGGCGCGAGGTTGATCGCCACATTCAGGTCGAGGCCGGCGCGCTGCCACTTCTTGGCATCGTTGACGGCGCTGTGGGCCATGACCTCGGACAGCTCGTGCATGAGTCCGGAGCGTCGGGCCACCGACAGGAAGGCCATCGGCGGGATCATTCCCCGCTCGGGGTGGTCCCACCGCACCAGGGCCTCCATGCCGGTGACCATCTGCGTGACGGCGTCGATCTTCGGCTGGTACCAGGCGACCACCTGGCCCTTGTGGAGGGCGCGGCGCAGCTCCTCACCCATGCGCAGGCGCTGGCGGGAGAACTCGTCACGCTGGGCGTCGTAGAGCTGGGCGCCCGACCGGGTCACCTTGGCCTCGTACATGGCGACGTCGGCCCGGCGGAGCATGTCGGCCGCGCGGACGTCGCCGTGCTCCCTGATGGTGATGCCGAGCGAGGCATGCATCGCCAGGTCCATGCCATCGACCTTCGCCGGCGCCAGGAGGGTTGCGCGGATGCCCTGTGCGCGTTCGAGGAGGTCGAGCTCGTCGTCGTCGTGGACGAGGATGGCGAACTCGTCGCCACCGATGCGGGCCAGTTCGATCTCCGGCGGCATGGACTCGCGCATCCTCAGGGCCACCAGCTGGAGGAGGGTGTCACCGGCGCTGTGGCCCAGGGTGTCATTGACCTCCTTGAAGCCATCGAGGTCGAGCAGCATCAGGCCGATGGGCTGCTTGGCGACGATGGCGTCGTCGAGGGTCTTGAGCACGGCTCGCCGGTTGGGCAGCCCGGTGAGGTCGTCGGTCTGCGCCATCTGGAACGCCTCTGACGCCTGACGCGACTCGCGGAGGGCGATGGCGAGCCGGGCGCCTGTGGCCAGGAGCGTCAGGGCGGCCGGTACGCCGATGGCCCAGCCGAGGAGACCCTCGGGCCGGATGAGGAGCAGGAGGATGGCCACGATGAACGACGTGACGAGGAAGACTCCGGGCAGTCGGCGGGAGACCGAGACGATCGGCGGGCGTGGCGCGACGGCCCCGTCGGCGATGAGCATGAACGCGGCGCCCCACAGAAGCACGAGGAGCGTGGAGAACTCGTAGGTGCCCACCGAGAGGTTGAGGACCAGGCTCGAGTCCGCGACGGCGAGCAGCACGAAGCCACCGAGGAGGAGGGCCGTCGAGCGGGACCAGGTACGGGCCGAGAGCGCCCATTGGCCGACCACGACCAGCGCCAGGGCCACGTCGATGAGCGGGAACACGAGTGCCACCAGCAGCGGGATGCCGCCCTCGGGGAAGCTGTTCACGAAGGGGGTCAGCAGGACCGCGCCTGCCACCGCCGCGACGGCGCCCAGCATGATCGCGGCGTCGAGCCACGCAACCCCTGCCCGCCCGCTGCGGTTGCTGGCATCGATGACCAGGAACGCGGCGAACGCCAGCGACGAGCTGAGGAACAGCCATTCGCCGGGCGACGGGAACTCCGTCGCGGAGGCCGGCACCGCGGCGTTGAGCATTGCTGAGCCCGCGGCCCACAGGGCGACGCCGACACTGAGCGCCAGCAGGGCTGCGCGCCGATTCCGCCAGAGCACGGAGGCGAGCAGCAGCCGGATAACCAGGACGATGAAGAATGCCGTGAGGGCGACCACGACGATCGTCTCGTCGGCTGCGCCGCTGGCGGCGGGGTTTCCAACGAGGGCCACGGCCCCGCCGACGAGGATGATCAGCCAGCCGGCATATCCCAGCAGGCGGATGACCGTGTTTCCGTCGCGAACGGAGCTCAGGCGCGCATTGCTCATACGCAGCCCTCCTCCCCTTCGTCTCCCTGCGTTTTCCGCAAGGCTACAAGCGCAGGTCCGGTTCGTACGGGAGGCGAACGCGGTGCGCCGAAACCGATCCGCCGGCCGTCGTCAGGCTCCGATCTCGCCCCTGACCGCGTAGAGCTCGGGGAAGAAGGTCAGTTCCAGCGCCCGCCGGAGGAAGGGCACGCCGCTGGAGCCGCCCGTTCCGCTCTTGGAGCCGATGATCCGCTCCACCGTCTTGAGGTGCCGGAACCGCCACAGCTGGAAGTTGTCCTCGACGTCCACGAGGGCCTCGGCGCCCTCGTACTCCTGCCAGAACTCCACGGAGTTGTCGTAGATGCGACCGAAGACGGGGACCAGGCCCGGGTGCAGGCGCCAGGGTTCGCGAACGTCCCTATCGAGCACCTCGCGGGGGACCTCGTGGCCACGGCGGGCCAGGAACCGGAGGAACTCGTCGTAGACGGTCGGCTCCTCATAGAGCGCCTGCAGAACGGCATGCGGGCCGGGGTCGTGCTCGAAGACCTGCAGCATCTCGGCGTTCTTGTTCCCGAGGATGAACTCGACGGCTCGGTACTGCCACGACTGGAAGCCTGAGGAGCTCTGCAGGTAGGAACGGAACTGCGCGTACTCGCTGGGGGTCAGGGTGGTGAGGACGCCCCACTGCTCGATGAGCGTGTGCTGGATGTGCTTGATGCGTGCGAGGCCCTTGAGTGCGGGATTGAGCTCGTCGCCCGCCAGCTGGGCGCGCACGGCACGCAGCTCGTGCAGCATCAGCTTCAGCCAGAGCTCCGACGTCTGGTGCTGGATGATGAAGAGCAGCTCGTCGTGGCGTGGTGGATCGCTGAGCGGCTGCTGCGCGGACAGGACGAGGTCCAGCCGCAGGTAGTCCCCATAGGACATCGCCTGCCGGAAGTCCCGTCGGACGGTCGCCTCGAGGGACCTGGTGTTCTCGTCGTCAGCCACCCACGAAGGCTACGCGCCGGTGGTCGACGTTGCGGCGTTCTTGATGACGGTGGCACCGCTGACGAAGGCCCGGCGCCACGGTGGCACGCCCTCGATCTCGATCTCGAGGCTGAAGGACAGGAACGTCCGGATGAGCACGATGAGCCCGAGGACGACGACGTTGTCCATCGTGGGTGCGATGGCCACTGTCCTGATGAGGTCCCCGGCGACGAGGATCTCCAGGCCCAGCAGCAGGACGCCGCCGAAGGTGCGGCGGAGGATCTGGTACGTCGCCTTGCCGTCACGGCTGGATCCGTAGACGCGGACGGCGAGCACGAAGGACAGGATCAGGCCGGCGACGAGGACGAGTGCCGCAATCACCTCGAAGGACTGCGCGATCGTCATCATCGCCTGCGTGTAGGCGGACTCATCCATGATCTTCCCTTCCGGTCACATCCGGCCCGAGTAGTCCCACGACGTCACTGCCAGGTCCTCGATCGTGATCGCGACCTCCGTGTCCACACGGGACAGGAGCCAGTCGCCGAGCGGGGTGGGTGCCGCGCCCTGGTACCTGCGGATGAGGCGCGTCAGCACCTCGGCCGCGGAGCCGTCGTCAAGACGCGCGAGGCCGGTGCCGCGGACTCCTCGATAGGGGGGACTGTCGGCCGACACCTCGAAGCCGCACCGCCCGTCGCGTCCGAGGCGTCGGGCGACGACCGACCCCTTCTGGGTGGCGCACAGCAAGCGGCCGTCCTCGTAGAGGAACCACAGGGACTGCACGATCGGGAAGGTTCCGTTGGAGGCCAGGCGCATGGGGATGACGGCGTCGTGGAGGAAGGCCTCGATCCGGCCGACCGACCAGGAGCCGGAGCGGACGAGCGGAATCATGGTCCGATTCTGTGCGCACGGGTGCGATTTGACGGTCTGCCGCACCGCTGGCATCGTGAAGTGCTCGGTGAGGAGGCCCATGACGAGGGAGTCGCTGATCGCTCAGTGGCGAAGGCTGCCGCACCCCGTGCGGTGGGTCGGGGCGGCTGCGGTCGGCGGCACGCTGATCCTCGTGGGCGTGGTCCTGCTCGTCCTGCCGGGCCCGGGTCTGGTGCTGATCGCGCTCGGTGTCGCCGTCCTCGCAACCGAGTTCGCCTGGGCCGAGGCGACGCTGCACCGCATGAAGAGGGCGGGAACCGCGGCGGTTGCCGGCGCCAAGCGGGTCGTGTCGCGCCGCCCGGCTAGCTGACCTCAGCGGTCGCCCGCGCGGACAGCTGCCGCTGACCGATGACGACAGCGGCGACGTACAGCAACGCCGCGACCACGAGCAGGTACTGGTAGCCGAGGACCAGTGACAGGTACTCCAGGCACCCCCCGACCATCGCCCCGAACAGGTTCGCGGCAAATGCTGCCGTCGGGTTCGCCGCGTCCTTGAAGCGCGACGTGAACAGCAGGTTGGCGAAGAAGATGGGGGCGAACGCCAGGACGATCGCGACGACGAGTCGCACGGGAACCGGGAGCGTCAGGAGCGCGGAGTTCGGGACGAGGAACGCCACGCCGAGGGACGCGAAGACACCCGCGATGATCAGCGGGCGCGGCAGCGGACGACGCACTCGCTGGGTCACCTCGATCGCCGCCAGCACGGCCAGCAGGACGCCCGTGAACACGAGGGCGTTCACGAGCCAGGTGGTTCCGAACAGCAGGGCGAAGGTCGTTATCGAGCGGGTCTCCAGGAGCAGGAAGGCGGCACCCATGAAGAACAGGTCGCCATAGCCGCGCATGGTCCGGAACGGGCCGCCGAAGATGCGGATCCCGAGGAGGGAGACACCGAGGATGAGGGCGATCACGATCAGGTAGAGGTTCGGGATCGTTCGCTCCTTGAGGTACAGGAACGGCCGGTCGTCGTTGGCGGGCACCGGGATCTCGCCGCCAGCGGCGGCCACGTCCGCCCGATCCCAGACGGCGCCATCCGCGCAC
The DNA here is from genome assembly GCA_024641635.1 of Actinomycetes bacterium. Lineage (GTDB taxonomy): Bacteria > Actinomycetota > Actinomycetes > S36-B12 > S36-B12 > UBA10649. The sequence continues at coordinate 66,101 of JAHECS010000011.1, read as the reverse complement.
ACGGCGTTGTCCGCCTGCTTTCCCACCGTGATGGCGGCCAGGGCCGCGTACTTCTCGAAGGTGTCGAGGCAGGGGTCGTGCCCGAAGACCTCCTCGACCGTGCCCGCGAGCCGGTTGATGAGCCACGACTCGCGGTAGTAGTTGTACATCGCGAAGACGCCGTCGTCGGTCAGGTGGTCGTAGGCCGCCTGGATGGACTCACGCGTGAACAGGTACGACTCCAGGCGGAGCTGGCTCGCACCCGACACGAGGGTGAGGGAATCGGGCAGGGCGAACAGGATGAGGTCGTACTTCTCGTCGTTGCGCGACAGGAAGGCGCGTCCATCGTCGATGTACACCGAGACGCGCGGGTCGTCGTACGGTCGGTTCGGGTTGATCTGGCTGCCGATCTGCTGGATCCGCGGATCGATCTCGACCGCGTCGACGTGCTCGGCCCCCTTGGCCAGCGCCAGCGCGACGTCGGAGCCCGTCCCGGCGCCGACGACGAGCACCCGACCGAGGGGGTTGTCGACGGCGCGCTCGTAGGGGCGGCCGTAGACCGGCTCGACCTTGAGGCGCTCGCTGATGTCGAGCACGTTCTGGTGCGGGATGCCGTTCACCTGGATGCGGGTGAACTCCTGCGGCGTTCCCACATTGAAGGCCTCCGTGTGCACCTTGTAGTACGGGGACCAGGACACCCCGGACATCAGGGACTCGAACACGAGGACCCCGATGACGAGGACCATCGCCAGGCGCGAGATCCAGGGCAGCGCGAATCCGTAGAGGGCCCAGAGGATGCCGAGGGTGATCACCGGCCAGACCCAGGAGGGCGCCCGCAGGAAGGAGATGAGCGTGAAGGCCAGGGTGCCGAGGATCGACCCGATGATGTCCCAGCGGTACGCGTTGAGTGCCGTGAACTCGCGGAAGGCCCGTCCGGTGATCTCGCCCAGGCCCGTCATCGTGATCGCGATGACGATGAACACCAACGGCAGCGACACCCACGTCGGCAGCCCGGTGGGACGCACCTCCGTGAAGAAGATGAGGTCGCTGGACGATCCCTCGATCTTCGCCGGGAACAGCATGATGAACGCGACGAGGACGAGCAGGCCGATCGGGACGTATGGCCCGATGTCGCGAGGGCGGCGCGAGCGCAGGAATCCGAGGCCGATGCCGAGGAACGAGGCGAGCAGGATGAGGTTCGAGAAGTACGAGAGGTGGACGAGGTTCGCGCCACTCCAGCGGATCAGCGCCAGCTGGACGAAGAGCATGAGGGCACTGGCGGCCATGAGGCGCCAGCGGCCCGTGAGAACGCGCGAGGCACTGGCGGGGGCGGCGGCCGAGGTCACCGCGGAACCCTAGCAATCAGTCTGGTCATGACTGCGGGCCGCGACCCTCGGGGGGAAGGGATCGCGGCCCGCAGCCGGGAGCCGGTGTCGCTACCGGGTCCCGTGCGGGGTGGGGTCCTCGTGGCGGGTGCGCTTTCGTCGGCCCATCGGACCTCCTCGGGTGGTGGGGCGCCCTGCTGATGCCTCAGACGCTACGTACTGCAGGGTGAAGAGGTCACCCCGTGCAGGTAAGCGTCGGGTAAGGCCTCAACGCACGCGGACCGTGGTGCGTCCCGGGTTGTAGGCCCCCTTCGTGGCGGTCACCTTGACCCGGCCGCCGGACGTCGGCGCCTTGATGGTCACCTTGCCCGAAGCGTTCGTCATGCCGGTCCGGCTGCCGAACTTCACCTTCGCCCCAGGAACCGCGTCGCCTGCGTCCGTCACGGTGAACCGCACGTTGCCGCCACGGCGAACGCGGGTCGGACCGGCCTGAAGGGTGAGGGTCCGGCTGACCATGGTGTGCCAGGCGTTGATCGCGTTCTGGGTCGTGGCGGTGTAGACGACCGCTGCCCCGCCGGCGGTGCCGGCGATCGCGGACTTCCACAGGTACTCGGTGCCCGCGGGCGCTCCCCAGCTGCCGACGGAGCCGAACCGGGTCGCGGCCGGATTGGTGTGAACGGCGAGGACCTTGTTCCCTCGCTGCCATGTGAGCCACAGTCGCCCGTCCGGCTCGGCAGACATGCTGACGGTCCTGGCGCCCTCGGAACCGGGCACGTCGAGCGTGGCTCCGGTCACGGGGTTGTAGACGCGCAGGTTCTTGGTCGTCGGGTACCCGACGACATACGCGACGTAGACGCCGCCCCCTGGCCGGCCCACCATCGCGACCATCTGGTCGGTGGATTTCGAGGAGGCTCGCCCATTCTCGATCTGGGTTGACCCCGGCGCCTGCATCCAACCGGCTGCCGTGGGAAGGATCTGCCCGACCTGGATCCCGTTCTCCGTCGTCGCGCTGCTGTTGCTGTAGAAGGCCGCGTAGACCGCGCCCGTGGCCGCGTCGCGCGCGGCGGCAGCGCTGTAGGCGCAGCAGCCGCCCAGCGTGTAGCTCTGGTCCGATCCGGCGGGCGCGGGGTTCGACGCGGACGTGCCGAGGTGCCAGCGGATGCCCGTCGTCGAGCCCGCATTGCCGACCCACAGGGGCGTTCCCGCGTTGTCGATGGCGTCGGATCCATACGAGGCGTAGGCGGACTGGGTCTCCGACATGGAACCGCTCGACACGCTCCAGGCGAGTCCATCCGGCGACGTCGCGAAGTACTGGGCTCCGGAGCGACCCGGATTGAGCCCGCTGAACGAGAGGAATCGCTGCCCGCCGAGGGCAAACAGGGTCGGGTTATCTGTGAGGGTCTGCCACGCAGGGAACGCCTCGGTGGCAGGCGTGGTGACCGCCCCATTCCCGTCCAGGATGGCGGTCAGGTAGGACTGGGACCCCGGCGACTGCGACTGCGACCAGAGCACCTGCGCTGAGGGCCCGAACCAGGCAATCGTCGGCTGGTCGATGTTGCGGAGCTTGGGGTAGGCGGTGGCAGACGAGGTCTGGGACAGCTGGGTCCAGTCGCCCGGCGCGGCCATGGCAGCCGGGGCGGTGCCGGCGGCGACCGCCAGCGCGATCACTCCGGTGATGACGATGTGTGCTTGCCGTGCGCGCATATCCATGTGGTCCTCCGTCGAGTCGCCGTCCCGGACCCCCAAGCAGAGTTCGAGGCTACGCGCGGTGGGCCGCTCGTTGCGACCGCTCAGGACGACAGATCGGCAAGCGAGACCACGCGGTCGGCGACGGCGGCCGCTTCGCCCGGGTCGTGCGTGACGTGGAGCGCGGCGACCCCCTGGTCGCGCAGCATCTGAGCCACGTCGCTGGCAAGCCGCTGTCGCAGGTCGAGGTCGAGGGCGCTGAACGGCTCGTCGAGGAGCAGGACCGCCGGCTGGGGGGCGAGGGCCCGGGCGAGGGCGACCCGCTGTGCCTGCCCACCGCTCAGCTCGCCTACGCGGCGGGACTCGTAACCGGCGAGCCCCACCCACGCGAGCAGCTCGCGTCCCCGGTCGCGGGCCTCGTCCCGCGGGGCGCCGTGCCGCCTCAGCCCGTAGGCGACGTTGTCCAGCACCGACAGATGCCCGAAGAGCAGCGCCTCCTGGAAGATCAGGCCGATGCGCCTTCGGTGGATGGCGAGGTCCGTGACATCCACACCGTCCACCAGGATCCGGCCGGCCATGGCCGGGACGACACCCGCGATCGTGCCCAGCAGGGTGGACTTGCCGCTCCCGCTCGGGCCGAGGATGGCGACGATCTCCGCGGGCTGCACGGACAGGTCGATCCCACGCGCGAAGACGGCGCCGCCGTACCCCAGGGCGAGGCCCCTCGTCTCGAGCCGTTGCGTGCTCATGCCGTCCTGCGCGCGCTGGTACCGAGCCGGTCGATGAGGAGGACGAGCGTGAGGGTGACGAGGACGAGCACCACGGCCAGTGCGGCCGCAACGCCGACGGACTGCTCGCCGGGGCGCCCGAGGAGCCGCACGATCTGGACCGGGACGGTGGGCGCTCCGGCGCGGGTGAGGAACGACGCGGCGCCGAACTCGCCGAGAGAGACGGCGCCGGCCAGCCCGGCCGACGCGATCATCACCACCCGGAGGATGGGTCCGAAGGCCGTCAGGAACGCGCGGGTGGGGCGCGCACCCAACGAGGCCGCGACGGCGAGAGCGCGAGCGTCGGCACTGCGCAACGCAGGAGCGACCACGGCGACGACGAGGGGCACGGCTACGAGGGCGTGCGCGATCGGGACGAGTGCGCCGGTGCCTCGCAGGTCGAGCGGCGGGCGGCCGAAGGCGAGGAGCGTGCCCAGGCCGAGGGTGGCGGCCGACACTCCCAACGGGACCATGGCGATCACGGCGACGAAGCGCGCCCGACCGGGTGCGACGACGGCGATGGCCGCCAGACCGCCCACCACGGCGGCGATCAGGGCCGTCACCAGGGCGAACCCCAGCGATGTGGCCAGGGCTGACGCCGGAGACCCGATCCTCGTGGTGCCCGCGTCGACTGCTCCCAGCGACTGCCACCACACGAGGCTCCATCGACCCTCCGCGCGCACGGACGACGACACGAGCGCGAGGACGGGCGCGAGCACGATGACGTAGGCGCACAGGACGGTGGCCCGCAGCGCCATGCGCCCGGAACGTGTCGGTGGCAGGGGACGGAGGGCGACCGGTCGCAGTCGCCGCGTCGGTGAGCGTCGTGCGGCTGCCGCCCCGAGAAGCAGCACGGTCGTCACGAGGACGAGCTGCACGAGCGCGGTCGCGGCCGCTCCGGGGAAGTCGAGCAGCACCGACGTCTGGCGCAGCACCTGCGACTCGAGGGTTCGTGTCATGGGGTCACCGAGGAGCAGGACGATGCCCAGCGAGGTGAACGAGAAGACGAAGACGACGGCGGCGCTGGAGGCGATGGCCGGGCGAAGGCTCGGCACCGTGACGTCGACGAAGGCGCGCCAGCGCGAGGCTCCGAGCGTGCGTGCCACGTTCTCGACGTCGGGGTCGTGCTGGGACCACTGCGCCCCCACGATGCGAGCGACGACGGCGAGGTTGACGTAGGCATGGGCGACGACGACGAGGGCGAAGCCCTGCGGGACACCGGTGCCCAGCAGGGTGCGGAAGGCGAGGGCCACGACGACGGTCGGCAGCACGAACGGCACGGTGACCAGCGCCTGGGCCAGCGCCCGGCCGCGGAACCGGTAGCGGCTGACCACGTTGGCGAGGGGGATCCCGACGGCCAGCGCCAGGGCGGTGCTCAGTAGCGCCTGCACCGAGGCAAGTCCCGCGACCTGCCAGAGCGAGGGGGCCACCAGCCGGTGGAGGGCAGTGCTGGGGGCGTCCTCCGCCAGCACGGTCCGGGCGAGAACGACGAGTGGGTACGCCAGGAAGACCGCCAGGAAAGCGGCCGGCACGATCCACGTCCAGCGCAGCCAGCGGGGCATGATCAGCGGCCCATCGTCGTGCCCCAGTCGGCGAGCCAGGCGGCGAGGCCGGCCGCCACGTCGTCGGCCGGCAACTGCAGGGGGGAGTCGACCGTCGCGGCGAAGCGTGTGAACACGTCAGGCAACGCCGTTCCGTCACGGGCAGGGAAGACGAACATCGAGAGTGGGACGTCCGCCTGGACCTGCTCTGAGAGGAGCCAGTCGACCACGGCGCGGGCGCCCTCCGGGTTCTGGGCGCCGGCGAGGACTCCTGCGTACTCGACCTGGCGGTAGCACCCGTCGGTCATCACCGAGGTGGACGGCTCGGTGGGCTTGGGGTCGGCCGCGTACACGATCTCCGCGGGCGGACTGGTCGCGTACGACACCACGAGCGGCCGGTCGCCGTCGCCCCCGCCGCTGAACTGCCCGAGATACGCATCGGTCCACGAGCCCGCGACGGCGACGCCGTTGTCGCGGAGCTGCTGCCAGTACGCCTGCCATCCGTCGCCGTAGCGGGCGATCGTGGCGAGCAGGAAGGCGAGTCCCGGCGACGAGGTCCCGGGGTCCTCCACGACGAGGAGGTCGCGGTACGCGGGGTCGACGAGGTCGTCGAGAGTGGTGGGTGCCGCGAGCCCACGGTCGGCAAGGGCGGCGTCGTCGATGTTGACGCACACGTCGCCGTAGTCGATGGGGGTCACGGTGCCCGCCGCCGTGTCGTCGCGCAGTTCCGGCACGACGGAGTCGATCCCGGAGGAGACGTACGGGTCGAAGACCCCTGCGTCGACGGCGCGGGAGACGAGGGTGTTGTCGACGCCGAAGATCGCGTCGGCGGTCGGTGCGCCTGCAGCGAGGACGGCACCAGCGACCATGGTGCCGGCATCGCCGCCCGTCACGATCTCGAGGTCGATACCGGTCTGCGCCTTCAGCGCGGCGATCAGGTCCTCGCTCACGGCGAACGAGTCGTGGGTGAGCAGCCGGACGGTGGATGCATCGCCCGCGGGCACGTCGGTTGACGGGCTGGTGACCGGCCCCGAAACGGCGGCCGGGGTCGACGGTTCGGGAGTGGCGCCTGCAGCGCATGCGGACAGGAGCAGCGTGCCCGCGACGACGGTCACGAGGATTGCGGTGCGGTCCTTCACGGTACCCATCCCTCCGCTGGCATTACCCAGATCAGGTTCATGGGTCGGTGGGAGCGGCCACCCTCTCAGCCCGCCGATCTCGCGAGCTCCCCGGATGGGGACAGGGTAGTACGCCCACGCAGCGCTGATGCGGGCGTGCGGCCGTCATCGACCCTGTCGCTCTGTCAGGCTGTGCGCATGGAGGACCTGGACCGGCGGATCATCGGCCTGCTGTGCGAGGACGGACGCATGTCGCTGGCCGACATCGCGCGCGAGACCGGCCTGTCCACCTCCGCCCTGCACCAGCGTGTGCGGCGGCTCGAGCAGCGGGGGCTCATCACCGGCTACCGGGCCGAGGTGGACTTCCGGGGAATCGGGCTGCCGCTGACCGCATTCGTCTCCCTCACGCCGATCGACCCCGCGAGCCCCGACGACGTCCCCGAGCGCCTCCAGGAGATCGCCGAGATCGACTCGTGCTGGTCGGTGGCCGGGTCGCAGTCGTATGTGCTCAAGGTGCGCGTCGCCGAGCCGGTCGACCTCGAGGCCCTGCTGGCGCGGATCCGCGCCGCCGCGAACGTGTCGACGCGGACGACCATCGTGCTGTCCACCGCCTTCGAGAACCGGCCGCCCCACCTCCCCTGACCTTGCTGCCGGCCCCGGACTGCTTGGGGCTCGGATGGGCAGGTCGGCTAGGTACGCTGGCCAGATGGCCGACCGAACCGATACGGCGTTCACCTGGACAGACGGCTGGACCCCGGTCTCGCCCAAGCTCATCGCCGCTCGTCGGCTCGCCCTCGGCCTCACCTACCTTCTCGTGGTCGCCGGCGTCGTTCTTCTGTTCGTCATCCCGGACGTTCCACGGCTCGTGGGCTGGATCACGCTGGGTGTCGCACTGGTCGCCCTCGGCTGGCTGTGGTGGCTGATCGGCCGACGCGTTCGGTCGTTCGGCTACGCCGAGCGCGACGACGACCTGCTGGTGACCAGCGGCATCATGTTCCGCCGGCTGGTGATCGTGCCATACGGCCGGATGCAGCTGGTCGACGTCAAGGCGGGCCCGATCGACCGCTGGCTCGGCGTCACGACCGTGCAGCTGCACACCGCCGCCGCCACGACCGACGCCAGCATCCCCGGGCTGGAGCCCGATGTGGCCGCCGACCTCCGCGACCGGTTGGCCCGCAGGGGCGAGCAGCGGTCGGCGGGGCTGTGACCACTCCGGAACCGTCCCGACCCGCGTCCAACGTCGGCGACGACCTCGGGCTGGGTCTGCGTCTGCCCGGCCAGGGCACCCTCGACGAGCGGGGTCGGCGACGTGTCCACCCGGTATCGCCGGTTGTCCACGGCGCGTCATCGATCCCGATCGGGATCATCCTGGTCATCGCCTTCAGCACGGGCGCGGTTTCCCAGCTGGGCGCCGGCGGGCTGCTCGTGTCGGCCGGGCTCGTGCTGCTGCTGGCCGTCGTGGTCACCGCGTGGAACTACCTCGTCTGGCGGAACACCTGGTACTGGTTCGATGCCGACGGCGACTTCCGCGTCGACTCGGGCGTCATCACCAAGCGGCAGCGACGGCTGCAGCTGAGCCGGCTGCAGACGGTGGACGTGGCCCAGCCGCTGTTCGCGCGCGTCTTCTCCATGGCCGAGCTGTCCGTCGAGGTGGCCGGAGGCAACGACTCCCGGGCCAAGCTTCGCTACCTGCCGCTCGACGAGGCGCGCGCCCTGCGCAACGAGGTGCTGGCCCGCGCGGCGGGAGTGCGACACGACGTCGGCGAGGCCCCCGAGGCACCGATCGTGACCGTGACCCCGAAGGACCTGGCGATCTCGCTGCTCCTGCGCAGTGCCACAGCGGGTCTTCTCCTGATGACTGCCGCCATCGTGGTCTTCACAGTCCTGAGCAGCGGCTGGGGTGGCCTGGGCGTGGCGCTGATCACCGGCGGACTCCCGATCCTGCTCGTGATCACCGAGTTCATGAAGTACTTCAACTTCACGGTGAGCGAGTCACCGGACGGCCTCCGCCTGCGCTTCGGGCTGGCGAAGACCGAGGCACGCACTGTGCCGCCCGGTCGGGTGCAGGCCGTGGAGTTCGTCGAGCCGCTGCTGTGGCGCCGGCAGGGCTGGGTGCGCCTGCGTCTCAACATCGCCGGTGTCGGCGGCTCGGACTCGAACGGGAACAAGGAGGAGACGGTCCTCATCCCGGTCGCGACGCGGGAGGTAGCGGACGCACTCGTGCAGCGGGTCTTCCCCGGGCTCGATACCTCAGCACTCGCCTGGCAGGCGGCTCCCGATCGATCGCGACGTCGCTCTCCCATCCAGTGGCGCCGGCTGGCAGTCGCCTGGGACGACTCGGTCTTCGCCGCACGTCGCGGGCGCATCACGCGCCGCGTTGCCGTCATTCCGCACGTGCGCACCCAGTCCGTCCGGGTCACGCAGGGTCCCTGGGAGCGCGCCCTGGACCTCGCCAGCGTCCACGTCGACTCGACGCCCGGACCGGTGCGCATCAGCGGCTTCCACCTCGATGCGGGGCGGGCGAGGGAGGTCGCGGACGCGCAGGCCGTGCGAGCCCGCCTCGGTCGGGCCGCCGACCGCTCGATCCGCTGGGCCGCGGGCGAGGTGGCGAAGGAGCCGTCGACCCACCGGGAGCCCGAGACGTCGTGATCTCGAGAGCGCGATCCGGTGGCCCTCGCGATCAGGAGGCCTCGGCGGACATCTCCTCGGCGATGGCGTCGGCGAATGAATGCACGTCCTCGAGCGTGGTGTCCCAGGAGCACATCCAGCGCACCTCACCGGTCGCCTGGTCCCAGGTGTAGAAGCGGAAGCGCTTCTGCAGCCGCTCGGTGACGGTCGGCGGAAGCACGGCGAACACCGCGTTGGCCTGCACCGGCCGGACGACGCTCACCCCGTCGATCGCCCTCACCCGGGCCTCCAGCTCGCGGGCCATGGCGTTCGAGTGACTCGCGTTCCGGTGCCACAGGTCGTCGGTCAGCAGGGCAAGCAGCTGCGCGCTGACGAAACGCATCTTGCTGGCCAGCTGCATCGATGACTTGCGGAGGAAGTCGACGCCGGGCGACGCGTCCGGATTGACGACCACGATGGCCTCGCTGAGCATGGTCCCGTTCTTGGTGCCGCCGAAGGACACGACATCGACGCCGACGTCCGTCGTGAACTCCCGGAAGCCGGTGCCGAGAGCGGCTGCCGCATTGGCGATTCGGGCGCCGTCCAGATGAACGGACATGCCGAGGCCGTGCGCATGGTCGGCGATCGCGGCGACCTCCTCGACGGTGTAGAGCGTTCCGAGCTCGGTGGACTGCGTGATCGTCACGACACCCGGCTGCGCGCGGTGCACGTCGCCGAAGCCCCAGGCCTGTGTGTCGATCAGCTCCGGCGTGAGCTTGCCGTCCGGCGTGGGGATGGTCCACAGCTTCAGACCGGCCCCGTGCTCGGGGGCGCCGCCCTCGTCGACGTTCACGTGGGCCGACGTCGCGCAGACGACGGCCTCCCACCGCTTCGTCATCGCCTGCAACGCGACGACGTTGGCCCCGGTGCCGTTGAACACGGGGAACGCCTCCGCCTGCGGTCCGAACTGGGCCTGCATCGCGGACGCCAGCTCGGCGGTGACGTCGTCATCGCCGTAGGCGACCTGATGGCCGGTGTTCACGCGGGCGATGGCGTCCAGCACCTCAGGGTGGATGCCGGCGTAGTTGTCGCTGGCGAAGCCGCGCCAGGGGGTCGAGGTCATGGACGCGATTATCCCTGCAGCGTCAGGTCGAGACGCGACCCGTTGCCGACGGGGCCGGTGCAGATCCCTGCGATCGCCTCCCCGAGGGTCCGTACATGCGTGTATCCGGGCCACTTCTTCTCGGGATCGGCGTCGATCATCTGATCCGTCAGAAGGGCCTTCACCGCCACGACCACGGACGCGGCCTCCGAGTCGCGGAGGAAGTGGGCGACCCCGGCCATCCACGCCTCCGCGGCGGCCTTCGCAGACGCGTAGGCGATGTTCCCGGCGGTCGGGGCCGCGGCCGCGGTGCTCGTCACCATGATCACGCGCCCGTGCGCGCTCTGCCGGACCTGGTCGCCGAGGACTGCCGTCAGCACCGCCAGGGTGCCGACGATGGGTGGGTGAAGCGCGTTCCAGTTGGCGACCGACGCGGGATCGAGGGTCGGCGAGCCACGCCACCCACCGACGAGGTGGACGACGACGTCGATGCGTCCGAGTCGCGTGACGAGGTCGTCGCGGAGAGCCGTGACGGCGTCGACGTCGAGGAGGTCGACGGCGTGCGCCTCGGCAGAACCGCCCTCCTGGTGCACGGCGGCGACGGCGGCATCGGCCGCCTCGAGGCGTGCGTCGAGGACGACGACGTGGAACCCGGACGCGGCGAGGCTCAGGCTCGTGGCCGTTCCTCCCGCGCCGGCCCCGGCGACGACCGCGACAGGTGCACCCGTCACGACGTGATCCCGGCGGTGGCATCGATCGTCGGGGTGAGCTTGCGCCGGAGTGCGTCGTAGAAGACGTTCAGCGGGAACTCGTCCGGGAGGACAGCGTCGACGAGGTCCTTGGGCTCACCGTCGAACGGGAGGGCGTCAGCACCCTTCGCCCATGTCGAGGCAGGGTGCGGCTCGACGAGTCGGCTGACGAACTGGTGGGCCGCCATCCACTGCGCGAGGCGGGACCTGTCGATGCCGTCGTGGTACAGGCCCTCGACGGCGTCGCAGAGCGCGACCATCGAGTCGGTCAGTCGGGACCAGTCGATGGTGAGGGTGTTGTCCGTCCACCGCAGGACGTCGTCGCGGTGCAGCCACGCGAAGATGATCTGCCCGCCGAGGCCGTCGTAGTTGCGCACGCGACTGCCGGTGATGGTGAAGCGGAACAGCCGGTCGAAGACGATGGCCTGCCGGATGAAGCGGCCGAGGTACACACCCTGCTCGTCGAGGCTGAGGGTCTCCCGGTACGTCGAGAGGTCGCAGCGCAGCTCCTCGAGGGCGTACATCCAGTACGGCATGCGCTGCTTGATCATGAACGGATCGAAGGGCAGGTCGCCACGACTGTGGGTGCGGTCATGGATGAGGTCCCAGAGCACGAACGTCTCCTGCGCCAGCTGCTGGTCGTTGAGGAGCAGGTCGACGTCCGGCGGCAATGACAGTCGAAGGGTGTCGCTGGCCGTGCGGGCGACCATGCGGAACCGAGCGGCCTCGCGGTCGCAGAAGATCCCGCCCCAGTGGAAGTCGATGACGCGGCCTGTCGCCACGGTCTCGGGGAAGAACACAGCCGAGTGAGTGTCGTAGCCGGCCGTGAAGCCCACGAACTCGATGGGCACGAACGCGGCGTTGTCGTAGGTGCGCTCCTGCTCGCCCAGCCAGTCGGGCCAGAAGGTGCGGGTGACGACTGCCTCGAAGTTGCGCATCGGGTTCCCGTTCTGCGTGTACATCGGGAAGACCGCGAGGTGCTCCACGCCGTCCTCGCGCTTGGTGTCGGGGCGGAAGATCTCGAGGGAGCCGACGAAATCTGGGACCTCGAACCCGCCCTCGGCCCAGGCGCGCAGGTCGACCACGGTCGCGGCGAGGTGCTCGGCCTGGTGGGGGAAGCGTGGGGCCAGTGCCTCGACATCCGTGCACATACGGTCGACCAGGGCCGCGGCCTCGTCGCGCGAGTTCTCAGCGAGGTCGATGGAGCCGTCCTTCGCCTGCATCGGGCGGATGGCCTCGATCGCGGCAACGAGGTCCAGCCATGCGGGATCGCTGGCGGTCCAGGGTGAATCCGAGGCGGATTCCTGCCGTACCGACGCTCGGCTGCCGGCAGCCCACGTCAGCAGGTTGAGCCACAGCTGGCGATGGTCCAGCTCGGTGATCGAGTCGTCACCGAAGAGGTCCGAGTCCGAGGCGACAACGACCCGCCCGGACGACAGAGTCGACGTCATGACCAGTCCGGCCGCGGCCGGATCGGCATCCGTGCTGGTGCGGGCGACGGTGTCGAGTGCGTCTCCGGCGGTCGCACCGTGCAGGGTGCCGGCGCGATAGAAGCAGGCCGCGGTGACCTGTGCGGTGAGGTCATGCCTGGAGCCTCGGACGAGGTCGGCGAGGACCCAGGTGGGGACATCCTTGTAGGCGTGCGTCGGGTCCTGAACGGTCGTGTTGTCGACCGCGATCCCGAAGCGCAGGGCCAGGTCGGCGAAGTTGTTCCCGTACTTCGCCTGCTCCGTCTCGGCGAGGATCAGCAGCCCGCCACCGGCGCGCACGAACCGCTCGATCGCGTCGAGCTCCCCGTCCGTCAGGCGCGGAGATCCGGCGCCGGTCGTGTGCTCCCATGCGTCGTCGGCGGCGTGAGGCAGGACGAGCACGTCGACTCCGTCGAGCGCGGCGTCGTCGAGCGCACCCTCGGCGTGCACGGACACGTCGAGACCGGAGCGATCGGCGGCCCCCGCGGCGACCGCGTAGGACGCGTCGGCAGGGTTGACGGGGTTCATCAGCGCCGCCACCTCAGGGCGTGTGGACCACGCCTGGCGGTGGGACTCGTCGACGAGGACACGGGCGAGAGGACGCATGGAAACTCCGCTAAGGAATGGGGGGAATGGTGAAGATACTGTGGCTGGCAAGGCTAGCAGAACGGACGATATCCCGGCAAAAGCGCTATCTACCGATGGAAATCCGTCATGAGGCCCGAAGGCGCCGAACGGTGGCGTAGCCCAGCAGGGCGATGACGACGAGGCCGACGAGGAACATCCCGGTGATCGCGTCCCAGCCGATGGCTGTCGCCCGGACCACAAGCGCCACACCGAGCATGAGGGCGGCGAAGCCCTGAAGGAAGAGGGAGAAGCGCAGCTGTCGGCGGGTCGCATCGTCGGACATCCCCCTATGGTGCCAAACGCCTGCTCCTCAGACAGCCTCCTCGTTCCACCGCGAGATGACGTGCTGCTCATGCTCGAAGCCCAGCGCGGAGAGACGAGCGGGATCCAGCGCGAACAGGCGCCCGTCCCGCGGTTCCAGTCCGAGCCAGCGGGCGGTCAGGATGCGGAGGACGTGCCCGTGCGCGACCAGGATGCAGTCGCGTCCGGCATCGAGGGTGGCCGCGCAGCGGGCGAGCACTCTGTCGACTCGCACTCCGACGTCTGAGGGCTGCTCGCCGGGCGTCGTTCCGGGAGGCACGGGGTGGTCCCACACCACCCAGGTGGGGTCGGACCGCTCGGTGCGGATGTCGGCGGTCGTGCGGCCCTCCCACGCCCCGTAGTCCCACTCGCGCAGGTCGTCGAGGAACTCGTCGGGGATCAGTCCAGCCAGTCGTGCGGTCTCGCGTGCGCGCTGGAGCGGACTGCACAGCACCAGTCCGGGCTGGAGGTCGGCGATCTCCCTCCGGATGGCCTCGGCCTCCTTCTCGCCGCGTGCTGTGAGTGGCAGATCGGTGCGGCCCGTGTGGCGACCGGCACGGCTCCATTCCGTCTCGCCGTGCCGGATGAGCCAGATCCTCGCGGTCATGCTCGAAGGCTAGGGCGGAGGGCCCGGGCGCTCGACGATTTCAGGAACTGGGCTATCGGCCCGTACAGTCAGGGGGTCGCTGCGCCGCAGCGGTCATCAGGCGCACGATGCGCCGCTCGCGAGTCTTGCCAGGGCCTTGAGGCCGCACGTTCGAGACACGCTAGTCGTCACGAACGGACTCGGAACCTCATGTCTGCTGTGCCCAGCTTCGCCGATCTCGGCGTGTCCCCCGACCTCGTCCCCGCACTCGCCCGTACGGGGATCGACTCACCCTTCCCCATCCAGGTCGCCACCATCCCCGACGCCATCGCCGGTCGAGACATCCTCGGCCGTGGCCAGACCGGGTCGGGCAAGACGCTCGCCTTCGGGCTGGCCATGCTCACCCGGCTGACCGGTCGCCGGGTCCAGCCGCGCCGGCCGCTCGGCCTCGTCCTCGTGCCGACCCGTGAGCTCGCCATGCAGGTGAGCGACACCCTCACCCCCTTGGCTCACTCGGCCGGACTCAGCGTCCGGCTCATCGCCGGGGGGATGCCGTACAGCAAGCAGATCCGCAGCCTCGAGCGAGGTGTCACGGTCCTGGTGGCCACGCCCGGCCGGCTCATCGATCTCATCAACCGCGGCGAGGCCGATCTGTCCGAGGTGTCCATCACGGTCCTCGACGAGGCCGACCAGATGGCGGACATGGGCTTCCTTCCCGTCGTCCGCGAGATCCTCGACATGACCCGGCCCACGGGCCAGCGGCTGCTGTTCAGCGCCACATTGGACCGCGACGTCGACTCACTGGTCCGTGGCTACCTCCGCAACGCGGCGACGCACTCGCTCCAGCCCGTGCAGGCGTCCGTGGACACGATGGACCACCACGTGCTCCTCGTGCATCCGGCGGACAAGGACCTCGTGGCGACGCAGATCGCCGCGCGTGAGGGCCGCACCATCTTCTTCGTACGGACGCAGGCCGGCGCCGATCGCCTGGCCGGGCACCTCGCCCTCCAGGGGGTCCCGGTGGGCGCCCTGCACGGCGGCAAGTCGCAGGCCGTGCGGACCCGGACGCTCGATGCGTTCCGGAAGGGGCACACGGACGCGCTCGTCGCCACCGATGTGGCCGCTCGCGGGATCCACGTCGACGGGATCAGCCTCGTCGTGCACGTCGACTCGCCCACCGACCCCAAGGACTACCTGCACCGGGCGGGGCGCACCGCGCGGGCGGGGGAGTCCGGCACCGTCGTGACCCTCGCCTCCCCGAAGCAGCAGCGGATGGTGGCCTCGCTCACGAAGCGGGCCGGGGTCGACCCCTACGTGGCCCGCGTGCGGCCCGGCGACCAGACCCTGACCGACATCACGGGGGCGCGACAGCCCTCCGGCGTGCCGTGGCAGGCCCCGGTGATCCGCGAGTCGCGGCCGAAGCGCGCGTTCACGCCTCGAGCTCGGGGTGGGCGTCGTCGACCGTGACAGATGTGCCGACGCCGGCCAGCGTGCTCGCCAGCAGTAGGCCGTAGCCGACGGCTGGGCCGATGAGCACGGCGAACAGGACCGTTCCGAGTCCGACGGTGCCGCCCAGGAGCCAGCCGACGAGGACGACGGTCACCTCGATGCCCAGGCGCACGGCGCTGATGGGCCAGCCGGTGCGCAGATGGATGCCCGTCATCCAGCCGTCGCGCGGGCCGGGGCCGAGGTTCGTGGTGAGGTAGAGCCCGCTGCCGATGCCGATCACGATGATTCCGGCCACCACGAAAGCCAGTCGCCAAGCAAGGGCCTCGGGTGCCGGCAGCAGCGTGACCATCGCCTCCAGTGCCACGGCGATGACGACCGCGTTCGCGATCGTGCCCAGGCCGGGGCGTTCGCGCAGCGGGATCCACAGGAGCAGGACGGCCGCGCTCACGAGGAAGGTGGCCAGGCCGATCGAGATGGGCAGCTTCGTGCTGAGTCCCTGGGCGAGAACCGTCCAGGGCGTCGAGCCCAGTGCTGACGAGACGAGGAGGGCCTCGCCGGTGCCGAACAGCCACAGGCCGAGCAGGAGCACGACGAAGCTCCCCGGCGTGGAGCGCCAGCGGGACGGCGACCGCCATCGCGTGACGGGAACAGTGCGGGACGGCCGCAGGAGGCTGAGCCATTCGCGCATGGCGGGAGTGTGACAGGCCGGTTTCGGTGACGGCCCACCAGCGGCTCGCCGTCGTACAGTGAGGAGATGGCACCGACAACGACACCGTCTCGCCGGCGCATCATGGCGGTCACCGCGGCGATCGCCAGCCTGTCGCTCCTGCTGACGGCCTGCGGGGGATCCGACGAGCCCGCCGTGTCCGGCAGCGCTGCCGCGTCGGGCAGCGCGGTCGCCGCTGAGGCCGGCGTCCAGACGCTCCTCGAGGCACAGGAGCTCGACACCCTCGACCAGCCGATCGGGTACCCGAAGAAGGTGCCCGCCCAGATCAGCAGCTCGATCGTCACGCTCGAGCCGGGGCAGGAGACCGGCTGGCACCGGCATCGTGTGCCCATGTACGCCTACATCCTCGAGGGCACGGTGAGCGTGGAGTACGACGCCGGCGTGGTGAAGGACTACCCAGCCGGGACCGCGTTCATGGAGGCCGAGGACGTCTGGCACAACGGCAGCAACAAGGGGGACGACGCCGTGCGGATCCTGGTGGTCTACATGGGCGCGCAGGGGAAGAAGAACTCGGTGGAGCGCAAGCCCTGATGCGCAGGGTCGGCGCCGGGGGCGCCGGTTCGGAGCTCGGTCTAGAGTCACTCGCGTGCTGAGCGTCGACGCGTACCGCGGGCGGATCCTCGAAGGAGTCCGGGAGCTGGCCCCCCTTGAGCTCCCGTTGTCCTCGTCGCACGGATGCGTCCTCGCCGCCGACGTCACCGCCCCGTGGCCGCTGCCGTCCTTCGACAACTCGTCCATGGACGGCTATGCCGTGCTGTCCGCCGATGTGGCGGCGGCCACCCCCGAGGACCCCATCGAGCTGGCCGTGATCGACGACGTGCCCGCGGGCTACCGATCCACGGAGGTCGTGCGTCCGGGCACCGCGGTGCGGATCATGACCGGGGCACCCATGCCGGACGGTGCCGACGCCGTCGTCCCGGTGGAGCGCACCGACGGCGGAACGGAGACGGTGCGCATCAGGCAGGGGGCGGACGCGGGCGCCTTCATCCGTCGCGCGGCGGAGGACGTCGTCGCGGGCGAGACCGTCCTGACGAAGGGCACGCTCATCGGCGCCAGGCAGATGGCCATCCTGGCGGCCGTCGGCTGCGGTCATGTCCTCGTGCATCCGCGACCACGTATCGCGGTCATCTCCACGGGGTCGGAGCTCGTCGAGCCCGGTCAGCCGTTGCGGCACGGCCTCATCACCGACAGCAACAGCTACCTCCTCGTGGCTGCCTGCCGGGAGGCTGGTGCCGACGCCTACCGGGTCGGGCCGATCGTCGACGACAACAGGGCATTCCTCGCCGCGGTCGAGGACCAGCTGCACCGTTGCGACCTCATCCTCACCAGTGGTGGCGTCAGCATGGGCGCGTACGACACGGTCAAGGAGGTGCTGAGCACCGTCGGTTCGGTCGACTTCCTCAAGGTGGCCATGAATCCGGGGATGCCCCAGGGGCACGGGTTCGTCGGCGAGGACGAGGTCCCGATCATCACGCTGCCGGGGAACCCGGTGAGCAGCTACGTGTCGTTCGAGAACTTCGTTCGTCCGGCCATCCGACGGATGAGGGGCCTTGTCGACCTCATGCGACCCGAGACCACGGCGGTCTGCACCTCCCCGCTGACGTCGCCCGCCGAGAAGCGGCAGTTCGCGAGGGCGACGTTCCTGCCGTCCGGCGCGGTGTCCCCCGCGGGAACGGGTCAGGGTTCCCACGTGCTGGGTGGACTCGCCTCCGCGGACGCCCTCATCGTCATCCCGGAGGGGGTCACCAGCGTCGCCGCCGGTGAGACGGTCACTGTCATCGACCTCCGCGGAGACCGGTAGCGGTCACGCCGGTAGGCGCGGTCCAGGCGCCGGCTCGAACGAACTCGGGCCTGACGTCGAGCGAGCCTGTTCACCGTCTGTTCACCAACGCTTCGCCCGCTGGCCATGCGATTGCCCTGAATCCATCATCGGTTGCCCCGAGACTCGGCCCGCCGGGGAAGTGAGCGGCAATTTGTTCATTCTCAGGACGCCTTCAGGTCATCTGAACGGCTACTTTGGCCGCGGAGATTCAAGAGAGAGGCAGGCGTCGTGGACGTACTCCTGATCAGCGTGATTGCCGTCATCGTGATCGCGCTGGTGTTCGACTTCACCAACGGCTTCCACGATGCGGCCAACTCGGTCGCCACCGTCGTGGCCACGCGCTCGCTGCCGGCCCGTTGGGCCCCCGCTTTCTCCGCCTTCTTCAACTTCGCGGCCTACTTCGTCGTCGGCACCGCCGTCGCGAACACGGTCGCCAAGACGGTCAAGAGCGAGTACGGCGGAGTGGCCCTGGCGTTCGCCGCGCTCTTCGCCGCCATCGCGTGGAACTACGTCACCTGGCGCTTCGGCATGCCGTCCTCATCGAGCCACGCGATCATCGGCGGCCTGGTCGGGGCGGGCCTCGCCGCGGGAGGTCTCGACGCCATCGACTGGAGCAGCGTGGAGAAGGCGGCGCTGGGCATCATCGTGTCGCCTGCCGTTGCCTTCGGCATCGCGTTCGTTGCGATGTACCTGGTCATCGGCGTCCAACGGATGACCAAGTGGCACGACAACCACCCGGTCTTCAAGGGCGCCCAGGTCGTGTCGGCGGCCGCGGTCTCCTTCGGCCACGGCGCCAACGACGCGCAGAAGACGATGGGTGTCATCGCGGCGCTCCTGCTCGGAGCCGGATACACGGATCTCGCCGATGACGGCAAGACGATCGTGGTGCCCGAGTGGGCCGCGCTCTCCGCCTACGGCGCCATCGCCCTGGGCACCCTGTGGGGTGGCTGGAAGATCATCGAGACGATGGGCCTGCGCCTGACCACCCTGCACGCGAGCTCGGGCCTGGCCGCCAATATCGGCGCGACGACCTCGATCTTCGGTGCGACCGCAGTCGGGATGCCGATCTCCACCACGCATGCTGCCGCCTCGTCGATCGTCGGCGCGGGCGTCGGCTCGGGCAAGGGCGCGAGGTGGAAGGTCGTCGGCGAGATGGTCATCGCCTGGGCGATCACCATCCCATCCGCCGCGGTCGTCGCCTACATCATGTACCGGCTCACCCAGCTGCCGACGATCGCAGCATGGCTGGCCGTCGGGACCGTCGTGGGCCTCTTCACCATCTGGGCCGTCTGGGCGATGATCCACACGATCCACGCCAAGGATGTCGAGGCGGAGATCCCCGGCGAGCAGGAGCTGGCGACGGATCTCCCAGGACATCCGCACATGGAGGGCCACGCCCCGGTCGAGTAGGACTCGGGGACGACCTCCGCCGGTCTGGATTCACCGGCTGTTCACCTCGGCGTTGTCCGCCGTTGGCTGCGTCGTGTGAGCCCGTATACCGGCGACCACCACGGTTGTCGTATGTCGTCGACCGAGACCGAGTTCCGCGACCTTCAGTCGGCGGCTACGTCGCATCGCGGTGATCGGGTCTTCAACCGGACCATCACGGGTGCCGCGTTCACGGCGCTGGTCGTCCTGGCCGGGATCACCGTCTTCCTGGGCCTCCAGGCCATCCCGGTCCTGCAGACCCAGGGACTGGACTTCCTGACGACGTCCATCTGGAGCCCGCCGGACTACGGCATCTGGGGGATGCTCTACGGCTCGGTCCTGCTGTCGGTGGTGGCACTTGTCATCGCGGTGCCGGCCTCGCTGCTGCTGTCCGTGTTCATGGTGTTCCTCGCGCCGACGTGGGTGGCCAAGGTCCTCACCAACCTCGTCGACCTCATGGCGGCCATCCCTTCGGTGATCCTCGGCCTGTGGGCCTTCTACATCCTGTCGCCGGTCTCGGAGGAGTGGCAGCAGCTGCTCAACCAGTACCTCGGCTGGATCCCGTTCTTCCAGAACGAGAGCGGCAACTTCAGCGGAACCCCCTTCACCGCCGGCTTCGTGCTCGCGATCATGATGATTCCCATCGTCACGTCCGTGACCCGCGAGGTGCTCGGCCGCACGCCTCCGGAGCTGATCAACGCCGCGGAGGCCCTGGGCTGCTCGCTGTGGACGATGCTGCGCTACGTGGCCCTGCCCTACGGTCGCGGTGGCCTCATCGGTGGCGTCATGCTGGGGCTGGGTCGCGCCCTCGGCGAGACGATCGCGGTCTTCTTCGTCCTCAAGATCGTGTTCGATCCGGTGAACTACTACAACGTCATCGAGTCCGGCGGCGGCTCCGTGGCGACGCTGATCGTCGCGAAGTTCGGCGAGGCGTCCGGTCCGTACGAGACCCAGCTGCTGCTGGCCGCCGGCTTCTTCCTGTTCATGATGACCCTGCTCGTCAACGTGATCGCGAACCTCATCGTCAACCGGACGGGACGGCTGCAGAAGTGAGCACCACGCAGGTCTTCGACGAGTCCCGGGTTGCGAGCCTCGCGGAGCAGAGGCCGCAGGCTCCGTGGGGAACGCGCACGGCGTCCTTCCGCACGATCGTCATCCTCGCCGTGTTCATCCCGGCCGCGATCGTGACGGGTCTGTGGTGGTACACCGACATCGCCAAGCCGGTCCTGATGGTGGCCGGCTACCTGCCGCTTCAGCTCGCCGCAGCGATCGTCGCCGCGGTGGCGCTGAGGGGCAAGAAGTCCGCATTCGACGCGGTCATCATCGTGCTCGCCATCGGGGCGACTGTGTTCAGCCTCGTGGTCCTGGTGTCGGTGCTCTGGTCGATCGTGACCAAGGGCCTCGAGGCGATGAGCACGGCATTCCTGTTCCAGAACAACGAGTACATCAGCCCGTCGACCCCCCTGGGCTACGGCGGCGTCGGTCATGCCGTCGTCGGAACGGTCGTCATCGTCGGCATCTCGGCTCTGATCGCCGTTCCGCTGGGCGTCATGACCGCCATCTACATCACCGAGGTGCGCGGCCGCGCCGTTCCGTATGTCCGGTTCTTCGTGCAGGCGATGAGCGGCGTGCCTTCCGTGGTGGCGGGACTGTTCATCCTCACGGTGCTCATCCTCTCCGGCGCGCTGAACCAGAGCGCCTTCGCGGCCGGCCTCGCCTACGCGATCCTCATGCTGCCGACCGTCGCTCGGACGGCTGAGGAGGTGCTGCGCCTTGTTCCCGAGGAGCTGCGCACCGGGGCGCTCGCTCTCGGGTCCACCCGGGCGAAGACGGTCCTTCGCGTCGTGGTGCCAGCCGCCAAGACCGGCATCATCACCGCCGCGATCCTGGGGGTCGCCCGCGTCGTCGGCGAGACCGCGCCCCTGCTGCTGACCGCCCTCAAGAACGACAAGACGGTGCTGAACCCGTTCGCGGAGCCGATCAGCGCCCTCCCGACGTACATCTTCGACAACGTCGCGCAGCCCTATCCGGACGCCGTCATCCGCGCCTGGGGAGCAGCGCTCACGCTGATGATCATCGTCGCGATCCTGTTCACGCTGACGCGGCTCTTCTCCAGTCGTGGACCGAGCAAGTAGAGAGTAGGAAACAATGGCCACCGCCGAGTACGACGACGTGAGGATTGACGACGTGCAGGAGCTGGAGCGGGAGATCGCGTCGCAGAGGGACGCCAACGTGCCGATCGAGATGGAGACGCGCGATATCAGCGTGTGGTTCGCCAAGCGCAAGGTGCTCGAGGGCGTCAGCATCGCGTTCCCGAAGCAGTCCGTCACGGCACTCATCGGCCCCTCGGGCTGCGGCAAGTCGACCTTCATCCGCACCCTGAACCGACTGCACGAGCTCATCCCCGGCGCGGCGCTCGCGGGCGAGGTCCTCTATGAGGGCAGCGACATCTACGCCCCGGAGGTGGATCCGGTCCACATCCGCCTGAAGATCGGGATGGTCTTCCAGAAGCCGAACCCCTTCCCCAGCATGACGATCCGCGGCAACGTGCTGTCCGGACTGAAGCTGTCGGGCATGAAGCGCAGCAATCACGACGACATCGTCGAGCAGACGCTGACGTCTGCCGGCCTCTGGAACGAGGTCAAGGACCGGCTCAACGCAGCGGCGGGTGACCTCTCCGGCGGCCAGCAGCAGCGCCTGGTCATCGCGCGCGCCCTGGCCGTGAACCCGCACGTCCTCCTCATGGACGAGCCGTGCTCGGCGCTCGACCCGGGCTCGACCCTGAAGATCGAGGAGACGATCAGGGAGCTCTCGAAGGAGATCACGATCATCATCGTGACCCACAACATGCAGCAGGCGGTCCGAGTCGCGGACAACACGGCGTTCTTCCTCGCCACGGACGGCAATCCCGGGCATGTCGTCGAGCAGGGGCCGACCACCGAGATCTTCGGCAACCCGAGGGACCAGCGCACGCTCGACTACGTGAACGGCCGGTTCGGTTAACCGTCGGTTCACCAGTACACGCAGTGTTCACTCTGCCGTCGACGCGCATCAACCGAATCCTCTCCAACGAGTCACGCCGCGTCTCTAGTTTCTAAGCGTTCGCCAACCCCTATCAAGGAGAAGACAGTGCGTCGCACTCTCGCGATTCTGGCCAGCACTGCGGTAGCCGCCTCGACGGTCGCCCTCGCTGTCCCGGCCCAGGCGGCCGAAACCATCAGTGGTGGAGGAGCCTCCTTCCCGTTCCCCTTCATCTCCCAGTGCGCTGCGGACTTCAACGCGTCGCAGAAGAACGTCACGATCCAGTACACGTCGACCGGCTCGGGCACCGGCAAGTCGAACTTCACCAAGGGAGTCTTCGACTACGGCCAGACCGACAGCAAGTACTCCGGCGGCGAGCCGTCCTTCGACTGGGAGTACATCCCCAACATCGGCGGCGCGATCGCGTTCCCGATCAATCTCAAGAGCACGACGACGGGGCGCTCGCTCGGCTCCTCGATCCAGCTCAAGCAGACGACACTCAGCAAGCTCCTCTCCGGCAACCTGAAGACCTGGCGCGCGCCGGAGATCCTCAAGGACAACCCGCGCATCGCCACCGCCATCCCGAACCTGCGGGTGACCGTGGCCTATCGCTCCGGCAACTCCGGCACGTCCAACAACACCCTCCAGTACCTGAATGCCTGGGCCCCGACCATCTGGTCGAAGGTGCAGGATGACTTCTCGACGGCGTTCCCGGGCGGTCGCCCCCCGACGAACTCGGTCTCGGGCAAGGACAACGCGGCCGTTCTGTCGCTTGTCGCAGGCAAGCCTGGTGCGATCGGCTACGTGGACTTCGGCGACGCCAAGGGCTACCCGTCGGCGCGTATCCAGAACGCCTACGGTGAGTTCGTCGCCCCGTCATCCGCTTCGGCCGCCAAGAACCTGGCGAACCAGACGAACCTCGCCTCGAACGGCCTGGTCAACCTGAACTACAAGCTCAGGGCACGCGGCGCCTACCCGGCGGCCATCTTCAGCTACATGCTGGCCCGCACCGACGGCAAGGGTCCCAACGGGCTCGGCATCCGCCAGTTCGCCTCGTACGTCCTGCAGAAGTGCGGCCCGTCCCGCGCCGCGTCGCTGGGCTACGTCCCGGTGGGTGGCAAGGTCCTGGCCAAGGCCGTGGTCCTGATGAACAAGATCAAGTAGAACCACCCGATCGGTAGTTCACTAGCAGCATGAGGATGAGGACGATGCCCCGGAACAGCACGACCACCCGGGGCATCGTCCTCATCGCTGCGGCGGGCCTGGCCCTGGCCGCATGCACTCCGCCCCTGCCTCCTGATGTCCTGGCCGCCCAGGCGGAGGACCAGATCACCTGTCAGACCGGCAACCTCGACGTCAACGTGCCCGAGGACTTCCTCGGTTCGATGGACGCCGTCGGAGCCAGCCTTGCGGGGGTGTGCCCCGACCAAGGGATCACGGAGTTCACCGACCGCCCGGACGCTGCGCTCCAGCTCGTCGACCATGCGCCAACCGCCGAGGAGCAGAGCGCGTTCGCCGCAGATGCCTGCCCCGCCGGGCAGGTGATCGTCGTCCCGGCCTTCGCCTATGCCGTCGCCCTCGCCTACGACGTCATCGGACTCGAGGGCCTGGTGCTCACCCCCCAGGCGATCGCCGGCATCCTCGATGGCTCGGTGACCTCGTGGGAGGACCCGATCATCACGGATGCCAACCCCGACTACGACCTCACCCTGCTGCCCGAGATCAGCGTCCTGACGCGCGACACCTCACAGGGTGCCGTCGAGGCGATGACCGCGTGGCTGTCCGTGTCGGACCCCGCAGCGTGGCCCGGTGGCGCCTCGGGCACGCTCCCGACGGGCACGCCGTTCGCCACGCAGCTCGAGCTCATGGACGAGCTCACCCTCATGGAGGGCACCGTGTCGGTCATCCCCGCCTTCACCGCGGTCAACGCCGCCATCCCGGTCGCGTCGGTCCCCGTTCAGGACCTCGTGATCAGCCCGGATGACACCCAGCTGCTCAAGGTCGGTGCCGGGGCAACGACCATCACGACGGACGAGGCGGGGAACATGTTCGCCAGCCCGGCCATCGGCGGTGTGCCGGTCGAGGGGAACTTCGACCTTGCCTCGTCGAAGATCGTGCTGGCCGAGGGGCAGCCGCTGATCGGCTGGCCGATCCTGGGAATGGGTCACTTCATGGTCTGCGACGACCCTGCCGACCCGCTTCCGCTGTCCACTGCCCAGTACGCACTGCGCCTGGCCGGACAGGGATCCCTCGAGACCTTCGGCGTGACGCCCCTGCCCGAGCCGATCCGGGTCCAGACGTTCGCTCCCCTGAAGGTCACGGCGGTGGTGCAGCCCTCCGACGGCTGAGCTCGGGTCCGACCGAGGCCCACGACGATCGAGGGGGCGCCACCATGCGGTGGCGCCCCCTCGTCCTCGTGGGGAGGTCAGATGAACAGGAGCTGGGCTCCGGCAGTCATCTCGATGAAGTCGCTCGCGTTGATGATGTCGTCGACACCGTCGTAGAGGTCCTCCTTCTTGAGGTGATTCATGTCGGCGCTCAGCCGGCAGGCCCACAGGTGGCCACCCGACGCCTTGATGAGGTCGAGGAACTCGGGAACCGGCGGGATCTCCAGCTCCTCCATGGCCTTCTGCATCTGTGAGGTGGCCATCTTGGCCAGGCCCGGCAGCGGCGCGAGGGCCGCGGGGATGTGCGTGGCCGGGTTGCCCACGGGGGAGAACACCAGGTGCTCCATGCGGCCCTTGGTGATCATGTCGAAGCCCCAGAAGGTGAAGAAGAGGTGCAGTTCGACGCCCTCACCCAGCGCGGCATTGCCCAGGATGAGCCCCGGGTAGGCCATGTCCAGACTGCCCTTGGAGCAGATGATGGCCAGCTTGCGATCGGTCTCGATCTCGTCGTCGAACGACGGGACGACCATGTCCTGTACTGCGGTCATGTCAGATGCCTCTCAGACGCAGCCGGCAGGCTTCGGGAGCCCTGCGATGTAGGCCATCTTCTTGGCCGGCTTCTTGGGGAACAGCGTGAACAGCTGCTTGGTGTCGACGCCACCGGCGGTGGAGACGCGGCGGATCGTGGGAGTCGCGCCCTGGGCCTTGAAGTCCTCGCGCAGGAAGCGGACGACCTTCCAGTGCTCGTCGGTCATGTCGATGCCGATGGCGGCCGCGAGAGACTTGCCGGTCTCCTCGTCCCACTCGTCGTAGACGGTCATGAAGCCCTCGTCGTCGACCGTGACGTCGCGACCGTTGATTGTGGTCGTAGGCATGTCGTGCTCTCCTTACTTGGATTCGATGAGGTCGGTGCGCTTTCCGGCCGTGGACATGAGCGCGGGTACAGGCATGGGGCGACCGGGAATGAGGATGTTCCAGTAGACCCACTTGAAGGCGAGCTTGCCCATGTGGTTGAGCCGTGTCTGCTTGAGCAGGCTCATCGGGCCGATGCCTGCGACCGGGTACTTGCCGGGCAGGGGCTCGTAGTCGTAGTTGAAGTCGATGAGCATGGCCTTGCCGCCACCTGTCTCGATGAAGCAGTTGGCGTGGCCGTCGAACTTGTGGGTCATCTCCTTGCCTGCGATGTACAGGAGGAAGTTCTCCACGAAGATGTCGATCTCGAAGTGCGCGACCGAGCCGGCCTTCGAGGCCGGGATGTCGTTCGCATCGCCCAGGGCGAAGATGTTGTCGTACTGCTTCGACACCTGAGTGAACTTGTCGACCGGGACGAGGTTGATCTCGTTGCCGAGGCCGGACCGCGCGACGAAGTCGGCGCCCATGTTGAGCGGGATCGTGACGAGCAGGTCGAACGGCACCTCGCGCTCGTCATACGAGACGAGGGCCTTCTTCTCGTTGTCGACCTCCATGAGCATGTAGTCGGGCTCGACAGCAATGCCCTTCTCCTCGAGGGTGTTGCCGAAGGCCTCCGCCGCGATCGGCTTCGTGAAGGCACCGGGGAGCGGGGTCACGTAGGTCATCTCGACCTTGTTCCGGATTCCGCGATCCTTGAAGTAGGAGTCGGCGAGGAAGGCGAACTCGAGGGGGGCGACCGGGCACTTGATGGGCATCTCGACGATGTTGATCACCAGCCGGCCACCGTCGAACTTCTCCAGGGCCTGGGCGAGGGCGACGGCGCCCTCGTAGGTGTAGAACTCGTGGACGCTCTTGCGCCACTCGTCGCCCTGCATCCCGTCGGTCTGGTCGGGACGCGGGCTGACGCCGGTGGCGATGATGAGCATGTCGTAGTCGAGGCGACGGCCGTCGGTCAGGAGGACGGCATTCTCCTCGGGCAGGACCTTGTCGATCTCGCCGTAGACGAGCGGCACGTCCTTGTTGAGTGCCTTGCGCCGGCTCTTGGTGACCTGGTTCGGCTTGTAGGTGCCGAAGGGCATGAACAGGAAGCCTGGCTGATACCGGTGGTTGTCGTCGGCGTCGACGACGGTGATCTCCCACTCGCTGGCGGACAGCTTGCGGCGCAGGTTGTTGGCGGCCATGGAACCGGCGGTTCCCCCGCCGAGGACGAGAAGCTTTTTCATACCCCCCAAGGTATGGCACCGTCGGCATCGGCCATGGGGCCGAAGTGCGTGACTTGGGGTGACGAAGGTCCCCCTTCCGGGGCGATCCGCCCTCCGGCTGCCGTCAGGTCTTCCCCAGCATCTTCCGGATGGTCATCCGCGGTATCTGGGTGGCCTTGGCCACCTTGTTCTCGTTCATGAGGCCCTTCCGGACGATCTCATTGACGAGGGCGGCGAGCGCGTCCCGGGCGGCCCGTTCGCTCTTCTTGGCGGACCTCCACTGGCGGACGGCCGCGTCGAGCGCGGCAGTCGCGTCCGCCTGGGAGCGGATTGTCGGCTTGGCCACGGGTCAGTGCTGCAGCTGGTCGGCGAGGGGGGCGAGCACCTCGTGCAGCTCGTGGTACTCGAGTGCCTCGTCGATGTACGGGGTGTCGTACCGGGCGCCGCAACGGCACATGAGCACGAACCGGCACAGGCCGTCGTCGTACTCCGACACCACCCGATGGGCCCGGTCGGAGATCGTGGTCAGCAGGTCGGTCGGTCGCCGGTCACGGCGGAATCGGAAGAACACCAGGGGCCCCCTCTCGTCTAGGTCTAGACAGTCTAGCACTAGACGGTCTACTTCTAGACACCCGGTGTTCACGGCGTGTTCACCTTGCCCGGTGAGGGTCGCTCAGTGGTGGCCGCCGGTCTCGTCGAATCGGAGCCAGGACTCGCGGATCTCCGCCTCCGCCTCGGTGCGACCGACCCAGGTCGCACCCTCGACGCTCTTGCCCGGCTCGAGGTCCTTGTACACCTCGAAGAAGTGCTGGATCTCCAGCCGATCGAACTCGGCGACGTGGTGGATGTCCCGCAGGTGCTCGAGGCGGGGGTCGCCCGCCGGCACGCAGAGGACCTTGTCGTCGCCGCCTGCCTCGTCCGTCATCCGGAACATCCCGACGGCGCGGCACCGGATCAGCACGCCGGGGAACGTGGGCTCGGCCGTCATCACGAGGGCGTCGAGCGGATCTCCGTCGAGGCCGAGGGTGTTGTCGATGAAGCCGTAGTCGTGGGGGTAGCGGGTGGAGGTGAACAGCATGCGGTCGAGCCGGATGCGGCCCGTGACGTGGTCCATCTCGTACTTGTTCCGGCTGCCGGCCGGGATCTCGATGGTCACGTCGAAGTCCAGCGGTTCCACGGATCCTCCTCGTCGGCGGCGGTGACCGGCCACGCCCGAGCGTACGGGCGCGCACGGCGCGTGCCTTAGTGTTCCGTACATCCCATCGTGAGGAGTGGTCGGTGCGCGCACTGGTGATGCCGGTGACCGCCGCCTGCCTCGTCCTCGGGCTGGGCCTCGGCGGTCTCCCGGCCGCCGCGGCCGACAGCGCCCCGCCGCCGTCGCCGGCCCCGGTCGTCCTCGCGCCCCTCGGACCGTCGTCGAGCGGAACAGCTCCCACTCCAGACGGGGTGCGTGCAGAGATCGGACGGCTCGCGCGCACCGGCCTGGCCGACGGCTCCGTCCTCGTCATCGACCCGGTGAGCGGAACCGAGCTGTACTCGCGCGCGGCCGATGCCCCCCGGGTGCCGGCCTCGTCCGCGAAGCTCGCCACGGCGGCTGCCGCGCTTCAGGTCCTCGGCCCGGGCGCCCGCATCCCGACGATCGTGTATCGAGACGGCAGCACCCTGCACCTGGTCGGCGGCGGCGACCCGACTCTGGTGCGTGCGGGCGGGGGCAATCCGCTCGCCGGCGGCAGCCCCTCGCTCAAGCAGCTGGCCCGCGCGGCCGCCGCTGCCGTCGGCGCATCCGGGCCGGTCGCACTCGTCTACGACGACTCCGCCTTCCGCGGCGCGTCGCTGGGACCCGGGTGGTCCCGCTCCTGGCCGGCAGCGGGCGTGGCGGCGCCGGTCTCGGCTCTCGTCGTCGACGGGGCAAGGACGAGCCCGGGGTCCCGTTCCCGCGTCGACGATCCCGCGCTCCAGGCGGCGACGGTCTTCGCCGCCCTCCTTCGTGGGCAGGGTGTGCAGGTCTCCTCGGTGGCGGCCGGCCGGAGACCCGGGGAGGCAACCGAGGTGGCCCGGGTCGAGTCCGCTCCCGTCGGCGACATCGTCGAGCGGACGCTGACCGAGTCCGAGAACGACTATGCGGAGGCGCTGGCGCACCTCGTGGGCGGTGCCAAGCTCGGGGCCCCCACCTTCGCCGGCGGCGCGAAGGCGACGAGCCAGGTCCTGGCCGACCTGGGTATCGATGTCACCGGGCTGGACCTCGTCGACGGCAGCGGCCTGTCGGGACGCAACCAGATCCCGGTCCGGGTCCTGGCCGACCTGCTGGTCGACGTCGTCCGGCAGGCGGACGCCGACCTCGCCCCCATCGCCCCCGGCCTCCCGGTCGCGGGCCTGACCGGCACCTTGGCCGATCGGTTCTCGACCGCCGCCACTCGCCCTGGTCGCGGTTTCGTGCATGCGAAGACCGGGACCCTGACAGGAGTGAGCGCCCTCGCGGGAACGGTGCAGGACGCTGACGGCCGGGTCCTGGTCTTCGCGATGATCGCCAACAAGGTGCCCTCGCTGCCGAGGGTGCGGGAGACAATGGACCTCATCGCCAGCCGCCTGGCCACGTGCGGATGCTCGTGATCGACTGGTGACCCGACGACGGATGGGACGCACGCGATGATGCCGATGCTGCTGCCGGTGAACCAGTTCGACCACTTCTACCGTGGCGGCGACCGCATCGGCGAGTTGCGTCACGGCCCGGGCGGCCCCCAGCGACCCGAGGAGTGGATCGGGTCCACCACGGCGCGTTTCGGACAGGCCCCCCAGGGATTCAGTCGCCTTCCCGACGGGCGACTCCTGCTGGAGGCGATCGAGTCCGATCCGCAGGCCTGGCTCGGTCCCGACCACGTGGCGCGGTACGGGGTGAGCACGGAGGTGCTGATCAAGCTGCTCGACCTCGACCAGCGACTTCCCGTCCACCTGCACCCGAACCGGGCCTTCTCCCGCACGCATCTGGGCCTGGCGCACGGGAAGACGGAGGCCTGGTACGTGCTCGACGCCCCCGAGGGTGCGGAGGTCGGCGTGGGGTTCCGCGAGCAGATGACGTTGCCTCAGGTGTCCACCTGGGTGGGTGAGCGAGACAGTGATGCGCTGATGTCGGCGCTGCGCACGCGCGTCGTGCGTCCGGGGGACGCGATGCTGGTGCCGGCCGGCCTTCCGCACACGGTCGCGGCAGGGGTCTTCGTCCTCGAGCTCCAGGAGCCCACCGACCTCTCGATCCTGCTCGAGTGGCAGGGCTTCGCCGTCGACGGCGCGCGCGACGGGCACCTCGATCTCGGGTTCGACACGGCCCTCCAGGCCGTCGACCTGTCCGCGGTCTCCGACTCGGACCTCGACCGACTGGTCATCCCGCACGAGGCGATCGAGGGGGCCGGACTCGTCTCGACCATGCCGGCGGCTGCCGATGCGTACTTCCGCGCTCACCGGTTCGACGCCTCCCAAGGCCCTGTCAGCGTCGATGCCGGGTTCGCGATCGTCCTCGTCCTCCAGGGTCAGGGAGTGCTGGCCAGCCCGGCCGGCTCGCTGCAGGTTGCTCGTGGCGACGTCGTCCTGGTCCCCTACGCGACCGGCGAGTACACCCTCCACGGCGACGGCCGCGGAGGGGGGCTCGTCGGCGTCGTGTGCCGGCCGCCGGCGCCTGACGCGCCGGCCGACGCCCGCTGATGACGCAGGCCAGCGCACCCGAGCCCATCGACTGGGACCTCGCGATCGCGACCGCGCGACGCCTGGCGCCGAAGGGGCCCGAGCTTCCCCCCGAGGAGGTGCGGGGAGCCGTCACGATGCTGCGGGACCTGGCCGCGGAGGCGGTCGCGCCGGTCCGCGAGGTCACCGGGCTCACCGCGCCCGAGTCCTCCCGGGCCGTGGTCGTCGACCGCTCCGGCTGGATCGCGTCGAACGTGAACGGGATGCGCGTCGTGCTGTCGCAATGGGACGAGTTCGCCGAGAAGGCCGGCGCCGCCCCCGCCGTGGTTCGCAGCCTCGGCTCCCGTGGCACGGCCCTCCAGCTGGGCGCGGTGCTTGCCTGGATGTCCGGCAAGGTGCTCGGCCAGTTCGAGACATTCACCGAGGCCGGCGAGCCGGGCCGGCTGCTCCTGGTCGCGCCCACGATCGTCAACGTGGAGCAGCAGCTCGGCGTCCCTGCCCGGGACTTCCGCTTCTGGGTGTGCCTGCACGAGGAGACGCACCGCGTCCAGTTCGGCGCCGTCCCCTGGCTGTCGGACCACCTGACCGATCGTCTGGCCGCGCTGCTCGATGCGTCGGACCTCGGCGCCCGCGAGACGCTTCAGCGCCTCATCGCGTTCGGCTATGCGCTGGTGCGTTCCCTCCGCTCGGACAGCGAGGTGAGTGTGGTCGAGGCGATCCAGACACCCGCGCAGAAGGTGGTCTTCGACGAGCTCACCGCCCTGATGTCGCTGCTGGAGGGCCATGCCGACGTGGTCATGGACGCCGTAGGCCCGGAGGTCATTCCGTCCGTGCAGCTCATCCGGGAGCGCTTCACGGTCCGCCGCGAGCAGCCGGGAGCGCTGGACACCTTCGCCCGCAAGGCCCTCGGGATGGACGCCAAGCTCCGGCAGTACAGCGACGGTGCGGCGTTCGTCCGCCACGTCGTGGACCGGTCGGGCATGGCTGGGTTCAACCGGGTGTGGACGTCTCCCCAGCACCTGCCGATGCGGTCGGAGATCCACGACCCGGACCAGTGGCTCGATCGGGTGGCCACCCTCCCGTGAGCCGGCGTGCCTCGTCCGCTGACGTCATGGCGACGCGCCACGCGGTGGCGACCGCCCTGGCCGACGTCGGTCCGGGAGAGTTCGTCCTCGTGGCCTGCTCGGGCGGGCCGGACTCCCTGGCCCTCGTTGCCGCCGCGGCCCGGGTGTCGGAGGGGGAGGGCCCGAGGGTGCGCGCGGTCGTCGTCGACCACGGCCTGCAGGACAGGTCGGCCGAGGTGGCGCGGGAGGCCGCGGCAGCGTGCGAGGCCTTGGGGGTGGCCGCCGACATCGTCCGCGTGGAGGTGGGGCGGGACGGCGGCCCTGAAGCCGCGGCGCGGCACGCCCGCTACGCGGCCCTGGAGCGCGCGGCCGTCGCGAGCGGCGCCTCTGTCGTCCTTCTCGGGCACACCCTCGAGGACCAGGCCGAGACCGTCCTGCTGCGGCTGGCTCGGGGCTCGGGCGCGCGGTCCCTTGCCGCGATGGCCCCGTCGAACGGCCTGTGGAGGCGCCCCTTCCTCGACGTCCCGCGGGCCACGGTGCGGGCGGCGGCGGCCGAGGTACTGGCCCCGCTCGGGTTGCGTCCGTGGGACGACCCGCACAACGAGGATCGCACCTACGCGAGGGTCCGCGTCCGCGCCCTGCTCGATGGACTGGTGGCCGACCTCGGGCCGGGGGTGGCGCTGGGTCTCACGCGTTCGGCCGAGCTCCTGCGCGCCGACGCCGACGCGCTGGACGCCCTCGCGGATGACGAGTTCGGGGTGGTCGTGGACGTCGGGGCCGCCGGGCCATCGGCCGACTGCGGGACGTTGCAGGCGCTGCCTGACGCCATCCGGACCAGGGTCGTCCGCCGGATGGCGCTGAGTGCCGGTTCGCCGGCCGACCAGCTGGGAATCGATCACGTACGTCGTGTCGACGCCCTGCTCACGGACTGGCACGGGCAGGGGGAGGCTCGATTGCCGGGCGGTGTCGTCGCGGTCCGTTCGTGTGGGAGGCTGTGCCTGCATCCGAGCCCCGGACGGGAGTAGTGCGTGGAGCCTGAGGACATCTCGTCGGAACTCGAACACGTGCTGCTCACGGAGGACCAGATCCGTGCCCGCCTGCTCGAGCTGGCCAAGCAGATCGACAACGACTACCACGGCAAGGACCTCCTCCTCGTCGGCGTGCTCAAGGGCGCCGTGATGGTCATGGCCGACCTGGCCCGCTCCCTCCACCGGACCGTGGACATGGACTGGATGGCGGTCTCCTCCTACGGGTCGGGGACGACAAGTAGCGGCGTGGTGCGGATCCTCAAGGACCTCGATGCCGACCTGAGCGGACGCAACGTCCTCGTGGTGGAGGACATCCTGGACTCGGGCCTGACCCTGTCGTGGCTGCTGAAGAACCTGACGTCGCGCGGCCCCGCGTCGGTCGAGGTGTTCACGCTGCTGCGCAAGCCGGAAGCCATGAAGGTGAATGTCAGCCCCCGCTACATCGGGTTCGACATCCCCAACGAGTTCGTCGTCGGCTACGGCCTGGACTACGCGGAGAGCTACCGCAACCTGCGCTGCGTGGGGACACTCGCCCCGCACGTGTACGGCGGCTGACCGCCGACACCCCCTCCTTTCGTCGGTCCCGGTTTGCCTCACCCATACCCCCGGGGGTATAGTTCCGGTTATGGTTTCCACCGCCCACATCACTGAACTTGCCGCCGCCACGACCCGGGGCGAGCGCGTCGTCGACGTCCGGGAGCGGCACGAGTACGCCTCTGGTCACATCCCGCACTCGGACTGGATCCCGCTGAGCCTCGTCCCGCTGCGCCTGGACGAGCTGCAGGGCGAAGGCCCGGTGTGGCTGGTGTGCGAGTCCGGCAACCGCAGCTACCAGGCCGCCTCGTACCTCGACCGACACGGCATTCGAGCCATTAGCGTGGACGGCGGGACCAGCGCCTGGCGTTCCGCTGGATTCCCCGTCACGACAGGAGCCTGAGCATGCCGCACACAAGCGCACCCCACGTCCTGGTCATCGAGACCACCGGGCTCGGCGACCGCAGCTACGTCGTCCACGACGGTGAGCACGCCCTCGTGGTCGACCCGCAGCGCGACCTCGATCGGGTGGAGCACCTCCTCGCCGAGCATGGGCTGACCGTCACGCACGTCGCCGAGACGCACATCCACAACGACTACATCAACGGCGGCTACGAGCTGGCGCGGCGCCACGGTGCCCGTTACCTCGTCCCCGGCGATGTCGACCTGGCCTACCTCGGCGAGGACAACGTCGTAGCGGTCCACGACGGCGACGTGTTCGACGTCGGCACCTTCGAGGTCTCCGTCCTGCACACACCGGGTCACACTCCGCACCACGTGTCGTTCGCGGTCAGCCGCGACGAGCACCCGGGCGCCGTCTTCACCGGCGGATCGCTCCTCTACGGGACCGTCGGCCGCCCCGATCTCGTCGCGCCGGACCTCACCGTCAAGCAGGCGCACGACCAGTGGCACTCGGCCCACAAGCTCGTCGACGAGCTGCCCGAGGAGACGGCCATCTACCCCACTCATGGGTTCGGCTCCTTCTGCTCGTCCATCCAGACCGCCGGCCTGCAGACGAACCTCGGCGAGGAGAAGGGGATCAACCCCGCCCTCACCCAGGCCGAGCAGGACTTCGTCGACGTGCTCCTCGCGGGCCTCGACGTGTTCCCGGCGTACTACGCGCATATGGGCCCGGGCAACGCGGCCGGACCGGCCGACGTCGACCTCACCCTTCCGACGATCGCCGAGCCCGACGAGCTGCGCCGCCGTATCGCCGCCGGCGAGTGGGTGGTGGACCTGCGCTCGCGCGAGATGTTCGCCGGTGGCCACCTGGCCGGCTCCCTGAACTTCGACCTCGACGGCGCGTTCGTCAACTACCTCGGCTGGATGATCCCGTGGGGTACCCCGGTGACCCTCCTGGGCGCCACGACCGAGCAGGTCCAGGCCGCCCAGCGCGAGCTGGTCCGCATCGGCATCGATCGCCCGGCCGCGCAGGCCGTGGGCGGGCCGGTGTTCTGGATGGCCGACGACGAGCAGCCCACGACCACGAACCGGCTCACCTTCGAGCAGCTCATGACCGAGGTCAGGGACGAGTCCTCGGCGGTCGTGGTCGACACCCGCCAGATCCTCGAGTGGGAGGCCGGGCACATCGAGGGCGCGACGTTCATGCCCTTCTACGAGGTGCACGACCGGATGGGGGAGCTGCCCCAGGACGTTCCCGTCTACATCTACTGCGGTTCGGGCTACCGCTCGTCCGTCGTCAGCTCGCTGCTGCAGAACCACGGCTGGGACAACGTCGTGCACGTCGACGACGACTTCGGGAACGCGGCGAAGGCCGGATTCACGATCGTGTCCGAGGAGCCGCCGGCACGTGAGCCGGGCTGGACGTGGATCGCCTCGAGGGCGACGGCGCGCTGGGCCGCGGCCCGCGAGTCGGAGCCGTCCGTCTGAGGCGCGGTGCCAGGAGGGGTCACGCCGACCTCCGGTCTGGGTCGCCAGCGACGCGCAGTGTCGGCAGGGCCGTTCCGCGGTGGGCGTAAGGGCCGTGCGCTCCGCGCATTCGTTCCCTCAGGAGCGCCGTAGTACCGTGAGGCGGTGGATGTGAGGAAGCTGCTGCGAGGTCCGATCTTCTGGATCTCCATGGCCGTGCTGTTCGTGCTGATCGGCTCCAGCTTCATCTCCGGCATCGGCGCGCCCGAGCAGGTCGACACCAGCCAGGCCATCTCGGACATCCAGGGCAACAACGTCGACACCGCGACGATCATCGACCGCGACCAGGTGCTCGAGCTCACCCTGAAGGACGGCTCCAAGGCCCGCGCGTCCTACGTCGACGGGCAGGGCGTGAACCTGCAGGAGATGCTCCAGGCCAAGGCCGACGCGGGCCAGCTTCCGGGCGGCTACAACATCGTCGTGCCGACCGAGAGCGTCCTCGTCACGCTCCTCATCTCGCTCCTGCCGGTCGCGCTCATCGTGCTCCTCTTCTTCTTCCTCATGAGCCAGATGCAGGGCGGCGGCTCCAAGGTCATGCAGTTCGGCAAGTCCAAGGCGAAGATGATCACCAAGGACATGCCGCAGACGACGTTCGCCGACGTCGCAGGCGCCGACGAGGCGGTCGAGGAGCTCCAGGAGATCAAGGACTTCCTCGCCGACCCGGCGAAGTTCCAGGCCGTCGGTGCGAAGATCCCCAAGGGCGTGCTGCTCTACGGCCCCCCGGGCACCGGCAAGACGCTTCTCGCCCGCGCAGTGGCCGGCGAGGCCGGCGTGCCGTTCTTCTCGATCTCCGGATCCGACTTCGTCGAGATGTTCGTCGGCGTCGGAGCGAGCCGCGTCCGCGACCTCTTCAACCAGGCCAAGGAGAACGCTCCTGCGATCATCTTCGTCGACGAGATCGACGCGGTAGGTCGGCATCGAGGGGCCGGGCTCGGCGGTGGTCACGACGAGCGTGAGCAGACCCTGAACCAGATGCTCGTCGAGATGGACGGGTTCGACGTCAACGTCAACGTCATCCTCATCGCGGCCACCAACCGCCCCGACATCCTCGACCCAGCCCTGCTGCGTCCGGGGCGCTTCGACCGGCAGATCGCCGTCGAGCGGCCCGACCTCCTCGGTCGGCATGCCATCCTCGAGGTCCACGCCAAGGGCAAGCCGATGGCCGACGAGGTGGACCTGTTGGCCGTGGCCCGACGGACTCCCGGCTTCACCGGCGCGGACCTCGCGAACGTGCTCAACGAGGCCGCCCTGCTCACCGCGCGCGGTTCGGGTCAGCAGATCGACGACGAAGCCCTCGACGAGGCCATCGACCGTGTCATCGCGGGACCGCAGAAGCGCACGCGGGTCATGGACGACCTCGAGAAGAAGATCACCGCGTACCACGAGGCGGGACACGCGCTCGTGGCCGCTGCGCTGCCGGGCAACGACCCGGTGCACAAGATCACGATCATGCCGAGGGGTCGCGCACTCGGGTACACGATGGTCCTGCCCGATCAGGACAAGTACTCCACCACGCGAAGCCAGATGCTGAACCAGCTTGCCTACATGCTCGGTGGTCGCGCGGCGGAGGAGCTGATCTTCCACGACCCGACGACGGGCGCCTCGAACGACATCGAGAAGGCCACGGCCGTTGCCCGCGCGATGGTGACCCAGTTCGGGATGACCGAGCGCCTGGGTGCCATCCGGTACGGGCAGGAGCAGAACGAGGTCTTCCTCGGGCGCGACATGGGGCACATCCGCGACTACTCGGAGGAAGTGGCGGCCGCCATCGACGAGGAGGTGCGAGCGTTCATCGAGACGGCGCACCAGGAGGCCTATGACGTGCTCGTCGCCAACCGCGACGTGCTCGACGCGATGGTGCTGGCCCTGCTCGACCGGGAGACCCTGGACAAGGCCGAGATCGAGGCCATCTTCGCGGAACTGCAGCTGCGGGAGCCCCGTGCGGCATGGACCGGATCCGCGCGCCGCCGCCCGGACGAGCGCGGCCCCGTCCTCACCCCGGCAGAGGTCGCTGCCAACGGCCATGGCTCGTCCAACGGACACGGGACCGCGAACGGCCAGACGTCCGGAGACGCCGCCGAGGTGAGTGGCAGCGCATGACGGGCGTCGACCCGGTGTCGCTGCCGGACGACCGGCCGACGCGCCCGTTCGACACGGCGGCGGCCGAGCGCGCAGTGCGTGACCTGCTGATCGCGATGGGGGAGGACCCCGATCGTGATGGGCTCGTCGACACGCCAGCACGGGTGGCCCGGGCCTACGAGGAGATGTTCCGCGGCCTGCACCAGACGCCGGACGACGTGCTCACGACCACCTTCGACCTCGGTCACGACGAGCTGGTGATGGTCAAGGACATCGAGCTGTACAGCACCTGCGAGCACCACCTCGTGCCCTTCCACGGGGTCGCCCACATCGGCTACATCCCGAACGAGAGCGGTCGCATCACCGGACTGTCGAAGCTCGCCCGGCTCGTCGACGTGTACGCCAAGCGACCCCAGGTGCAGGAGCGACTCACCACGCAGGTCGCCGACGCACTCGTGCGGATCCTCGAACCGCGCGGTGCGATCGTGGTGATGGAGGCGGAGCATCTGTGCATGTCGATGCGCGGCGTGCGCAAGCCCGGCGCGAAGACGGTGACCAGCGCCGTGCGCGGGAGCCTGCGCAACCCGGCCACCCGCGCGGAGGCCATGTCGCTCATCCTGGGGCACTGACCGTGCGTCCCGACGGGCTGCCCGCGCCCCTCGCGCAGCTTCGGCGGACCGTGGTCATGGGTGTCCTCAACGTCACCCCCGACTCCTTCTCCGACGGCGGCCGCTACCAGGACGTCAGCGCCGCGGTCGCGCACGGCCGGGATCTCCACGCGCAGGGAGCGGACATCGTCGACGTGGGCGGTGAGTCCACCCGGCCGGGAGCCCAGCGGGTTCCCGTCGGCGAGGAGCTGGACCGGGTGCTGCCCGTCGTGTCGGGTCTCGTCGAGGCGGGAGTTCCCGTCAGCGTCGACACGATGCGGGCCGAGACGGCCCTGGCAGCCGTGGCTGCGGGGGCCTGCCTCGTGAACGACGTGAGCGGCGGGCTGGCCGACCCGGACATGCATGCGGCAGTCGCTCGGCTCGGAGTGCCCTACGTGGCCATGCACTGGCGCGGGCACAGTGACCGGATGGATGACCTCGCGACGTACGACGACGTCGTCGTCGACGTCATCGGCGAGCTGCGGGACAGGGCCGAGGCCGCCATGGCGGCCGGCATCCCGCAGCGGCACATCGTCCTCGACCCCGGCCTCGGGTTCGCCAAGGAGGCCGACCACAACTGGGCGCTGCTGAAGCGCCTGCCCAACCTCGCCGCGCAGGGCTTCCCCCTCCTGATCGGGGCGTCGCGCAAGCGCTTCCTCGGTTCGCTGCTCGCTGACGATGACGGCGTGGACCGACCCGTCGACGAGCGAGATCGCGCCACCGACGCGGTCACCGCAGTGGCTGCCGCCATGGGCGTGTGGGCGGTCCGGGTGCACGACGTGGCCGGAAGCAGCGACGCCGTCCGCGTCGCAGAGGCCTGGCGACGGGGAAGCGCACATGGCTGACCAGATCGTCGTGCGGGGAATCCGCGGCGTGGGGCGCCATGGCGTCTTCGCGCAGGAGCGAGCCGAGGGGCAGGAGTTCTCCGTCGACGTGTGTCTCGACGTGATCACGTCGACGGCCGCCGGAACCGACGACCTGGCCGACACCGTTCACTACGGCGAGGTGGCGCTGGCTGTGCATGCGCTCATCGTGGGGGAGCCCGTCGACCTGATCGAGACGCTTGCCGAGCGCGTCGCGGAGGCATGCCTCGCCTTCCGGGGCGTGGAGGCCGTCGCCGTGACGGTGCACAAGCCGAACGCACCGATCGAGGTGCCGTTCGATGACGTCGAGGTCCGTATCGTCCGTCGGCGGTCCGACGATGGCTGAGGTCGCCCTGGCCCTCGGATCCAACGTCGGGGACTCCGCCGGCATCCTCCAGGGCGCGGTCGACGAGCTCGCCGCGACCGAGGGGCTCGAGCTCCTCGCGGTGTCCCGGGTATACCGGACC
The DNA here is from genome assembly GCA_024641635.1 of Actinomycetes bacterium. Lineage (GTDB taxonomy): Bacteria > Actinomycetota > Actinomycetes > S36-B12 > S36-B12 > UBA10649. Next base: position 27,014 of record JAHECS010000011.1, on the reverse strand, counting down.
GACCCGGTCGGCGGCCCGGAGCAGGACGACTACCTCAACGCCGTGGTCCTGGCGAGCACCTCGCTCACGCCTCTCGACCTGCTGGCCCGTACGCAGCGCGTGGAGCAGTCCTGGCACCGCACGCGTGACGTCCGCTGGGGACCGCGCACCCTCGACATCGACATCCTGTCCGTCGGGACGGACGTCATCGACGAGCCCGACCTCGTCGTGCCCCACCCACGCGCCCACGAGCGGGCCTTCGTGCTCGTCCCGTGGGCCGACGTGGCCCCGGACGCGATGGTGGGGGACTGGGGGTCCGTGCGCGACCTGCTCGCCGGCATCGACAGATCGGGCGTCCGGGCCACGGAGCTCGACCTCCGCCTGCCCGTGCGGGATCGGCGGCAGCCGTGAATGCCATGCAGCCGACGCGGATCCGGCTGCTCGTCGGGATCGCGGTCGTCGCGGCGGCGCTCGGGTGGGGCGTCGTCCAGGTCATCGACGCCTGGAGCGGTCGCATCGTGCCCGTCCCGTGGCTGGCCGCTGCGGCCCTGTGGCTGCTGGCCGGCGCCGTCGGGTACTGGGGACTGTCCTCGCGACCGCGCCTCCAGCATCGGCCGGGGAGCAAGCCCATGCCCGCGATCGTGGCGGCCCGCACCGCTGCGCTCGCCATGGCCGCCTCGCGCATCGGGGCTTTGGTCATGGGCTTCTACGGCGGCATCGCGGTCGGGATGGCCACCAAGCTCGGCACGGCCTCCGGTGCGCAGACCTTCTGGGCGGCCACGATCGCGTCGGTGGGCGCGCTCGCGCTCGCGACGGCGGCACTGTGGCTCGAGCACCTGTGCCGACTCCCCGTGGGTCCCGGCGACGGCCCGCCCACCCAATAGGCTTCGTGCCATGAGCGACGTCGCACTCGAGGACCTCCCGTTCGACGAACTGCGCCAGCGCGCCTTCAAGCGCGCCGAGCATCACGTGGACGTCGGATTCTTCACCGACCTGTTCTCGCACATGCCCGGCATGGCAGCGATCGAGGGTGAGGGCGGTGACCTCGGCGCCGTGGGCGGTACGTTCATCGAGACGGTGCGCGCGTTCCGCGAGATGTGGGGCGATCGGGAGCTCGACCCGACGACCGAGGAGCTGCTGCGGGCCCGCTTCGTGACCTACCTGCGGGAGCACGGCGAGGACTGACCGCCGAGAGGCACGCAATGGTCGCTGCGGACCCCCGCAGCGCGACCATTGCGTGCCTCTCGGCGGAGCTAGCGGTCGACGTCGCCCATCACCATCGGGAACGACATGACAGCCTCCGCCAGCCGATCCTCGGGCGTGCCGACCAGCGCCACCCCCATCGCCTGCATCGTGGCGAACGAGGCTGAGCGGATCTTCATGCGCCCCGGGGTCTTCTCCCCGGACCCGACGACGAGGCAGCCGCTGATGCCGAGCGGGCCCTCGAGCCACGCGTAGGACGTCCCCTCGGGCAGTCGCACCACCTTCGGGAGGGGTACGTCGACGGGGCCCGGGCCGAGTCGCTCGACCTCGGCCAGGCAGGCGGCCAGGAGCCGGGCGGACACCGGAAGCTCGTCGACCAGCACCTGGTAGCGCGCCTGCGCGTCACCGGCCGTGCGGGTGACGACTGCCAGCTCGTCGGCGAGCGGGCCGTACGCGAGGTACGGGTCGTCGCGACGCAGGTCGAGGTCGAGTCCGCTGGCCCGCGCGACCGGCCCGCTGGCTCCGTAGGCGATCGCCTCGTCCCTGGACAGCGTCGCCACGGCTGCGAGCGGCTCGGTGAAGCCGGCAATGGCGTCGACGAGGTCCCGATGCAGGGTGCCCAGCGCGTCGAGCGATGCCCGGTACGCGGCGATGCCCTCCTCGTGTAGCGGTGCCGCCACTCCGCCGATCCGCGCGAAGCCCGGATGGACCCGTCCTCCCGTGACCTGCTCCTGGGCGTCGACGAACCGCTCCCGCACCACCTCGGCCCGCGACCGCACGGCCCCCGACACCGGCGCGAGGAAGGCGAGGCTGGCCGTGATCCGGTTGGCCTCGGCCAGTGCCGTACGGATCCACGTCGCCCGCTCCGGCGGCACGATGCCGAGGGCATCCTCGAAGGTCAGCGCGACGCCGACCTCCGACGAGAAGGCGGACAGCCAGTCGTGCCGGTCCGCCAGGAGCATGGCCTGGCGGCAGTCCCTGGACTCGAAGAGCTTCTCGGCGCTGCGGTGCATGAGGCCGGGTCGCGGGTCCGCTGACGTCACGATCCCGTCCTCGACGGTGACCTGCAGCTGGAACCCCGGATTCGCGAGGGGGTGATGAGGCGCCAGCGCCAGCTGCCGGTCGCACGGGAGCCCGGCTGCGGCCCCGATGCCCAGCAGCAGGGTCGTCGGCACGCCGTCATCGTGCCAGACGCAACGCAGCCGACGGGTGTGCACGACGCCGCACTGCCGGAGGCGGCAGCGTGCGCGCGGTCTACGCTCCGTCGGGTGAGCATGTCCGGTCCGCCGCGGCTTCGCGTCGGCATCGTGGGCGCGGGTCGCGTCGGCGCGGTGCTGGGCGCGGCGTTGCGCCGAGCAGGCCACGACATCGTCGCCGTCTCGGCGGTCAGCGACCTCTCGCGCCTGCGCGCCGAGGCCCTTCTCCCGGGCGTGCCGATCCTCGCCGTGCCGGAGGTCGCCGCCGGTGCGGACCTCGTCGTGCTGGCCGTCCCGGATGACGTCCTGCCCGCGCTCGCCGCGGGCCTGGCGGGCACCGGGGCCATCCATGCGGGTCAGTTCGTCGCCCACCCATCGGGCCGCTACGGGGTCGAGGTGCTCGAGGCCGCGGAGGACGTCGGCGCGATCCCGCTGGCACTGCACCCCGTCATGACGTTCACCGGCACGAGCGTCGACCTGGCCCGCCTGGCGGACTGCCCCTTCGGCGTGACGTCGGCCGAATCGGTGCGGCCGGTGGTCGAGGCCCTCGTCGTCGAGATGGGCGGCGAGCCGGTCTGGGTTCCGGAGGAGGCTCGTGGGCTCTACCACGCGGCCATCGTGTTCGGCGCCAACTACCTCATGACGGTGGTGCTGCAATCCCTGGAGCTCCTGCGGGAGGCCGGGATCGCCGAGCCCCAGCGGCTGATGGCCCCGCTGCTGAGTGCATCACTCGACAACGCCCTCAGGCACGGTGACGCCGCCCTGACCGGTCCGGTCGCCAGGGGTGACGCGCGCACGGTTGCGGAGCACCTGGACCGCATGAGCGACCTCTCGCCGGTCGTGACGGACGCCTACCGGTCCCTGGCCCGGCTGACCGCCGATCGCGCCGTGGCAGCAGGCCTGATCGACCTGTCCGCAGCGCAGGAGCTGCTCGGCGTGCTCGCCAGGAAGGCTGACTGACGTGCCGGCGCGCGTGGTCACGACCGCGGCAGCCCTGGCCGACGCCACAGAAGGCAGGGCGGGCCTCCGGGCCGTCGTGATGACGATGGGCGCCCTGCACGACGGGCACGTGGAGCTGGTCAGGACCGCCAGGCAGCACGCGGGCGCCGAGGGGTCCGTCATCGTCACCGTCTTCGTCAACCCGACCCAGTTCGGTGCCGGCGAGGACTACGAGGTCTACCCGCGGTCGCTGGAGTCCGACGTCGCTCTCGCCGACGCGGCGGGCGCCGACATCGTCCTCGCTCCCGATGCGACCGAGGTGTACGGAGCTGCCCGAGGCTTCCGAGATGACAGCGTCACCCTTGATCCCGGGTACCTGGGCGGGATCCTCGAGGGTGCGTCCCGACCGGGGCACTTCCGCGGGGTGCTGACGGTCGTGGCGAAGCTCATCGGCATGACGCGGCCCGACGTGGCGGTGTTCGGAGAGAAGGACTACCAGCAGCTCGTCCTCGTCCGCCGGATGACGGCGGACCTCAGGATGGGCGTCTCGGTGATCGGCGTGCCCACGGTGCGCGAGCCCGACGGGCTGGCCCTCAGCAGTCGCAACCGATTCCTGTCGGAGCCGGAGCGGGTCGCGGCCGCCGCGATCCCGCGGGCCCTTGAGGCGGCCGAGGTCGCAGCGGTCGACGGGGCGGAGGCCGCCGCGCTCGCCGGGCGAGCCGTGCTGGCGCAGGTGGCGGGCGTCGACCTCGACTACCTGGTCGTGGTCGACCCCGAACTCGGCGAGGCGCCGGACCGGGGCCTGGCGAGGGCGCTCGTCGCGGCGCGGGTCGGCAGCACCCGGCTCATCGACAATCGTGCGGTGGTGATCGGGCGATGACGACATCCTCTGTGCGCGTTCCTGACCGCCTCACTGCCGCGGACCCCGGCTGGACCGCCCGCGCCGATGTCGTCGTGGTGGGCTCGGGTATCGCCGGGCTGAGCGTCGCACTCAGAGCGCGCGCCATCGGGCGCACGGTCCTCCTCGTGACCAAGGCCCAGGTCAACGAGGGATCGACGCGGTGGGCGCAGGGCGGCATCGCCGCCGCGCTGTCCGAGGACGACTCACCGGCCGAGCACCTGCACGACACCCTCGTCGCGGGCGTCGGCCTGTGCGACGAGGTGGCCGTCGACATCCTCGTCACCGAGGGTCCGGCCGCCGTGCGGGATCTCATCGCCATCGGGGCTCACTTCGACGTCGACGCCAGCGGCGCGATCGCCCTGACCCGCGAGGGGGGCCACCTTCGAGACCGGATCGCGCACGCCGGCGGCGACGCCACGGGAGCCGAGATCTCCCGTGCCCTCGTCGCTGCCGTCCAGCTGGATCCCGGGATCGAGGTGATCGAGAATGCCCTGGCCCTCGACCTCCTCCGCGACGGCACCGGAGCGGCCCAGGGCGTGACCCTGCACGTCATGGGCTCGGGCCAGCGCGACGGGATCGGCGCGGCTCTCGCCCCGGTGGTCGTGCTGGCGACCGGCGGGTTCGGCCAGGTCTTCGGCCAGACGACCAACCCCTACGTGTCGACCGGCGACGGCGTCGCGCTCGCGCTGCGGGCAGGGGCCGACATCGCCGACGTCGAGTTCGTCCAGTTCCACCCGACCGTCATGTGGCTCGGTCCCCTTGCCCAGGGGCAGCAGCCCCTCGTGTCGGAGGCGGTGCGGGGCGAGGGCGCCGTGCTGCTCGACGGCAGCGGGTCGCGACTGATGACGGGCGTGCACCCGCTGGCGGACCTCGCCCCTCGGGACGTCGTGGCCAAGGCGATCATGCGGCGCATGCGCGACGAAGGGGCCCCCCACGTCTGGCTCGACGGGCGCATGCTGGGCGCGGACACGTGGCTCCAGCGCTTCCCGACGATCCTGGAGTCGTGCCGGTCGCGGGGAATCGACCCCGTCACCGACCTCATCCCCGTCGCTCCGGCGCAGCACTACGTGTCGGGAGGGGTTCGCACCGACCACTGGGGCCGGGCGAGCATCCGGGGCCTGTACGCCTGCGGCGAGGTCGCATGCACGGGCGTGCACGGGGCCAACCGGCTGGCGTCCAACTCGCTGCTCGAGGGCCTGGTCTTCGCCCGCCGGATCGTGTCGGCCCTCCAGGAGGACGATCCGGTGATCCGAGAGGCGGAGCCGCTCTCCGGGGCCGACGGGCTCCTGCCGCACGCGGTGCGGCGGCCCATGCAGCAGGTGATGGACACCGACGCCGGGGTGCTCCGCAGCGCCGACTCCCTTGCCGAGGCGGAGCGGAGCCTGACGCAGCTGGGGCGCGCCGACGGCGCGACGCCGTCGACGGAGGACTGGGAGACGTCCAACCTGCACCAGATCGCGACCGTGCTGGTGCGGCATGCCGTTCTCCGCACGGAGACCCGGGGTTCGCATTGGCGCGAGGACTACCCGGAGCAGGATGACGATCGATGGCGCGTGCGGCTCGTGACGCGCGTGGCCGACGATGGGCAGCTGGTGACGCGGGAGGAGAGCCTGATGGGTGGCCCTGCATGAGTGGCGGTCGGATCGATGACGGAGTGCGGGCGAAGGTGTCGGCGGCCGGCATCGACCCTGTCGCGCTCGAGCTGCTCATCGGCCTGGCGGTCGACGAGGACCTCGATGGCGGCGTCGATGTCACGACGGTGGCGACGGTCCCGTCGGACCAGCGGGCCACGCTGGACCTCGTCGCGCGTCGGCCCGGCATCGTGGCCGGAGGGTCGGTGGCGGAGGCGGTGTTCTCGTACGTGTCCGGTGACTCGGTGGCCGTCCGCACCGTGGTCGCCGACGGCAGTCGAGTCGAGGCGGGCGACGTCATCCTCTCGGCGTCGGGACCGACGCATGAGCTGCTCCGTGCCGAACGTCCCGCGCTCAACCTGCTGGGGCATCTCAGCGGCATCGCGACGGCGACCCGCACCTGGGTGGATGCCGTGGCCGGCACGGGTGCGTCGATCCGCGACACCCGGAAGACGACCCCGGGCATGAGACGGCTGGAGAAGTACGCCGTCCGGTGCGGTGGGGGAGTCAACCACCGGATGTCGCTCTCGGACGCTGCCCTGGTCAAGGACAACCATGTGATCGCCGCGGGCGGGGTCGCGGCCGCCTTCGAGGCCGTGCGTCGGCAGTTCCCTGGCATCGACGTGGAGGTGGAGGTCGACTCGATCGACCAGCTCGACGAGGTGCTCGACGCTGGCGCGGACCTCGTGCTCCTGGACAACTTCACGCCGGAGCAGATGCGGGAGGCCGTCCGTCGCACGAGTGGCCGGGCTCGGCTCGAGGCGTCCGGAGGGCTGTCCCTCGACATGGCGGGTGAGGTGGCGGCCACGGGCGTCGACTACCTTGCTGTGGGAGCCCTCACCCATTCGGCTCCGGTGCTGGACATCGGCGCCGACCTGCGTCAGGAGTCCTAGTGCTGCTCGCGATCGACGTCGGCAACACCAACACCGTCTTCGGCCTGTTCGACGGCGACGACCTGGCCTCGTCGTGGCGGATCAAGACCGATGCCCGCACGACAGCGGACGAGATGGCCCTCACCTACCGCGGGCTGCTGGCCGGAGACGCGAGCGACATCACGGGGATCGCGCTGTGCAGCACAGTGCCCTCCGTCCTGCGTGAGATGCGCGTCATGCTGGGGCGCTACTTCGACGAGGTGCCCACGGTGATCGTCGAGCCCGGGACCAAGACCGGCGTGCCCGTGCTCACGGACAACCCCAAGGAGGTGGGCGCCGACCGCATCGTCAACACCATCGCCGCGCACCACCAGTACGGCGGACCGTGCATCGTCGTCGACTTCGGCACGTCCACGAACCTCGACGTCGTCTCCGCCAAGGGGGAGTTCCTTGGTGGGGCGCTGGCCCCGGGCATCGAGATCTCGATCGAGGCACTGGCCTCGCGCGCTGCCCAGCTGCGCAGGGTGGAACTGGTGCGGCCTCGCTCGGTGATCGGCAAGAACACCGTGGAGGCGCTGCAGTCGGGAGCTCTCTACGGGTTCGCGGGTCAGGTGGACGGGCTCGTCGACCGGATCGTCGACGAGCTGGGCGAGGTCACGGCCGTGGTCGCTACCGGGGGGCTGGCGCCCATCGTCGTCCCGGAGTCGCAGACGATCACGCACCATGATCCGGAGCTCACGCTCACCGGGCTGCGGCTGGTCTACGCGAAGAACGCCGACCTGCGCTAGCCACGTCGCGCGTTGACGCCCTCGACGAGGGCGAGCACGGCGTCCAGCCCGTGGACGGGCCCGCTCGTGCGCGGAAGGATGAGCGTCCGCAGGCCCAGGTGGGTTCCGCCACCGTCGTCGTTGGCGTTGTCGCCAACCATGAGGACGTCGCTGGCAGGCAGGTCCAGGGCTGCCAGGGAGGCCTCGAAGATCCGCGGGTCGGGCTTCACGAAGCCGACCTCGTAGGACAGCACGATCTCATCGCACCACGGTGTCAGGCCGTCCCGGTCCAGGACGGTCCGGATCGGCACCCCCGCGTTCGAGAGGAGGCACGTGCCGATCCCGGCACCGCGAAGCGCACGCAACGTGGGCACGGCATCGTCGTACGCGTGCCACGTGTCGAGCATGACGTCGTAGAGCGCGTCTCCAAGGGCACGGTCCACGCCCGGTCCGGCGTCGAGCAGGCCATGGAACACCCGCGCATGCGCCTCGAAGGAGAGATCGCGGCTGCTCTCGGGATCGCTGACCCGAGCCCCCTCCCAGATGCGGTCGAGAAAGCCGAGCAGCGCGGCTCGCTCGGCCTCGGACAAGGGGTGCGGAGCCACGGCGAGGGCGGCGTCGAGCCATGCGGTGGCGTCACCCTGGTCGACGAGGGTCGAGTGGACGTCGAAGATCACCCCGCGGATCGGGCCGGGGGTGGACCAGCCGTGTGCACCGCCGGGGCCGTTGCTCATGCGCGCAGCCTACGAGGCATAGCCTTGGGCGCTGTGACGACCGAAGCGACGAGCGCTGCCGCGGCGCCCAGCGAAGCCGATGACGACCTGCCGGAGCAGATGCGCATCAGGCGCGAGAAGCGCGAGCTGCTGGCGTCGCGAGGCATGGAGCCCTATGCCATCGGCCTACCCCTGACCACGACCATCGCCGAGGTGCGTGCAGCCCATCCCGACCTGCCGGCCGACACGTCCACCGGATCGCGGGTCGGGCTGGCCGGGCGCGTCATCTTCTCCCGCAACACCGGCAAGCTCTGTTTCGCGACCCTCAGGGCCGGAGATGGCGCCGAGATCCAGGCGATGATCTCGCTGGCCAACGTCGGCGAGCAGCAGCTGGCCGACTGGAAGGACCTCGTCGACATCGGCGACCACGTGTTCGTGGCCGGAGAGGTCATCTCGAGCCGCCGCGGCGAGCTGTCGGTGCTGGCGGACGAGTGGCGGATGGCGTCGAAGGCCCTCCGCCCGCTCCCGGTGGCGCACAAGCCGCTGAACGAGGAGACACGGGTCCGCCAGCGCTACGTCGACCTCATCACGCGCGCCGAGGCGCAGCAGGTCGCCCGAACGCGGGTGGCCGTGGTGTCATCGATCCGGAACAGCATGGCGGGCAGGGGCTTCCTGGAGATCGAGACGCCGATGCTGCAGACGCTGCACGGCGGGGCAGCGGCCCGACCCTTCGTCACCCACTCGAATGCGTTCGACATCGACGTGTACCTGCGAATCGCGCCGGAGCTCTTCCTCAAGCGCGCGGTGGTGGGCGGGCTCGAGCGCGTGTTCGAGGTCAATCGCAACTTCCGCAACGAGGGCGCGGACCGCACGCACTCGCCGGAGTTCACGATGCTCGAGTTCTACCAGGCCTACTCCGACTACCAGGGCATGGCGACGCTCACGCGCGAGATCTACCAGGAGGCCGCGGTGGCCGCCTGCGGGTCGCTCGTGGTCGAGCACCATGACGGCTCGGTGCTGGACCTCTCCGGCATCTGGCCCCAGGTGGACCTCTACGAGTCACTCTCGGCGGCCATCGGCGAGGAGATCACGCCGAGCACGCCTCGTGAGCACCTGGTCGAGCTGTGCGGGCGCGATGGCATCGAGTTCCACCCGACCGCGGTGCCCGGAAAGCTCGTGGAGGAGCTCTTCGAGCACCATGTCGTGTCCTCGTTCACGACGCCCACGTTCGTCATGGACTACCCCGTCGACACGTCCCCGCTCGTGCGCGGGCACCGGACCAAGCCCGGCGTCGTCGAGAAGTGGGACCTCTACATCAATGGCGCCGAGTCGGGCACCGGCTACTCCGAGCTCATCGATCCGGTGATCCAGCGGGAGCGGCTCATGGAGCAGGCGGCGCTCGCCGACCGCGGAGACGTCGAGGCCATGCACCTGGACGAGGACTTCCTGCGGGCCATGGAGCAGGGCATGCCGCCGATGGGCGGCGTCGGACTCGGCATCGACCGGATGCTCATGGCGCTGACCGGGCTGGGGATCCGCGAGACGATCCTCTTCCCGCTCGTGAAGCCCGAGGGGCGAGGTCACGAGCGCGAGCATGGGGCCGAAGGGCGACCATGACCGGCGACCTGCTCATCAGGCCGGCCCGCACGACGGACGTGCGGACCATCCGGCAGTTCATCGACACGTACTCGACGGACGGTCGGCTGCTGTCGAAGGCCACGGTGACGCTCTTCGAGAGCGTTCAGGAGTTCCTGGTCGCGGAGATGGACGGCCAGGTCATCGGCTGCGGCGCCCTCCACATCATGTGGGAGGACCTTGCGGAGGTCCGCACTCTTGCCGTCGACCCCGCGTTCACGGGGAGGGGCGTCGGCTCGGCCCTGCTGGCCGCGCTCGTCGAACGTGCGCGGGGCGTCGGCGTCAAGCGCGTGTTCTGCCTGACCTTCATGGTGCGGTTCTTCGAGGCGCACGGCTTCGCCGAGATCGACGACACCCCGGTCGACCACGACGTCTACGAACAGCTGCTGCAGTCGTACGACGAGGGCGTCGCGGAGTTCCTCGGCCTTGAGCGCGTGAAGCCGAACACGCTGGGAAACCACCGGATGCTGGCGGTGCTGTGAAGCGCACGTGGGGCGCGATCGTGGCAGTGGGGATCGCGCTGGCGGTCGCTGCCGGTCCCGCCTCCGCGGTGGTGCCGGCAGCTCCCGACCGCCCGCTCGAGGGCAGGCTCATCCTGCTGGACCCAGGCCACCAGCTGGGGAACTCCAACCCCCGCTTCGCCAAGCAGATGGCGCAGACGAAGTTCAACGGCACCATCGTCAAGGGCTGCAACACCACGGGCACGGCGACGAACGCCGGCTTCCCCGAGGCGACGTTCAACTGGCGCGTCGCCACGCGCCTGAAGCGGCTGCTCGAGAACGCCGGTGCGCGCGTGCAGATGACGCGGTCGACGAACTCGTATGACGCGTGGGGTCCCTGCGTGTGGAATCGCGCCAAGCAGGCCAACCGGATCGGCGCCGACGTGATGATCAACATCCACGCGGACGGTGCTCCGGCGCGGGACAAGGGCTTCTTCGTCATGGCACCGGGACTCGTGAAGGGCTGGACCGAGGACGTCGTCAAGCCGGGACGCAGGCTGGCGAACGCGATGATCGCTGGGATGACAGCTGCGGGAGCCACTCCCTCCAACTACGTGTCGGGCCAGCTGATGATCTCCCGGGACACGACGGGGCTGAACTTCAGCAACGTCCCGTCGGTCACCGTCGAACTGGGCAACATGCGCAACGCCGTCGAGGCACGGCGGATGAGCTCGGCCTCGGGGCAGCGTCAGTACGCGAGGTGGCTGCTCGCGGGCATCGAGAGGTACTTCGCGAAGCGCTAGCCGCCGAACGCGCGGACCAGCTGCCTCAGCAGGGCGGCGAGCTCGACCTGGGACTCCGGGGGCAGGTCGGCGAGCAGGTCGTGCTCCCGGTCGATGAGGTCGAGCAGGGCGTTGTCGACGGCCGTGCGTCCGTCGTCGGTGAGGACGACACGCACCCCGCGGCGATCCGCAGGGTCGGGCTCGCGACGAACCAGGTGACGGTCCTCGAGGCGGTCGATGCGATTCGTCATCGTCCCGCTGGTCACATGGGTCTCGCTGCCGAGCTGGCCGGGGGAGAGGGCGTACGGCGTGCCGGACCTGCGCAGCGCGGCCAGGACGTCGAACTCCCAGGGCTCGAGGGAGTGCGCGGCGAAGGACTGCCGGCGGGCGAGGTCGAGGTGCCGAGCGAGGCGCGAGACGCGGGACAGCACCTGGAGTGGCGCCACGTCCAGATCGGGGCGCTCACGCTGCCAGGCGGCGGTGATGCGATCCACCTCGTCCGGCGCCGTGGTCATGCCGTCATGCTACGTCAAGATTCTTGACGTCAAGATTCCCAGCCGGCGAGATACCTGCGCGGCAGTGCCGCCGCATCCCGGCTACGGCGTGTGGCGAACGGGCCGAGGCTTGGGCTCGAGGTTCTGCAGGCCGTTCCACGCCAGATTGACGAGGTGGGCGACGACCTCCTCCTTCTTGGGCTTGCGGACGTCGAGCCACCACTGGCCCGTCTGGGCGACCATCCCGACCAGCATCTGCGAGTACAGGGGCGCCCACTTCGGGTTGAGCTTGTGCGCCTTGAACTGGGTGGCGAGAAGGTCGTCGACGCGCGCGGCCACGTCGACGAGAAGGCCGGCGAACGTCCCACGGATCGGCTCGGGCCCCGAGTCGGCGTCGCGGCTCACGGGCGTGTCGCGGACGAGGATGCGGAAGCCGTCGGGGTACCGGTCGATGTAGTCGAACAGCGCCATCCCGGCCCGCTCCAGCAGCGTCCGCGCATCGACCGGCTCGGCGCGGCCGTCGTCGTCGCCGAGAGCGTCGGTGATGCTGACCAGGAGATAGCTCATCTCGCGGTCGACGACCACTGCGTACAGGCCCTCCTTGCCACCGAAGTGCTCGTACACGACCGGCTTCGAGACGCCGGCCTTGGCCGCGATCTCCTCGACGCTGACGGCCTCAAAGCCCTTCTCGGCGAACAGCCGTCGCCCCACGTCGAGCAGCTGCTCGCGGCGCTCCTGGCCGCTCATGCGCACGCGCTCGCGCGTCACGGGACGACGCGGCTCCCGGCGGGTGAGCTCGGTGATGTCGGTGACGTTGTCGGCCGCTGTGGCGGCGGCATCGGGGGGAGTCGTCATCGTGGGCCTAGGCCTCGACGGTCGCGGGGGTGCGGTAGCCGCGCACCCGACGGGCCATCGACGGGTCCTTGAGCTTCGCGACGACGCGCTCGGGCTTGGGCCAGCGCACGTCGTGCACGATGCCGGCCCGCTCGAGGGTGCGGATGAGCACGGCGCTCAGGTCGACCTGCCCCTTGAGGACCCCGTGACGGGCCGAGGTCGGCTCGGCATGGTGCAGGCTGTGCCACGACTCGCCCATGGACGGGATCGCCAGCCACCAGACGTTGCTCGAGAGGTCACGCGACTCGAAGGGCCGGACGCCGTAGACGTGGCAGATCGAGTTGATCGACCAGGTCACGTGGTGGACGAGGGCGACGCGCACGAGGCTGGCCCAGAAGAACGCGGTGAGTGCCCCCATCCACGACCACGTCAGCAGGCCGCCGAGCAGTGCCGGCAGGAGCAGCGTGGTGGTGACGATCGCGGGGAACCAGCGCGAGATCGCCTTCAGGTCCTTGTCCGCAGCGATGTCTGGTGCGTACTTGGCGATCGGGGTGTTCGACGCGTCGAACAGCCACCCGACGTGGGCGTAGTACAGGCCCTTCGCAACGGCGCGCTTGGTCGTGCCGAACCGCCACGGGGAGTGCGGGTCGCCGACCTCGTCGGAGTACTTGTGGTGCTTGCGATGATCCGCCACCCACTGGTCGAGCGAGCCCTCGAGCGCCATCGAGCCGACGATGCCGAGGGTGATCTTCACCGCGCGGGACCCCTTGAAGGATCCGTGTGTGAAGTAGCGGTGATAGCCGACGGTGATGCCGATGGCGGTGACGGCGTAGAACACCGCGAGCAGGGCGACGTCGACCCAGGACAGCCAGCCGCCCCAGGCGACCGGGATCGCTGCGACGACGGCGAGGAGCGGGATGACGACGAACGCGCCGATCGTGATCCGCATTCCGAGGCTGTTGATCTGTTCCGGCTCCTGCAGGGCGGCCTGCTCGCGAGCGGTCAGGGTCTCGGGTGACGCGGTCATCAGTCTCCTCGGGGGATGCAGCTGTCGTCGTACCTACGGTTCCGTAGGTTACGGTACCGTAACCACGACCGTCAACTCGGAGGTCACGGCAGCGACGCGTCGGTGGCGCCCTAGAGTTCAGGTTCAGCGGTCCCGGGTCGTCTAGAGGCAGGACAGCGGACTTTGAATCCGTGAACGGAGGTTCGATTCCTCCCCCGGGAGCCACGGCCCCCGGCGCGGGGCCCGTGCCTACTGCCAGAACGGCGGGTCGGCCGGGATGAGCGGAAGCGACGACCTCACCGTGCCGAAGCGGTCGTCCTGATCGCGCCACGAGGCGTAGGCGGCGTCGATCTCCGCGCGGCTTCGGGCGACGAAGTTCCACCACATCATCAGTGGCTCGCCGAAAGGCTCACCGCCGAGCAGGATGACGCGAGAGGCCTCGGCCACCTCGACGTCGAGCTCGTCCAACCCGGTCCCGAGGTGGCCGAGCGTGCCGGGCACGAGCTTCTCGCCCGACACGGCCACGGACCCGCGCATGACGATGAGCGCGTACTCGAAGTCGGCACGCAGCGGAAGGTGCGTGCGCTGGCGAAGGTCCAGGTCCATGCCGACGAGGGGCGTGTCGTGGCGCGCCGGGCTGGCCAGCCCCTCGTGCTCGCCGACGAGGACTGTCGCCATGCCACCGTCCAGCTCCACCTGGGGCAGTTCGGCATGGTGCTCGAAGGCGGCGGCGCCGTTCCTCGTGGCTTCGGGCTGGGCGATCCACAGCTGGATGCCCTCCAGGGTCCCGCGGTACTGCCCGGTCGCCTCCTCGGCGTGAGCCACGGCGTTGCCCGCGGTCATGAGATTCAGCTGCCCGGGACTGATCACCTGCTCGCTGCCCAGCGAGTCCTTGTGGAGAGCCTGGCCGTCAAGCAGCCAGGTCACGGTCTGCAGGCCCATGTGCGGGTGCGGGCCGACGTCCAGGCCGCTGCCCTCCGTGACGTCGGCCGGACCCATGTGGTCGGCGAAGCACCAGGCACCGACGGTGCGGCGCCCTCGCCGCGGCAGTGCGCGCCGAACCGTGAACCCGCCCACGGTCTGCTCCCGGCTGTCGCTCACCTCGATCGACATGCACCCACTGTGGCAGTCAGCCGATGAGCCGACAACTCCCGGCGCGAGCGACGAACCGCGGTGCGTTCCCGGCCGCAGGGGGCGGCTCGAACTCGGCCCTCCTCAGGCTGGGGGAGGGCGGTAGGGTGACGGTGCCTTCCCCGGCCGTCGCGAGGAGCTTCCTCGCCCGACCCGACTGAGGAATGAAGTGGCTACCAGCCGTCCGTCCGTCGTCGTGATCCTTGCTGCGGGTGAGGGCAAGCGGATGAAGTCCGCCACGCCCAAGGTCCTTCACCCCGTCGCCGGGCGCTCGCTCGTCGGGCACGTCATCGAGGCCGCATCGACCCTCGAGCCGCACCACCTCGTCGTGGTGGTCGGGCACGGGCGTGAGCAGGTCACCGCGCACATCGAGGAGATAGCCCCCTGGGCCATCACGACGGTCCAGGACGAGCAGCACGGGACCGGCCATGCCGTGCGCATCGCGCTCGCCGACCTCGCGCAGCGGGGCATCCCCACGACGGACGGACCGGTCGTGGTCCTCACCGGTGACACACCGCTCCTGACGGGACGCACGCTCGTCGGCCTGCTCCTCGAGCACGAGTCGACCGAGGCCACGGCCACGGTTCTCACCGCGAGGCTCACCGATCCCTCGGGCTACGGCCGCATCGTCCGCGCCGACGACGGCTCGGTCATGGCGATCGTCGAGGAGAAGGACGCCGATGACGAGCAGCGCCGCGTCGACGAGATCAACTCCGGCATGTACGCCTTCTCCGGGGCGCGCCTGGCCGAGTGCCTGACCAGGTTGACCCGTGACAACGCCCAGGGCGAGGAGTACCTCACCGACGTCGTCGGACTGCTTCGCGGCGACGGCGACGTCGTCTCCGCGTCCCTGTGCGCCGACTCCGACGAGATCCTCGGTGTCAACGACCGCGTGCAGCTCTCGGAGGCGGCCGCCATCCTCCGTGACCGCATCAACGAGTCCTGGATGCGGCAGGGGGTATCGATCCTCGACCCCGCGTCGACATGGCTCGACGTCGATGTCGACATCGCCCCGGACGTCGTGATCCGCCCGCAGGTGACCCTGCGTGGCCCTACCTCCGTGGCCGCGGCCGCGGTCGTGGGACCCGGCACGACGCTGGTCTCCTGCGAGGTCGGCCCCGGCGCCGAGGTCATCCACACCTGGGCCGAGCTGGCAGTCGTCGGCGAGGGCGCGCGGGTGGGGCCGTTCACCTACCTGCGTCCGGGCACCGTGCTGGGGCGGGGCACGAAGGCCGGCGCCTATGTCGAGATCAAGAACTCCACGATCGGCGACGGGGCGAAGGTTCCGCACCTCTCGTACGTCGGCGACGCCGACGTCGGTGCCGGTTCCAACATCGGGGCCGCCACGGTCTTCGTCAACTACGACGGCGTCGAGAAGCACCGCACGGTCGTCGGGGATCACGCACGCGTCGGCAGCGACACCATGCTCGTCGCTCCCGTGACCATCGGCGACGGCGCCTACACCGCGGCCGGCTCGGTGATCACCGAGGACGTGCCCCCGGGCGCCATGGCCGTGGGCCGAGCCCGTCAGCGCAACATCACCGGCTGGGTCGAGCGCAAGCGGCCGGGGTCACCCGCCGCCGAAGCGGCCGAGCGGGCCGGGCAGGATTCCACACCAGACAACCCGTCCGAGTCAGCGTAGGAGCGCCGGTGCCCCA
This sequence comes from Actinomycetes bacterium, assembly GCA_024641635.1. Lineage (GTDB taxonomy): Bacteria > Actinomycetota > Actinomycetes > S36-B12 > S36-B12 > UBA10649. Next base: position 10,833 of record JAHECS010000011.1, on the reverse strand, counting down.
TCTGTCGGTACCCAATCAGAAGCGGCTGGTCCTCCTGGCCGGCCGTTCATACCCGGAGCTGGCGCAGGAGGTCGCCGACGAGCTCGGCGTCGGCCTCTCGCCGACCCTCGCCTACGACTTCGCGAACGGCGAGATCTTCGTCCGTTTCCAGGAGTCGGTGCGCGGCACGGACGCCTTCGTGCTCCAGAGCCACACCACGCCCATCAACAAGTGGATCATGGAACAGCTCATCATGATCGACGCGCTGAAGCGGGCGTCCGCCAAGCGGATCACCGTGATCGTGCCCTTCTACGGCTACGCGCGACAGGACAAGAAGCACCGCGGCCGTGAGCCCATCTCCGCACGCCTCATCGCCGACCTGTTCAAGACCGCTGGTGCGGACCGGCTCATGACGGTCGACCTGCACACCTCGCAGATCCAGGGCTTCTTCGACGGCCCCGTCGATCACCTGTTCGCGATGCCCCTGCTCGCCAGGCACGTCTCGTCGCGCGTCCCTCGCGAGCAGATCACCGTCGTGTCGCCGGATGCCGGACGCGTGCGGGTGGCGGAGCGGTGGACCGACGTGCTGGGCGCCCCCCTGGCCATCATCCACAAGCGGCGTGATCCCGACGTGCCGAACCAGGTGCGCGTGTTCGAGGTCGTCGGCGACGTGCAGGACCGCATCTGCGTGCTCGTCGACGACATGATCGACACCGGCGGCACCATCGTGAAGGCCGCCGAGACCCTGTTCGACAACGGTGCCAAGGACGTCATCGTGGCGGCCACCCACGGCATCCTCAGCGACCCGGCACGCGAGCGGCTGCAGGAGTCCCGCATCTCCGAGGTCATCGTCACGAACACGCTGCCGATCTCGGCGGATCGGCACTTCGAGAAGCTGACCGTCCTGTCCATCGCGCCGATCCTCGCCAAGGCCATCACCGAGGTCTTCACCGACGGATCCGTCACGAGCATGTTCGAGGACGAGGCCCCCGAGGCCGAGGCGTCCTCCCACTAGACGAGGGGACCGGGGGCGTGACGGGGCACCCCTCCTGCCGCGGTAGACTTTGGCAGCCCTCGGCGAGGGTGTACGGAGAGGACCGCTGACCGCGGCCCCGACCGGCACCGTGATCGACGTGGTCGGCGCCTACCAGCGTTGCCGAGGTGACCGACGATGACCGAGGAGTTCTAGCGTGACCACCGTGGCCCTGACTGCCATCCCCCGTTCCGACTTCGGCAAGGGTGCGGCCCGCCGCATCCGCCGCGAGGGCAACATCCCGGCCGTGATCTACGGCGAGGGCACGGAACTCGTGCACATCGCGCTGCCCACCCATGATCTCGACCTCGCGCTGCGCCGTCCGCGCGTCGTCCTGTCCATCACTCTCGACAAGGGCTCCGTGCTCGTCAAGCCGCGCGACATCCAGCGCGACCCGGTCAAGCGGAGCCTCGAGCACGTCGACCTGGTCATCATCACGGAGCGCGAGGCGAAGATGCGCTCGGAGATGGCCGACGCCATCAAGGCCGCCGCGGCAGCAGCCGAGGAGGCCGGCATGGACTCCGCGTCCGTTGTGCAGGCGCTCGAGGCCTCCGTCGCCGCAGGCGAGGACCCGATGGCCGCCCTGTCGCACGCGGTGTCCGATGCCGAGCATCAGGCGGAGGTGTTCGCCGAGGCGGCGGCTCACGCGGCCGATGCCGAGGAGGCCGCAGAAGCCGCCGAGGCCGCTGAGGGCGCCGAGGGTGGCGAGGCTGAGGCCTCGGCCGAGTCCGCCGCGGAGTAGTCCTGTCGTCCACACCGTGGTTGGTGGTGGGACTCGGAAACCCGGGTCCTGAGTACGCCGCGACCCGGCACAACGTTGGCTTCCTCGTCGCTGACGTGCTCGCCGACCAGGTGGGTGCGCGGCTTGCCCGGCACAAGCGCGGCCACGCGCTGGCCGCCGAGGGCAAGTTGGGGCTGCCCGGGTCGACACTGCACCTTGTCCTCGTCGAACCGCTGTCGTTCATGAACGAGTCCGGCGGACCGGTGAAGGCGCTGATGGAGTTCTACCGAGCCGGTCCGGAGCGGCTCGTCGTCATCCACGACGAGCTCGACATCCCGTTCTCGTCCATCCGGATCAAGCACGGGGGCGGGGACAACGGCCACAACGGACTCAAAAGCATCCGACGGGCGATCGGCACGGGCGACTTCTACCGGGTGCGCGTCGGCATCGGCCGACCGCCCGGGCGGCAGGACCCTGCCGACTACGTGCTCAAGCCGTTCCCTGCCGCCGAGCGGCGTGAGCTGCCCGAGGTGGTCCAGCGCGCCGCCGACGCGGTGGAGTGCCTCGTGACCGACGGGCTCGAGGCCACCCAGAACCGTTTCAACTCCGGACCCGCCTGACCGAGGCTGCGCTTCCGGAGGAAGGATGAGGGCATGCCCACCGATGCCGAGGTCTCGCGCGACGTCGCGCAGGAGGCCGGCCGACTCCTGCTCGAGCTGCGCTCCTCGTTCGGCCCTGTGGCCGACAAGGAGGCGGCCGACGCGCTGCGCAAGCGGGCCGACCGCGAGTCGCACCTGTTGATCATGGACCGGCTCACCGCCGCTCGCCCCGATGACGCCATCCTCAGCGAGGAGGGGAAGGACGACGCGTCCCGCCTCGACGCCGAGCGTGTCTGGATCGTCGATCCGCTCGACGGCACCTACGAGTACGGACAGGGCCGGGTCGACTTCGCGGTGCACATCGCGCTGTGGGAACCGGCAGCCGGGATCCTCTCGGCGACGACCGTGGACCTCCCGGCCCAGGGACTGACGAGGTCGGTGCTCGACGACGTGGCGGGTCCGCCGCCGCTCCCCACAGATAGGCCGATCAGGATCGTCGCCTCGCGCAGCCGCCCGCCGGCCTCGCTGCCACGGACCGTCGAGCTCCTGTCGGGGATGCTGGCCGAGGCCGGGGTCACGGACAGGGGCGTCGAGATCGTCGACGTGGGCTCGGTCGGGGCGAAGGTGAACGAGATCATCGCCGGGCGCGCCGACGCGTATGTCCACGACACCGGTTTCTTCGAGTGGGACGTTGCCGCGCCCTACGGGGTGGCCCGGCACTACGGCCTCGTGCCCTCGCACCTCGACGGTGCGCCGGTGGTCTTCAACGCGATGCCCCCGTACGTCACCGACCTCATGGTGAGCCACCCGGCGCTCGTCGCGCCGTTGCGAGCCGCCCTGCAGGAGGCCGCGGCCTCGTGAACCTCAGCGGGCTCCTGGCGGGCCTTGAGGGGGACGCCGGATTCGCGGCAGTCCGCGATCTCGCGCGGGCGGGATCCGGATCGCGGGTCGAGGCACCATCGGCCCTGCATCCCCTCGTCGTGGCGGAGATCGCCCGATCCCGGAACCCGTCGACCCCCGTCGTCGTCGTGACGGCCACCGGTCGCGAGGCCGAGGACGTCGCGGCCGCGCTGCCGGACCTCGTCCCCGGACTGGATGCAGCCGTGTTCCCGTCGTGGGAGACGCTGCCGCACGAGCGGCTGTCCCCGTCGTCCGACACGGTGGGCCGGCGTGTGGCGGTGATGCGCCGACTCGCGCATCCGGATCCGTCCGATCCCCTGGGGCGGCCGATCGACGTCGTCGTCGCCTCGGTGCGCGCGCTGCTCCAGCCCGTCGTCCGGGAGGTGGCGGATGCCAGCCCGGTGCGTCTGGTCGTCGGGGACGAGATCGCGCTCGACGAGCTGGTCGCATCCCTGGTGGGACTGGGCTACGAGCGCAACGACCTCATCGAGCGACGCGGCCAGCTCGCCGTCCGCGGCGGAATCCTCGACGTGTTCCCGCCGACCGAGGAGCATCCGGTCCGACTCGAGTTCTGGGGCGACACCGTCGAGGAGGTCCGTGAGTTCTCCGTGGGGGACCAGAGGTCGCTGGGTCTCGCGGAGCACGGCCTGTGGGCGCCGGCGGTCCGTGAGCTGCTCCTCACCCCGGCTGTGCGCAGCCGTGCGGAGGCGCTCGCCCTCGAGCACCCGCACCTGGCCGAGATGTGCGACCGGCTGGCGCAGGGGATGGCGGTCGAGGGCATGGAGTCGCTGGCTCCCGTGCTCGTCGATGGGATGACGACGCCTCTCGAGCTGATCGGCGGTGCTGCCCAGGTCGTCCTCCTGGAACCGGAGCGGATCCGCCGCCGTGCGCACGACGTCGTGCGCACCGCGCAGGAGTTCCTGATGGCGTCATGGCACAACGCCACCGTGGGCAACGCGACGCCCATCGACCTGGCCGCCGCCTCGTACCGCGACCTCGACGACCTTCGCACCATTGCCCGCGGTCGCGGCGACGCCTGGTGGTCCATCACACCGCTGTCGACGGATGCCGAGCTCGAGGACGCCGACGCGCCGACCGCGGGCGTGCGGATCGGCGGACGGGAGCTCGAGTCCTACCGGGGAGACTCGGTCAAGGCAGTGGCAGACCTGCGGGCGTGGGCCACCGCGGGGTCGCGCATCGCCCTGCTCGCCGAGGGGCACGGCTCCGTCACGCGCCTCGTGGAGGAGCTGGCAGACGGCGGGGTGCCCGTGCGGGAGGCGACCGAGCTGTCCGCGGCGCCGGAACCCGGTCTCGTCACCGTGACACGGGGGCGCCTGCTCCACGGTTTCGCCGTGGACGGCTGCGGACTGGTGGTCCTCACCGAGACCGACATCGTGGGGCAGCGGTCGTCGACGAAGGACATGCGCCGACTTCCGTCGCGCCGGCGCCGTTCGATCGACCCGCTCAGCCTCCAGCCCGGGGACTTCGTCGTGCACGAGCAGCACGGTGTCGGCCGCTATGTCGACATGGTGCAGCGGTCGGTGGCCGGCGCCGAGCGCGAGTACCTCGTGCTCGAGTACGCGGCGAGCAAGCGGGGCCAGCCGCCGGACCGGCTCTTCGTGCCCACCGACCAGCTGGACCTGGTCACCAAGTACGTGGGTGGGGAGGCGCCGGCGGTCCACCGGCTCGGCGGCGCGGACTGGCAGAAGGCCAAGGGCCGCGCCCGCAAGGCGGTCAAGCAGATCGCCGCCGAGCTGATCCGGCTGTACGCGGCACGGCAGGCGAGCAAGGGCTATGCGTTCGGCTCGGACACCCCCTGGCAACGCGAGCTGGAGGACGCCTTCCCGTACGTCGAGACGCCGGACCAGCTGGCCTGCATCGACGAGGTGAAGGCCGACATGGAGCGCACCGTGCCCATGGACCGGCTCATCTGCGGCGACGTCGGGTACGGCAAGACGGAGATCGCCGTGCGCGCGGCGTTCAAGGCGGTCCAGGACGGCAAGCAGGTCGCCGTCCTCGTGCCGACCACCCTCCTCGTCCAGCAGCACCTGTCCACGTTCGCCGAGCGTTTCGCCTCCTTCCCGGTGAAGGTTGCCGCCCTGTCGCGGTTCAGCAGCGATGCCGAGGCGAAGGCGGCGGTGGAGGGCCTGGGCACCGGCGCGGTGGACGTGCTCATCGGCACCCACCGGCTGCTCACGTCGGGCGTCCGGTTCAAGGACCTCGGCCTCGTCGTCATCGACGAGGAGCAGCGGTTCGGCGTGGAGCACAAGGAGCACCTGAAGGCGCTGCGCACGAACGTCGACGTGCTCGCGATGTCCGCGACGCCCATTCCCCGCACCCTGGAGATGGCCGTGACCGGGATCCGCGAGATGTCCGTGATCCAGACCCCGCCGGAGGAGCGGCACCCGGTCCTGACCTTCGTCGGACCGTATGACGACAAGCAGATCTCCGCAGCCATCAACCGCGAGCTCATGCGCGAGGGGCAGATCTTCTTCGTGCACAACCGCGTCGAGTCCATCGATCGCGTGGCCCGCCGGCTCTCCGAACTCGTGCCCGAGGCGACGATCGCCGTGGCCCATGGCCAGATGAACGAGACCGCACTCGAGCAGGTCATCGTCGACTTCTGGGACAAGAAGATCGATGTCCTCGTCTGCACGACCATCGTGGAGTCCGGCATCGACATCGCCAACGCCAACACGCTCATCGTCGACCGGGCCGACACCTTCGGGCTCTCGCAGCTGCATCAGCTCCGTGGCCGGGTGGGTCGTGGGCGGGAACGCGCCTACGCGTACTTCCTCTACGCCCCCGACAAGCCGCTCACCGAGACCGCCCACGAACGGCTGGCCACCATCGCGCAGCACACGGACCTGGGTTCGGGCATGCACATCGCGCTGAAGGATCTCGAGATCCGTGGCGCCGGCAACCTCCTGGGCGGGGAGCAGAGCGGACACATCGCCGACGTCGGCTTCGACCTCTACGTGCGTCTCGTGGGGGAGGCGCTGGCCGAGTACAAGGACGAGCCGACCGTCGCAACGATCGACGTGAAGGTCGAGCTGCCGATCGACGCCCACATCCCGGCCGAGTACGTGCCCCATGAGCGCCTTCGCCTCGAGGCCTACAAGCGGCTCGCGGACGCCGCCACGGACGCGGCCGTCGACGAGGTGGCGGCCGAGCTGATGGACCGGTACGGCGCCCTACCGGCGCCCGTCGAGTCCCTCCTCGCGGTGGCCCACTTCCGCGTGCTCGCGCGCCGGGCCGGGCTCAGCGAGGTGGTCCAGCAGGGTGGGGGCATCCGCCTGCACCCCGTGCAACTGCCCGAGTCGGCGCAGATGCGCCTGACCCGGCTCTACCCGCGCACCATCGTCAAGCCGGCGGTCCGTACGATCGTCGTGCCGCGACCGGCGACGGCCTCCCTCGGGGGGCAGCCGCTGCGCGACACCGAACTGCTGACCTGGGCGTCGGAGCTCGTCACCGCCGTCCTGCTGCCGACAATGGAGCCGACGTCATGATCCGATCCCGCCGGGCCGCCCTGGCCGCCGCCGCCCTGGTCGTCTCCGTGGTCGCCCTGACGGCCTGCGCCAACCAGACCGCGGGGTCGGCGGCCACGCTTGACGACACCCGGATCACCGACCAGGCCCTCACCACGCAGGTGCAGGACATCCTCGAGGCGAAGGGGCAGCCGGTGACCTCACCCGACGCGTCCCTCGTCCAGCAGACCCTGGGTCGGATGATCACGCGGGAGATCGTGGATCGCCTTGCCGAGCAGGAGGGCGTCGTCATCACGCAGGGCAAGATCGACGAGCAGATCGCCAACTACCAGGGGCAGCTCGGCGGCCAGGCCCAGCTCGAGAACGCGTTCGTCCAGGAGAACGTCGCACCGTCGCAGATCGCCGCGTTCATCCGCCTGCAGGTCCAGGCCCAGGAGCTGGGCATCGCACTCGACCCGACGGGTTCGGCGGAGGAGCAGGGCCAGGCAGTCTTCGAGGCCGCGTCCCAGCTCAGCCAGGAGCTCGACACCACCGTGAGTCCGCGTTACGGCACCTGGGACCCGACGACGCTGTCCCTCGGACCCACGCCCAACGACCTCTCGGTCGAGCCCACGCTCGGCTGATGCCAGGCCCATCACGTGCCGGCGAGCACGTGCTCGACCTCGTCGCGGTGATGGACCGGCTGCGGTCCCCTGGCGGGTGCCCGTGGGATGCGCGTCAGACCCACGAGTCGCTCGTCGAGTACCTCGTCGAGGAGGCCTACGAGACGGTCGAGTCCATCGAGGAATCCGATCGCGACGGGCTTCGCGAGGAGCTCGGCGACCTCCTCCTGCAGGTCGTCTTCCACGCGCGCATCGCGGCGGAGGACCCCGACGACCCGTGGACGATCGACGATGTGGCCGACGGCATCGTCGCGAAGCTGGTCTCGCGTCATCCGCACGTCTTCGGCGAGGCGACGGCGGAGACCGCGGAACAGGTCGAGGCGAACTGGCACGCGCTGAAGGCGCAGGAGAAGGGCCGGTCGTCGGTCACCGACGGCATCCCGTCGGCGCTGCCGGCGCTCGTGCACGCGGGCAAGGTGATCTCGCGCAGCGCAGCGCTCGGTGACGCGCTCCCGCCGATGCCCTCCGCTGCCGCGGCCGTCGACGCGATGGCCGGCGTCGACGACGAGCAGGGGTTCGGCGACCTGCTCATGGCGCTGGTCGCCGTCGGCCGGGAGCGTGGCTTCGATGCAGAGACCGCCACCCGCGTCGCGTCGCGTCGCCGGATCTCCGAGATCCGCAGGGTCGAGGGCCAGGAATGAGTGCCACCGACGAGTTCCGCGCCCTGGCGGAGAGGGTCGTCGACGACCTGCTCGAGGCCGACCCGGTGTCCGCAACGTCGCTGGGCGACCATCGGTTCGACGATCGGCTGCCCGACATGTCCGCCGACGCTCTCGACGCCCAGCTGCGGGTCGTGAACGATCACGTCACCGCGCTTGACGCGATCGACGACGTCGAGCTCGGTGTCGCCGACCTCGTGGACCTGGAGATCCTGCGGGCCGCGCTGCTGCGCACCGTCTTCGAACTGGACGACGTCCGGCGGCACGAGTGGGATCCGATGGAGTGGAACCCCGGGACGGCGCTGCACCTGCTCATGTCCCGCGACTTCGCACCGGAGCAGGAGCGCGCAGCATCGCTTCGGGGTCGGCTCGCGGCGATGCCGGCCCTGTTCGCCGCTGCACGCGAGCACCTGGGGGAGATGTCCGCCATCCACGTCGAGACAGCAGTGGCGCAGCTGGAGGGGACGCGACGTCTCATCGACGGCGAGGCGCGCATGCTCGCCAGTGACGATCGCGTCGTCGACACGTCGATCGAGGAGGTCGACGCGTTCTGCGCCTGGCTGGAGGAGCGGGCTCCGGACGCGACGCGGGACCCGAGGCTGGGTGATCGGCTGTACGCGGGCGCCTTGTGGCATTCCCTCGACGATGCCACGTCTGCGGAGGCGTTACTCGTGGATGCGCAGGAGCACCTGGCGCGGATCGGCGAGCAGCTCGCGGATGCGGCGCGAGGCTACCTGGGGACGACAGGGCACGACTCGGACGCCGAGGCCATCAGGGAGGCGCTCGACGAGGTGGCCAGGCTGTCCCCTGTCTCGGACGCCACGCTCCTGCCGCTCATGGGGCAGGCCCTGGACCGGACCACGGCATTCGTCCGGGAGCACGACCTCGTGGCTGTGCCCGATCTCGACGTCCGCATCATCGACATGCCGGGGATCCACCGCGGAGTCGCCGTGGCCTACTGCGACGCCCCCGGGCCACTCGAGTCCGCTGCCGTCGCGACATACGTGGCGGTGGCGCCGACGCCGGATGACTGGGACGCGGAGAGGATCGCCTCGTTCTACCGCGAGTACAACGGCGTTCAGCTCCATGGTCTCTCGGTGCACGAGGCGATGCCCGGTCATGTCCTGCAGCTCGCGCACGCGCAGCTGCTCGAATCCCCGACCCGGGTGCGGCGGTTCGGCCGCAGCGGCGTTTTCATCGAGGGGTGGGCGGTCTACACCGAGGAGCTCATGGTCGAACGCGGCTATGCACCGGACGACGAACCTCGGTCGGCTCAGGCGCTTCGCCTGCAGCAGCTGAAGATGCAGTTGCGGAGCACGATCAACACCATCCTCGACATCGGCGTCCACGCCCATGGGATGTCCGAGAGCGAGGCCATGTGGCTGATGCGCGAGGTGGGCTTCCAGGAGGAGGGGGAGGCCGTGGGCAAGTGGCGCCGGGCCCTGCTCACCGCGGGCCAGCTTCCCACCTACTACGCGGGGTACCGCGCGGTGTCGGGGATCGTGTCCGACCTGCGCGTCATGCACAGCGAGTGGTCCGACCGGCAGATCCACGACCTGGTCCTGGGGCAGGGGTCGCCAGCGCCGCGGCACCTTCGGACGCTGCTGGGAATCTGAGCGGAGGCGAGGGTCGCCTGGTGGTGCCGTCCGACGCGCCGGGGCTCCCTTTCGTTGAGTGCGGAGTTGTTGGGCGCTTCGGGGGTCCGGATACACCAACAACTCCGCACTCAACGAAGGGAAGGGGCGGAGGGGGCGGGGGGATGTCGTCGCAGCCGCCCTCAGCCCGAACGACGTGCTCCATCGCCGATCCGGCAGAGCCACGGATTGGCGTCCGTCACCGTGAGGTCAGCCCGCGCCGCTGCCGCCCAGGCGCGCCGCAGTGATGAGCACTCGGGGGTCCGGGAAGCCCTCGCAGTACTGGTAGCGGTAGGGCAGCCGAACGCGACCATCCTGTCCGACGACGTACTCGGCGATGCCACGCCACGGATCGTCCACGGGAGGGCGCCCCTCCTGCCTCCGGGTGGCCTGGAAGCTCTCGCCCAGTCCCCGGTCATGGGTCCAGAACTCGCGCGGCGCATCGAACAGGACTCGCTCGACCGGCCATTGCCCCACGCCGTAGGCGCGGTACGCCCCGAGGTCGGGATCGCACAGCACCGCGCACGGCAGGTTGTGTGCTGCGCGGTACTCCGCCGCTCGCAGCGGTTCCCCCTGCGACACGATCACCGGCGTCAGGCCGGCGTCCCGTAATGCCGAGTACTCCGCAACGAGCCGCCGGGCCCGCTCCACTCCGCACGAGCACCCGAAGTGCCGCCAGAACAGGATGAGCGCGGGTCCGTCGGCCCAGAACTCGGACAGGGATCGCTCCTCGCCCGTGTGATCCGGCAGCACGTGATCCGGGGCGACCGCGCCGCTCAAGGGCCCGATTCCCTCGTCCTCCGTGGGGCCTGTTGCCCAGCCGTCGAGCCAGCGAGCCTCGGCGCCCGCGACCAGGTCCTCGATCGTGCTCATGTCACGCTCCCGTCCTGCGTCCCGAGCGGGCGCTGTCCCAGCAAAGCCGGTGCGCGTGTGACGCGGCGTGTGACGCTCGCGGCTGCCTGGTGACGGGAGGACCTCGCGCCCGCAACGTACAACGTGGTCATCGTCGGTGCTGAGATCACGGACGGACGTCAGTACGACAGGATGCTCAGGTGAACGACGACATTCGCGTGGCGACGACGGAGTCCGACTACGCCGCCTTCGGGGACCTGATCCGGGAGTACTGGGCTTGGCTCCAGGCCCGCTACTCGGACATGC
>JAHECS010000053.1 GCA_024641635.1 Actinomycetes bacterium | reverse complement strand
AAGGCCAAGGAAGGCTGGCAGGTCAATTACGGCACGACCGCAGGTCACAGTATCGCGCGGATGTTGGTGCATGACCCCGAGGTCAAGATCACCGAGCCAATCGATTTGTCCAATGGGACCGGTTACATTACTGCATCGGCCAAGGACGGCATCCCGGGCTGGTCTGTGACGCGCAGCAACATCGACCAGATGAATGCCATCATGAAAATCATGGATGAGGATCTGCGCGCGGGAGCCCTCGGCATCGGCATGGGCCTCGCCTATATGGCGAAAGGGGTAACAAGCTACGAAGTGTTCGAGGCGCAGCGCGCGGCGGCGCGCTACGGCCGGCTCACCTCGGTGCATACCCGCTTCCACCTGAGCGCAGAGACCCCGACCGAAGCGCAGATCGGCTTCGACGAGATGTTCACGAATGCCATGCTGCTGGACGCCCCGCTGCTGATGGCCCACAACAACGACTATGGCTGGTGGGAGATCGAAGAAAAGCTGCAGATGGCCCGTAAAAAGGGCCTCAACATGTGGTCCGAGCACTACCCCTACGATGCCGGCTCGACGTCCGTGGGCGCCGACTTCTTGCAGCCGGATCTGTGGGAGAAAACATACGGCAATAAGTACGAGGAGACGATCTACGATCCGTTGACCGATAAGTTCCTCACCAAGACCAACTTTGAGGCATTGGTGGAGAAGGATCCGGGCCAGACCATCGTTGTATTCATGCCCGCCCGTAAGGCATGGATGCCGTACTGGCTGACCATTCCGCACATGACGGTGGGGGGTGACCCGACGCCCGGCGTTGGAACGGACGGAAAGCTGCTGCCCTGGGACGCCGACTATGCGCAATATGCTGGCCACCCGCGCACGGCCGGGGCCCATGCCAAGACTTTGCGGATGGGCCGCGAGCAGGGCGTGCCACTGATGTTCAGCCTGGCGCAGCTCAGCTATTGGAGCGCGCTGCATTTGGGCGACGCAGGTCTTAAGGCGATGAAGGAGCGCGGCCGCGTGCAGGTCGGCAAGATCGCGGACCTGACGCTGTTCGATCCGAAGACAGTGACCGACCATGCCACCTACAAGGCGGGCGAGAACGGTCTGCCCTCGACCGGCATCCCGTACGTCATCATCAACGGCACCATCACCGTGAAGGACTCGAAAGTGCTGCCGGTCAAGGCCGGCCAGCCGATCCGCTATCCGGTGGAACCCAAGGGCCGCTTCGAGCCGGTCAGCGTCGGCAAGTGGATCAACGAAACCACAATCCTGTCGGCACCATATGCCCCGATGCCGGACGATACCGGCGCGGCCAAGACTCTGCCCGGGAATTGACGCCGCTCCATTAAGTGGATCGCGGCTTTCTGGAATGCCGAGCACCTGGGGGACACCGGTCTCGAGGCGATGAAGCAACGAGGCCGGTGAGAACTTTGCCCGTTTTGGCATGGTCTAAGAACGAGAAAAGAAGGAGAAACTGATATGAAAGCAATTCAACTGAAAACTCGCGCTTGGGGGCCAGCCCTGCATTTACTATTCACTTGTCTAGTCATCGGCGCAATGTTGACCGCTCCGGTGCCAGCAGCTGCCCAGAAAAACACGGACAAGCGGTTTGAGGAAATTAAGAGCGAAGCTCAGCGCCTCATGGACGAGATAAAAGTCCCAGGTATAGCCATTGGGATCATAAACGATGGCAAGGTCGAAATGGCCGGCCTCGGCATTACCAATATTGACGATCCCCAGGCTGTCACTGAAGACACCGTGTTTTATATCGGCTCCATATCGAAGACTTTTACCTCCACCGTGGTTCTTAAAATGTCAGAACGCGGAGAGCTCGACCTCGAAGCGCCGGTTCGGACGTATCTCCCGGAGTTTTTGGTCCTGGATAGAGAGGCTTCAGAAAAGGCGAAGGTCATCGACCTTTTCCAGCACCGGACTGGCTGGCAAGGCGACTTTTTTGAGGATATCAGTTCGGGGGAAGATGCCCTGGAGAAGGCCGTGCGGGCTTTTCGATTCCTGCCGCAACGCACACCTTATGGCGAGGTCTGGGCCTACAACAATGTCAACTTCATCATTGCAGGACGCCTCATTCAAGCCGTCAGCCGTTCAAAATCTTATGAACAAAAAGCTGAGGACGAGTTGTTTGTGCCCCTGGGCATGACGCACACGTCATTCTTCATGGATCGATTAATGGCAGACCGCTTTGCTGTTGGCCATGGCGCAGTATTTGACGGGACGTCCGAACCTAAGGTCAGCTTTACGCCTTTTCCGCGGGTCGTCTATCCGGCCGGAGCCATAATCAGTAATGCCAGTGACATGATGAAGTGGCTCCAATTTCAGTTCGACGGTAAGGACAAGGACGGCAATCAACTGTTGTCTCCAAAGTTGCTGGACATGGCACACAGTCCATTGGTCAAAGGCGAGTTGAGTGAATACACCGGCGTTACGTGGTTCGTTGAGGATATCGGCGGTGTGCGAACCGCTTCTCATGCCGGTCGGACGGCAGGGTTTACCGCCAAGATGCTGTTTGCACCGGATAAGAAGTTCGGGATTGTTGTTCTTACGAACGGCGACCGTGGTATTGAGGTGTACGATGCGGTAATCGCACTGGCTCTCAAAAAATATTTGGATATTGAGAAAATACCCCTGGTTGCAATCCCTGCAGATCGTAGTTCCCTTGAACCTTTCGTAGGTCTTTGGCTAGGGGATAATGAAGACTACAAACTCTATTTTGAGAACGACCGGCTCATGGCTCAACGCTTAATCAAACCAGTAGGAGGCGTACAAGTTTTTGAGAACCCTCCACCGATTTCGATGAGCAGCGCGGGTAAAGACATGGTTATCATGACAGATGGTGCCTATAAAGGTGTGGTTGGTCAGTTGCGGCGTGACAAGTCCGGAAAGCCGGTGTTTCTTAGCATGCAGCACCGGATCTTCCGTCTTGAGAAGTAGGTTTCATGGCTTTTGCCCTGATGATGGTCACCATTATGCAAGAAGGCAAGGGTGACCATCGCAACAAAGCAATTACTAACAAGAGAGGAAAATAAAACATGAAAACACTTATATTGATTTTAATCGGCGCGCTCCTCTTGCCGTGGCTGGCCATGCCCGCCGCAGCGCAAGAAAAGGCAGACCCGGTAGCCGCGCAGGTCGAGGCAATTACCTCTCCCTTGGTCGGGCGGGTGGGCTTCGCCGCCCGGCTCATCGGAAGCAACAAGATCGTCTCACACAACGGAAACATGACTTTTCCGATGGCGAGCACCTACAAGGTGCCCGCCGCGGTCGCCTTGCTCAAAAAAGTAGAAGCGGGTGAGGTCAAACTTGACCACCTGGTGGAGCTGCCTCTTGACGACATGGCTACCGGCGACAATGTGATTGCCCAGAATTTCGTGCACCCAGGTCTGCAGCTTTCGGTCGCCAATCTGATCGAGGCAATGATCACGATGAGTGACAACACCGCGACGGACGCCGTTTTCTCGCTCGCCGGTGGACCCGAGGCGATCACCGCCGCAATGCGGAAGCTCGCGATCAGGGACATACGCATCGATCGGAATACAAAGGATCTTATTATGGACATGAGCGGCATGGATCGTCCGGCAACCGTGGCTGCGGTCAATGAATTCCTGCAGAAGAATCCCGAGAAGGTCCAGCAGTTCGTTACGATGCCGAAAGACCCGAAGTTCGAGGCGGATCCGCGCGATCAGTCCACCCCCCTCGCGATGCTTGACCTTCTCATGAAAATCGACAGCGCAAGTGGGATCAGCAAAGGTTCTCGCGACTTCCTCATCGCGAGCATGTCGCGCACGCGAACGGGCGCTGGCCGGATCAAGGGGCTTCTGCCGCGCGGCACGGCCGTAGCGCACAAAACAGGAACAAGCATCGGGGTCGCAAACGACGTCGGCTATGTCACGCTTCCGGACGGTCGCCGTTTTGCCGTCGTGATCTTCACGGCGTCGAGCGACACGCCGTTGGCCGACCGCGACCGTGCCATCGCCGAAGTTGCGCGGACGATCTATGATCACTTTGCCACCAACTGACCGATCGAGGGAGCGCCGCAACCGGCTTGGACTCCATGCCGGCAGCCGCGCAAAACCAGACAGACCGGCTGGCCTCGCAGGTCCGGGCAATTACGGCTCCCTTGGGCGGGCGGGGTGGGCACCGCCGCCCAGCTCATTGGAAGCAACAAGATCACCACATACAACGGAGACATGAGTTTCCCGATGGCGAGTACCTAAAAGGTACCCGCCCCGGGTAACATTGCTGAAAACAAATGAAAAGAATAACTCTATTTTCTACTGTCTTGTTTGCTCTGATCATTTTCAGCGGTGTTTCGGAGTTACAGGTACAAGCAAATGATTGGCGTCTTCTCGGCACCAGAAACGTCGGTGACAGGCTGGATCACGATACGATCGTCGTAACAGGCTTACGGGGCGACTTTAAGAAAATCAAGCTAAAGGTATCCCGGACAGCGGTTCGCTTTTATAGGGTCGAAATCACTTTTGGCAACGGTTCAACTCAAAAGGTCGCTATGCGATCGTTGGTCAAAGACGGCGGAGAAACCAAGGCTATTGACCTTAGAGGAAAAGATCGGGTCATCAGTAAAGTCGAGTTCTGGTACGAGGCGAAATCCCTCGGCCGAAAGACCGCGCGCATTTCTCTCTGGGGCCGCGATTAGATCGGCTTCTCGATCCGAAGACGGTTCGCGACAACGCCACCTACCTGGCCGGGGTGAATGGCTAGCCTTCCAACTTACCCTGCGTGATTGTCAATGGCATGATCGTGGTCAAAGATTCCGTCGTGTTGAAGGACGTCAGCCGGAGCAGTCGATTCGCTTGCCCGTGGAATCAAAAGGCCGTTTCATTGCAGACCACAAGAACGAATGGCTTGACCAAAACACCATTTCTTCGATACCTGTGTCGGAAACCGATAATACCAGTGCGGCGAAAGTTCAAAAACTTCAGGTAGACATGAATGGAATCTGATTCGTGCGCGAAGTCTGTTCTTGACAATTTTCGTCCTGCGGAATCAAAATACCTCGCTTTTCGAATATGTTAATGCGGTCGTATTTGACGGCGCGAGCGTCGGAGTGGATAGTTGCCGGTTTGAGGGCCATTTTGCCGATCGTGCCTGACCTCCTCCGTATCCTGCGATTCGAGCTTGATGCGGCCTCCTGAACGGTTTTGAGTTGATCGGGCTTTCGTGAGCGGAAAGCTTGTCGTAGTATACTGATTGCTTATTGTTCGAACTATAGTCCGCTTCTGCTCCGGGTCCTGCCAAAACTGAAAAATATGATTGGATTTTTGAAGACGACGATAATCGGCGGGATCGTCTTTTTGGTTCCGGTTGTCCTGCTTGGAATGGTCGCTCTTAAGGCAGTCAACGTCATGGCAGCGATCGCGAAACAATTCGATGCCTTTTATCCTGTTGAATCGATCGGTGGAATGGCGGTCGCGAATATCATCGCGATCGTATTTGTCGCTCTCGTTTGCTTTCTCGCCGGGCTGGTTGCGCGCACGAACCGGGCAGTCAAGATCATGGAGATGGCTGAGTCAGCCGTGCTGGAGCGTCTTCCCGGATACACTCTGATCAAAGCGTTTACAAACAATTTGGATCCAAAGCAGGTCGCGGATCTGCATTGCCTTGTGGTGAACTTTGACGAGTCATCATTTGTCGCGTTTGAGATCGAGCGGTTGAGCGACGGAAGAGTTGTGATCTATATTCCCGATGCTCCGGCGCCATGGACCGGCAGCGTGCATATAGTTGCCGCAGAGAGGGTCGAGCGATTGAATGTTCCGGTCAATACGGTGATGACGTATCTTCAGCAGATGGGAAGGCATTCTGAGGACTTGATGCAAAAGAACTATGAGGCTAACCAAACGAAATGAGAACCGGTACCATCCCGGCAGGTTCAGGAGGAAAATAGTGCCAGAAACAGCAGAGAGTGTAATTGTCAGGATTCGGGAAAAGGGGCGACTGATTGCCGCCTGCGGGCGTTGCGCGATGGTGGCAGCGGTGTTCGCGTTGATCATCGTGGCCGGCCAATCTTCGGTGAGAGGTTTCGACGTTGACGGCTTACCTGCAATCGAAGCCGATGGGAACGGGACGGACGGCACCTATGCGAGTCTCGACCGCGAACAGAAACGGCTGGTGGACGCATGGTTCAGGGATTACAACCGGGTGGCAGGCGAATCGTTGGACCCTAAAACAGAGTACGAGAACCTCGCGATGTCGGTCAGGACTACTTTCGAAGCCGTTACAAACGCTCTCATCAAGACGACCCTTGTCAGTCCTGAAGGTAAGCGGCTTGGTTCCGCGATAGATCTGCTCGATTCGATCGAAAAAGTAAGAGGCAAAGTTCCGAATGCGGGCGGTGATGAACAGTTCAGGATCTATGCGATCCTGAAAGCAGATGCAGTTTCGAAACTAAGGGCTTCTGAGACATTTGAACACGATAGCAACAACAAGTTCTTTCACAAGGGCTATCCTCTTAACTTCCGATTGAAGGACGCTAAGCCTTCGATCCAGCTCTCGATCTCTGAGGACGAGGAGCATGCGGACATCGACGTTGATTACCGAAGTTCGTCATTCCCTGCGAGTCTTTTCAACGGTCATCTGACTGCCGGGAATTCCGATGTAAGAGCGGGCGAGAATTACGACCGTCACATCGCCCGCTGGGCGGGACTGGCCCCCTGGTGGGAAAGCGTTTTCGGGATTGGCGGAACCGGTGCTGATTCCGTCTCTGTGATCGGGTCGTCAGACCTGATCTCGATCCCGAGGACCCCTGCGAGAAAGGAAAAGAAGATCGAGAATGCCGCACGGGATTTTCTCAAGTCATGGCTTGTAGAAAGGCAACCCGGTAACGCGACCGCATATTTCTCCGACATCTCGTATCCCTGCGTCAGCGAGGCTCCAGGCAGAGCTCGGAAGACGATTAACGATGGTCTCGTACCCGTCTATCTTTACCATGCGTTAGAAAAGGACTCTAAAGCACTAGGAAAGAAGACCGATCTAACGAACGCGATCGAATCCGCGGAACTTGATGATGAAGGGCTGAAGGTGGTCACGCATAAGTATCAGGCCGAGTTCTCGGTCTATAAGGTTCCGGAAGACCTTGCTTTTGAATTTGACTGTTCAAACAGGTACTCCCTCGACGAACAGTCCAAC